>NZ_LT629799.1:3146560-3775872 GCF_900105785.1 Microlunatus sagamiharensis
CGCGGGGGTGCTGACCGGCGCGTCCCACAGCGCGGTGCGCCGCTCGTCGAACGGCACGAGCGTGAGCAGCATCCCCGGCTGGTCGAGCGAGGTCACGAGGTCGCCGACCAGGCTGCGGACGACCGTGCGGCCCGCGGCGGTCAGCACGTCGACCACGTCGGCGTAGGTCGCCTGGAGGTCGAGCAGCGCGGTGCCGCCGAGGCCGGAGAGCAGCACGAGCAGCGGCGCGGCAGGGTCGACCTCGGCCAGCAGCGGGTCGCAGAGCGCGTGCGCCAGCGCACTCCCGTGCCGGCGCGGCTCGCGCGGGCGGCCCGGCTCGCCGTGGATGCCGACGCCCTGCTCCATCTCCTCGCCGCGGAAGGCGATGCCGTAGGACCGGGCGTCGTCGGCCACCGCCTGGCCGAGCGCCCGGCAGGACCCGAGGTCGGCGCCCTCGGCCGCGAGCGCCCCGGCGAGCTTCTCGACCGCGACGGTGGCGCCGGTGCCGCGCCGGCCCGGGCCGTCGTCGACCGCCGTGGCGACGTCGTCGGCGACCAGCACGGTCGCGCTCGTGCCGCCGAGCGACTGCGCGGCGAGCCCGAAGTTGAGCACGTCGCCGGTGTAGGCCTTGACCACGAAGAGGACGCCGGCGCCCTGGTCGACCGCCTCGGCAGCGGCCAGCACCTGGGCGCTGGAGGGGGAGGTGAAGACCGCGCCGGGGCAGGCGGCGTCGAGCATGCCTGCGCCGACGAAGCCGGCGTGCAGCGGTTCGTGGCCGGCGCCGCCGCCGGAGACCAGGACGACCCGGGGCGCACCCTCGGAACCGGCACCCGCGTCGGCGCGCACGACGGCCCGGACCCCGGGCAGGCGTCGCAGCGACGGGTGGGAGGCGACGAGGCCGGCGACGGCGCGGTCCACGCGGTCGTCCTCGGCGGACCCGGCGTCCTCGCCGGCGGGCTCGCCGACCCGGTCCAGCAGCGCCTCCCAGGTCGGAGGCTCCCCCGCGACCCAGGCCTCGAGCACGTCGGCCACGGCGACCGCACCGGGGTCCACCGCCCCGACCGAGCGCTCGCCGGCGTACGCGCTGCGGCCGCGTCGGGCGGTCAGCCCGGCCGTGGCGTAGGCGGCGCTGCGGGCGGCGGCCACCGCGGCCGTGACGCCGCCGTCGCGCAGCGCCGTGGCGGCCGGGTGGAGCGCGTCGCGCAGCGTCTTGTCGCCCAGGGCGGCCCCGCCGAGCTCGGCGACCGCCGCGTCCGCGTCGAGCAGGGCAGCGCTCACCCGATCGGCGTCGGAGTCGTCGGCGAGCCCGTGGCCGTCGAGCCGGACGAGGGCGGCGCCGAGGAGCGCGCCCGACGAACCGCCGGCGGCCGCGGCGAAGGCGAGGCCCGCCGTACGCAGGCTGTCGGGGCGCGCCCGGACCACGGCGGCGGCGCCGCGGGCGAAGGTGGAACCGAAGTCGCCGTCGCCGGTCACGGCGTCGAGGGCGTCGTAGGCCTGCCGCCGCTCCAGGGCGACGGCCGCCAGCACGCGGAGCGCGCGGTCGACGCCGTCAGGCAATCCGGTCATGGGCGTCAGTCCATCACGCCCCGACATCGGGGTGGCAGGTGTTGGGTTCGAACCAACGTAGGCGATGCCGGCAGATTTACAGTCTGCTCCCTTTGGCCACTCGGGCAACCTGCCATGCCGGGCGGACCCGGCGGAGCGAAACCTTACCAACGCAACCGACGACCCGCGAACCCGTTCGCCCGCGCGGACGCCGACCGTGGAAGCGGCCTGCCAGGCTGGGGCCGTGCACGTGATCACCGAACCGCCCCGGGCCGGCTGCCCGAAGCGCATGCACCACGGCCCCTGCGGCGGCGTACGGGTGGACGGGCTGTGCGAGATGGCTCCGGCGCCGTGCGTGTTCCTCGAGCCGTCGGCCTGGCCGGCGGCGCCCGAGCCGGTCCGCACCGGTGCCCGCGTCCGCGCCCCGCTCGTGCTCACCGACCTCAGCACCCCGCCGGCCGACGCCGCCACGCTGCGGCGGGTGGTCGAGCTGCTGGCCCCGACCTGCGACGCCGTCCTCGCCGGCGACCACCAGGACCGGCCGGACTTCCCGCCCAGCACGATCGCGCGCCTCGTCGACGCGGCCGGCGGCGTGCCCTGGGTGACCATCGCCTGCCGCGACCGCAACCGCATCACCCTCGAGGCCGAGCTGCAGGCGCTCGCGCTCGACGGCCTCGCCACCGTCCTCTGCGTGACCGGCGACGGGCGCGCGTACGACGTCCGTCCCGACGTCACGCAGGTCTTCGACCTCGACGGGACCCGGCTCGCCTCCCTGGCGGCCGGGCTCGGGCTGCCGGTCGCGGTCCCGGAGACGCCGAGCGCCCCGCCGCGCGCCTTCCGGCCGGAGCGGCTCGTGCACAAGCAGCGGGCCGGCGCGGGCGTCGCCGTGCTCAACCACGTGCCCCTTACGGCCGACGTGGCGGCCTTCGTCGGACCCGCCCGCGCCCTCGGGCTGACCGTGCCCGTCGTCGCGTCGGTCCCCCTGTTCACCGACGCGCGCTCCGCGGCCGTCCTCGACGCGCTGCCGGGCCTCGAGATCGACCCGGTCCGCGTCGAGGAGGTGCTCGGCGCGGACGACCCCGTCGAGGCCGGCGTCGCGTCGGCCCTGGACGCCGCCCTCGCGCTGCTCGAGGTCGAGGGGGTCGCGGGGGTGAACCTGTCGGGCATGGCGTCGGCGCGCGGGGTGCTCCCCGCGGCGGAGATCCAGGCCGAGACGGGTCGGCGGGTGCGTGCGCGGGTAACGGCGAGCCGTGGACGAAGCGCACCGCCAGGACCCTGACGCCGAGGTCGCGGACGAGCAGGACCCGATGGCCGCCGAGTTCGACACGGTCGCGGCCTGGACCGCCGACGTCGCGCTCGACCTCGGCCCCGACCACCACGTGCCGGCGGGGTGCCGGGGCAGCGGCGGGCCGGCGGCCCTGCACTGGTTCCTCGACCACCTGGCCCCCGCGCCGGGCTCGACCTTCCTCGACGTCGGCGCGGGCGTGGGCGGCCCCGCGGGCTTCGCCGCGCAGGAGGCGGGCGTGCGGCCCGTCCTCACCGAGCCCCAGGCGGGCGCGTGCCGGGCGGCGCGACGCCTCTTCGGCGTCCCGGTGGTCCGGACCGGAAGCGCGCTGCCGGTGGCCGGCGCCTCGGTCGGCGCCGGGTGGTGCCTCGGCGTGCTCTGCACCGTGGCGGACCAGCCGTTCTTCGTCTCGGAGCTGCGGCGCGTGCTCGCCGACGACGGCCGCCTCGGGCTGCTCGTCTACGTGGCCCGCCAGGAGCACGTCGAGGACGCTCCCGAGGGCAACCAGTTCCCCACCGCCGACGGGCTCGCGCGGCTGCTGGACGACGCCGGGCTGGTCGTGCAGGACAGCGCGCACCTCGCCGACTTCGCCGGCACGCCCGGCCTGTGGCAGGAGCGGGCCGACGCCGTCGACGCCGAGCTCGAGCGCCGGCATGGCGACGACGCGCGCTGGCGCACCGCGGAGGACCAGTCGGGCCGGATCGGCCGGCTGATCGCCCGCGGGGACGTCGAGGGCTCGATGCTCGTGGTCCGTCCGCGCCCGTGAGGCCCACGCCCTCGGGGTCGGGGTGGCCCACCGCCCTGACCACGTCCTTGGCAGGATGGGTCCGTGGCTGAGAGCTCGATGGACATCGTCAGCAAGGTCGACCGCCAGGAGGTCGACAACGCGCTCAACCAGGCGGCCAAGGAGGTGCGGCAGCGCTTCGACTTCAAGACCGCCGACGCCTCGATCGCCTGGTCCGGCGACGCGATCGAGATCGAGGCCAACTCCGAGGAGCGGGCCAAGGCCGTCCTCGACGTCTTCCAGTCCAAGCTCGTGCGCCGCGGCGTCAGCCTCAAGTCCCTGGACGCCGGCGAGCCGCGCTCCTCGGGCAAGCTCTACAAGATCACCGCGACCACGACCGAGGGCATCAGCACCGAGAACGCCAAGAAGGTCGCCAAGCTGATCCGCGACGAGGGCCCCAAGAACGTCAAGACACAGGTCCAGGGCGACGAGCTGCGCGTGAGCAGCAAGAGCCGCGACGACCTCCAGGCCGTCCAGGCGCTCGTCAAGGGCGCCGACTACGACTTCGCCGTGCAGTTCACGAACTACCGCTGAGCCCGGTTCGGTCGAGCCCGACCGGCACCGGGCAGACCGCGCAGCACCGCAACCGCACCGCACAGACCCGCACAGCACCGCAGAGACGCAGACAGGGAGACGGTCATGGGCATCCTCGACGGCCTGAGGCACAAGGTGGAAGAGCTCGGCGAGAAGGCCCGCGAGGGCCTCGACGACGTGCGCGACAAGGCGGGCGACCTCCTCGACGACGCCCGTGACAAGGCCGGCGACGTCGTCGACGACGTGCGCGAGCGCCTCGGGCAGGACGACGAGCACGACGGCGACCAGGACGGCGACCAGAAGGGCGACCGCGCCCCGACCACCGAGAGCGAGGACATCGGCCCCGACTCCTCGAGCACGGACGCGGTCCAGCCCGGCTACGTGACCGGCGAGGACGCCGACGACAGCGACGGCGACGACAGCGACGACGAGGCGGGCTCCGAGCCGGACGCCGGTGACGCCACGGTCGGTGCCGACGACGACGGGGCCACGACGACGGACACCGACGCCCCCGGCGGGACCGAGGCCGAGCCCGCGGACCTCGCCACCGACCCGGCCCCGGCCGACGCCCCGGTCCCCACGGACGACGCCCCGCTCGAGCCGGTCGCGAAGGACGTCGACCCGTACGACGAGCCGCTCTCGGAGTCGATCGGCTCCGAGCTGTCCGACGCCGACCGGGAGGCCCTGGCCGGGGTCGTCGACGACGGCGACACGGACAAGGACGCCTGACCTGAGTGCGACGGGCGGGCCCGCCACCGCGACGGACGACCCCACGGCGAGCGGGGCCGACCCGCTCGACCGCGCCCTGCCGGACGTCGACGGCCTCGAGGCCGAGGCCGCGGAGGTGCTGCCCGAGCACGTCCTCGGCTACTTCCGCGGGCCGACGGGCGCGTACGGGGTGCCGACCGACGCCGAGCGCTGGTCGCAGGTGCGGTTCCGCCCGCACGTGCTGCGGCCGACGGGCGGGCTGAGCCTGGCCACCACGGTCCTCGGCACGCCCGTCGCCAGCCCGGTGCTGGTGGCGCCGATGGCGCAGCAGCGGGCCGCGCACCCCGACGGCGAGGTCGCGACGGCCCGCGCCGTCGCACGGCGCGGGACCCTGCTGGGCGTCTCCACCAACACCGGCGTGCGCTTCTCCGACATCGACGCGGTCGGGGCGCCGTGGTGGTTCCAGGTCTACGTGATGGACGACCGCGCGGTCACCGGCGAGCTCGTGACCCGCGCGGCCGACGCCGGGGCGAAGGCGTTGGTGCTCACCGTCGACGCGCCCGCCGTGGACCCGCGGCGTCCGGAGCTCGAGCCGCGGACGTGGCCGGAGCGCTACGGCATGCAGGTCAACATCCCGGGCGGTGAGGACGGCGGCATCGTCTTCCGCGGCAGCGGGGACCTGTCGGTCGCCGACATCGGCTGGCTCCACGAGCTCACCGGGCTGCCGGTCGTGGTCAAGGGCGTGCTGCGCGGCGACGACGCCGCCGCCTGCGTCGAGGCAGGGGCCGCTGCGGTGGTCGTCTCCACGCACGGCGGCCGCTGCCTCAACCAGACGGTGCGGCCCGCCGACGCGCTGCCCGAGGTCGTCGCCGCCGTCGGCGACCGGGCTGAGGTCTACGTCGACAGCGGCGTGCGTACGCCCGAGCACGTCGCGGCCGCGCTCTGCCTCGGCGCGCGGGCCGTGTTCCTGGGACGACCGGTGCTCTGGTCGCTGGCCACCGGCGGCGACCGGCGCGTCGAGCAGCTGCTCGAGGGCTTCGACACCCAGCTGCTCCGGGTGCTCCGCTCGCTGGGTGTCGGTTCGCTGGACGAGCTCGGGCCCGACCTGGTGGTCTGAGCCGTGGCCCTGCGGATCAGCCACCTCAGCGTCGACTCCCGCGACGCGTACGCGCAGTCGCGCTGGTGGGCCGAGGTCCTCGGCTGGTCGGAGGACCCCGGGGACCCGAACCTGCCCGGCCACGAGGAGTGCATGATCCTCGCGCCGGACGGACGCTCGCTGATGCTGTTCATCGAGGTCCCCGAGGCGAAGTCCGTCAAGAACCGCCTGCACCTGGACCTCGTCCCCACGGACGGCCATACGCGCGAGGAGGAGGTCGAGCGCCTGCTCGACCTCGGCGCCACCCGGGTCGCCGACCTCCGCACGCCCGACGGACGCGGCTGGGTCACGCTGGCCGATCCCGAGGGCAACGAGCTGTGCGTCCTGCGGACGGGTTTCGACTGGCCGGTGCCCGACCGGCAGCAGCTCGACCCGACGCCGGCCACCGACGGATGACCTGGCCGTGCCTCTCGATCCCGGCACGCGCTGACGTGGCATCCGCGCCCGGTCCGGCAAGTCGGGGGAGCGAGAACGCAGCGGGCTGCGCCGAGCGAGGCCGGCGCCGCCGGTCGGGATGCGGGGCCCCGTCAGCGCTCGTCGGAATGGAGAGGCAGGGCCTAACCTTCCGCGTGTGGTGATGACCGCGCGGGTGGACGGGACCGAGCTGGAGGTCTCGCGCCTCTGGGCGCGACGGCCCCACGTCAGCGTCCGTGGCCAGGAGCTGCCCAAGGACGGCCAGGGCCGCTACGAGCTGCGCGACCGCCGCGGCGTGCGCCGGGTGGAGGCGTCCTTCGACTGGCGGGAGTTCGGGCCGCGGCTGCGGGTGGGTGAGCACGACCTGCTGCTCGGCCGGCCGATCCCGCTCTGGGTCCGCGTCGGCTACCTCGTGCTCCTCGTGCTGGGCATCGGCTTCGGCGGCGCCCTCGGCGGTCTGCTCGCGGGCGGCAGCGCGGTCGCGAGCGCGGCCCTGCTGCGCCGCGAGGACCGACCGGGCTCGATCGTCTTCCTCGCCGCGCTGCTGCCCTTCGCCGCGGTCGTCCTCTACCTCGGGCTGGCCACGCTCCTCGCACGCTGACGCGGTCCGCGGGCCCGGGCAGTCGCGGGACCGGCTCAGGCCAGCTCGGCGATCCCGTGGCGCAGGTCCAGCGAACCCTCCGCCGGCGCCGGGTGCGCGTCGTCCCACTCCAGCGCGTCGAACGGGCACTCCTCGACGCAGATCCCGCAGAACATGCAGGTGCCCCAGTCGATCTCGAAGTGGTCGAGGACGTTGACCGTGCGCGGCCGCGCGCCGGCGGGCACGTCCGGGTCGGGCTCGGTGTGGGAGTCGAGGGAGATACACCAGACCGGGCACTCGCGGACGCAGAGCATGCACGACGTGCAGGCCGGCTCGATCAGCCGGATCCGCCCGTGGGCGGGACCGCCGACCGGGACCACCGGCTCGGGCGCGCTCATCGGGACCGCCGGCGTACGCGGCCACCGGTCGAGGCCGCGGCGATCTCGGCCGGGTCCGGGTCCGGGCCGTCGGGGTCGCGGTCGCCCCAGACCTCGGGCGCGGGGACGCCGGGCGGGACGGTCCGCCGACGGCTCGGCGAGGCACCGCCCTCCGTGCTCTCCCCCGGCTCCTTCGCACCCGGCCACGGGCCGGCCGTCCGCGCGGCGAGGACCTCGTCCTTGCGCAGCGGGGCCTCGACGGACGCGTCGAGCAGCAGGCGGCGACGGTCCCCGCCGACCACCTCCAGCCCGAACTCCTCCGCCGCCTCCCGCTCGTGCCACGCCGCCCCGGCGAACACGTCGCGGACGCTGTCGACCCGGGGCTCGGAGCGCGGCACCCGGCACTGCAGCAGGAGCTCGGGGGCGCTCGCGTCGTCGAGCCGGCGTAGCGAGAGCACGACCCGCAGCTCGTCGGCGACGCCGATCTCGTCGACGCAGCCCAGCCAGTCGAACCAGCCGTAGCCGTCCTCGCGGGCGGCCAGCACCGCCGCGTGCCAGTCCTGCGCGGCGACGTCCCTCATGCCGTGGCTCCGCGCGCGGTCCGGCCACTCACGCCGTCGAGGACCTCGCGCAGCGCCGCCGGGGTCGGCGGGCAGCCGGGCACGTAGACGTCGACCCCCACCAGCGCGTCGACGCCCTTGGTCACGGCGTAGGAGTCCCAGTAGGGCCCGCCGGTGGTGGCGCAGACCCCGTACGCGACCACGACCGGGGCAACGGTCTGACGGGCCCGGACGCTGTCCACGACCGCGGCGACGGCGGGCGCGAGCCGGTCGGTGACCGTGCCGGAGACGACGACGGCGGTGCGGCCGTCCGTGGGCGGCTCGACGGCCGGGCCGGCCGTGGCGGGCGCGGCCGCGTCGAACTCGAGCGAGCAGCAGGCCAGGGCCACGTCGAGCACGTGCAGGGAGGAGTCCCCGTACCAGTCGACCCAGCGCACGGCGCCACGCTACGTGACCCCACCCGCGGCGGTCGCGCCCACGAGGGCCTCGTGTGACCTTGGCTGCACCGGGCTCTCAGCGGGCGAACGCCCCTGGTGAGCGGTTAGGGCGCCCTTATCATGGACGACGGTCCATCGCCAGGAACCAGACCTGCCCCAGCGGTCCGGACGACGGCCCCGAGACGGAACTCACCGTCTCTCGGGAGTCCGAGGGCCGCACGCGCTCCGAACCCTGGCCCGACGACCGCTACGAGGAAGAGAGCACCTGCTCCATGACTGAGGTCCGCACGCTCGACCGGGTGGTGATCCGTTTCGCGGGTGACTCCGGTGACGGCATGCAGCTCACCGGTGACCGCTTCACCGCCGACTCGGCGACGTTCGGCAACGACATCTCGACGCTGCCGAACTTCCCCGCCGAGATCCGCGCGCCTGCGGGCACGCTGCCCGGGGTGTCGAGCTTCCAGCTCCACTTCGCCAACTACGACATCATGACCCCGGGCGACCGGCCCGACGTGTTGGTGGCGATGAACCCGGCCGCGCTCAAGGCCAACATCGCCGACCTGCCCCGCGGCGGGCTGATCATCGCCGACACCGCGGACTTCACCACCCGCAACCTGGCCAAGGTCGGCTACGCGGCCAACCCGCTCGAGGACGGGTCGCTGGGCGACTACCAGCTGCACGCCCTCGACCTGACCGGCATGACCGTCGCGGCGGTCAAGGACTTCGGGCTGTCGCGCAAGGACGCCTCGCGGGCGAAGAACATGTTCTCGCTCGGGTTGTTGTCGTGGCTCTACCACCGCCCGACCGAGGGCACGATCAGCTTCCTGTCGACCAAGTTCGCGAACAAGCCCGCGATCCGCGACGCCAACATCACCGCGTTCAAGACCGGCTACGCGTTCGGTGAGACCACCGAGGTCTTCGCGGTCTCCTACGAGGTCGCGCCGGCCCCGATGCCGTCGGGGCGCTACCGCCAGATCAACGGCAACCTCGCCCTGGCGCTCGGTCTCGTGGCCGCGGCGCGCAAGGCGGACCTGCCGATGTTCCTCGGCAGCTACCCGATCACCCCGGCGTCCGACATCCTCCACGAGCTGAGCAAGCACAAGCGCTTCGGGATCACGACCTTCCAGGCCGAGGACGAGATCGCCGGGGTCGGTGCTGCGCTGGGCGCGAGCTTCGCCGGCCACATCGGCGTCACCACGACGTCCGGGCCGGGGATGGCGCTCAAGGCCGAGACGATCGGGCTCGGGGTGATGACCGAGCTGCCGCTGGTGGTCATCGACGTGCAGCGCGCCGGCCCGAGCACGGGCATGCCGACCAAGACCGAGCAGGCCGACCTGCTGCAGGTCATGTACGGGCGCAACGGCGAGTCCCCGGTCCCGGTGATCGCCGCCTCCACGCCGTCGGACTGCTTCGCCACCGCGATCGAGGCCGTGCGGATCGCGGTCAAGTACCGCACCCCGGTCGTCGTGCTCTCCGACGGCTACATCGCCAACGGCGCCGAGCCGTGGCAGGTCCCCGACGTCGCCGCGATCCCGGCGATCGACCCCGGCTTCGCCACCGAGGCCAACGCCACCGACGCCAAGGGCGAGCCGCTGTTCCTGCCCTACCGCCGCGACCCCGAGACCCTCGCGCGCCCCTGGGCGATCCCCGGCACCGCCGGCCTGCAGCACCGCATCGGCGGGATCGAGAAGGCCCGCGACACCGGCGCCGTCTCCTACGACCCCGCCAACCACGACGAGATGGTCCGCACCCGCCAGGCCAAGATCGACGGCATCGTCCAAGACATCCCCGACCTCGTCGTCGACGACCCGACCGCCCCCGACGGCAGCCAGGCCCGCACCCTCGTGCTCGGGTGGGGCTCGACGTACGGGCCGATCGCGGCGGCCGTGCGGCGTGTGCGGAACACCGGCCGGCAGGTCGCGCAGGCCCACCTGCGCCACCTGAACCCGTTCCCGGCCAACCTCGGGGAGGTGCTGCGTTCCTACGACCGCGTCATCGTCCCCGAGATGAACCTCGGCCAGCTCGCCCTGCTGCTGCGCGGCAAGTACCTGGTCGACGTCCACAGCTACTCCCGGGTGCGCGGGCTCCCGATCTCGCTCAGCGAGCTCGCCCGTGACCTGGAGCTCGAGATCGACGCCCTTCCCGACGTCGAGGAGAGCCCCCTGAAGGAAGGTGCGTTCGCATGACCGCTCTCGACCAGCCCACCCACCGCGTCGTGGAGACCGGCGGCCTCGCCGGCGTCCCGCTGTCGCTGGAGCCGCTGACCCGCAAGGACTTCACCTCCGACCAGGAGGTGCGCTGGTGCCCCGGGTGCGGCGACTACGCCGTGCTCGCCGCCTTCCAGGGCTTCATGCCGGACCTCGGCATCAAGAAGGAGAACACGGTCATCGTCTCGGGCATCGGCTGCTCCAGCCGCTTCCCGTACTACGTCGACTCCTTCGGCATGCACTCGATCCACGGGCGCGCGACGGCGATCGCGACCGGCGTGGCGACGGCGCGGCCCGACACCGCGGTGTTCGTGATCACCGGTGACGGCGACGCGCTGTCGATCGGCGGCAACCACCTGATCCACGCGCTGCGGCGCAACGTGAACGTGACGATCCTGCTGTTCAACAACCGGATCTACGGCCTGACCAAGGGCCAGTACTCCCCGACCTCCGAGATCGGCAAGGTCACCAAGTCGACGCCGCTCGGCTCGCTGGACAACCCGTTCAACCCGGTGTCGCTGGCGCTGGGCGCGGAGGCGACGTTCGTCGCGCGGACCATCGACTCCGACCGCAAGCACCTCACGTCGGTGCTCAAGGCGGCGGCGGCCCATCGCGGCACGTCGTTCGTGGAGATCTACCAGAACTGCCCGATCTTCAACGACGACGCCTTCGCCGCCGTCAAGGACCGCGACACCTCGGCCGACGCGATCATCCCGCTGACCCACGGCGAGCCGATCCGCTTCGGCGTGGACAGCCGCCTCGGCGTCGTCCGCGACCCGCGGACCGGCGAGTTCTCGGTCGTCGACGTCGAGTCGGTCGGGGTCGACGCCCTGGTCGTGCACGACGCGCACATCTCCGACCCCTCGTACGCCTTCGGCCTCTCGCGGCTGACCGACGCCGGTGTCCTGCACCGCGCGCCGATCGGGATCTTCCGCGAGGTCGAGGCGCCCGCGTACGACGACCTCGCCCGCGAGCAGGTCGCGCTGGCCACGGCCGGTCGCAGCAACGACGACGCGGCCCTGCAGGACCTCGTCAACGGCGGCGACACCTGGGTCGTCGACTGAGGCCAGACAGGCCCCCAGCCTCCTGACCTCCCGCCGAGCGGTAGGTTGCCGCGCCTTTTCCACCGGAAAAGGCGCCGCAACCTACCGCTCGGCGTCGTTCGGGGGGTCCAGTCGGGCGAGCCGGGCGTTCAGGTAGCGCTGCTCGGGGATGCTCGCGGTCATCCGGGCAGCGGTCGCGTACGCCTCGCGGGCCTCGTCGAGGCGTCCGGCCCGCTCGAGCAGGTGGGCCCGGACCGCGTACGTGCGGTGGTGGCGGCTCATCGTCCGGTCAGCCAGCAGCGGCTCGAGGACCTCGAGGCCCTGCTCGGCGCCGTACGCCTCGGCGACGGCCACGGCGCGGTTCAGGGTGACGGCCGGGCCCGGCGCCCGCTCGGCGAGCATCGCGTAGAGCAGCGCGACCTGGCGCCAGTCGGTCGCCTCCGTGCTCGGCGCCTCGGCGTGCACCGCCGCGATCGCCGCCTCCAGCTGGAACCGCCCCACGTGGCCGCGCGGGAGGACCTCCTCCAGCAGGGCCACGCCCTCGGCGACCATCGCGGCGTCCCAGCGCGAGCGGTCCTGCTCGGCGAGCGGGACCAGGTCGCCCGCCGCGTCCACCCGGGTCGCCTCGCGCGCCGACGTCAGCAGCATCAGCGCGAGCAGCCCGGCGGCCTCGTCGTGGTCGGGCAGCGCCGCCCGCAGCCCGCGCGCCAGCCGGACGGCCTCGGCGGTGAGCGAGACGTCGACCACCGCCGGGCCGGCGCTGGCGGCGTAGCCCTCGGTGAACACCAGGTGCAGCACGTCGAGGCAGGCGGAGACCCGGGCCGGCAGCTCCTCGGGCGGCACCGCGACGAACCGCGCCCCCGCCGTCCGCAGGGTCGCCCGCGCCCGGCTCAGGCGCTGCGCCATCGTCGCCTCGGGCACGAGGAAGGCCGCGGCGACCTGCGCCGTGCTCAGTCCCGCCACCGCGCGCAGGGTGAGCGCGACCTGCGACGCCGGCGGCAGGGCCGGGTGGCAGCACAGCAGGAGCAGCCGGAGGCTGTCGTCGACCTCGCCGACGCCCTGCTCGTCCGCCGCCGGCGCCCGCAGGTGCTCCTCGGGCTCCCGCGCGGCGAGGGCCGTCTCCCGGGCCGCACGGGCGCGTTCGGCCCGCACCTGGTCGACGAGCCGCCGCGACGCGACCGTCACGAGCCAGCCCCGCGGGTGGTCGGGCACCCCGTCGCGCGGCCACTGCACGGCCGCGGCGGCGAGCGCCTCCTGGGCCGCGTCCTCGCAGTCGGCGAGGTCGCCGTGGCGGCGCAGGAGCGCGGCGAGGACGTGCGGCGACTCCCGCCGCCACACGTCCTCGAGCGACGCGTCGAGCGGCCCCTCGGTCATCGGCGTGCTCAGGCCTCCTCGGCGCTTCCGCTCATGGTCGGCCTCAGCTCGACGGTCTCGCCCGGGCCGCTGAAGTGCCGCACGACCTCCTCGGCGCGCTCCTGGCTCTCGACGTCGATGAGGAAGAAGCCGGCGAGGTGCTCCTTCGCCTCCGCGTACGGGCCGTCCGTGACGACCGGCGCACCGGCCTCCCAGCGGTAGAGCCGGGCGCTGCGCGGGTCGGCCAACGCCTCGCCGCCGACCAGCTCGCCGCGCTCGGACAGCTCGGTCAGGGCGGCCTCGAAGGCCGCCTGGTTGCGCCGGCGCTCCTCGTCGGGCAGGGCGCGCTGCTCGGCGATGTAGTCACCGGTCGGGTGACCCCACGGCCGGGGGTCGGAGTGGATGAGGACGACGTACTTCACGGCTGCTTCCCTCTCGTCTCGGCGGACTCTCGCGGCCCTCCGACCAGGACGTCGGAGCGGGCCCGCCGATCTCGACACGGCACCCGCGATCCCACCATCTCGCGTGCGCCTGGAACCCGGGAGGTGAGCACATAGAGGGGCTAGCCTCCTGGCGGGAAGAGGAGGGCAGATGTCCGACGAGGGACGCCGCGGGATCGGTTACGGGCTGGCGGCGTACGCGGTCTGGGGTGCGGTCCCCCTCTTCTGGCCGCTGGTCGCGCAGGCCGGCTCGCTCGAGATCCTGGCGCACCGCATCGTCTGGTCCTTCGTGATCTCCCTGGTGCTCGTGCTGACCGTCGTCCGCCGCGGCTTCTGGTCCCGGATGGGCCACCGCCGCACCCTGGTGCTGCTCGGTTCCGCCGCCGCGATCGTCTCGGTCAACTGGGGCACCTACATCTGGTCGGTCAACCACGGCCACGTCGTCGAGACCGCGCTCGGCTACTACATCAACCCGATCCTCTCGATCGTCCTCGGCGTCGTCGTGCTGCGGGAAAAGCTGAGCCGCGCCCAGTGGGTGAGCCTCGGGCTCGCCGTCGCCGCGGTGGTGGTGCTGACCGTCGACTACGGCACGCTGCCCTGGATCGCGCTCGTGCTCGCCGTCAGCTTCGCGACGTACGGCTTCATCAAGAACCGCCTCGGCGCCGGCGCGGTGGACAGCCTGGCCGTGGAGTCCGCGCTGCTCACGCCGATCGCGCTGGTCTACCTGGGCTTCCTCGAGGTGACCGGGCGGGCGACGTTCGGCCACCTGGGCTGGGGCTTCAGCCTCCTGCTCGTCGCGACCGGGTTCATCACGCTGGTGCCGCTCCTCTTCTTCGCCTCCGCCGCGACCCGGCTGCCGCTGAGCACGCTCGGGCTGCTGCAGTACCTGGCGCCGACGCTGCAGTTCGTCCTCGGCATCACCTACTTCGGCGAGGCGATGTCGCCGGGCCGCTGGGTCGGGTTCGGGCTGGTGTGGGTGGCCCTGGTGATCATGTCAGTCGACGGCCTGCGCCGCGCCCGCCGCAGCCGGACGAGCACCGCAGCACCCGAGGCCGAGCCCGCCCAGGTCTGACCTCGGCGGGGTCGACTTCTGCATCGTTCTTCTGCATCGTTGTAGACCCACCCCGAGCGCCCGCGCGGCGGCCACGTATAACGGGACCCATGCACTTTCGTTACCTGGGCAACTCCGGCCTCAAGATCTCCGAGATCACCTACGGCAACTGGCTGACCCACGGGTCCCAGGTCGAGAACGAGATCGCCACGCAGTGCGTGCGCGCCGCGCTCGACGCCGGCATCACCACCTTCGACACCGCCGACGCGTACGCCAACACCAAGGCCGAGGTCGTCCTCGGCGACGCCCTCAAGGGCGAGCGGCGCGAGTCGCTCGAGATCTTCACCAAGGTGTACTGGCCGACGGGCCCCGCCGGGCCCAACGACTCCGGGCTGTCGCGCAAGCACATCATGGAGTCGATCAACGGTTCGCTGAGCCGGCTCGGCACCGACTACGTCGACCTCTACCAGGCGCACCGCTTCGACTTCGAGACCCCGCTCGAGGAGACGATGCAGGCCTTCGCCGACGTCGTCCGCCAGGGCAAGGCCCTCTACATCGGCGTCAGCGAGTGGACCGCGGACCAGATCCGCCAGGGCCAGGAGCTCGCGCGCGGCCTCGGCTTCTCGCTGATCTCCAACCAGCCGCAGTACTCGATGCTCTGGCGGGTCATCGAGGGCGAGGTCGTCCCGACCTCGAAGGAGCTCGGCCTCAGCCAGGTCGTCTTCTCGCCCATCGCGCAGGGCATCCTGACCGGCAAGTACGTGCCGGGCCAGCCGCTGCCCGAGGGCTCGCGGGCGACCGACGAGAAGGGCGGCGCCGACATGATCAGCCGCTTCATGAACGACGACCTCCTCGGCCGCGTGCAGGAGCTCAAGCCGGTCGCGAGCGACCTCGGCCTGTCCATGGCCCAGCTCGCCGTGGCCTGGGTGCTGCAGAACGACAACGTCGCCACCGCGATCATCGGCGCCTCCAGGCCCTCGCAGGTCGAGGACAACGCCGGCGCCAGCGGTGTGAAGCTCGAGGCCGACGTGCTGTCCCGCATCGACGAGGTCCTCGGCGACCTCCCCGAGACCGACGCGAGCAAGACCCAGTCGCCGGAGTCGCGCCCCAGCTGAGCGGTGCTCCGCTGAACTTCTCGCCTTCTGTGCACCGCAGCGGTGCACAGAAGGCGAGAAGTTCGAGGCGGCTGACCTGGGTACGGGCGAAGCCGCTCAGCGACGCGCGGAGCGGCCCGCCTCGGGGCCCCAGGCGGCCAGGGCGGCGGCCTCGACGACCGCGGCGACCGCGTAGCCGACGATCGAGGTGACGACGGAGACGACGACGATCGCCCAGACGCCGGAGAAGTTGCCGCGGCCCTTGTAGGCGTTGAGGATCCCGCCCAGCCCGGTGAACCCCGACAGCCACTCGGCGAGCATCGCGCCGACGATCGCGCCGGGCACGGAGATCCGTACGGAGGCGAAGAACGCGGGCAGCGCCGAGGGGACCCGCACCAGCAGCAGGGCCTTCAGCTCCCCGCCGCCGTTGACCTTGACCAGGTCGAGCGCCAGCGGCGAGGCCGAGCGCAGCCCGAGCACGATGTTCACCAGCGCAGGGAAGAGCACGACGATCGCCCCGATCGTGGCCACGCCGAGCCGGCCCTGGCCGAAGATCAGCAGAAGCACCGGCGCCATCGCGACCAGCGGGACCGAGCGCAGCAGCATCGCGATCGGCATGAACGCGAACTCGAAGGGCCGCACGACGACGAAGAGCGCCGCGACGACGCTCGCCACGAGCAGGCCGGTCGCGAAGCCGATCGCCGCGTCGGCCAGCGTCACCAGCCACGCCCCGAGGAGCTGGGACCGGGCGGCCTCGGCGGTGATCGACGAGGCCCGCACGGCCCGCGGCGGCGTCTCGGCGACGAGGTAGGACCACACGTCGAAGGGCGTCTTGCCGACGAACGTCGACACGTCGAGCAGCCGCAGGAGCGCGACCCAGAGCACGGCCAGGACGACGAGGGCGACGACGACCACGAGCAGGGAGGCCCCGAGCCGACGGAGCGCCGCGGCGGCGACGCCGGCCCCCGAGGTCTGCGACGTGGCGCCCGTCTCCCCGACCGTGGGCACGGCCGCGGCGGTCACGGGCGGCTCCCGTCGGAGCCGGAGGACCACGGCGTGACGAGGCGGCCGACCAGGCCGATCAGCGCGTACGCCAGCCCCGCGACCCCACCGGACACCAGGGCCAGGAACCACAGCTGCGGGGCGTCGGAGTTGCTCTGCGCCGCGATGAGCGCGCGGCCGAGACTCTTGTCCCCGCCGCTGCCGAGGTACTCCGCCAGCACCGCCCCGAGGAAGGCCGCCGGCGCGGCGATCTTCAGCGCGCCGAAGAGGTTGGGCAGCGCCGCGACGAGGCGGACCATCCGCAGCTGGGTCAGCCGGGAGCCGCCGTACGCCGCGACGACGTCGAGGGTGGTCGTCGGCGCCGCGCGCAGCCCGAGCAGCGCGCCGACGACGGTGGTGAAGAAGACGCTCAGCGCGGCCAGGGCGACGGACGCGCCCGAGGGGGCGTCCCGCCCGGCGACGATGACCAGGATCGGGCCGATGGCCACGAGCGGCAGGCAGTAGGTGACGATCGCGACCTGGGTGACGACCTGCTCCAGGCGCGGCACGAGCAGCACGAGTGCGGCGAGGACGAGCGCGACGACGTTCCCGACCAGGTAGCCCTCGGCGGCCGCGACCAGCGTGCCCGACAGGTTGGCCAGGGTGTCGGACCAGGTGACCGGCGCGACGACCTTGGCCAGCACGGCGGCCGGGTGCGGGATGGCGCCGCTGGCGGTGAAGAGGGTCTGGGACGCGACCCACCAGACGACGACGATGGCGACGACGCCGATGACCCCGCCGACCCAGCCGGGGACCGCGGTGGGTCGCGCGACACCCGCTGCGGGAGCGGCGGCCTGGTCGGTGCTCACCCGTCCGCCCCGGCCCGGCCGAACAGGACCTCCGAGAGCCGGTCGTGGTAGGCGTGGAACTCGGGCGTGCGCATCAGGTCGGGTGTGCGCGGGCGCGGCAGGTCGATCTCCACGACCTCCACGACCCGGCCGGGGCGCGGGCTCATCACGGCGACGACGTCGGAGAGGAAGACCGCCTCGGCGATCCCGTGCGTCACCATGAGCGTGGTCGCGGGCTTCTCGGTCCAGATGCGCAGCAGCTCGACGTTCAGCCGCTGCCGGGTCATGTCGTCGAGCGCGCCGAAGGGCTCGTCGAGCAGCATCACCGACGGCTTGACCACCAGGCAGCGGGCGATGGCGACGCGCTGCCGCATGCCGCCGGAGAGCTGCGCCGGCTTGGCCTTCTCGAAGCCCTGCAGCCCGACGAGGGCGATGAGGTCCTCCACCAGGCCGGGCTCGGGCCGGATCCCGGCCACCTCGAGCGGCACCCGGATGTTGCTCTCCACGGTCCGCCAGGGCAGCAGGGCGGCGTCCTGGAAGGCGATGCCGAGGTGGTGCTCGCGCTGCACCTGTCCCGTCGACATCCCGTTGATCAGCGCCTTCCCCGAGGTCGGCCTCTCGAGGCCGGCGAGGATGCGCAGGATCGTCGACTTGCCGCAGCCCGACGGCCCGAGCAGCGACAGGAAGGTGCCCTCCGCCGTGCCGAGGTCCGTCGGCGCCAGCGCGTGGACCTGGGTGCGGCCGAGCGCGAAGGTCTTGCTCAGCCCCTGCAGGTTGAGCCCCGTCGCCGCACCGGGCTCCCCGGACGGGTCCCGGGTCGCGAGCGGTGCGGGCTCCACCAGGCCGTCCGCGGGCAGCACCTCCACCGCGGCGCTCAGGCCTTCAGGCTCGCGTCGGCGGCGTAGACCTCGTCGAGCAGGCTCATGTCGAAGAGGTCCGCCGCGGTGATCGTCGTGCCGAGGGCACCGATGGCCGCGACGATCTTCTCCTGGAAGTCCGGCGTGAGCGTGAAGAGCCCGTTCGCCTTCGTGTCGTCGGAGACGATCAGCTTCAGCTGCGCCTCGAGCTGCTCGGTCTGCCCGGCCACGTCGAGCCCGAGGCCCTTGCCGTACGTCTCGGCGGCCAGCTTGGCGCCGGCGGCCGGGTCGGCGACCGCGTCCTTCCAGCCCTTGATCTCGGCGGTCAGGAAGGCCTTGAGCTTGTCGCGGTCCTCCTCGATCGTCTGCTGGAGCACCACGAAGGTCTCCGAGGCGAGCGGCAGGCCGTTGTCGGCGAAGCTGAGCGTGACCGGGGTGAAGCCCTTGGACTTGACGATGAACGGCTCGTTGGTCAGGTAGGCCATGAAGCCGTCGATCTTCTTCTCGGTCAGCGGCGTCGGCTCGTACTGGACGACCGTGGTCTTGATCGTCGACGGGTCGACGTTGTTCGCCTTGAGCAGGCCCTCGAAGATCGACTGGTTGGTGCCCGCCTGGATGCCGATGGTCTTGCCGGCGAGGTCGGCGATCGTGCGGATCGGCTTGCCCTCCTCCAGCGAGAGGATGCAGAAGGGGTTCTTCTGGAACGTGGCACCGATGATCTTGAGCGGGGCGCCTTGCTCGGCGACCAGGCGGGCGGTGGCGTCCGGCGCGGACAGGCCGACGTCGACGGTGCCTGCCACGACGAGGGCGTCGGCGCTGTCCACGGGCCCGGTCACCAGGTCGACGCTCTCGAAGCCGGCGTCGGTGTAGTAGCCCTTCGAGTCGGCGAAGAACTCGCCCGCGAACTCGATGTTCTTGATCCAGGACAGCTGGAGCGAGAGCTTGCCGTACGTGCCGGGGGCGACCGAGCTCGGTGCGGCGGCGGCGCTGCTGCTCGCCGAGCCGGCGGGCGCGGCGCTGCCGCCCCCGCAGGCGGCGAGGGCGCCGAGCGCGAGCGCTCCCAGGCCGCTGCTGGCCAGGAAGCGGCGGCGGGTGGACGTCGGCTCGAACCAGGTCACGGGTGCCTCCACGGGCGGTGCTCGGCGGTGCGGTGCAAGAGTGCGGGCCCTCCCCTGAGAGGCCCGCGCACAACCTCTCAGCCGGTCTTGGCGGTGCGGTTCCAGCCGTGTGACGGCCAGGTTTCTGCGGCGCGGGTGACTTTGCTGAGAGGCCGCCGAACTCGCCGCCCACGGACCCCCGGACCGTTAGGGTGTCGCGCGCCGAGCACCCGCACGCACAGCCAGCACGAAAGAGCACGAGCCATGAGCCAACCGCCGCAGGACCGCCCGCAGGACCAGCCCGAGGGGCGCCCGCAGGGCGGCCCGGGTGCTCAGCAGCCCGGGCAGGGCGGGCCGCAGGGCGGCTACCCGCCGGCTCCCGGTGGCGGCTACCCGCAGGGACCTCAGGGGTACCCCCAGGGCGGCTACCCGCAGCAGGGGCCCCAGGGCTACCCGCAGCAGGGCGGCTACCCCGGGCAGCCGGGCCGACCCGGTCCGCAGGGGTACGCCGGCGGACCGTACGGCCCCGGGCAGCCGGGTGGCCCGTACGGCCCCGGGGCGCAGCCGCCGTCCGGCCGGCCCCCGTACGGCCAGCCCCCGCAGCCGCAGGGTCCCAAGAAGCGGACCGGGCTCCTCGTGCTCATCGGCGCCGGGGCGCTCGCCCTGGTCCTCGCCGTGGTCGCGGTCGCGGTGAACCTCGGTGGTCGCGACGACAGCGCGGGCGGTTCGTCGACGAGCCAGGCGCCCGAGGCGAGCAAGCCCTCCGACGCCGTCCGGGGGTTCCTCGAGGCGGTCGCCGCCAACGACTCCGCCCGCGCGCTGGGCTACGTCTACAAGCCGCCGTCCGACACCACCTTCCTGACCGACGTGGCCCTGCAGGCGTCGTCGAAGATCGCCCCGATGACGGACATCTCGGTGCCCGAGGTGGACCAGATGACCGCCGCCACCGTCCCGGCGACCTTCTCGCTCGGCGGCAAGTCCTACACCCGCGAGTTCACCCCCTTCCGCGACGGCGACAACTGGAAGGTCTACGACGGGGTGAGCGAGGTCAGCGTGGGTTACCGCCGTGCGCAGACGCTGCCGATGCTGGTCAACGGGACCAAGGTGGAGGCCGACAGCGTGTTCCTCGTCCCCGGGACGTACGTCTTCACCACCGGCTCCAAGTGGGTCTCCTACGGCTCGTCGAACAAGCTCGTGGCGACCGAGCAGTACGTCTCGCTCCCCCAGGAGCTCCAGCCGACGCTGACGAAGGACGGGTCGAAGGCCGTGCTGTCGAAGACGAAGTCGGCCTTCGAGTCCTGCCTGAAGCAGCACAAGCTCAAGCCGAAGGGCTGCCCCAACCGGATCGACGACACGCGGGGCATCAAGGTCGACGAGAGCACCGTGCGGTGGCGGGTGACGAAGGACCCGTTCCGCAACGCGAAGCTCCGGCTCGACAGCACCGACCCCACCGTGGCGGAGGGCACCTTCTACCCCGAGTACCGGATCAAGTTCCGCGGTTCGCAGAACGGCCGGACCGGGACCGTGGACAGCGACGTCACCGGGCTGTACTCGTTCAGCGCGGTGGCCGACCTGTCGAAGTCGAGCGTGAGCGTCAAGCTCGAGGGCTGAGCACCCCGGGGCGTCGGAGCCCGTCAGTAGCATCGCAGCCGTGACGCAGACCGCTGACGAGACCGTGCCCACCCCCGACGTCCCGGCGCTCGACGTGTCCGACCTCGACCCCGCGGTCCGCCCCCAGGACGACCTCTACCGCCACGTCAACGGGGCCTGGATCGCGCGCACGCCGATCCCGGAGGACAAGCCGATGACGGGCGCGTTCGTGCAGCTGCGCGACGCCTCCGAGCAGGCCGTGCGCGACATCATCACGACGATCGAGCCGGGTGCGGTGGGCAGCGAGGCCCAGCAGATCGCCGACCTCTACGCGAGCTTCATGGACGCCGACGCGGTCGAGGCGGCGGGCGCCTCGCCGCTCGCCGAGCCGCTCGCCGCGATCGCGGCGGTGGGCTCGGCCGAGGAGCTCCTCGGCCTGGTCGGGCGCCACACCCGCCGCGGCGTCCGGGGCCTGCTCGACCTCGAGGCCGAGTCCGACCCGGGCGACCCGTCCCGCTCGGTGATGTTCGTCGGCCAGGGCGGCCTCGGGCTGCCCGACGAGGAGTACTACCGCCTCGAGGACTACGCCGACATCCGCCGGGCGTACCGCGACCACGTCGCCCGCTCGCTGGCCCTCGCCGGCCTCGACGACGCCGAGGCCCGGGCCGACGCGGTCCTCGCGCTCGAGACCGATGTGGCGGCCTGCCACTGGGACAAGGTCCGCACGCGCGACCTGCGCGAGATGTACAACCTGATGACCCTGCGCCAGCTCGAGGAGTCCGCGCCCGGGCTGCCCTTCGTCGCCTGGCTCGACGGGCTCGGGGTGCCGCACGAGGCCGTCGCCGAGCTCGTCGTGACCCAGCCGTCGTTCTTCTCCGACGTCGCGGGGCTGCTGACGCCCGAGCGGCTGCCGGACTGGCGCTCGTGGGCGGCCTGGAGCCTGGTCTCGTCGCGCTCGCCCTACCTCGCCTCCGCCTTCGTGCAGGAGCGCTTCGGCTTCTACGGCACCGTCCTGTCCGGCACGCCGGTGCTCAAGGAGCGCTGGAAGCGCGGTGTCGACCTGGTCGAGGGCGCGCTCGGCGAGGCCGTCGGCCGGGTGTACGTCGAGCGGCACTTCTCCCCCGTCGCCAAGGAGCGGATGGACACCCTGGTCGCCAACCTCATCGAGGCGTACCGGCGCTCCATCACCGGCCTGGAGTGGATGACCGACGAGACCCGCGAGCGAGCGCTCGACAAGCTGGGCAAGTTCCGGAGCAAGATCGGCTACCCCACGCGCTGGCGCGACTACAGCAGCCTCGAGATCGTCCCCGGCGACCTGATCGGCAACGTGGAGCGCGCCACGGCCTTCTCCGTCGAGCGCGACATCGCCAAGATCGGCGCGCCGGTCGACCGCGAGGAGTGGCTGATGACGCCGCAGACGGTCAACGCCTACTACCACCCGCTGCGCAACGAGATCGTCTTCCCCGCGGCCATCCTGCAGCCGCCGTTCTTCAGCGAGACCGCCGATGACGCGGTCAACTACGGCGGCATCGGCGCGGTCATCGGCCACGAGATCGGGCACGGCTTCGACGACCAGGGCTCGACCTGCGACGGCGACGGCCGCCTGCAGAACTGGTGGACCGACGCCGACCGCACCGCCTTCGAGGAGCTCACCAAGGTGCTCGTCGAGCAGTACGACGCCCTCAGCCCGCAGCAGGCGCCGGACCTGCACGTCAACGGTTCGCTGACCATCGGCGAGAACATCGGCGACCTCGGCGGCCTGGCCATCGCCCACCTCGCCCACGCGATCGCCCAGGAGGGCGCGGAGGCGGGCGAGATCGACGGCTACACCCCCGACCAGCGGCTGTTCCTGTCCTGGGCGACGGTCTGGCAGACCAAGAGCCGCGACGAGCTGGTCCGCCAGCGCCTGGCGACCGACCCGCACTCGCCGCCGGAGTTCCGCTGCAACCAGATCGTCCGCAACCTCGACCCCTTCTACGCGGCGTTCGACCTGGCCCCGGGCGACGGCCTGTGGCTCGACCCGGAGCAGCGCGTCAGCATCTGGTGACGTCGTCCGCCGACGACCCGGCCCCGCGTCCCGCCGCCACGGTCGCGAGGATGAGGTCGTGAGCACCGAGCAGAGCACCGACGCCGCCGAGACCTCCGAGACCGCCGAGCCCCGGGTCGACCTGACCTTCCGGCTGGACGGGCGCGTCGCGCTCGTCACCGGCGGGGCGTCCGGCATCGGGGCGGCGGTGGCCGACGTCTTCGCCGACGCGGGCGCACGGGTGGTGGTCGTGGACCTCGACGGCGACGCCGCGGAACGGCGCGCCGCCGAGCTCGGCCGGGACGCCCTCGGGCTGCGCGCCGACGTCTCCGACCCCGCCTCCGCCGCCGCGGCCGCCGACCGGGCGGTCGAGGTCTGCGGCCGGGTGGACGTCCTCGTCAACAGCGCCGGCATCGTCGACCTCGCGCCGGCCGAGGAGCTCGGCCAGCGCGCCTGGGAGCGCACCCTCGCCGTGAACCTCAGCGGCACCTTCTACATGAGCCAAGCCATCGGCCGGCACATGCTCGAGGCCGGCCGGGGCAAGATCATCAACCTCGCCTCGCAGGCGGCGACCGTCGGCCTGCTCGAGCACGCGGCGTACTGCGCCTCCAAGGCCGGCGTGCTCGGCCTGACCCGCGTGCTCGCCACCGAGTGGGCGGGCCGCGGCGTGACCGCGAACAGCATCTCGCCGACCGTCGTGCTCACCGAGCTCGGGCGCAAGGCGTGGTCGGGCCCCAAGGGCGACGCCGCGATGAAGGAGATCCCGGTCGGCCGCTTCGCGCTGCCGCGCGAGATCGCGGGAGCGGCGCTGTTCCTGGCCTGCGGCGCGTCCGACATGGTCAACGGCGCCGACCTCGTCGTCGACGGGGGCTACACCATCCGCTGATCCCTCCCGCCGGCGCGTACCTCTAGATTGCGGCCATGGACGCGCTGCGTGGTCTGCTCGGGTTGGTCCTGCTGCTCGGGATCGCGGTGCTCGCCTCGCGCGACCGCCGGGGCATCCGCTGGCGCACGGTCGGCGTCGCGCTCGCCGTGCAGGTCGTCTTCGCCTTCCTCGTGCTCCGGACGAGGCCCGGGCAGGCGGTGCTGGACTTCCTGTCGCGCCGGGTCGAGACGCTGATCGGCTACACCCAGAGCGGCACCGACTTCGTCTTCGGGCCCCTGGCCCAGGTCGGGGCGCCCAACGGCGTCGCGTTCGCCCTCCAGGTGCTCCCGGTGATCATCTTCCTCGGCGCCCTGATCTACCTGCTGCTGTACCTCCGCGTCATCCAGCTCGCGACGCACTACGTCGGCGGCGCCATCGGCAGGCTCCTGCGGGTCAGCAAGGTCGAGTCGATGTACGCCGCGGTCGTGGTGTTCCTCGGCATGTCCGAGGCGCCGCTGCTGATCAGCCCGTACCTCAAGCGCCTCACCTCGGCCCAGCTCTTCACCGTCGTCGTCGCGGGCCTCACCGCCGCCTCCGGCTCGACCTTGATCGGCTACGCGCTGCTCGGGGCGCCGCTGCCGTACCTGCTCGCGGCCACCGTGATGAACGCGCCCGCCGCACTCGTCATGGCCAAGATCATGTGGCCGGACTCGGTCCGCGAGCCCGTCGAGGCCGTCGAGGGGTCCGGGTCCTCGACCGCGGCACCCGCGGAGGAGCCGGAGCCCGCCGCGGCGCCGCGCGCCACGGGTGCGGACGACGACTTCGACGTGCGCGACGTCCGCGACACCGAGTCGGCGAACGCCATCGACGCCCTCGCCCGCGGCGCCCTGGCCGGCGGCCGGGTGGCCGTCACCATCGCCGCGCTGCTCGTGGCCTTCGTGGCCCTCATCGCGCTGGCCAACGGGATCATCGGCGGGATCGCCGGGTGGTTCGGCGTGGAGGGCCTGACGTTCCAGCAGCTCCTCGGCTACGTGATGGCGCCGGTCGCCTGGCTGCTCGGCGTGCCGTGGTCGGAGTCGGTCCGGGCCGGTCAGTTCATCGGCATCAAGACGGTGCTGAACGAGTTCGTCGCGTACGGGGAGTTCGGCGCGCAGGTGGGTTCGCTGAGCCCGGTCACCGTCGTCGTGGTCAGCTTCGCCCTCGCCGGCTTCGCGAACTTCGGCTCCATCGCCATCGCCATCGGCGCGCTCGGCTCGCTGCGGGCGCAGATCCGCGGGTTCGTCGCCCGGGTCGGCGTCCGCGCCCTCCTCGCCGCCACCCTGGCCAACCTCGCCAACGCCGCCATCGCGGGCCTGGTCTTCGCCCGCTGAGCCGGCCCGCGGTCACGGGGTGCGTCGCCGGTTCTCCGCGATCAGACCCACGCCCAGGACCAGGAGCGCCACGAACACGGCGATCCAGGAAGCGGTCGAGGAGCGACGGCTCATCTCGCGGTGACGGCGCGAGACCAGCGCCATGGTCGCCTCGGTCCGGTCGGACGAGGAGACCCAGGACCCGCAGCGATCAGACCGTACGGCTCACGACGCTGTCGCAGAGCTCCTCGAGGGAGGTGCGGGCGGGGCCGGCCGGGAGGCCGTCCAGGAGGAGGCGGGCGGACTCGGCCCGCCGGCGTACCTCGGCGCGGGCCTCGTCGATGCTCCGGTGGCGCCGGAGGAGGCCGAGCACCTCGGCGAGGTCGGCGTCGGAGGACAGGTCGGAATCGAGCAGGGTGAGCAGGCGGGCGTCGGCCGGGTCGGTCGAGGTGCGCGCGAGCAGCGTCGGGAGCGTGGGGATGCCCTCGCGCAGGTCGGTGCCCGGCGTCTTGCCCGTCTCGTCGCTGGTGATGTCGATGATGTCGTCGCTCAGCTGGAAGACGACGCCGACCTGCTCGCCGAACTCGGCCATCGTCCGCTGCTGCTCGGCGGTCGCGCCGGCGAGCTTGGCCCCGAACAGCGCCGAGGTCGCGATCAGCGAACCCGTCTTGTCGGCCACGACCTGCAGGTAGTGGCGCAGCCGGTCCTGACCCGGCGTCGGGCCCACGGTCTCGGCGAGCTGGCCCTGCACGAGACGGGCGAAGGTCCGCGCCTGGAGGCGGACGAACTCGGGACCGAGGTCGGCCACCAGGTCGGACGCGCGGGCGAAGAGCAGGTCGCCGACGAGGATGGCGACCGTGTTGCCCCAGCGGGAGTTGGCGCTGACCGAGCCGCGGCGCAGCCCGGCCTCGTCCATGACGTCGTCGTGGTAGAGGCTCGCGACGTGGGTCAGCTCGACGACCACCGCGGCCCGCTCCACGTCGGCGTCGACCGCGGCCGGGCCCAGGTGGGAGGCGAGGACCACGAGCAGGGGACGGAACCGCTTGCCGCCGGCCAGGATCACGTGCTGGGCGGCCTCGCGCACCATCGGGCTGTCGGCGTCCGCCGCCTTCACCAACGCCGACTCGATGCGGTCGAGCTGGTCGCGCACCGCGGTCTCGAAGACCGGGTCGCGCGTCTGGCTGGCGAGCACGTCACTCCTTCACGGCGGCGCCGTCTCGGCCGGCCTCACCTGCAGGATATCGGCCCGGCCAACGGCCCCGCGCCTCTCAGCCGCTGCTGGTGACCAGCGACACCGAGATGTTCGCGGCCAGGCCGTTCAGCGGATGAACTCTCCCGCCGCCTGCGCCAGGTCGAGCAGCGGGCCGGGGTAGATGCCGAACACCACGGTCGCCGCGACGCCCACGCCGACGGCCAGGAGCGTCGTCCAGCCCGGCCGCACGACCGCGGCCGTGCTGATGCCGGAGGCCTGACCCTTCGGCTCGTCGGTGAAGAACATCATGACGATCACACGGATGTAGAAGAACGCGGCGACGACGCTGATCACCACGGCGACCACGACGAGCCAGTGCATGCCGCCGCTCCACGCGGCGGCGAACACCGACCACTTGCCGATGAACCCGCTGGTCAGCGGGATGCCGGCGAAGCTCAGCAGGAAGACCGAGAAGACGAGGGCGACCAGCGGCGACCGCTTGCCCAGCCCGACCCAGCTCGACAGCTGCGTGGCCTCGCCGGTGGAGTCGCGCACCATCGTCACGAGGGCGAAGGAGCCGATCGTCGCCGCGCCGTACGCGACGAGGTAGAACATCACCGACGAGACGCTCGTCAGCGAACCCTCCCGGGCCCCGGTGCTCGCCTGCGAGGCGCCGACGAAGGCGGTGAGGATGAAGCCGGCGTGGGCGATCGAGCTGTACGCGAGCATCCGCTTCACGTCGGTCTGGGTGATCGCGAGGACCGAGCCGACGGCCATGGTCGCGATGGCGACGACGGCCATCATCGGCTGCCAGTCCCAGCGGTCCGAGCCGAGGGCGACGTAGAAGACCCGCATCAGGGCGCCGATGGCGGCGATCTTGGTGCAGGCCGCCATGAACGCGGTGACCGGCGTCGGCGCCCCGGTGTAGACGTCGGGGGTCCAGGAGTGGAAGGGCACGGCGCCGAACTTGAACAGCAGCCCGACCGCCATCAGGCCCATGCCGGCGAGCAGCAGCCCGGTGCCCTGCGGACCGGTGCCGGCGACGCCGTTGCGGATGGCGTCGTCGATGCCCGAGAGCAGGAACGAGCCGGAGTAGCCGTAGAGCAGCGCCGCGCCGTAGAGGAAGAACGCCGAGGACAGCGCGCCGAGGAGGAAGTACTTCATCGCCGCCTCCTGCGAGAGCAGGCGCCGGCGGCGGGCGAGCCCGCAGAGCAGGTAGAGCGGCAGGGACAGGATCTCCAGCGCCACGAACATGGTGATGAGGTCGTTCGCGGCGGGGAAGAGCATCATCCCCGACAGCGCGAACAGCGCCAGCGGCAGCACCTCGGTGTGCTCGCGACGCGCCTCGATGGCCTCGCGCTCGGCCTCCGTCCCCGGCACGGCAGCGGCCATGGGCGCGAAGGCGCTCACGCCCGCCGTCACCTTGCGCTCGGCGAACATCCCGAACGAGACCGCGCCGAAGACCAGCAGGATGGTCCAGATGAACGACGTCGGCCCGTCGACCGCGACCGAGGCGACGCCGACGACGACGTCGCCGCCCGCGGCCCAGTTGGACACCGTGACGACGAGCGCGACGGCGACGGCGACGAAGGCCAGCAGCAGCTGGGCTGCCCGGCGCAGGTCGCGCGGCACCACGGCCTCGAGGAGGATGCCGACGCAGGCGGCGGCGAAGATGACGATGAACGGCAGCAGCAGCGCATAACCGATCGTCGGTGCGGCGATGGTGCCCACTACCGGGTCCCTTCCACGACGGGGGCGGGGTCGCTGACGCCCACCGAGGTCTGCAGCAGCGTGGTCGACTCCTCGATCATCGACAGCACGGGCTTGGGGTAGACCCCGAGCACGAGGATCAGCACGACCAGCGGGGCGATGGCCACCCGCTCGCGGACGCTCACGTCGGTGACGCGCTCGGCGACCGCCGGCTTCACGGGCCCGGTCATCGTGCGCTGGTACATCAGGAGGATGTAGAGCGCGGCGAGCACGATGGCGAGCGTGGCGGCGCCCGCGTACACGGGGTGCTTGCCGAAGGTGCCGGCCAGCACCATGAACTCGCTGACGAAGCTCGACAGCCCCGGCAGCGACAGCGTCGACAGGCCGGCGAACAGCAGCAGCCCGGCCGCGACGGGCGCGACCTTCTGCACCCCGCCGAAGTCGTCGATGTTCGCCGAGCCGCGCCGCTTCACCAGGTAGCCCGCGACGAGGAACAGCGCGGCCGTGGACAGCCCGTGGTTGAGCATGTAGAAGGTCGAGCCGGTCAGCGTCTGACGGGTGAGCACGAAGATGCCGAGCACGATGAAGCCGAAGTGGCTGATCGAGGTGTACGCGACGAAGCGCATGAGGTTCTTCGAGCCGATCGCCAGGATCGCGCCGTAGAGGATCGAGACCACGGCGAGCACCATGACGACCGGCGTCGCCCACTGGCTCGCCTCGGGGAACAGCCCCAGGCAGAACCTGATCATGCCGAAGGTGCCGATCTTGTCCATGATCCCGACCATCATCGTGGCGCCGCCGGGGCTGGACTGCTCGGCCGCGTCCGGCAGCCACGAGTGCAGCGGGACCAGGGGCGCCTTGATCGCGAACGCGAATATGAAGCCCAGGAACAGCCAGCGCTCCTGGCCGGTACCCAGCGTCAGACCGGACAGGTCGGAGAGCAGGTAGCTCGGGTTGCCCGCGTCGGCCGAGGCGACGTAGAGCCCGATGACCGAGGCCAGCATGACGAACCCGCCGAGCAGGCCGAAGATCAGGAACTTCGCCGCCGCGTACGAGCGCCGCGCCCCGGGGCCGAAGCCGCCGATGAGGAAGTACATCGGGACGAGGATGACCTCGAAGAAGACGTAGAAGAGGAAGACGTCGGTGGCGAGGAAGAGGTAGAGCGCACAGGTCTGCACGGCCAGCACGAGCGCGTAGAAGACCTTGCTGTCGTAGCGCGCGGTCTCCCCCTCGGCGATCGCCGAGAGCGACCCGTCGGGCGCCCGGTCGTAGTCCGACCACGTCGCGAGGACGACCACCGGCGTGACGATCGAGGCGAGCAGCACCAGCGTCGCGCCGATCCCGTCGAGCCCGAGCGCGTAGTGGGCGCCCAGCGGGCGGATCCACACCGCGTCCTCGACGAGCTGCATCGCGCCGCCACCACGCAGGCCGACGGTCAGCACGACCGCGAGCACGACGGTGACCAGCGAGGTGGCCAGGGCCACGACCTTGGCGGCCCGGCTGCTGCCGAGCAGCACCACGGTCGCCCCGACCGTGGGCAGCAGGGCCAGGACGGTGAGCCAGGGGACTCCGGACGAGTAGTTCATGTCGCCTCCCTCAGCCCAGCCGACCGAGCAGGATGATCGCGCCGACGACGGCCGCGCCCGCGGTCATGGTCAGCGCGTACGAGCGGACGAAGCCGTTCTGCACGCGGCGCAGCCGGCTCGAGAAGCCGTGGATCACCGTCCCCGTCCCGTCGGCGACGCCGTCGACGACCGCGCCGTCGAAGCGGAGGAGGTCGTTCGTCATCCTCAGGCCGGGCCTCATGAACACCGCCTCGTTGAACGCGTCGCCGTACAGGTCGCGACGCCCGGCGCGCACGAAGGGCGAGCGGGTGGCGGGCTGGACGTCGGCGATGGCCTTCTGCGGGCCGAAGAAGAGGAAGCCGACGCCCACCCCGGCGAGCACGACGACCATCGTCACGATGCCGACGGGGGTGACGTGGACGAGCCCCTCGGTCTCGGCCTCGCCGGCGACCGCCGGGTTGAGCCACCCGGTGATCCAGCCGTTGAGCAGCAGGCCGCCGACGACGGACGCGGCGCCGAGGATGATCAGCGGGATCGCCATCACGAGCGGCGACTCGTGGGGGTGGACGCCTTCCCGCCAGCGCTTGCGCCCGGCGAAGGTCATCAGCATCAGCCGCGTCATGTAGAAGGCGGTGACACCGGCGCCGACCAGCGCGCAGACACCCGCCACCGGGCTCGCGTGGAACGCGGCCTCGATGATGTGGTCCTTGGAGTAGAAGCCGGCGAAGAACGGGAAGCCGATGATCGCCAGGTAGCCGGCGGCGAAGGTCACGAAGGTGATCGGCAGCGCCCGGGCCAGCGCGCCGTAGTGGCGCATGTCGACGTCGTCGTCCATCGCGTGCATCACCGAACCCGCACCGAGGAACATGTTGGCCTTGAAGAAGCCGTGGGTGACGAGGTGGAAGATCGCGAAGGCGTAGCCGACCGGGCCGATGCCCGCGGCCAGCATCATGTAGCCGATCTGGCTCATCGTCGAGCCGGCGAGCACCTTCTTGATGTCGTCCTTCGAGCACCCGATGTAGGCACCGAAGAGCAGGGTGACCGTCCCGACCACGACGACGGCGACGCTGGCCGCCGGTGCCGCGGTGAAGATCGCGTGGCTGCGGACGACGAGGTAGACCCCGGCGGTGACCATCGTCGCCGCGTGGATGAGCGCCGACACCGGGGTCGGGCCCTCCATGGCGTCGAGCAGCCACGACTGCAGCGGCACCTGGGCGGACTTGCCGCAGGCGCCGAGGAGCAGCAGCAGCCCGAGGGTCGTGGCGAGCGTCGGGCTCACCCCCGCGATGCCCTCGTTCACGTCGGTGAAGGAGGACGAGGAGAAGGCCGCGAGCATCAGCATGATCGCGAGGGACATCCCGAGGTCGCCGACGCGGTTGACCACGAACGCCTTCTTGGCCGCGGTCGCCGCGCTCGGGCGCTCCTGCCAGAAGCCGATCAGCAGGTACGACGCGAGGCCCACGCCCTCCCAGCCGACGAAGAGGACCAGGTAGTTGTCGGCCAGGACCAGCAGCAGCATGGCCGCCACGAACAGGTTGAGGAAGCCGAAGAAGCGGCGCCGGCGCGGGTCGTGCGCCATGTAGCCGATGGAGTAGACGTGGATCAGGCTGCCGACGCCGGTGATCAGCAGCACGAAGACGATCGAGAGCTGGTCGAGCTGCAGGCCGACCCGGATGTTCCAGCTGCCCGAGCTGATCCAGTCGTAGAGCGGCACGCTGACGGAGCGCGACGCCTCGTCACGCCCCAGCAGCTGGACGAAGTAGCAGAGCCCGATGGCGAAGGAGGCGATCGGCGCCAGGGTGCCGAGGAGGTGGCCCCAGCGGTCCCCCGCGCGTCCGACCAGCAGCAGCACCGCTGCGCTCGCGGCCGGCACGGCGACCAGCAGCCAGGCCAGGGTGAAGAAGCCCGTCCCGAGGACGGGCGTCACGGTTTCCACGAAGATCCAGGCCTTTCTAGAACTTCAGGAGGTTGGCGTCGTCGATCGAGGCCGACCGTCGGGTGCGGAAGATGGTCACGATGATCGCGAGCCCGACCACGACCTCGGCGGCCGCGACCACCATGACGAAGAAGGCCGCGATCTGCCCGTCCAGCGCACCGTTCTTGTGCGAGAAGGCGACGAGCGCGAGGTTCGACGCGTTGAGCATCAGCTCGACGCACATGAAGGCGACGATCGCGTTGCGCCGCGTCATGAAGCCGATCGTGCCGATGGCGAAGAGGATCGCCGACAGGACGATGTAGTGGTCGGTCATGCCCACGCTCCTCCGTCGATCGGCCTGACCACGATCCGTGAGCCTGTCGAAGCGGTGTCCTGAGCCTGTCGAAGGGGGCGCCCTTCGACAGGCTCGGGGAACGTGGCTGGGTGTGCTGTGTCCCCGATGGTCACTCGGTGCCTCCGTCCGGCTCGGAGCCCGGGCCGCGGGTCTCGTCGTGGTGCCTGTCGTCGGTCGGGACGAGGTCGTCACGCCGGGTGAGCGCGGCGCCGGGCCGGGTCACCTGCGGCAGCTCGCCGTCGCCCTGGAGCTCGGCGACGGTGCGCTGGATCGGGCGTACGAGGTCGCGCCGGTCGGCCTGGCCGCTGCGGTTGCGCAGGGTCGCCGACACCGAGAGCTCCGACAGCGAGCCGTCGGGGAGCATCGCCGGGGTGTCGACGGCGTTGTGCCGCGCGTACACGCCGGGGGTCGGCAGCGGGCCCGGGTGCTCGCCGGTCTCGGCGTAGCGGCGCATCCGCTCCCCCACCAGGTCGCCCTGCGTCTTGCGCTTGGTCAGCCGCTCCCGGTGCGCCAGGACCATCGCCCCGACGGCCGCGGTGATCAGCAGCGCCGAGGTGGCCTCGAAGGCGACGACGTACTTGGTGAAGATCAGGTTCGCCAGGCCCTGGACGTTGCCGCCGTACGCCTGGTTGTCGGCCGCCAGCCCGATGTCGGTGCCCTGCACGGCGTTGCCCACCGCGAAGACCAGCAGCAGGCCGAAGCCCACCCCGGCCAGCACAGCCAGCGGCCGCTGCCCCCGGATCGTCTCCACGAGCGAGTCGGCGGCGTCGACGCCGACGAGCATCAGCACGAAGAGGAACAGCATGAGGATCGCACCGGTGTAGACGATGATCTGCACCGCGAAGAGGAAGGGTGCGTCCAGCGCCGCGTACTGCACGGCGAGCGAGATCATCACCGCCGCCAGGCACAGCGCGGAGTGCACCGGCTTGCGCGACAGGATCATGCCGAGGGCTCCGAGCACCATCACGGGAGCGAGAAGCCAGAACGCGATCTGAGCGCCCATCAGCGCAGCCTCCCGTTGCTCTCGTTCGCCTGCACGCTGGACACCGAGTCCTGCGGCTTCGGCTTGCCACCGAGCTTCTTGTGCTTCCGACGGTTCTCGTAGCCCGCGTTGACCGGCTCGGGCTCGTAGCGGGCGATCGACCCGGCGCGCTCGTCCGGCGTGCCCATCGCGGGCAGCCCGAGGAAGTAGACCTGCTCGTCGTCTCCGAGGCGGCGCGGGTGCGGCGGCTGCTCCATGCCCGGCAGCAGCGGCGCCAGCAGCTTGTCCTTGTCGTAGATCAGGTCGCCACGGCTGTCGTCGGCCAGCTCGAACTCGTTGGTCATCGTCAGCGCGCGGGTGGGGCAGGCCTCGATGCAGAGCCCGCACAGGATGCAGCGCAGGTAGTTGATCTGGTAGACGCGGCCGTAGCGCTCGCCCGGGGAGAAGCGCTCCTCCTCGGTGTTCTGCGCGCCCTCGACGTAGATCGCGTCGGCCGGGCACGCCCAGGCGCACAGCTCGCAGCCGACGCACTTCTCGAGGCCGTCGGGCCACCGGTTGAGCTGGTGGCGGCCGTGGAAGCGCGGCGCCGTCACCTTCGGCTTGTTCGGGTACTCCTCGGTGAAGGTCTTGCGGAACATCGTCCTGAAGGTGACGCCGAAGCCGGCCACCGGGTCGAAGAGGCCCATCAGGCACGTCCTGTCTCGGAGTCGTCGGGCACGCGCTCACGTCGAGGTGTCGGTGGTCCCCCACCGCCGTCGCCGGGCACCACCTGGGCCAGCTCGGGCAGCACCTGGTCGCCCTGCGGCGGCACGGGGTAGCCGCCGGCGAAGGCGTCGAACTCGCCCGGCTCGTCCGGCTCCTGGTCCTTGTCGTCGCCCTTGGCGAAGAAGGTCGCCGCGAGCAGGACCACCACGACCACGCCGATCCCGCCGAGCAGGAAGTTCCGGTTCACCCGGAGGGCCGCGATGAGGACGATCCAGACGAGCGAGACCGGGATCAGCCACTTCCACCCGAAGCGCATGAACTGGTCGTAGCGCAGGCGGGGCAGCGTGCCGCGCAGCCACACGAAGACGAACAGCAGCACGAGCATCTTGACCAGGAACCAGATGATGCCGAGGTAGCCGGCGTCCGCGCCCGGGATGAGGTTGAACGGGAAGATCGCGTGCCAGCCGCCGAGGAACAGCGTCGTGGCCAGGGCGGAGACCGTGATCATGTTCATGTACTCGGCCATGAAGAACATGGCGAAGCGCATCGAGGAGTACTCGGTGTGGAAGCCGCCGACGAGCTCGCCCTCGGCCTCCGGCAGGTCGAACGGGGCCCGGTTCGTCTCGCCCACCATGGAGATCAGGTAGATCGCGAAGGACGGCAGCAGCTGCAGCGCGAACCAGATCGGCATCTCGTGGCCGAGGACGTTCACCGGCCGGTCCTGGGCGGCGACGATCTCCGAGGTGGACAGCGAACCGGCGTAGAGGAAGACCCCGACCAGGGCGAGGCCCATGGCGACCTCGTAGCTGATCACCTGCGCGCTGGAGCGCAGCGAGCCGAGCAGCGCGTACGTCGAGCCCGACGACCAGCCGGCGAGCACGATCCCGTAGACCCCGACCGAGGCCAGCGCCACGACGAAGAGGACCGAGACCGGGATGTCGGTGACCTGGAGCGGCGTGGTGATGTCGGTGAAGGGCACCTTCACCTCGCCGGCGATCGGGATGACCGAGATCGCGACGACGGCCGGGATCGCCGAGACGAAGGGCGCGATGGTGAAGACGACGCGCTCGGCGGCCTTCGGGGTGAAGTCCTCCTTGAACATCAGCTTCATGCCGTCGGCGAGCGACTGCAGGGAGCCGAAGGGGCCGTTCATGGTCGGGCCCTTGCGGTGCTGCATCAGCCCCACGACCTTGCGCTCGTAGACGATGGTGAACAGCGTCAGCACCATCAGCAGGACGAAGGCGAAGAGCGCCTTGACCAGCACGAGCCACCAGGGGTCGTTGAAGAAGGGCGTGAGGTCCAACGGGCTCACGATGCGGCCTCCTCCTCGTCGATGCCGGTGACCGGCTCGGTCCTCAGCGCTCGTCGCGGGACGCTCTCGACGACGCGCGGCTCGATCGCCGCGGTCACGAGGTCGCCCGGCAGCAGGGCCAGGTGCTCGGCGACCGCGAGGCCCGGCGGCTTGGCCGGCACCCAGACGACGCCGTCGACCATGCCGGGCTCGATCACCAGCGGCAGCGTGAGCTCGCCGCGGTCGTTGGTCAGGACCACGTCCGCACCGGCGTCGTCGACCGGGTCGTCGGCGGGTCCGATCCCGTACGCGGCCGCCGTCGCCGGGCTCACCCGGGCCACGGCCGGGCGGGCCGTGGCGGCCAGGTAGGGCTCGTGGGCGAGCGCCCGGCTGTCGTCGAGGCCCATCCGCCACGTGGCCAGCACCAGCGCGTCGCGCGCGGGCCCGGCCGGCTCGGCCGCGCCGAAGTCGGGCGCCGCCGCCGGCGTCCCGTCCCAGGGACCCAGCTCGTCGAGCTCGGCCAGGGCGGCCTCCGGCCTGCGGAAGCCGAGGGGCTTGCCGAGGGCGTCGGCCAGGGCCGCGAGGATCCGCAGGTCGGACATGGCGTTCGGGCTCTCGAGCACCGCGGGGAACGGGCGTCGACGCCCCTCCCAGTCCACGAACGTCCCGGACCGCTCGGCCACCAGCGACACCGGCAGGACCACGTCGGCGCGCTCGGTGACGAGCGACGCGCGGGTCTCCAGGCTCACGACGAAGCCGACCCGCTCCAGGCCGTCGAGCGCGGCGGCCGGGTCCGCGAGGTCGGTCGGGTCGATCCCGCCCACGACCAGGGCGGCGAGGTCGCCGTCGGCGGCGGCGACGAGCATCTCGTCCCCGTCGGCCCCCTCGGTGCGCGGCATCGACCCGGTGCCCCAGGTCGAGGCGACGTCCACGCGGGCCGACGGGTCGGCGACCGGACGGCCGCCGGGCAGCAGGTTGGGCAGGCAGCCGGCCTCGACCGCACCGCGGTCGCCGGCCCGGCGCGGCACCCAGGCGACGCGGGCACCCGTGCGGGCGGCGAGCCGCAGGACGGCGCTGAGCGTGCCGGAGAGGGCCGCCGCCCGCTCGCCGACGAGGACGACCGAGCCGGGCCCGAGGTCCACCCCGCTCGCCGCCGTCCAGCCGTCGAGCCATGCGGCCTCCGCCCCGGGGACGGTGGGCACGAGGGTCGTGCCGGACTTGGCCGCACCACGGCTGCGGTACGGGGCGAGCGTCCACGACGCGAGGCTCTTCTTGCGCCACGCCTTGCGCAGCCGCAGGAAGATCGCGCCGGCCTCCTCCTCGGGCTCGAGGCAGACCAGCAGCACCGACGAGGCCGACTCGAGGTCGGCGTAGGTGACGCCGCGGCCCGTGCCCGCCACTGCGGCGGCCAGGAAGTCGGCCTCCTCCGCGCTGTGCGGGCGGGCGCGGAAGTCGATCGAGTTGGTCCCGAGGACCCCGCGCGCGAACTTGCTGTACGCGTACGCGTCCTCGAGCGTCAGCCGACCGCCGACGAGCACGCCGACCTTCTCGCCGCGCGTGCCGGCCATGGCCCGCTCGAGGCCCTCGGCCGCGACGTCGAGCGCCTCGGGCCAGGACGCCGGGCGCAGCACGCCGTCCTCGCGGACCAGCGGGTGCGTCAGCCGGTCGTCGCCGCGCCCGTACGCGAAGGCGAAGCGGTCCTTGTCGGTGATCCACTCCTCGTTGACCTCGGGGTCGTCGCCGGCCTGGCGCCGCATCACCTTGCCGCGGCGGTGGTCGACCCGGATCGCCGAGCCGCACGCGTCGTGCTCGGCGACCGACGGGGTGGAGACGAGGTCGAAGGGGCGCGAGCGGAAGCGGTACTCGGCGCTGGTCAGCGCGCCGACCGGGCAGATCTGGATCGTGTTGCCCGAGAAGTAGGACTGGAACGGCTCGCGCTCGTAGATGCCGACCTGCTGGAGCGCGCCGCGCTCGATGAGGCTGATGAAGGGGTCGCCCGCGACCTGCTCGGAGAAGCGGGTGCACCGCGCGCAGAGCACGCAGCGCTCGCGGTCGAGGAGCACGTTCGGCGAGATCGCGACCGGCTTGGGGTAGGTCCGCTTGACGTCGGTGAAGCGGCTCTCGCCGTAGCCGTTGCTCATCGACTGGTTCTGCAGGGGGCACTCGCCGCCCTTGTCGCAGATCGGGCAGTCGAGCGGGTGGTTGACGAGCAGGAACTCCATGTTCCCGTGCTGCGCCTTGTCGGCCACGGGCGAGGTGACCTGGGTCTTGACGACCATCCCGGCCGCGACCTCGAGCGTGCAGGAGGCCTGCGGCTTGGGGATGCCGCGGCCGTTGCCGGCGTCGGGCACCTCGACCAGGCACTGGCGGCACGCGCCGACGGGGTCGAGCAGCGGGTGGTCGCAGAAGCGCGGGATCGCGACGCCGATCAGCTCGGCGGCGCGGATGACGAGCGTGCCCTTGGGCACGGACACCTCGACGTCGTCGATGGTCAGCGTGACCAGGTCCTCGCGCGTGGCCAGGTCGCCCGTCGAGGGCTTGGCGGTGACGGTCATCGACGCTCCTCGGTCGGGTCGACGAGGGGACGCTCCCTGAGCCTGTCGAAGGGCCTCGAAGAGGTCGGCGTCCCCGTTGTGGCGACGCAAGCCCTGACGAGCCCTTCGAGGGCCCCGGGCCGCGTGCTGGTGACGGTCATGCCTGCGCTCCTGCCGGCTCGCGGACGAAGACGGTGCTGCGCTCGTAGGGGAAGAGCTCCCACGCCGGGGTGTGCATCCCCTGCTCGAACTCGTCGCGGAAGTACTTGATCGCCGAGCTGATCGGGCTGGTCGCGCCGTCGCCGAGCGCGCAGAACGAGCGGCCGAGGATGTTCTCGCAGAGGTCGAGCAGCTTGTCGATGTCGCCCTCCTGGCCCTGGCCGGCCTCGAGCCGGTGGAGGATCTGGACGAGCCACCAGGTGCCCTCGCGACACGGCGTGCACTTGCCGCAGGACTCGTGCTTGTAGAACTCGGTCCAGCGCAGCACGACGCGCACGACCGAGGTCGTCTCGTCGAAGCACTGCAGGGCCTTGGTGCCGAGCATCGACTTCTGCGCCGCCACGCCCTCGTAGTCGAGCGGCACGTCGAGGTGCTCGGGCATGAGGATCGGCGTCGACGATCCGCCCGGGGTCCAGAACTTCAGCTCGTGGCCCTCGCGGATCCCGCCGGCCAGGCCGAGCAGCTCGCGCAGCGTGATGCCCAGCGGCGCCTCGAACTGGCCCGGGTGGGTCACGTGGCCCGAGAGCGAGTAGATCGTCATGCCCTTGGACTTCTCGGTGCCCATCGAGGAGAACCAGGCCGCACCGTTGCGGACGATGCTCGGGACCGAGGCGATCGACTCGACGTTGTTGATCACGGTCGGGCTCGCGTACAGGCCGGCGACGGCGGGGAAGGGCGGCCGCAGCCGCGGCTGACCCCGGCGCCCCTCGAGGGAGTCGAGCAGCGCCGTCTCCTCGCCGCAGATGTACGCCCCTGCGCCCGCGTGCACGATGATGTCGAGGTCGTAGCCGGTGCCGAGGACGTTCTTGCCGACGTAGCCCGCCGAGTACGCCTCGCGCACGGCCTGCTGCAGGCGGCGGACGACGTGCAGGACCTCGCCGCGGACGTAGATGAAGGCCGTGCTCGCGCGGATCGCGTACGCCGAGATGATCACGCCCTCGACCAGCGTGTGCGGCGAGGCCATCATCAGCGGGATGTCCTTGCACGTGCCCGGCTCGGACTCGTCGGCGTTGACCACGAGGTACTTGGGCTTGGGGTTGTCCTGCGGGATGAACGACCACTTCATGCCGGTCGGGAAGCCCGCTCCCCCGCGCCCGCGCAGCCCGGAGTCCTTGACGAGGGAGACGACCTCGGAGGGTTCCATCCGCAGCGCCGTGCGCAGGCCCTCGTAGCCGCCGCGACGCTCGTAGTTGCCGATCTTCCAGGCCCGCTCGTCGCCCCAGTTGGCGGTGAGGACGGGGGTCAGCGTGTCGGTCACTTCGTCTCCTCCGAGGAGTCGTCAGTGGTGCGGACGTCGGCCGGGTCGGGCGCGGACCACCCGCGCTCGCCGGCGATGCGCAGCCCGAGCTGCGAGGTGGGGCCCGACGTCGGGCCCTCGTCGGCGCGGCCGTCCGGGAAGCCGGCGAGCACGCGCTCGGCCTGCTGCCAGGTGACGACGCGCGCCCCGCGGGTGGCGCTGACCTCCTCGCCGGCGCGCAGCGCGTCGACGACCTCGCAGGCCCGGCGCGGGGTGGTCTGGTCGAAGAACTCCCAGTTGACCATCATGACCGGGGCCATGTCGCAGGCCGCGTTGCACTCGAGGTGCTCGAGGGTGATGGCCCCGTCCTCGGTGGTCTCGTCGTTGCCGATGCCGAGGTGCTCCTGCAGGCGGGAGTAGACCTCGTCGCCGCCCATCACCGCGCAGAGCGAGGTGGTGCAGACCCCGACGTGGTACTTCCCGACAGGGCGCCGCTTGTACATCGTGTAGAAGGTCGCGACGCCCGAGACGTCGGCCGTGCTGAGCCCGAGCAGGTCGGCGCAGGCCTCGATGCCGGCCGGCGTCACCCGCCCCTCGACGCTCTGCACCAGGTGCAGCATCGGCAGCAGCGCCGAGCGCGGCTGCGGGTAGCGCGCCGCGATGCTCGCGAGCTCCTCCCGGACGCCGTCGTCGATGAGCGTCTCGGTCACCTCGTACTCGAGGCTCGGCTCGTCGAAGTAAGTCTTCATCTCGCCGTGACCGACGAGCTCCTCGCTGCCGACGTCGCCGCCGGCGTGCCCGCCCGGGGTCTGCGGGCGCGGTTCCAACAGCTCAGCCACGTGCGACCTCCGACCACTGGTCAGTAGGGGGCGAAAAGAGGGGGCTAAAGCGACCACAAGTGACCAGTGGTCGACCCGGGGCCAAGGACGGGACGGAGGTAGGAGCTCTCATCAGCGGTCGACACCTCCCATGACGGGGTCGAGGCTGGCCACGGCCACCACGACGTCCGACACCATCGAGCCCTCGCAGAGCGCGGGCATGGCCTGCAGGTTGCTGAAGCTGGGGTCGCGGAAGTGCGCCCGGAAGGGGCGCGTGCCGCCGTCGCTCACCACGTGGGCGCCGAGCTCGCCGCGGGGGGACTCGACCGGCACGTACGCCTGCCCCGGCGGCACCCGGAACCCCTCGGTGACGAGCTTGAAGTGGTGGATCAGCGCCTCCATGGACTGGCCCATGATGTGGCGGATGTGCTCGTTGGAGTTGCCCATGCCGTCGCTGCCGACGGCCAGCTGCGCCGGCCAGGCGATCTTGTTGTCGGCGACCATGACGGGCTGGCCCTCGGTGCGCTCGAGCCGCTCGACGCACTGCTCGATGATCTTGAGGCTCTCCCACATCTCGTTGACGCGGATTCGGAACCGCCCGTACGCGTCGGCGGTGTCCCAGGTCTGCACGTCGAAGTCGTAGGTCTCGTAGCCGCAGTACGGCTGCTTCTTGCGCAGGTCCCAGTCGTAGCCGGTCGCGCGCAGCGGCGGGCCGGTGACGCCGAGTGCGAGGCAGCCGGCGAGGTCCAGCTCGCCGACGCCGACGAGGCGGCCCTTGAAGATCGGGTTCTCGTTGCAGAAGGCCGCGTACTCGGGCAGGTGCTTGCGCATCCAGGCGACGAGGTCGCGGACCTTGTCCAGGCCGCCCTTGGGCAGGTCCTGGGCGACGCCGCCGGGACGGATGTACGCGTGGTTCATGCGCAGGCCGGTGATCGTCTCGAAGACGTCGAGGACCATCTCGCGCTCGCGGAAGCCGATCGTCATGACCGTCAGCGCGCCGATCTCCATCCCGCCGGTGGCCAGGCACACGAGGTGGGAGGAGATGCGGTTGAGCTCGAGCATCATCACGCGGATGACGCTGGCCCGCTCGGGGACCTGGTCCTCGATGTCGAGCAGCCGCTCGACGCCGAGGCAGTAGCTCGTCTCCTGGCTAAACGGCGACAGGTAGTCCATCCGGGTGCAGAACGTGACGCCCTGCGTCCAGGAGCGGAACTCCATGTTCTTCTCGATGCCGGTGTGCAGGTAGCCGATGCCGCAGCGGGCCTCGGTGACCGACTCGCCCTCCATCTCGAGGATGAGGCGGAGCACGCCGTGGGTCGACGGGTGCTGCGGGCCCATGTTCACGACGATGCGCTCGTCGCCGCGCTCGGCCTGGTCGTCGGCGATCGTGTCCCAGTCCTGGCCGGTGACGGTGTAGACGTGACCCTCGGCCGCCCCGGGCGCCTCGCTCGGACCCGCCTGGAAGGGGTCCTCGACGGCTTCGGCCGGGTCGAACCTGGCCTTGCCCTCGGCGAAGGGTCCGGTCGTCTGGGTGCTCATGCTGCGGCCCTCACGTGTAGCTCCTGCGCTGGTCCGGCGGGGGCACGGAGGCGCCGTGGTACTCCACGTCGATGCCTCCGAGCGGGTAGTCCTTGCGCTGCGGGTGCCCGGGCCAGTCGTCGGGCATCAGGATGCGCGTCAGAGCGGGATGGCCGTCGAAGACGATCCCGAACATGTCGTACGTCTCCCGCTCGTGCCAGTCCGCACCCGGGTAGGTGGGGACGACCGAGGGGATGTGCGGGTCGGCGTCGGGGACGCTGACCTCGAGCCGGATGCGGCGGTTGTAGGTCATCGACTGCAGGTGGTAGACCGCGTGCAGCTCACGCCCGGCGTCGCCCGGGTAGTGCACGCCCGACACGCTGCTGCAGAGCTCGAAGCGCAGGTGCGGGTCGTCGCGCAGGTGCCGGGCGAGCGTCGCGATCTGGCTGCGGACCACGTGGAAGGTGATCTCGCCACGGTGGACGACCACCTTCTCGATGATGTCGCTGCTGTTGGTGGCCAGCGACGTCATCCGCTCGTGCACGTCGTCCCACCAGCCCCCGTACGGCGGCTGGCCGGCGGCCGGGAAGTCGATGACGCGCGAGAGGCCGCCGTAGCCGGAGGTGTCGCCGCTGCCCTTGACCCCGAACATGCCGTGCTGGACACGCAGCACCTCCGTGTCGGCCTGCGTCGTCGCGATCGCCGTCTCGCCCTCGGCGACCTGGTCGGTCTCGGCCCGGTCCTCGGCGGCCTCGGTGGAGGCCGTGCTGACGGGCGCGGCGGAGCCCGTCCTCGAGCCGGCCTCTGTGCCGCGGTCGGGGGCCGACTCGCCCTCGGCGACCGCGCCCTTGACCGGGGCGTTCGCGTCGGACTCGCCCGTGACGCGCTCGGCCTGGGCCGCGTCCGCGGTGGCCTTGGCGTTGTCCTCGTTGCCGTCCACGTTCCCTGAGCCTGTCGAAGGGGTCACCGCAGGAGCCCGGTGCGCTCGAGGTTGGCGGGCGCCTCCAGCGCCTGCTGCTCGGCGGTCTCCGCGGCCTCGACCGCGTGGTGGCCGATGGGGGTGTTGCGGACCTTGTCGCGCAGCTTGAACATCGCGTCGATGAGCATCTCCGGGCGCGGCGGGCAGCCCGGCAGGTACATGTCGACGGGCACGACGTGGTCGACGCCCTGGACGATCGCGTAGTTGTTGAACATCCCGCCCGTGCTGGCGCAGACGCCCATCGCGAGCACCCACTTGGGGTTGGGCATCTGGTCGTAGATCTGGCGCAGGACGGGCGCCATCTTCTGGCTCACCCGGCCCGCCACGATCATCAGGTCGGCCTGGCGCGGCGAGGCGCGGAAGACCTCCTGGCCCCACCGGCCGGAGTCGTAGCGGGGCGCGCCGTAGGTCATCATCTCGATCGCGCAGCAGGCGAGCCCGAACGTCGCCGGCCAGAAGGACGCGCTGCGCATGTAGCCGAAGATGTTCTCGACGCTGGTCAGCAGCACGCCGGTCGGCAGCTGTTCCTCGACACCCATAGCTACTTCTTCCCAGGTTGGTGAGCGGGCAGACCGGGAATTCCGAGCGCCAGCGAGGAGCTCCCAGCGGGGGTGTGGGGGGTCGTCCCCCCTCATGAGTCAGTCCCACTCGAGTCCCCCGCGGCGGAGCACGTAGAAGTACGCGACGAAGACGGTGACGATGAAGAGCACCATCTCGACCAGCGCGAACGTCCCCATCAGGTCGAAGCTCACTGCCCACGGGTAGAGGAAGACGATCTCGATGTCGAAGACGATGAAGAGCATCGCGGTGATGTAGTACTTCACCGGGAAGCGGCCGCCGCCCACCGGCTGCGGCGTCGGCTCGATGCCGCACTCGTACGAGTCGTACTTGGCCCGGTTGTAGCGGCTCGGGCCGACGAGCAGGCTCGTCACGACGGTGAGGGCCACGAACCCGGTCGAGATGATCAGCAGGATGACGATGCCGAGGTAGCCGCTGCTCACGAGCGCACCCCGTCTCCCGGGCACGGCGTCGCCGCACCCTGTCGGGTCGTCAGAACGGCCATCGTTCTCCTCCTGCGCTGGAGTCCCGGACTGCGCTCGTGAATTTCTTCACGAAGTCCGCCGTCACTGTACGACGACCGCGCCGACAAGGGAACAGCGCCACGACCAGGGCAAATGCCCTCAATTTCGCAACGCGCGCCGCGCGAAAAACCGACGCGGTTCGGGCCTGGTGCCCGCTGGCACACTTCTCGCGTGGAGGCAGCGTCGTGAGCGAGCAGCCGCTCTCGGCCGAGGTGCTGGTGGTCGGGGCCGGTCCGGCCGGTTCGGCGGCGGCGGCCTGGGCCGCCCGACGAGGGCTCGACGTGCTCGTGGCCGACGCGGCCCACTTCCCCCGCGACAAGGCGTGCGGCGACGGCCTGACGCCCCGCGCCATGGCCGAGCTCGACCGGCTCGGGCTCGGCGACTGGGCGCGCGGGCGCGTGACCAACCGCGGCCTGCGCGCGCACGGCTTCGGCCAGGTCCTCGAGCTGCCCTGGCCCGGCGGCCACCTCCCCGACCACGGCTCCGCCGTGCCGCGCACCGAGCTCGACGACCGCGTCCGCCGGACGGCCGAGGAGTCGGGCGCCCGGATGCTGCTCGGCGCCCGCGCCGTCGACGTGGTCCGCGAGGGTGCCCGCGTCGTCGCGGTCGTCCTCGACACCGCCGACGGACGGGTGGAGGTCCGCTGCCGGCGGCTCGTCGTCGCCGACGGCGTCCGGTCCCCGCTGGGGCGCCTACTCGGGCGGACGTGGCACCGCGAGACCGCGTACGGGGTCGCCGCCCGCGGCTACGTCGAGACCGGTCGCGACGACGACTGGATCTCCTCCCACCTCGAGCTGCGCGGCGAGCAGGGCGAGCTGCTGTCCGGCTACGGCTGGCTGTTCCCGCTCGGGGCGGGGCGCATGAACGTCGGGGTCGGCACGCTGGCCACCGCCAGGCGGCCGGCGAACGTCTCGCTCAAGCCCCTGATGCGCTACTACGCCGACGGCCGGCGCGCGGAGTTCGCGCTGGAGGGCGACGTGCAGGACCCGTCGTCGGCGCTGCTGCCCATGGGCGGCGCGGTGAGCGGGGTGTCCGGACCCAACTGGCTGCTGGTCGGCGACGCCGCCGCGTGCGTGAACCCGCTCAACGGCGAGGGCATCGACTACGGGCTGGAGACGGGGCGGTTCGCTGCCGACCTGCTCGCCGGCGACAAGGACCTCGAGCGCGCCTGGCCGACGCTGCTGCGGAGCCACTACGGGACGTCGTTCGCCGTCGCGCGGCGCCTCGCCGGGCTGATCACGGTGCCCGGCCTGCTGTCGACGCTCGGGCCGGTCGGGATGCGGTCGCGGCTGCTGATGACGGTCGCGCTGCGGGTGATGGGCAACCTCGTGACCGAGGAGGACCGTGACGTCGTGGCGCGTACCTGGCGCACGGCCGGTCGGGTGACGGCCGCGTTCGAGGACCGCCCGCCCTTCTCCTGAGCGCCATCGCCGCGGCGCGGAAGCGGCTCCAGACGTGACGAGAGTCAGCGACTGCCTGCTCGGGGGTTCAGGTAGTCGCTGACTCTCGACACTCCTATCGCCGCGCCGGTGTGCGGCGTTACCGATCCGGGACGGTTTTCTGCGGCTCGTTCACGCCCGGCTGCTCCCTGAACCCCTCGACGACCGACGAGCCGCAGAGAACCGTCCTCGAGAGGTCTGCGGGAGCGTCAGCCCGGCCCATCGGCGCCTTTTACAACGAACGACTACTCATGCGAGAGTAGTCGCGTGTCCTCGATCCGGCTCTACATCCTCGACGCGCTCGCGCGCCGCGGTGAGATGCACGGTCACCAGCTGCGGTTGCTGGCCGAGCAGGAGCACGTGCACCTCTGGACCGACTTCTCCGTCGGTGCGCTCTACGGAGCGCTCAAGCGGCTCGCCGCGGAGGGCCTGCTGGCTGAGGTCCGCACCGAGCGCGAGGGCGGCTACCCCGAGCGGCAGGTGTACGGCATAACCGACGCCGGCCGCACCGTGCTCGACGGGCTGCACCGCGAGCACCTCGAGCACGTCGCCTTCAAGCCCGACCCGTTCGACCTCGCGCTCAGCCGGCCGGACCCGACCCGGCTCGACGAGCTGCCCGACGCCCTCGCCGCGCGGCTGGCCGCGCTGCGCCGGCTGCTCGAGGACACCGAGCGGCAGAACGCCCACGCCCGCCCCTACCTCTCCCTCGGCGAGACCCACGCCCTCCTGCACCGTGAGCACCGGCTGCGCGCCGAGCTCGCGTGGCACGAGGCGCTCGCCGAGGCCCTGCCCGACGTCATCGCCGACGAGCGCACCCGGGCGCTGACGCCCGAGCCGCTGCCCACCGCTGCACCCGCTCACCCGAAGGACCCGCATGACTGAGCAGACCGCCGCCCGCGCGGCCACCACCCTCGCGGGCGGCCCGCCGCCCGCCACCGTCCCTCCCGAGGCCTGGCGCGCCCTGGTCGTGCTCCTCGCGGGCATGTTCATCGCCCTGCTGGACACCACGATCGTCAACGTCGCGCTGCCCACCATCCGCACCAGCCTCGACGCGTCGGAGTCGACGCTGTCGTGGATCATCTCCGGCTACGCGCTCGCCTTCGGCCTGGCGCTGATCCCCGCCGGCCGCATCGGCGACCGCTTCGGCCACAAGTGGGTGTTCTTCACCGGCATCGCGCTGTTCACGCTCGCCAGCGCCGCGTGCGGGCTGGCGCAATCCGACACCCAGCTCGTCGTCTTCCGGGTCGTCCAGGGCCTCGCCGGCGGCATCTTCGTGCCGGCCGTCACCGCGTACATCCAGCTGCTCTTCCCGGGCCGGGCCCGCGGCAAGGCGTTCGCGGTGATGGGCGCCGTCATCGGCGTCTCCTCCGCCCTCGGCCCGATCGTCGGCGGCCTGATCATCCAGGCCTTCGGCGAGACCAGCGGCTGGCGCCTCGTCTTCGGCGTCAACCTCCCGATCGGCGTCGCGACGCTGATCGCCGCCGCCCTGCTCCTGCCGGCCCAGCGCGAGCGCGCCGGCCGCGCCGGGATCGACTTCGTCGGGCTGCTGCTGCTGACCGCCGGGCTGGTCGCGGTGCTCGTCCCCCTCATCGAGGGCCAGGACAAGGGCTGGCCGGCCTGGACCTACGTCACCCTCGCCGCCGGCGTGGTCGTGCTCGTGGTCTTCGCCCTGTGGGAGATCGTCCACACCCGTCGCGGCGCCAGCCCCCTCGTGCCGCCGCACCTGTTCAGCCACGCCTCCTTCACCGGTGGCGTCGTGCTGGCGCTGGTCTACTTCGCGGCCTTCACCAGCATCTTCTTCACCCTCTCGATCCTGTGGCAGACCGGCCTGGGCCACACCGCGCTCGAGTCCGGGGTCGTCTCGATCCCCTTCGCGATCGGCAGCATCATCGCCTCGTCGCAGAGCAACCGGCTCGCGCAGCGACTGGGCCGTACGGTCCTCGTCATCGGCACCGCGCTGGTCACCGTCGGCCTGGTCTGGGTGTGGCTGCTGCTGCGCTCGGCCGACCCCGCCACGCTGACGCACTGGGACCTGCTGCTGCCGCTGTTCATCGCCGGCCTCGGTAACGGGGCCTTCATCGCCCCGAACGCGCAGTTCATCATCGCCACGGTCGACCGGGCCGAGGCCGGCGCCGCGAGCGGCGTCGTCTCCACCGTCCAGCGGGTCGGCAGCGCCGTGGGCATCGCGATCATCGGCAGCGTGCTCTTCGGCTCGCTGGAGATCACCGGTCCGGACACCGTCGCGTCGGGGTTCACCCGCGCGGCGGGTGACGCCATGGCCGTCAGCGCAGCGTTCAGCGTCGTGGCCCTGCTGCTCGTCTTCGTGCTCCCGAAGCGGACCGGTGGACCGGCCGCGCCGGCCCCCCGGCGGGCGGCCGACCCCGAGGTGGCCCAGACGACCGCCTGAGGCGGTGCTGGCAGCCTGGTGCCCGTGGAACGGGTGCTGGGCGTCGGCGGCTACTTCCTGCGTGCGCAGGACCCCGAGCGGCTGCGGGCCTGGTACCGCGACGCCCTCGGGATCGAGGACGGCGACGACGGGCTGTGGCCGGCTGCGGCCGGCCCGCTCGTCTTCGCCACCTTCGAGGCCGGCACGGACTACCTCGGCTCCCCCGACCAGCGCACCATGCTGAACCTGCGGGTCGCCGACCTCGACGCCATGCTCGCCCAGCTGCGGTCGCTCGGCGCCGAGGTCGACGCCGGGACGCAGGAGCTGGACGGGGTCGGCCGGTTCGGCTGGGTGCGGGACCCGGAGGGCAACCGGGTCGAGCTCTGGCAGCCCGCCTGACCCGGGCCTAGGCGGTCCACTGGTCCCGGACCGCGCCGAGGTCCTCGGGACGGTCCACGTCGCGCAGCGCCGACGGACCAACCTCCACCCGGACCGGGTCTAGCGGCGCGAGCAGGCGACGTGGGGACAGCCCGGCGCCGTCCCCGGCCGCCGCGAGGAACCGGGCGGCCCCGCCCCGGGTGCACGCCAGCTGCAGGGGGAACACCTGGCCGTCGTCACCGACGGCCACCGCGAGGTCGTGGTCGGCGAGCGCGGCGAGCAGGAGGCCGGTCCCGCCGCCGGCGCCCGGCGCGTCACCGGGCAGCGTCGTGACCTGCTCCGCCCCGGCGTCGAGCGCGGCGCGCAGCCCCGTCACCAGGCCCGCGGCCGGTCCGCCGCCCGGGGGGTCCTCACGGACGAAGTCGACCGAGCGCCCGACCGGGCGCTCCGGGCCGACCACGACGACGGGCAGGCCGTCGGGGACCGAGGACAAGGTGGCGTCGAGCAGCGTGCGGCCGTCCAGGTCGGCGGCGAGCTTGTCGCTGCCGAAGCGGCGCGAGGCCCCGCCGGCGAGGACGACGACCCAGGTGCCGGGCACGGCGCTCAGCGGGTCGTGGTCAGCGCGCCGATCATCGGCGCGAGCTTGGCCTGCGCCTCGGCCCACTCGGCCTCCGGGTCGGAGCCGGCGACGATGCCGCAGCCGGCGAAGAGCCGGATCCGGCGGGGGTCGGTCTCGTCGAGGATCCCGCAGCGCAGGGCGATGCCCCACTCCCCCGCCCCGCTCGCGTCGGTCCAGCCCACCGGGCCGGCGTAGCGCTCGCGGTCCAGGTGCTCGAGCGCGGCGATGAGGTCGCGCGCCGTGCCGGTCGGGGTCCCGCAGACGGCGGCGCTCGGGTGCAGCGCGGCGGCCAGGCCCAGCGCGGTGACCCCCGGCTCGACGGCGGCGGTCACGTCGCTGGCCAGGTGCAGGACGTTGGGGAGCTCGAGGACGTACGGGTTCTCGGGCACGTTCAGCGCCGAGCAGAAGGGCGCCAGCGCCGCGGCGACCGAGGCGACCGCGTACTCGTGCTCCTCCAGGTCCTTGCTGCTGCGCGACAGCGCCGCGGCGAGGGCGAGGTCCACCTGGTCGTCGCCGGTGCGCTGGATCGTGCCGGCGAGCACGCGGGAGGTCGCGAGCCCGGCCTCGAGGCGCACGAGCATCTCCGGCGTCGAGCCCACGAGGCCGTCGACGAGGTAGGTCCAGCAGCGGGGGTAGGTCTCGCCGAGGCGGCCCACCAGCCAGCGCGGGTCGAGGCGCGACTCGGCCGTGGCGACGAGGTCGCGGGCGAGCACCACCTTGTCGAGGTCCCCGGCGGCGATCGTGCCGACCGCCCGGGAGACCGCGGCGCGCCACTGGTCCGACGTCAGCGAACCCCCCTCGAAGCGCACGCCGCGCGGTGCGGGCGGAACCGGCCCCGCGCACGGGGCGGGCCGCTGCTCGCCGGCCTCGAGGCCGATCTCGGTGAGCCAGGCCCGGCCGCCCCGGCGGCCGAGCACGGTGCGCGGCACGACCAGGCCCGAGGAGGCCGAGGTGTTGTCGGGGTCGAAGACGAAGCTGCCGAAGGCCACGAGGCCGCTGCCCGGGAGGGCGACGTCGAGGTCGGAGACCTCGTCGCTCGAGGCGACGAGCGTGGTCCACCACTCCTCGGCCTCGGCGGGAGAGGTGGCCTTGTGCCGCACGACCTCGCCCCAGGCGACCATGCCGTCGCCGCCGCGGACCCAGGCCAGCGCGTCGGTCTCCGGGAGCAGCGCGACGAGTGGTCCGGGATCGGGCACCGCCACCGTGCGCACCCGCAGGCGCGGGGCGGTCGGGGTCACTTCACCGAGCACGGGATGCTCACGCACCCAGGGTAGTGCTCCCCCTAGGCTGGCGAGCCGTGATCAATCCCACGGGCCCGCACACCTCCCGCCGCATCCGGACGAGCCGATGACCCTGGTCAGCACGGCCACCCTGCTCCAGGACGCGTACGCGCGGGGCACGGGCGTCGCCGCCCTCAACGTCATCACCCTCGAGCAGGCCGAGGGCACCGTCCTCGGGGCCGAGCAGGCCGGGCTGCCGGTGATCCTGCAGGTCAGCGAGAACGCCGCCAAGTTCCACCTCGACGACCCGGGCCCGCTGGCCGCGGCGCTCGCGGTGCTGGCGCGCACGAGCCAGGTCGACGTGTCGCTGCACCTCGACCACGTCACCCGGACCACCCTGCTGCACCGGGCGGCGGAGTGCGGGTTCAGCTCGGTGATGTTCGACGCCGGCCCCCTGCCGTACGAGGAGAACGTCGCGACCACGCGCGAGGCCGCATGGTGGGGCCACGAGCACGGCCTGCTCGTCGAGGCCGAGCTCGGCTACGTCGGCGGCAAGGCGAGCCAGGTCGAGTCGGCCCACGGCGACGGCGTTCGCACCGACCCCGACCAGGCGCGCGAGTACGTCGCCGAGACCGGCGTGGACGCGCTGGCGGTGGCGGTGGGCAGCAAGCACGCCATGACCACGGCCGAGGCCGAGCTCGACCTCGACCTGGTCGCCCGGCTCCGGGAGGCGGTCTCCGTGCCGCTGGTGCTGCACGGCTCCTCCGGCGTCCCCCAGCCGACGATCGCCGCGGCGATCCGGGCGGGCATCACCAAGGTCAACATCGGCACGATCACGACGATCGCCTTCACCCGCCCGATCCGGCAGAAGCTCGCCGACCTGCCCGCGCTCAACGACCCGCGCCAGTACCTGGAGCCGGCACGCACGTCGGTCAGCGCGGTCGTCGCCGAGATGGTGGCGACGGTGGGGCTGGCGGGTACGCAGCGCTCCTGAGCGCCGTGCGCGGTGGGCCGTCCGCCCGGGCGGACAGCCTGACCGCGGGCCTCAGCGCTTGCGCTGGCGCGCCATCGCGGCCTGCGACTCGCGCTCGCGCTTCTGCAGGTCCATCTGCCGCTGCGCCTCCTTCTGCTTGGCCTGCATCGACTCCGCGTCGAAGGAGTTGAAGAGCACGATCGCGGTGATCGCCTCGATGGCCAGCGACCACAGGGGGGAGAACCCGAGCAGCATCGGCGCCGTGGCCAGCAGGCAGACGTCGAAGCCGCGGAAGAGGTTCGTGACGAGACCGGGCGGCAGGGCGCCGGCCTGGGTCGAGACCATCGGCTTGCTGAAGTCGACGCCCTTGGCCTGGGTCCAGCGGATCGCCGCCAGCAGGCCCGCCGCGGCGGTGGCCACGGCCATCAGCGAGGCCTCGCCGAAGGTCCGTCCCGCCGCACCGCCGGCCACCCCGGCGAACGCCGGCCCGACGGCCACGGCCCAGACGGCGGCCAGGATGGCCGGCGCGGTGACGACCGCTAGCTTGATCTGCGCCATGGAGAAGGGCAGGCAGCGCGCGAGCCCGCCGGTGCGGGTCAGGACGCGGAGCCCGTTGAGCATCGGCACCGTCGCGCCGAAGAGCGCGAGCGCGCCGAACACCGGCGTCACCGCGCTCAGGCCGAGGGCCTCGGACGCGTACGGGACGACGATCGTGCCCGCCCAGGCGACGAGCGGCTGCGGGAAGCGGCGCAGGCGCTGCCACTCCCGCCAGGTCAGGGCCTGCAGGCCCTCGCCGTGGCCCCGCCTGGGCGTCACGTGCCCGACCTCCATCGTGCGGCGCTGCACGACGATGTCGCGCGCCAGCCCGATGTCGAGGGCGAAGAAGGCGCCGGAGATGCCCTTGACCAGCGACCCGCCGCTGACCAGCCGCGTACGGCGGATCGACGAGAGCCGGGAGGCGGCCAGGACGGTCCCGCCGAGCAGGAGGACGACGGCGAGCCCGGCGACGACGGCGCCGATCTCGGTGCCGAGCGTCGTGGACAGGCGCAGCGTGAACCAGTCGGCGGCGACACCCACCACGCCGAGCAGCGCGACGACGCCGAGGAGGCCGAAGACGAAGGAGGCCGCCCGGCTGAGGCGGTGGCGCTCCCGGCCCTGCTGGGCGGCGGACGCCGCGACCGCGGCGGAGGCCGACAGCCCGGTCGCGACGGCCCACACGGCCGACTCGGGCCCGCCCGAGCCGGTCAGCAGGGAGATCAGGCCGCCGATCACCGCGCCCCCGACGAGCGCGCCGACCAGCGCCGCGACGAGGCGCGAGCGCAGCAGCTTGGACCGCGAGACCGGCGCGTCGAGCAACCAGAAGCCCTCGGCCGCGGAGGCCAGGACCGGGCCGAAGAGCCGGGCGACCGCGAGCGCGGTCGCGACGGCGGCCAGCACCGCGGCCCAGGGCAGCAGCGCCCGGGCCGACAGGCAGGAGGCGCTCGAGCAGTCGGCGACGACGCGCTGGGCCTTGATGATGACGTTGACGGTCATCGCGCCGAGCATCAGCGCGGCGATGACCGCGACGTACGCGTCGCTGAGCGCCTGCCCCAGGTTGCGGGTGGCGCGGCCGCGGCGCCAGTCCTTCATCAGGCCGCGCAGCTCCCGAGGCGAGGCCGCGGGGAGCGCCGGGGAGGGCGTCGGCTCGACGTCGGGGCCGTCGTCGGAGTCGTCGGGGGGACGGACGTCCTCCCGGGCCTCGAGACGGTGCTCCTCCGCCGGGGCGGCGTGCAGGCCGGTCGACGGCTGCTCGACGACCTCGTCCGTCGTCGCGTAGACCGGCGTCCCGGTTTCGCCCCGGGGACCGACCTCGAACCCGCGGGTGGCCTGCTGCCCCCTGCGCCGGCTCATCCGCGCGGCGCCCCGAGCGTGACGACGCGGGTCGCCACGCTCTCGACCAGGGTCGGCTCGTGGCTGGCGAAGACGATGGCCAGGCCCTGCTGGCGCTCGGCCTGCAGGCGGCGCGACAGCCAGCCGACGCCCTCGACGTCGAGGCGCTGCTCGGGCTCGTCGAGGATCAGCAGCCGCCGCGGGCGCACGAAGGCCGTCGCCAGCGCGAGGCGGCGTCGCTGCCCGGAGGACAGCGTGCCGGGCAGCTGGCCCGACTGCGGCACCAGCTGCACCTCCTCGAGGACCTCGTCGACCTGGGCGTCGGGGTCGGTGATCCCGTGCGCGCGGGCCAGGAGGTCGAGGTGCTCGACCACCGACAGGTCGGGGAAGAAGTCGAGGTCGTCGATCACGGTCGCCACGTCGCGGCGCACCTGCGGGTTGGTCTCCGACATCGGGTTGCCGCAGACCTCGATGGTGCCGTCGTCGGGCCGGTCGGCCCCGACCAGGCAGCGCAGCAGCGTCGACTTGCCGGCGCCGTTGCGGCCCGTCAGCGCGATCGCCTCGCCGGCGCGCACCTCGAGGTTGAACTTCTCGAAGATGGTGTTGGGGCCGAAGGCACGGCGCAGCCCGGACACCTTGAGCACGGTCGCGCGTTTCGCCACCGGAGAAGTGTGCCTCAGCGCCGGCCACGACCGGTCTCGCCGGCGGGACCAAACCTTCTGCCCGAGGCTTCCGAACCCTGTGCTGACGGCCGTCCGGCTCGTCGTCCCCAGCCCGAGGTCGGGAGGTCTCCGCGTGTCCGCACTCCTGCTCGCGCCGCCGCTGCGGCCGCTGGGCGTGAGCAGCAGGTACCGTCGCCGGATGAACGTCCAGGTCGTGCCCGACGAGCCGGAGCCCTCCGGCCTGTCCGCGGACGCCCTGACCGAGCAGCACCGCGTGGAGCGTGCCCGCGAGGCCGCCCAGCTGTCGGCCCTGATGCTCGAGGTCGCGACCGGCGACCAGGACGCCTTCGCCCGTCTCTACGACGCCACCTCCGCACGGACGTACGCCGTCGTCTGGCGGGTGCTGCGCTCCAGCGACCACGCGGCCGAGGTGACCCAGGAGGTCTACACCGAGGTGTGGCGCCAGGCGGCGCGCTTCGACCCCGCCAAGGGATCGGTGAACGGCTGGATCACCACCATGGCCCACCGCCGGGCGATCGACCGCGTGCGGTCGGTCAGCAGCGAGGTCGCCCGCGACGAGCACTACGCCGTCAGCGAGGCCGGCCGCGAGGTCGACCAGGTCTGGGAGGGCGTCTCCCAGCAGCTCGACGCCGAGCGCGTCCGCAAGGGCCTGGCCGCGCTCACCCCGATCCAGCGCGAGGCGCTCACCCTCGCCTACTACGGCGGCTTCAGCCAGAGCCAGGTCGCCGAACGGCTCAAGCTCCCCCTGGGCACCGTGAAGACGCGCATCCGCGACGGTCTTGCCAACCTGCGCACCGTGCTGGGGGTGGAGGCATGAGCGGGCTGCACGACGACGCGGCGGCGTACGCGCTCGACGCGCTGGACGCCGCCGAGCTGGAGAGGTTCGAGGAGCACCTGGCCACGTGCGAGGCCTGCCGTCAGGAGGTCGCCGCGCTGCAGGACGTCGTGTCCGGCCTGGCGATGGCCGAGCCGGCACCCCTGCCGCCGTCCTCGCTCCGCGCCTCCGTGCTCGGAGCCGTCGCCGGCGTCGAGCAGCTCCCGCCCCTCGAGGAGCGGTCCGCACCGGCACCGACCCTGACCCCCGTCCCGGCTGCGCCTGCCGCTCCCGTGGTGGCCGCCGCGCCCGACCCGGTCGTCGACGAGCTCGCCCTGCGCCGGGCCAGCCGACGCACCCGCCTGCTGTCCGTGGCCGTCGCCGCGGTCACGGTGGTCGCGCTCGCCCTCGGCGGCACCGTCTGGGGCCTCGTGCGCCAGCAGCAGGACCAGCCGCCCGTGGCCGGTCCGGCGCCGACCGTGACGGTCCCGCAGGTCGACCCGTCCCTCCTCGCGGCCCCGGACGCACGGATCTACAACGTTAGGCTGAGCGGGACCGACGCCTCCTTCGTGGTCTCCAAGAGCCTGAACCGGGCCGCCTTCGTCAGCACGAACCTCCCGGCCCCGCCCGCCGGGGACGTTTACCACCTGTGGCTCGTGAACGGGGTCACGCCCGCGCCCGACAACACCTTCGCGGCCAGCGGGCAGACGGCTCAGTCGTTCTCCGGACCGGTGGCGTCTGCGGACGGCCTGGCGATCAACCTCGAGCCGGCGGGCACCTCACCGCAGCTCCCGACGACGCCCGTCCTCGGGATCGCCACCTTCTGAGCGTCCGACCTCCGGGCCCGGACGCGGGCGTGCGTTTCTGTCGGTGGGCCGTGGAAGAGTTCTGCCCATGGTCGACGACGTAGACGCACCCAGAGGCCGGGCCGGAGCCCGGGCGACCCTGGCCAAGCGCCGGGCCGACGTCGCGGTCATGTTCGACCACGTGGCAGCGCGCTACGACCTCGCCAACGACGTGCTCTCGCTCGGCCAGGACCGGGCCTGGCGCCGGGCCGTGCTCGAGGCCGTGGGCGCACGGGCCGGCGAGCGCGTGCTCGACCTCGCCGCCGGCACGGGCACCTCGAGCGAACCCTTCGCCGCCGCCGGCGCCACCGTCGTCCCCACCGACCTGTCGCTGGGCATGCTCACCGTCGGCAAGCAGCGACGGCCCTCGCTGTCCTTCGTCGCCGCCGACGCGCTGCAGCTGCCGTACGCGGACGCGTCCTTCGACGCGGTCACCATCTCCTTCGGCCTGCGCAACGTCGAGGACACCCACGCCGCCCTGAGCGAGATGCGGCGCGTGACCCGGCCCGGCGGCCGGCTGGTCGTGTGCGAGTTCTCCTCACCGACCTGGGCACCCTTCCGCGTCGTCTACACCGAGTACCTGATGGCCGCGCTCCCCCGGATCGCCCGTGCGGTCTCGTCCAACCCGGTCGCGTACACCTACCTCGCCGAGTCGATCCGCGCCTGGCCCGACCAGGAGCAGCTGGCGGGGCGGATCAGCGCCGCCGGGTGGCGCGACGTCGCCTGGCGCAACCTCTCGGGCGGGGTCGTCGCCCTCCACCGGGCCGTGCGGTGACCGCGTACGCGGAGCCGTCCCCGGTGACGACGGAGCCGGCCGACGAGGCGGTGGCCGGCACCGTCGCGGAGCCGGCCGTGACGAGGGGCGGGCCGCTGCTGCTCGACGCCCGCGCGGCGCGCAGCTGCCCGGTGAAGACGCAGCGCCGCTTCGACGGGACGAGCGTGCTCCCGCCGGCCCAGCCGCAGGCGTTCGACGACCCCCTCGCGCTGCGCGCCGAGGCCGGGCGCCGGCACCGCCAGGTCGTGCTCGAGGAGCTCATCGACCGCTGCCGCGGCCGGGTCGTCGACCTGCGGCTGCTGGCCGCCGACGGGTCCGACGTCCAGGTGGCGGCGACGCGACGCGCGCTGGCCGACGGCGTCGACGTGGTCGTCGGCGGCGTGCTCCCGCCCGACCACGACGGGCACCGCACCGGCACGCCCGACCTGCTCGTCCGGGGCGCCGACGGCCCGCAGGGCCCGACCTACCACCCGGCGCTCGTCGTCTGGCACCACGTGCTGGCGCTCCAGACCCCGCGCACCGGCCAGGACCCCGTCGAGGAGGGCGCGCCCGGGCTGGCCTGGACCTCCTTCGAGGAGCCGGCGCCGGTCGAACCCCGCCGCCGGCGCGACGCGGCCCTCCGGCTGCGCTCCGAGGAGCGCGACCTGCGCGAGCTCGCCCACCACCACCGGCTGCTCGAGGCGGCGGGCTTCGGCGGTGGCCCGGCGTGGGGCGGCCTGGTGGGCACCGACGTGCCGACCGGGACGGGACGGGCGCTGGTGTGGGCCGACCTGGCCGAGCCGCTGCTGCGGACGTACGACGCCGAGGTCGCCGGCGGCTACCGGCTCGAGACCGTGCTCGAGCGCTACGACGGCGCCTTCGCGCGGCGGCTGGCGGTGGCGCAGGCCGCCCGGCGCGGGGAGCCGCTGCTGGCCCCGGTCGTGGTCCGCGAGTGCGCGACCTGCCGCTGGTGGCCCGTCTGCCGCGCCGAGCTCGACGACGACGACGTGAGCGTGCGCATCGACCGGGGCGCGCTCGACCGCCTCGAGGTCGAGGCGCTGCGCGGGCTCGACGCCGGCACCGTGACGGCGCTGGCGCACGCCGACACCGACGCGCTGCTCGAGCGCTACCTGCCCCTCGTGCCGCACCGCAGCCACGCCGAGTCCCGGCTCCGCACGGCCGTGCGCCGGGCCCGCCTCCTCGAGGGCGGCGTGCCCTTCGTGCGCGAGACGTCGGGCCCGATCGAGGTCCGCGCCGGCTCGCTCGAGGTCGACCTCGACATCGAGAGCTCGGCCGACGGCCGGGTCTACCTCTGGGGCTTCTGGGTGGAGCGTCCGGACCGGCCGGACGAGGGCTCCTACCGCGCGTTCGCCGCGTTCCGCGACCTCGACTCGGAGGCCGAGACCGCGCTCGCGGTCGAGGCGTTCACCTGGCTCCGCGCTCTCGTCGAGGGCGAGCAGGAGGCCGGCTCCGGTCCGGGCGTCGCGGTCTACCACTACAGCGGCTACGAGCCGAGCACGATTGACGCGCTCGCCCGGCGCTCCGGGCACCCCGTGCTCGCGTGGGCGTCGGCGTACGCGCGGGAGGGCTTCGTCGACCTGCTCGACGTGGTCAAGGAGCACTGGTTCGGGGTGAGCGGCCTGGGGCTCAAGCTGGTCGCGACGCACGCCGGCTTCGCCTGGCGCGACGAGGACCCGGGCGGCCTCAACTCCCAGCGCTGGTTCGCCGACGCCGTGCACGCGCCCGAGCCGGAGGCCCGGGCGGCCGCCGAGGCGCGCGTGCTCGCCTACAACGAGGACGACGTCCTGGCCACGCGGCATGTGCGGGCCTGGCTGCGCGCCGCGGGCTGACGCCCGAGCGGCCTGCCCCGGGCGGGCCACGACGACGGCGAGAGCGGGCTCAGACCCGGGTGCCGAGCGCCCTGACCGCCTCGTCGAGGGCGCGCCGGTCGGTCCGGCCGAGCGCGACCTCCAGCAGCTCGACGCCGCGCGGCGGCCGGCCGAGCGCGTCGTCGAGGGCGTCCAGGTCGTCGACCCGCCGGTACGCGGCGCCGGCGGCCGCGGCGAAGCCCGCGAAGCGCACCCCCTGCGGGGTCCCGAAGACCCGCTCGAACGCCGCCTCGTGCTCGGGCCCGCCCTGCTCGAGGGTGGAGAAGATGCTGCCGCCGTCGTCGTTCACCACGACCAGGCGCAGGTCGGGACGCACCTCGAGGGCACCGACGACCAGGGCGTTCGCGTCGTGGAGCAGCGACAGGTCGCCGAGCAGGGCGGTCACCGGACCGCCCGAGCCCCGGGCGAGACCCAGGGCCGTCGACACCAGCCCGTCGATCCCGGCGAGGCCGCGGTTGGCGTGCACGGCGGGCGGGCGGGCGGCGACGGGCGCGAGGTCGAGGTCGCGGACCGGGTTCGACGAGCCGACGAGCAGGACGTCGTCCTCGCCCAGCGCGGCCAGGACGTGCCGCGCCACCTCGGCCCCCGTCAGCGCCGGCCAGCCGTCGAGCAGCTGGTCCAGCCGTCCCCGCGTCCGCGACTCGGCGTCCTGCCACCGCGCGAACCACGCCCGCTCGGCCGGTCCTGGTGCGGGCAGCGCCACGTCGTCGACGACCGTCGTCGCCGCGCGACCCGGGTCGGGCCAGTCGGCGTACGGGGTGGTCACGACGAGCTCGACGTCGGCGCGGGAGAGCAGCTGCTGCACCGGGCGCGAGAGCGTCGGGTGGCCGACCACGACCACCCGCTCGACGTCCGGGGCGAGCGCGGTGAGCAGCAGCCGGTAGGTGCTGAGCGCGGCCGGTCCGGAGCGGGCGTTGCTCGAGGGCTCGGCCAGCAGCGGCACGGACGCCACGGCGGCGCGGTCCGCCCAGACGCGCCCGAGCGCGGGCGGGGCGTCGCCGGCGACGACGACCGTCCGCCGTCCCGGGGCCAGCGCGAGCGGTTCCGCGGCGGGGGCCGGCCGGACCTCGGGCAGCCGGACCTCCGGCAGCGGCCGCGCGAGCGCGGCCGGGTCGGGCACGAGCGGGTCGACGAGCTCGACGTCGAGGTGGACGGGTCCGGGCAGCCGGCTGCGGACGCCGGTCGCGGCGGCCAGCAGCCGCGCCACCTCGAAGGACGCGTCCCGGGGCTCGGCGAGCGTGGCCGCGGCACGGACGTGGCCGGCGAAGAGGTCCTGCTGGTGCGTCGTCTGGTTGGCGCCGGTCCAGCGCAGCGCCGCCGGGCGGTCCGCGCTCACCACGACGAGCGGCACGTGGGCGTGCCAGGCCTCGAGGACGGCCGGGTGCAGGTTCGCGACGGCGGTGCCGGACGTGGTCACGACGGCCACGGGCCGCCCGGTCGCCTTGGCCAGGCCGAGCGCGAGGAACCCGGCGCCGCGCTCGTCGACCCGGACGTGCAGCCGGAGCGTTCCGTCACGGTCGGCCGCCCAGAGCACGAGGGCCAGGGGCGCGCTGCGCGACCCGGGGGCCAGGACGACGTCGCGCACCCCGGCCTGCCGCAGCGCGGCGACGACGATGGCGGCCAGCGCGCCCGCGTCAGCCACGCCCGCTCCCGGCGGCCTCGTCCAGCGCACGCGTCCGCGCCAGCCTCTCCGACCACGACGCCTCGTCCGCCGTCGCCATCCGGTGCTGCGCGAGCCGTCCCTCGTCGACCTCGACCGCCCGGACGGGCAGGGCCCCGTCGGCCGGGACGAGCGGGTCGATGACGACGTCACCGTCGAGCAGGGAGGTCGTCGCGAGGCCGCAGGCGTACGGCAGCGCGGACAGGGCGGCGGCGAGGGCGACGCCGGCGGCGAGACCGACGGAGGTCTCCACCGCGCTCGACACGACGACGGGCAGGCCGATCCGCTCGGCCACCTCGAGCGCGGCGTGGACCCCACCCAGGGGCGCGACCTTGAGCACGGCGACGTCGGCGGCGTCGAGGGCGACGACGCGGTAGGGGTCGTCGGCGCGGCGGATCGACTCGTCGGCGGCGACGGGCACGGGCGCACCGGCCCGCGCCAGCCGGACCCGGAGCGCGGCCAGGTCCTCGACGGCCCAGCAGGGCTGCTCGACGTACTCGAGCCCGTAGCGGTCGAGGGCCCGGACGGCGGCCTCGGCGGCGTCGAGCTCCCAGCCGCCGTTGGCGTCGACGCGCAGGTGGCCGTCCGGGCCGAGCGCGTCGCGCACCGCCTCGCAGCGGGCGAGGTCGTCGGCGAGCGCCTGGCCCCGCTCGGCGACCTTGACCTTCGCCGTGCGGCACCCCCAGCCGGAGACGGCACGGGAGACGATCGCGTGGGCCTGCTCCGGGCCGACGGCCGGCACCGTGCAGTTCACGGGGACGGCGTCGCGGACCGGCGCCGGCCAGCCGCGGTCGGCCGCCTCATCGGCTGCGCGCAGCCACGGCACGAGCTCGGCGCCGGAGTAGTCGAGGAACGGGCTCCACTCCGCCCAGCCGGCCGCGCCGCGCCAGAGCAGGCCCTCGCGCCGGGTCAGCCCCCGGAACCGCACGGGCATCGCCAGGGCGTAGCCGCGCACCTCAGCCCGCCGCTGCCCACCGCCCGTCACGCCGCGAGTCTCCCCCATGACCCCACCTAGGCTGACGAGGTGACCTCCGGCAGCGCCCCCTCGCGGCTGCGCGGGGTCGACGAGAGCGGGCTGGTCGCCGCGCTGGCCAGCGCCCTCGAGGGCGGTCCGCCGGTGGCCCCGCTCCCCCACGACGCGGTCGAGCGGGCCCGCGCCGTCTCCGCCCTGCACCTCGACGGGTCCGGCGAGGCGTCGGCCGACCCGCTCGACGAGGAGGCCGCGGTCGTCGTGCTCAGCTCGGGCTCGACCGCCGAGCCCAAGGGCGTCGTGCTGTCCGCCGCCGCCCTGCGCGCCGGGGCCGAGGCGACCCACGCCCGGCTCGGCGGGCCCGGGCACTGGCTGCTGCCCCTGCCGCCCCACCACGTGGCCGGGCTGATGGTGCTCGCGCGCGCGCACCTGGCCGGCACGTCGGTGCTGCCCCTCGCCCGCGACCTCGCCGACCTGCCCGACGCCGCGCTTACGCAGGGGCGGCGCTACCTCTCCCTCGTCCCGACGCAGCTCGTCCGGGCCATGGCCCAGCCCCGCCTGGTCGACGCGCTCGCCGGGCTCGACGCGGTGCTGGTCGGCGGCGGCGCGACGGACCCGGGGCTGCTGCGCCGGGCGCGCGACGCGGGCGTCAGCTGCGTGACCACGTACGGGATGAGCGAGACGTGCGGGGGCTGCGTCTACGACGGCGTGCCCCTCGACGGCGTGGACGTGCGGCTCGAGCAGGACGGCGGGCGGATCAGCATCGCCGGGCCCGTCCTCTTCTCCGGCTACCGCGGGCGGCCCGACCTGACCGCCGAGGCCGTCGTGGACGGCCGCCTGCGCTCCGCCGACCGCGGCCGCTGGGTCGACGGACCCGACGGCACGCGGCGCCTCGAGGTCCTCGGGCGCACCGACGACGTGGTCGTCAGCGGCGGCCACAACGTCGACCTCGGCGCGGTCGAGGCGCGGGCGCACGCCTGGCCGGGGCGCGGCACCGCCGAGCTCGCCGTCGTCGGGGTCCCGGACCCGGACTGGGGCACCGCGGTCGTGGCGGTGACCGACGACCCGGGCCTCACCCTCACCGCCCTGCAGGGCTGGGTGCGCGACGCGCTCCCGGCCTACGCCGCCCCCCGCCGGCTGGCCGTCCGGGTGCCGCTGCCCCGTACGCCGAGCGGCAAGGTCGACCGCCGCCGGCTGCAGACCGAGCTGGCCGGCCCGAGCACCGAGAAGGAGCCGACATGAGCGCACCCGTCGAGGGCGCCGCACCGCGGGCCACCCCCGCCCAGTGGGTCGAGGGCGCTCGCCCCCGCACGCTGCCGGCGGCGGTCAGCCCCGTCGTCGCCGCGACCGGCGTCGCCGCGTACACCGGCGGGGCCGACCTCCCGGTCGCGCTGCTCGCCCTGCTGGTCAGCCTCGCGCTGCAGGTCGGCGTGAACTTCGCCAACGACTACTCCGACGGGATCCGCGGCACCGACGCGGTCCGGGTGGGCCCGCTGCGCCTCGTCGGGAGCGGCCTCGCCCGGCCGGCCACCGTGCGCGCGGCGGCGTTCGCCTGCTTCGCGCTCGCCGGCGTCGCGGGGCTCGCCCTGGTCGTGCTCACCGGCCACTGGTGGCTCCTCGCCGTCGGCGTCGCCTGTGTGCTCGCGGCCTGGTACTACACCGGTGGGCGGCGCCCGTACGGCTACGCGGGCCTCGGCGAGGTTTTCGTCTTCGTCTTCTTCGGCCTGGTCGCGGTGTGCGGCACCGGCTACGTCCAGACCGGCCACGTCGACGCGGCGCTGCTGCTGACCGCCGTCTGGGTCGGCTGCCTGACCACCGCCGTCCTCGTGGCCAACAACCTCCGCGACCTCGCCGGCGACGCCGCCGTGGGCAAGCGAACCCTCGCCACGCGGCTGGGCGACCGCGGCACCCGGCTCTTCTACGTCGGCCTGGTCGTCGTCGCGGCCCTGGCGCTGGTCGGCGTCGCGGCGCTGACCACCGCCTGGGTGCTGCTGGCGCTGCTGGCGCTGCTCCTGCTGGCCGGCCCGGTCCGCGCCGTGCTCGGCGGTGCGCGCGGTCGCGACCTCATCGCGGTGCTCAAGGCGACGGGCCTGGCCGGCCTGGCCGCGTCCCTCGTCAGCGCCCTCGCCCTCGTCCTCGCCTGACCCGTCCGGCACGCCCGACCATCCGACGGTCCTGCTTCCTGAACCGACCCTGGGCACGTCCGCAGCCGCACCGCCGGGCCCTACGCCGCAGCCAGCGGTCAGCGCCACCGCGAGACCCGGGTGGCCCACGGGGACGGACCCCTCGACCGGTCGCGCACACCGGACCGGGCGTCATCCGCACGCTGGCTGGGGTCCAGGAGCCGGGGCGTCAGCCGCCTCCGGGACCCGACACCGGTGTCAGAGGTGGCGTTGACGACTTCCTGCGGTACCTCAAGGAACTCTCAGGAGCCTCAGGACGGTTGAGCCGTCGAGAGTCGATGCTGAGGAAGACCTGGTTGTCTCTCGCAGCTCTCTGAGTAGGACCTGAAGGTTGAAACCTGAACCTTGTTGATGTCAGCACACGGCTGGCGGACACGAGGAGAACCCCGATGAGCATCAACTTCGACCTCCCGCAGGGCGGCGCCGACGCCGAGCACACCGCCGCGCACGCCGCCGAGCGCACCGTCGAGACCGTCGAGCTGGCCGACCTCGCGGAGGTGACGCCCGTCGCCACGGCTGCTGCCGCCGACGAGCAGGAGCAGGCCACCGGCGGCTCCCTCTCGCGCTACCTGCACCAGCACCTGGCCGACATCGAGGCGCTGCCCACCTACCGGCCCAGGATCGGCGTGATCATCCCGGCGTACAACGAGGCCGAGTCCATCGAGGACGTGCTGCGCGGCCTGCTGGCCCAGACGCGGCTGCCCGACGAGATCCACGTGATCATCAACAACACCAAGGACAACTCCTTCGAGCTGGCCGCGGCCTTCGCCGGCCCGCACAAGGGCGCCAAGGTCAAGGGCCAGAAGCGCCAGCGCACCGAGGTCTTCGTCCACGACATCGGAGAGAACCCCGACAAGAAGGTCGGCGCGCTCAACTACGGCTTCAACCTCATCCAGGACGCCGAGTACCTGCTGGGCGTCGACGGCGACACCGTCCTCGCGCCGAACGCGGTCGAGAAGCTCGAGCAGGAGATCGTGTCCGACACCCGCATCGGCGGGATCTCGGCGATCTACTCGATCGACGACACCTTGATCAAGGGCCCGGTCGCCAAGCTCCTCATCGCCGGCCAGCGCACCCAGTTCGCCGCCTTCAACATGCAGAACATGCTCCGCGGCCGCAACATGGCGGTCCTCGGCGGCCAGTGCTCGATCTTCTCGATGAAGGCGCTCCGCGCGGTCATGGTCGAGAACCACCAGCAGACCCCGTGGGTCAACGACTCCGAGGTCGAGGACTCGCTCCTCAGCCTCCAGATCAAGTCGGCCGGCTACCTGACCAAGATCTCGGCGCAGGCCCGCGCCGACGTCGGCGGCATGACCACGGTCCGCTCGCTCGACGGCCAGCAGGTCAAGTGGAACTACGGCGCCATCGACCTGATGTGGCCGGGGCAGCGCGGCGACACCAAGGGCCAGCCCTTCCACCCGAACCTGCGGCTGCGCTGGGCCGAGAACTTCGGCATGGCGACCAACATCTTCACCCGCATCATGTTCGTGCTGCTGCTCGCCGCGTCGCTCAGCATCAACGCCTTCGTGTTCAGCCCCATCTGGCTGATCCCGCCGGTCGTCGCCATCCTGCTGAACGTCCGCATCGCCTTCTCGATGAAGAACCGCAACGCCCGCGACGTGCTCTTCGCGGCCACGGGTATCCCGGCGGAGATCTACATGTGGCTGCGCGCCGGGCACTTCGTGCGCGCCTGGGCCAAGTTCCTCTCCCGCGTCAAGGTCGACAACTGGGCCGAGCAGGCCAAGGCCGAGCGCGGCTCGGGCAAGGCGTACCTCACGCCCCTGATCGTCCTCGGCGTCTCCTTCCTCGTGCTCGGCTACACCTGGTTCCATCTGCCGATCCTGATCCAGACCTCGATCCTCTGGCTCGGCTGGCCCGTCCTCTACGTCGTGACGATCGCCCAGACGGTGGTCATGATCAGCAAGCTCTTCCGCCGGCAGCGCGGATACAAGGTCTGAGCCCTCCCCCTCGGCTCGGAAGCCGCTCCGCCTCGCCGGATCCAGGCCGGCGAGGCGTGAGCGGTGTTATCTTGCGGCTCTCGGACGATCCGACGGCCGTTCCACCTCCCCCGACAGGAACCCCCGATGAAGCTCCGTCGCGCTCTCTCCGCCGCCGCCGCGGTGTCCGCCCTGCTCGTCGCGGCCGGCTGCAGCACCCCGCCGTGGGAGGCCGCCCAGGTCAGCGCGAAGCCGTCGGCCGCCCCGACGCCCACCGTCGTGGCCACCCCGACCCCCACGCCGGTCAAGGCCCGGGTCAAGAACGACCTGAGCAAGGGCGTCGCCAAGCACACGCTCAACGCGGGCGCGATCGAGCTCAAGACCGTCTACTACTCGACGATGCCGATGGCCCAGTGGACGCCCGAGGAGGCGAGCAAGCCCCTGACGCTGTCGCTCACCGCCGGCTTCCCGGGCGGCTACAAGCAGGACATCTACCTCGCCGAGCTCGACGTGCGGATGGACGTCACCGGACCGGACGGGCCGCTCGCCGCCCCGGCGCCGATCGTCGACAGCGCGACGGTCTCGCCCGGCTACCTGATCAAGAAGCCCAACTCGTACGGCAACGTCTTCACCGTGCCGGAGCTCCCGGCCGGCGCGCAGTCGGTGACGCTGACCTTCACCTACCAGCTGCTGTCGCCGAACAAGCCGAAGTCGAAGGTCTACACCAAGCAGGTCGCCACCGACACGGTCACCGTCGCCATCGCCTCCTGACCCACGCAGCCGCGGGCCCGGTGACCGGGGCAGGAGGTCAGACGGGGTCGGACCACTCACCGGTGGCCAGGAAGTGCTCGAGCGTCCGCGTCGGCGGCGCGAGGTCCCAGCCGCGCGAGGCGACCCAGGCGTCGTCGTAGTAGCTGTTCGCGTAGCGGCGGCCGTCGTCGCACAGCAGGGTGACGACGCTGCCCCGCCGGCCCTCGGCCACGAGCTCGGCGACGAGCTGGCAGGCGCCCCAGAGGTTCGTCCCGGTCGAGCCGCCGACGACCCGGCCGAGGTGCCGTGTGCCCCAGCGCATCGCGGCGACCGACGCGGCGTCGGGCACCGCGACCATCCGGTCGACGACCTCGGGGACGAAGCTCGGCTCGACCCGGGGGCGGCCGATGCCCTCGATCCGCGAGCCGCGGGCCGTCACGTCGAGCTCCCCCGTGCGCCACGAGCGCTCGAACGCCGAGCCCTCCGGGTCGACCACGCACAGCGAGGCCGGCAGCTGGTTGAGCCGGAGGTAGCGCCCGATGGTGGCGCTGGTCCCGCCGGTCCCGGCACCGACCACGACCCACGCGGGCACCGGGTGCGGCTCGCGCCGGAGCTGGGCGAACATCGACTCCGCGATGTTGTTGTTGCCGCGCCAGTCGGTCGCCCGCTCGGCGTAGGTGAACTGGTCGAGGTAGTGCCCGCCGGTCTCGGCGGCGAGCCGCTCGGCCTCGGCGTAGATGGTGCCCGGGTCGTCGACGAGGTGGCAGCGCCCGCCGTAGAACTCGATGAGCTCGCACTTCTCGCGCACCGTGGTCGCCGGCATCACCGCGACGAAGGGCAGCCCGAGCAGTCGGGCGAAGTAGGCCTCGCTGACCGCCGTCGAGCCCGACGATGCCTCGACCAGCGTCGTGCCCTCCTCGATCCAGCCGTTGCACAGCCCGTAGAGCACGAGCGAGCGCGCGAGCCGGTGCTTGAGGCTGCCGGTCGGGTGCACCGACTCGTCCTTGACGTAGAGCGAGACGCCCCACTCCGGCGGCAGCGGGAAGACGTGCAGGTGGGTGTCGGCGCTGCGGTTGCTGTCGGCCTCCACCTGCGTCAGCGCCCAGTCGAGCCAGCGGCGGTCCTGGCGGCCCCCGGGGTCACCGCGCACGGCCGGCCTCCGGCGTGCCCTGGTGGAAGCGCTGGCGCCAGCGTCCGCCCGAGCGCACCCAGAGCGAGCTGCGCAGCACCGAGCGGTCACCCGTACGGCTGCGCCAGACCAGCAGCACCAGGTCGGCCGCGAGCCGGTCGACGCTCACGACCTCGAGCTCGACGTCGTCGAGCGGGGCGATCACGTCGAGCATCGCCTCGCGCGTCCAGAGCCGCCCCGACGCCCCGATCTCGGTCCAGGCCGGGTCCAGCAGCGCGTCGACGGCCCTGCGCTCGGAGCGGACCCGGTCGCTGAGCAGGGCGCGCTCGAGGGCGACCACCTCGTCGAGGTCGTCCCCGGTCGAGATCACGACCGCCGGGGCCGCGGCGGAGCTCCCCGCGGCCCGTGCGGGGGTGTCGCCGGAGACCGAGAACAGGTCGTCGTCGGCCGGCAGCGCCTCGGGCCCGGGGTCCGGCGCGGAGCCAGGAGCGCCGGCCGCGCCCTCGAAGCCCGGCCCGGGCTCGGGCTCGCGCCGCTCGCGGAACGCGGTGGAGGCGGCCACGGCCAGGCGGTCGGCGGCCTCGTTGAGCGGGTGGCCGGCGTGGCCCTTGACCCACTCGAAGCGCACGTCGGTGTTGACCCGGTCGTCCAGGGCCTGGTCGAGCGCCTTGACCAGCTCGACGTTCAGGACCGGCTTGCCGTCCTTCTTGCGCCAGCCCTTGCGCTTCCAGCCCTTCATCCACTGCGTGACGGTGTTGATCACGTAGAGGCTGTCGCAGTAGACGAGCAGGTCGTCGTCGAGGTGGGCCGTCTGGTGGAGCAGGTCGAGCACGGCCTTGAGCTCGCCCATGTTGTTGGTGCCCCGCGGCCAGCCGCCGCTCGCCCAGTGCTCGTCGTCGACGTACCAGGCCCAGCCCGCCGGTCCGGGGTTGCCCAGCGCCGATCCGTCCGCCGCCGCCGTGATCGTCACCGCGCGATCGTGCCACGTCGCGCGCACGCGGCCCGACCGTTCCTGCCCTCGCACGCCCCCTCGAGGACGCAGCAGGCGACCCCCACCCCCCGGTGAGAGCCGCCTGCGCGAACCGTCCTCGACGCTCCGGGCGCGTCCACGCCGCGCCGGCCCCTGCCTCACGACCCCCCACGGACCGTCGACCCAGGGGCGGAGGCACGTCTCAGACGGTCGTCCTGGTGCGCGACCGGCCCGTGAGCGCGGAGGCGATGACGACCAGCACGGCCGCGACCAGCACGGCGACGAGCCAGCGGGTCCAGTCGATGCCGGGGCTGCCGTTGCCGCCGAAGGCGACGTAGACGTACCAGCCGATGACCACACCGCCGATGCCGCACAGGATGGTCAGCCAGAGCGGGATGTTGTCCCGGTTGCCGGGGGCCACGAACTTGCCCAGCAGGCCGATGACGATGCCGGCCACGATGACGCCGATGATCTCCACGATGTTCCTCCTCGAGATCTGCCGTTGCGAGCGGCTCGGGCCGGAGACGTTCCGGCCCTCCGTCATCGATCAGACCACCGGTGAACCCGGGGCTGGTACATCCCTGCGGGTGTACGGTCGGCGCATGACGAGCGCGACGACGACGAGGACGCGACCCATCACGGTCGCCCTCGTGAACGACTACGACGTCGTCGTGCTGGGGGTCGCGAACATCCTCGGGCAGTTCCCGGAACGGGTCGTCATCGCCGAGATCGACACCAACCGTGGGCTGCACGACGAGGTCGACGTCGTCCTCTACGACTCCTTCGGCCAGCCGGAGTCCGACCGCGACGAGGTCCGCGTGCTCGTCGAGAACCCGAACGCGCGCCGCGTGGTCGTCTACACCTGGAACTTCCACCCCGACCTCGTCGAGCGCGCCCGCAAGCAGGGCGTGCACGGCTACCTGTCGAAGTCGCTGTCCGCCGCCGGGCTCGTCTCGGCGCTCGAGGCGGTGCACGCCGGGGAGATGGTCGTCAGCGAACCTCCACCGCGCGCCCGCCCGGCTAGCGGCTCGGACTGGCCCGGTCGCAGCCGCGGCCTCAGCGACCGGGAGTCGGAGGTCCTGGCCCTCATCACCCAGGGCCACAGCAACGAGGAGGTCGCCGGCCTGACCTACCTCAGCATCAACACGGTCAAGTCCTACATCCGGTCGGCCTACCGCAAGATCGGCGCCGTCAACCGTACGCAGGCCGTCCTCTGGGGCGTCGAGAACGGCTTCAAGCCCGACCACCGCCGCATCGACCACTGGCGCGGCGGCCCCTAGGCGTAGTGCGCGGACGCTCCCTGAGCCTGTCGAAGGGCCACGAAGTGGTTGGCGTTGCCGTGGGGTGGCGGGGGGAGACAGCCCCGCTCGAGCCAGGGACGCCGACCGCTTCGCGGCCCTTCGACAAGCTCAGGGGGCGTTGGCCGCGGGGCCCTTCGTCAGGCTCAGGGGGCGTCGGTCAGAGGACGGGCGGGTGCCCGGCCCTCGTCATGCGCCAGACGGTGCGCCAGGACATGGGGCGGCGCTCCCCGCCGTCGTCGCGCAGGCCGATGCGGTAGCCGCGCAGCGTCTCGCGCACCGCCTCGGAAGTCCGCAGCCGGCTGCCGCCGATCGCGGCCCACGCGGCGACGTACGCGACCCCGACTGGCGCGGGCAGGTTGCGGCGCGCGAGCCAGACCCGGTTGCGGGCCTGATAGCGGTAGAACTCGGCGTGCCGGGTCGGCTGGATCGCCGGGTGGTGGACCTCGATGCTGCCGTCGTAGCGCACGTGGAAGCCCGCGTCCCACACCCGCCAGGCCAGCTCGACGCCCTCGTGGGCGTACCAGAAGGGCTCGGGCCAGCCGCCGGCGTAGTCGAAGGCGCTGCGCCGCATCGCGACCGCGCCCTCCCAGACGTTCATGGCCGGGCTGCTGCGACCGGGATCGCCGACCCGGACGCGCGGGGTCCAGCGACGCGGTGCCTCGCGGCCCTCGGGGTCGACCACCCGCGGCTGGATCAGCCCGAGCGTCGGGTCGGCGGCGAACTGGGCCGCCATCCGCGAGAGGACGTCGTCGCGGGGCAGCTCCGCGTCGTCGTCGAGGAAGAAGAGCAGGTCACCGGCCACCTCGGGCACACCGGCGTTGCGCCCGGCGGGGATGCCGAGGTTGCGGGGCAGGCCGAGCGCGCGGACGCCGTCGGGCAGGTCGACCGGCTGCCAGCCGTTGCCCACGACGACCACGTCGAGCTCGACGTCGCGCTGGGCCAGCAGCGACTCCAGCCCGGCGCGCAGGTCGTCGGGCCGGTTGCCCATCGTCAGCACCACGACGCCGAAGCGGGTCGGCCCCGAACCCACCCCGGCGCTCCCCGCGGCGCTCACCGCAGCCTCGACGAGCCGAGCACGGCGGCGAGGTGGCCGACCACGGTGACGACGGCCGAGACGAGCATCGCGACCAGCAGCACCTTGGTGGCCCAGCCGTCGACGAAGAGGTCGACCACGGCCGCCAGGAGGATCAGCAGCGACATCTCGATGGAGTGGAAGATCCGGTGGAAGGGCACCAGCCTCGCGGCCCGGCGGGCGGTGCGCAGCAGGCCCGCCTGCGGCACGCGGACGCTCTCGACGTCGGCCATCTGCGTCATGCCCGCGTAGTGCCGCGCGACGTGGACGAGGTCGTTCTCGACCTTGTTGAGGCAGACGAGCAGGCCCAGCGCGAGGCCCGCGCTGATCCACACTCCGTCCAGCGCGGGGCCGCCGTTGGCCCGCACGCCGAGCGCGACGGCGATCCCGCACTCGGCCGTGTAGTGCCCGACCCGGTCGAGGTAGACGCCGCGGGGCGAGGAGGTCTGGCGCCAGCGGGCGACCTCGCCGTCGCAGCAGTCGAGCAGCTGCTGCAGCTGGGCCAGCACGACGACGCCGATCGCGCCCGCGAGCGTCGGCCAGCCGGTGGAGACCGCGGAGAGCGCGGCGCACAGGATCATCAGCCACGTGACGGCGTCGGCGGAGAAGCCGAGCCGCAGCAGCGGCCGGGTCAGGTAGGGCGACAGGTCGCGCAGGTAGAGGTGCGCGACCCAGTGCTCGGCGCCGGCGCGGGTGCGGACGCTCGGCGGCTGGGTCACCTCGCGCAGCTGCGCGATCGTCGGCCGGGCGGGGCGCTCGGTGAGCATCGGACCAGCCTAGGACGGCCGGGCCGGGGCTCCGACGAGCCGCGCGGGACGGCCTCCGACGACTCTTGCCCACGGTTGGGACCCCACGCATACTCTTGGGCCATGGGGCGTTTCCTCCCGCTGGTGATCGTGGCTCTGCTCACGATCTACTGCGTGGTCGAGGTCGCCCAGGCCCCTCCGTACGCCGTCCGCCGCGCCCCGCGCTGGCTCTGGGCGGTCGCGGTGATCTGCCTGCCGCTCGCCGGTTCGCTGGGCTGGCTGTTCTTCGGGCGCCCGACCGCTGCCTCCCGCGGCGAGGCCGCCGGGGAGCTGCGTCGCCCGAAGGCGCCGGACGACGACGTGGACTTCCTCCGCGGGCTCTGAGCCCCGCTCAGCGCGCGGCCAGGGCCAGCGCGTCGGCCACGGCGGCCTCGAAGCGCCGGGTGCTCGCCCCGTCCGCGGTCTCGCCGAAGTAGTACGCGGCGAGGTCGCGCAGCAGGGCTGCTGCCGGACCCTCACCCGCGGCGCCGGCGCCCAGCCCGCGCTCCCGGAGCAGCGCGAGCGCCGAGCCGGCGTCGACGGCGGGGAGCAGCGGCAGCTCGTCGAGCAGGCGTGAGGCCGGCCGGTACGCGGCCGCCGCGGTCGGCTCGGTGACCACGAGCGGCTTGCCCGTGGCCAGCCAGTCGTAGGCCACCGAGGAGACGTCGGTGACGCAGGCGTCGGCGAAGTCCCACTGCCAGCCGTACGGGCCGTCGTCGACCAGGTGGCGCTCCCCGTCGCGGCGGAGCACCTCGCGGACGGCGCGGTCCGCGGCCGCGTGGGCCGGCGAGGACAGGCCGGTGCGCGGGTGCGGCCGGTAGACGACACGGACCTCCGGGTCGGACATAAGCGACTCGACGACGGCGACGCCGTGGCTGACCAGCGAGCCGTACGCGACGCTCGGCCGGTCGCCCTCCCAGGTCGGCGCGTACCAGACCCGCAGCCCGCTGCCGCGTGACCAGTCCGGCGCACCGGGGTAGGCGTGGTCGAGCTGCGGGCGTCCGACCCCGACCGTGCGCTCCTCCGCGTCGAAGCCCCGCAGGGCCGCGCCCAGCCGGTCGCGCCCGGCGGCCCCGCCGACGAAGGTGAGGTCGTACGCCTTGTGCTGGTTGGAGACGCTGTAGGCCTTGTCGCTCTCCCCGTGGCCGAGCTGGACGTGCACGGGCCCGGGGAAGCGCAGCATCCGGAAGTTCCGCTCGACCTGGTTGACGTAGAGCGCCACGGCGACGTCGTGCTCCTCGACGAGCCGCTCGAGCGCACCGCTGCCCGCCGCGAAGGCGACGGGCAGGGTGCTGCGGGCCAGCACGGCCTCCCCGGTGTCGGGGCGGTCCACGACGACGAAGACGCCGTGCGTGCGCGCGAGGTGCTCCAGCGGCAGGCGCCACTGCTCGAGCTGGAAGAGGTTCTCCGGCCCGGTGCAGAAGAAGACCGCGACGCCGCCGTCCGGCACCTCGCCGCCCCGGCGCGCGCGCTCGGCGAAGCCGCGCGACGACGCGGCGTTGCGGATGCGTCGCAGCGCCTCCGCACCGAGCCCGTGGACGCGGGCGGCGCGCCGCGCGCCGGGCAGCTCTGGCAGGCGGGTCGACCTCACGAGATCGGCTGGTCGACCTTCTTCTCGTCGGTGTGCGCGCTCTTGTCCTCGGTGAAGCCGCCGTCGACCGCGGTCTCGGAGCGGTCGGCACCCCACTCGGTGTGGAAGGTGCCGTCGGCGTCGGTGCGCCGGTAGGTGTGCGCGCCGAAGAAGTCGCGGAGTCCCTGGATCAGCGCCGCCGGCAGCCGGTCGGCGCGGACGCCGTCGTAGTAGGCGAGCGAGGAGGAGAACGCCGGGGTCGGGATGCCGTTCTGCGCGGCCCCCGCGACCACCCGCCGCCACGCCTCGAGGCACTGGGAGACGACGTCGACGAAGAAGTCGTCGGCCAGCAGCAGCGGCAGCTGCTCGTCGCGCTCGTAGGCCTCGGTGATGCGGTTCAGGAAGCGCGCGCGGATGATGCAGCCGCCCCGCCAGATCCGCGCCATCGCGCCGCGGTCGACGCCCCAGCCGTACTCCTGGCTCGCGGCGGCGATCTGGTCGAAGCCCTGGGAGTAGGCGACGACCTTGGAGGCGTACAGCGCGCGGCGGACGTCCTCCACGAACGCGTCGGGGTCGTCCACGTGCCACTCGACGGTGCCGGCGGGCAGGGCCGCGCGGGCGGCCTCGCGCTGCGGGACGCCGCCGGAGAGCGCCCGGGCGAAGGTGGCCTCGGCGATGCCGGTGATCGGCACGCCCAGGTCGAGCGCGTTCTGCACCGTCCAGCGGCCGGTGCCCTTCTGCTCGGCCTGGTCGAGGATCACGTCGACCAGGGCCTTGCCGGTGCGGGCGTCGTCCTGGGCGAGCACCTCGGCGGTGATCTCGATGAGGAAGCTCTCGAGCTCCCCGGAGTTCCACTCGCGGAAGATCGCGGCGATCTCGGCCGGGGACTTGCCGGTGCCCCGGCGGATGAGGTCGTAGGCCTCGGCGATCAGCTGCATGTCGGCGTACTCGATGCCGTTGTGCACCATCTTGACGAAGTGGCCGGCGCCGTCGGGGCCGACGTAGGTGCAGCAGGGGACGCCGTCGACCTTGGCCGAGATGTCCTCCAGCAGCGGGCCGAGGGACTCGTAGGACTCCCGCGAGCCGCCCGGCATGATCGAGGGGCCGTTGAGCGCGCCCTCCTCGCCGCCGGAGACGCCGCTGCCGACGAAGTGCAGGCCGCGCTCGGCGAGCTCCTTCTCGCGGCGCACGGTGTCGGGGAAGTGGGCGTTGCCCGCGTCGACGATGATGTCGCCCTCCTCGAGCAGCCCGGCGAGCTCCTCGATGACGGCGTCCGTGCCCGGGCCGGCCTTGACCATGATGATCACCTTGCGCGGCCGCTCGAGCGTGGCCACGAAGTCGGCCATGCTCTCCGACGCGATGAAGGTGCCCTCGTCGCCCGCCTCGTCCAGGAGCGCCTGGGTCTTGGCGTAGGTGCGGTTGTGGATCGCCACCACGTGCCCGTGCCTGGCGAAGTTCCGCGCCAGGTTGCGTCCCATCACCGCGAGCCCGGTCACGCCGATCTCGGCACGCTGCTCCACGCCGCTCTCCTGTCCTCTTTATGACATGATCTGCGCAGCGTCGCCACGCCGTTGCGAGCGTAGCCGCACGCGTCGGTCCGGAGATCCCTCCCCCAGACCCTGGTCGCCGACGCGGGAGGGCCGACCCGTGCTGGAGCCGTTGGGCATCCCCGCTGATGCCGAGGCGCTGTACGTCGTGCTCGCAGCCCTGGAGGACACCTCGCCCGAGGAGCTGGCGGTGCGCACCTCGCTGAGCGCGCACCAGGTCGGCACCCACCTCGACACCCTCGCCGACCTCGGGCTCGCGGTCGCCCTCGGCCGCGGCCGGTGGAAGGCCCTCCCCCTCACCGACGTGGTCAAGGGCCTCAAGGCACGCCGCGTGGCCGAGATCGAGGCGGCGGCCATCGCCGCGGACACCCTCCACAACCAGATCCTGGCCGCCTCGCACAGCACCGAGGACGACGTGCAGGTCTTCGTCGGCCAGACGTCGTACGCCGAGTACACGCGGCTGTGCAACGAGACCGTCGACGAGATCTGCCTGTTCGACAAACCCCCGTACGTCGGCGGGCCCTCGATGCTGTCGATCGAGGAGCTGCGGGAGCAGTCCGGGGAGTGGCGGGCGCTGGAGCGCGGCGTCTCCCAGCGCAGCGTCTACCACCCGGGCTTCGACCCCGAGCGGCTCAAGGAGATGGCGCTCTTCGCGCAGGTCGGGGAGAAGTCGCGGACCGCGCCCGTCCCGATGAAGCTCGTGCTCTTCGACGCGAAGATCGCCTGGATCCCCTCGATGCCGTCCTACATGCCCGGGCACGAGCGGCGGGCGAGCTTCGTGCGGCACCCGCTGATCGTGGAGTCGCTCGTCTGGCTCTTCAACGCGGTGTGGGACACGGCCATCCCGATCACGGCGGGCACCTACCTGAACGGCGACCCGCGCCGGCAGATGCTGATCTCGCTGATGATGAGCGGCTCCACCGACGACGCGATCGCCAACCAGCTGGGCATCAACGTCCGCTCGGTGCGGCGCTGGATCGCCGAGCTGATGGACGAGCTCGGGGTGACCACCCGCCTGCAGCTCGGCGCCGCCCTCGTGCGCGCGGACTCGATGCGCAACCCCTAGCGGGAGACGCCCGAGCCCGGGCAGCACGAAGGGCACCTCCCGGAGGAGGTGCCCTTCGCGTACCGACGTCGAGGCTCCCGCTCAGGGGGCCTTCGCCGGCCGGAGCCGGCCGGCCGGGTGGATCAGTAGCCGCGGCCCTGGAAGACGGCCTTCGCCACGGTGGCCGCGTCGGCCGGCGCGCCCAGGAAGACCAGCGCCAGCGCCGCACCGGCGACGGTGGAGGTGGCGGCGACGCGGACGGCCTTGCGGGCGTTGAAGGAGGAGAACATGAGAATTCCTTTCGCTTTCGGCCGTCAGTGCGAGATTTTTTTGCACTGACGGCCGTGTTGGGGGGTCGTTCTGAACGCTATGCGAATCGGGCACGCTCGTCACGCCGAGAGACTGTCAGGTAGCGGACATGCCATGAAGCGGACATGGCAAAATCGCGTTAGGTGCTGTACCTGACCTAACGCGTGTGATCGTGCGGTGCACGACCGGCTCTCTCGGACCTGGGCGACTCCCTTGCTGCTGCGACCCGGAAACGCTTCGACGACCGAGGGGCGTTCGGCCGAGCTCGACGAGGGTGCGGGGCGCAGCACGGCGGGGGCACGCCTGACACGCGACCCGCTGTTGTGTGACAGACTTCACCCGCCGCGACCGGAGGTCAAGCACCTCCGTACGCGTCCACGCCTCCGGCGAGGGGCACCGCCGGACCCGGGTCCGCCGGCGGGCGGAGCCGCCACCACCGGGCGAGCGGGCTCGCCCCAGGACTGTCGGACCCGGGTGTCACTGTAGTGCCATGACGCCCACCGCAGACGCTGATCGTCGAAGCCCGCAAGCGATCCGCTGCAGCTTCGTCCCGCCCTACCTGCTGCGACGCCTCGCCGAGAGCGACCCCGGCAGACGCCTGCTGGCCGACGGCCGCGACACGCTCGCCGTGGACGAGCGGATGCGCTCGCGCCGCGAGGCGGCCACCGCGACCACGGCCCCGGCGGTCCCGGACACGGGCGGCAACCGCGTGGTCTACGACGCCGGCGGCGCCGAGGAGCTGCCCGGGCGCCGGGCGCGCGACGAGGACGACCCAGCCACGGGGGACGCGGCCGTCGACGAGGCGCACGCGCACTCCGGCGTCTCGTGGGACCTCTTCGCGGAGGTCTTCGACCGTCCGTCGGTCGACGGCCGGGGCACGCCGCTGACGGTGACCGTGCACTACGGCCGCGACTACGACAACGCGTTCTGGGACGGCGAGCAGCTCGTGTTCGGCGACGGCGACGGCGAGGTCTTCGACCGCTTCACCAAGCCGCTCGACGTGACGGCGCACGAGTTCACCCACGGGGTCACGCAGTTCAGCGCCGGCCTGACCTACCAGGGCCAGTCCGGCGCGCTGAACGAGAGCGTGAGCGACGTCTTCGCCTCGCTGGCCAAGCAGCGCTCCCTCGGACAGGACGCCTCGCAGGCCGACTGGCTGATCGGGCAGGGGCTCTTCATGCCCGACGTCAAGGCCACCGCGCTGCGCTCGATGCTCGAGCCGGGCACCGCGTACGACGACCCCCGCCTGGGGCGCGACCCGCAGGTCGGCAGCATGGACGACTACGTCGACACCGAGGAGGACAACGGCGGGGTCCACCTCAACTCGGGCATCCCCAACCGCGCCTTCGCCCTCGCGGCGCGCGCGATCGGCGGACCGAGCTGGGAGAAGGCCGGCCAGGTCTGGTACGCGGCGCTGACCGGCGGGGCGGTGACGCCCTCGACCGACTTCGAGGGGTTCGCGGCCGCGACCGTGGACGCGGCCGCCCGGCTCTACCCCGAGGACACCTCGGTGGCCGACCACGTCCGGGAGGCCTGGCAGCAGGTCGGGCTCGCGCGCGGCACCCAGGCGGTCGCGGCCCAGACCCCGCCGAGCGGTGGTCCGGCTCCCGCGGGCCCGGGGGGCGGCAGCCCGTCGGCGAAGCCGCAGGCTCCGGCCGGTGCGCCCGACCCGGTGGGATCGGCCGGCGTCCCGTCGCTGCCCGGCCAGCCGGGGGACGACGTCGTCGCCGTGCGGCGCTCGGGCGGCTTCACGGGCGCCTCGCAGTTCGCCCAGCTCAGCCTCACCGACGACCCGGCCGGGACCGAGCTGCGGCGCCTCCTGGACCAGATCAGCGTGTCCGACCTGGGCCGCTCGGAGCCGCAGCCCGACCGGTTCACCTACACCGTCGCGTGCCGGTCCTTCGAGCTCACCGTGCCCGAGCAGGACCTGACGCCCGAGCTCACCCGGGTCGTGCAGATCGTGCTCGACCAGCGCGCACGGTGAGCAGCAGCGCGCCGAGCTAGGTCGTTTCTCTCAGTTCCGGCAGGTGGTGGCGCGGCAGCCGCGCCCGGTCCGGCCATCCGGAGGAGCGAGATCGCAGCGGGCTGCGCCGAGCGAGGCCGGCACCGCCCGGTCGGGCGCGGGCCGCGCCAGCACCCGTCGGAATGGGAGACGCGGCCTAGGTCAGCTGCAGGATCACGATCACGAGGATGATGATCACCAGGATGCCGATGATCGTTCCGATGAGACCTCTGTTCACGACTGCTCCTTGGGTGGTGCGGATGGTGACGAGAAACCTAGACCACTGGCACTGCTGGTCTGCACCCGGTCGGAGGCGTGTCGGCGGGGGGATTTGTGCCTGACCGGGGGAAACGTAGGACGGTCGGCTACCGCGGCGACGGCAGCGACCGGCCCGACGACCTACCGCTGCCGCCCCGCACCGCGCCGCTGCTAGACCGCTGGCGGCTGCGCAAGCACTGGCGCTACGTCGGCTTCTTCAGCGCCGACCACCTGGTCTGCGCGGCCCGCGTGCACGTCGGGCCGGTGGCCCAGGAGTTCTGGGGCGTGTGGGACCGGGACGGCCGCGTGCTCCACGAGCACACGCGCCTGCGGGCGGGACGGGTGCACCTGCCGCCCGGCCGGGTGCTCGTGGCCGACCGCGGCGCCGAGCTCGACCTCGCGCTCGACGAGAGCCCGTCGAGCGCCGTCGAGGTCGTCACGCCGGTCGGGCACGCCTGGACCTGGACCCGCAAGCAGCTCGTGCCGGCCCGCGGGACCTTCCGCCTCGGCGGGCGCGAGCACCACCTGGACGGGCACGCGCTCGTCGACGACAACGACGGCTACCACCCGCGGCTCACCCGGTGGTGGTGGAGCGGTGGGACGGCGGTGGTGGACGACGGTCGCACGGTGTCGTGGAGCGTCATCGTCGGCCTCAACGACACGCTGCCCGACGTGGAGAACACCCTGTGGGTCGACGGTGTGCCCCGCCCGCTCGGCCCGGTCGTGTTCGCCCCCGACCTGGCGTGGGTGCGCTTCGCCGACGGTCGTGAGCTGCGCTTCCACGCCGAGGCCGAGCGCGCCAAGGTGGTGGACCTCCTGGTGATCAGGTCGGCCTACCGCCAGCCCTTCGGGACCTTCACGGGCACCCTCCCCGGCGGCCTGGTGGTCCAGCATGCCTGGGGCGTCATGGAGCAGCACCGCGCCCTGTGGTGAGCGGGCGGGCGGGTCAGACGAGCTCGGAGAGCACGAGGTAGATCAGGAAGCCGACGAAGAACCCGACGCTGCCGATGCTCGTCTCGCCCTTGGCGTGGGCCTCGACGAGCAGCTCCTCGGTCGCGAGGTACATGAAGGCGACCGCGCCGAAGGCGAGGACGCCGGCCAGGACGGACGGGCTCGCGGAGGCGAGCAGCACCACGCCCAGCGCGGTCCCGACGACGGTCAGCAGCGCGAGCACGACCGGGGCGAGCGCCACGAAGCGCCGAGTGACCGAGCCGGCCAGGCTCGCCGACAGCGACAGACCGACGAACAGGTACTCCACGGCCAGCGCGACCGTGAGCAGGACCCCGACCCGCTGCTCGGCCGCGAAGCCGGCACCGAGGATCAGCCCGTCGATGAAGAAGTCGACGCCGATCGCGACGGCGAGCCCGATCGGCAGCCCGGCGCGCCCGGAGGTCGCACGCCGCTCCTCGAGCCGCTCGCCGACCGCACGGAAGCCGAACATCACCGCGATGCCCACCGCGAAGCCGACGACGGCGACGAGGGGCGAGCGCTCCAGCACCCCGGGCAGCAGCTCGATCGCCGCGGCCGCGAAGACCACGCCGGCGGCGAAGTGCTGCAGCCCGCTGGTGAGCCGGACCCCGGGTGGCCGCAGCGCCGCGACCGCGCCCGACACCGCCGCCGCGAGCACCGGGACGAGGGCGAGCAGCAGCACGACTCCCACGGCCGGCGCCTACCCCGTCCCGGCGCGCGTCACCGGCCGCAGCAGGGCGGCGGTGGCGTCCGCGTACGCCCACTCCGCCCACCCCAGCGGGGTCGCGTCGTGCGCGTCGTCGCGCACCTGAGGGTCGGCGCCGACCTCGAGCAGCGCGGACACCAGCTCGACGTCGCCGATCCAGGCCGCGTGGTGGAGCAGGGTGCGCCCGTGGGCCCGGGCGTCGGGGTCGGCCCCCTCGGACACCACCCGCCGCACCCCCAGCGGCGTCGCGGAGGCGAAGACCGGGGGCAGCGGCTGCCGCTCGCGCCAGGGCGAGGGCTCGTCCGCGGGCGTGCCGTCGGTGAAGCCGTGCGCGGCGAGCAGGGCCAGCCGGTCGGTGAGCCCGTGCTCGCGCGCCCAGTCCACCTGCAGCGCCACCATGCGCTGCGGGGAGTCCTGCCGCTCCCCCAGCCGCCGGCGCCACGCCCCGGCGTCCCCGCGCCCGAGCCCGTGCGCGAGCAGCAGGCGGAGGTGGCCGTCGTCGCGGGCGAACATCCGGTCGTAGAGCGCCTGGCCGTCGTGGGGGTCGGCGCCACGCTCGAGCAGCAGCCCGGCGAGCAGGTCGCCCTGGGGATGGCGCGGCGTCCGGCCCGGGCCCTGCTCGCCCTCGCCGAAGCAGCCCGTGAGCACGGTGAACGGCGGCACCCGGCCGCCGAGCTGGACGCCGGCGTCGGGGTCGGCGCCCGCATCGAGCAGCAACCGCGCGGTGGCGTACGGGTCCCGCTGCCGGACGCGGGCGTAGGCGAGGCACATCAGCGCCGTCCAGCCGTCCTCGCGGCGGGTGGCGGTGGCGAGGCCGGGGTCGCGTCGGAGGTGGCGTCGGACGGCCTCGGCGTCCCCGACGGCCGCGGCCACGAAGGGGTCCTCCGCGACCAGGCCGGGGTGCTCGGCGAGCAGCGCCTCGGCGCGCGCCCAGCGGTCGGGACCGTCGTCGAGGTAGGTGAGCCGGGCGAGCGCGAGGACGTCCTCGCCCGCACCCGGCCCCGCGGTCATGCCTTGACGGCCAGGACCGCGTGCTGCGCCGTGAGGAGGATCCGGCTGGCCGCGCTGCCGAGGATGAGCTTGCCGACGGGGGAACGCCGCCGCAGCCCGATGACGATGAGGTCGGCGTCGAGCTCCTCGGCCACGGCGTCGAGGTCCTCCGCGACGTCGTCCCAGGTCTGCGGCTGCCGGAGCTCGGCCTCGACGTCGAGACCCTCGAGCTCGGCCCGCAGCTCATCGAGCGCGTCGCCCGCGAGGTAGCGGTCGTCGACCAGCGAGTCGCCGCGGGAGGTGTTGACGACCACGAGGCGGACGCCGCGCAGCCGGGCCTCCTCGATCCCGGTGGCGAGGGCCGCCCGGCCCTCCGCGCTGGGCACGTAACCGACCACGACACCGCTCACGCGGCCACCTCCTGACGACGACGGAACCGGCGCAGCACCGGCGGGCCGACGACGGCGAGCACCGCCACGAGCAGCACGACGACGCTGAAGGGCGAGGAGACGAGCACGCTCGTGTCGCCGTCGCTGATGGCCAGCGCGCGGCGCAGGTTGGTCTCGGCGACCGGGCCCAGGATCAGGCCGATGACGGCCGGCGCCACCGGCCAGCCGAAGCGCCGCATCGCGAAGCCGAGCAGGCCCAGGACCAGCAGGATCACGAGGTCGAAGGGGTCGGCGTTCACCGCGTACGAGCCGAGCGAGGCGAACATCAGGATCCCGGCGTACAGGTAGGGCCGCGGGATCTTCAGCAGCTTCACCCACACGCCCACGAGCGGCAGGTTGAGCACGAGCAGCATCGTGTTGCCGATGAACAGCGACGCGATGAGCGTCCAGACGAGGGCCGACTCGGTGGTCAGCAGCGTCGGGCCGGGCTGGATGCCGTAGCCCTGGAAGGCGGCCAGCAGGATCGCGGCCGTGGCCGAGGTCGGCAGCCCGAGGGTCAGCAGCGGCACCAGGACGCCGGCCGCCGCCGCGTTGTTCGCCGCCTCGGGCCCGGCGACGCCCTCGATGGCCCCCTTGCCGAAGTCCTCCGGGTGCTTGGTCAGGCGGCGCTCGGTGGCGTACGAGAGGAAGGTCGGGATCTCCGCGCCGCCCGCGGGCAGCGCGCCGAAGGGGAAGCCGAACGCGGTCCCGCGCAGCCAGGGCTTCCAGGAGCGGCGGAGGTCCTCGCGGGTCATGAACCTCCCGGTCGTGCTCATCACCCGGACCGGCCCGTGCCGCAGCCGCGACGCGACGTGCAGGGCCTCGCCGACCGCGAAGAGGGCGACGGCCACGACGACCACGTCGATGCCGTCGCTCAGCTGCGGGACGCCGAGGGTGAAGCGCTGCTGGCCGGTGAGCAGGTCGGTGCCGACGAGGCCGAGGAAGAGCCCGATGCACAGCGACGCGAGGCCGCGCAGCGGCGAGGCGCCGAGCACCGTGGAGACCGCGACGAAGGCGAGCAGCGCGAGGGCGAAGTAGTCGGCGGGCCCGATGGCGACCGCGAGCGAGACCACGACCGGGGCGAGGAAGGCGAGCGCGAGGGTGGCGATCGTGCCGGCCACGAAGGACCCGATGGCCGCGGTCCCGAGCGCGGCGGCGCCGCGGCCGGCCTTGGCCATCAGGTTGCCCTCGAGCGCGGTCATGATCGAGGACGACTCGCCGGGGGTGTTGAGCAGGATCGAGGTCGTCGACCCGCCGTACATGCCGCCGTAGTAGATGCCGGCGAACATGATGAACGCGCTCGTCGGCTCGAGCACGTAGGTGATCGGCAGCAGCAGCGCGACGGTCATCGCCGGGCCGATGCCGGGCAGCACGCCGACGGCGGTGCCGAGCAGCGTCCCGATCAGCGCGAAGAGCAGGTTCAGGGGCGTCACCGCGTCGGCGAAGCCCTGCATGAGCTGGCTGAAGGCCTCCATCAGTGTCCTACCTCCTCAGGGGGACGACCCCCTGGAACCCCCGCAAGAAGCATCAGCCGATCCACCCCGTCGCGAGCTCCAGCAGGATCCCGCCGGGCAGCAGCACGCCGAGCGCCTTCACGAAGACGAGCCAGACGACCACCGAGACGATGCCGCCCGCCACGAGCGGCCGGACGATCCCCCGCGCCCCGAGGCTCCAGGACACGGCCCCGAACATCAGGGTGACCGCGAGCGGCCAGCCGATCACGTTGATCAGCAGGGCGTGGGCGAGGAAGGCGAGCGCGATGGTGCCGACCGAGCGCCACGAGGTCCGCGCGTCCGGGTCGACGTCCTCCCCGCCCTCCTCCGGGCCCTGGTCGCCGCGCAGCACGCGCACCGCGAGCATCCCGCCGACGACGATCGTCGCGGCCCCGACGAGGTAGGGGAAGAAGCGCGGGCCGACCGTGTTCGAGGACCCGGGCACGATGATGCTGCCGGCCCCGACGACCAGGTAGACCCCGAGCAGCGCCAGCAGGACGCCGAGCGCGAGCTCGCCCCAGTTGCGCGGCCGCTCCGGCGGTGCGACGACCTCCGAGGGGGGCGGCGTCCGGGGCTGCGTGGCCGCCGGCTCGGCGGTGCTCACACGAGCCCGATCTCGCGCAGGATCTCGCCCACCCGCTGCTCCTCGGCGGCCAGGAAACGGCCGTAGTCGGGACCGGTCTGGAACTCGTCGTCCCAGCCCTGCTTGGCCAGCACGTCGCGCCACTCGGGCGTGTCGTGGGCCTGCTGCACGATCTCGGTCAGGTCGGCCAGTGCCTGCTCTGAGATGTCCGGGTGGGTCATCAGCCCCCGCCAGTTGGACACCACCAGGTCGAAGCCGGCCTCGGTCAGCGTCGGGACGTCCGGCACCTGCGCGGAGCGCCTCTCCCCCGAGACGGCCCACCCCTTGAGGTCGCCGGAGAGCACCTGCTCGCCGTACTCGCCGACGCCGGAGATGCCGGCGGCGACCTGGTTGCCCAGCAGGGCGGCGAGCGACTGCCCGCCACCGGAGTAGGCGATGTAGTTGATCTGCTTGGGGTCGACGTCGCCCGCCTGGGCCAGCAGCCCTGCGAGCACCTGGTCGGTGCCGCCCGCCGAACCACCCGCGATCGGCAGCGAGCGGGGGTCCTTCCGCCAGGCCTCGACGAACTCGGCCAGCGAGGCGTACGGGCTGGCGGCCGGCGCCACGACGATCTCCGGCTCCCCGATGACCCGGGCCACCGGCGTGACGTCGCCCAGCCCGACCGGGGACTCGTTGGTCTCGATCGCGCCGACCATGACCAGGCCCATCATCATCAGCAGCGCGTCGTCGCTCTCGCGCGCGAGCTGGCCGAGCCCGATGGTGCCGCCGGCGCCCTCGACGTTGAAGACCTGGACGTTGCGGGCCAGGCCGGCGGAGCGGATCACCCGCTGCAGCAGGCGGGCGGTGGTGTCCCAGCCGCCCCCCGGGCTCGCCGGCGCCATGATGCGCAGCCGGGACAGGTCGCCGGGCTTGGCCACGGTCCCGGCGCACCCGGTCGCGGCCAGGGCCGTCGTGCCCAGCGCCCCGGCCAGGAACCCCCGGCGGCTCAACCCCACGCGGTCCTCCTCGACGTCGTCGTCAGGAAATCGTGACCCGGACTAGGAAGCCGGGCAATGGAAAGGCGGCACCTTACGCCCTGCCCCTCCCGTCGGCGAAACCGGGGCCCCGAAAAGCCACTATCCTTGAGGTTCTCGCCCGTTCCCGGCCCACCGACAGGAGAAGCGCCCCGAATGGACGTCTCACCCCTCGCCTGGACCCTCACGATCGCCTTCGTGGTGGCTCTGCTGCTGTTCGACTTCATCTTCCACGTGCGCAAGGCGCACACCCCCTCGCTCGGCGAGGCCGCCCGCTGGTCGGCCGTCTACGTCGGGATCGCGATCCTCTTCGGCGTCGGCGTGCTGGTGCTCGGCGGCAGCGAGGCGGGCGGTGAGTACTTCGCCGGCTACATCACCGAGAAGGCGCTCAGCGTCGACAACCTGTTCGTCTTCCTGATCATCATGACGAGCTTCAAGGTGCCGCGCGCCGACCAGCAGAAGGTGCTGCTCTTCGGCATCGTCTTCTCGCTGATCGCCCGGACCGGCTTCATCTTCCTCGGCGCCGCGCTGATCAACAGCTTCGCCTGGGTCTTCTACCTGTTCGGCCTGATCCTGCTGCTCACCGCCGGCAACCTGATCAAGTCCCAGGGCGAGGACGGCCACGAGGCCGACAACATCATGATCAGGGTCGCCCGGAGGCTCTTCCACACCTCCGACCGCTACGACGGCGACAAGCTGTTCACCGTCGAGAACGGCAAGCGCGTGATGACCCCGATGCTGCTGGTGATGGCGGCCATCGGCGGCACCGACATCCTCTTCGCCCTCGACTCGATCCCGGCGATCTTCGGCCTGACGCAGAACGTCTTCATCGTCTTCACCGCGACGGCCTTCTCGCTGCTGGGCCTGCGCCAGCTCTACTTCCTCATCGACGGCCTGCTCGACCGGTTGATCTACCTGAGCTACGGCCTCGCGGCGATCCTCGGCTTCATCGGCGTGAAGCTCATCCTGCACGCCCTCCACGAGAACAACGTGCCGTTCATCAACGACGGCGAGCACGTGGACGTGGTCGAGATCAGCACCCCGGTGTCGCTCTCGGTGATCATCGGCGTCCTCGTCGTCACCGTCGTCGCCTCGCTCGTGAGCCCCAAGGGCCGTGCGCAGAACGCGGTCTCCGGCGCCCGCCGGCACGCGACGCAGTACCTCGACGCCAACTTCGAGGCCGACCCCGGGCTGCGCCAGAAGATCTACGACGACCTCCTCGACGAGGAGCAGACGATCCTCGGGCTCCCGGAGAAGTACCGCTCCCGGATCCGCGAGGAGGACAAGCTGATGCGGCTGCTGAAGGACGCGCACGCCGAGCACGACGCGTACCTCGCCGAGCCGGGGACCACGGGCGACGCCCGCGAGCACGCCCGGATCGTGCAGTAGCCGAGCCGCCGCAGGGCGGGACGCACCGCACGGCGTCGGCCGCGGTGCGTCCCCGCCGGTCCCGGCCGCGCCTCAGCCCGCGAGGTCCAGGGTCGGCGCGTACTCCTCGATCCACGTGGCGAGGTCGAGGGTGCGCTCCAGGCCCGCCCGGCCGAACATGGTCGGGTTGTCGCTCAGCGCGACCTCGTGGGCGAGCCAGTCGCGGTCCATGATCTCGAACACCGCGTGGTCGCCCTGCGACAGCAGCTCGCGGCCCTGGGCCCGCAGGGCGGCGGCGTACGCCGGGTCCTGGGTCGAGGGGTAGGGCGACTTGACGCGCTCCACGACCGAGTGCGGCAGCACGTCGGCGGTGGCCCCGCGCAGCAGCGACTTCTCCCGCCCGTCGTAGGTCTTGAGCGCCCAGGGCGCGTTGTAGACGTACTCGACGAGGCGGTGGTCGCAGAAGGGCACCCGCACCTCCAGCCCGGTGGCCATGCTCGTGCGGTCCTTGCGGTCCAGCAGCACCCGGACGAAGCGCGTCAGGTGCAGGTGGCTGATCTCGCGCATCCGGGCCTCGAGCCCGGTCTCGCCCTCGAGGGGCTGCACGTCGGCGAGCGCGGAGCGGTAGCTGTCCTTCACGTAGCCCTGGAGGTCCAGCCGGCCGCGCAGCCCGGGCTCGTACATCGAGGCCGTCGCCACGTCGTGGTCGCTCCGCCGGGCCGTCCGCAGCGCGATCCAGGGGAACGTGTCGGCCTCGCGGGCGACGGGCGAGAAGAACTGCTGGTAGCCGCCGAACACCTCGTCGGCCGACTCGCCCGAGAGCGCCACCGTGGAGTGCTGCCGGACCGCCTTGAAGAGCAGGTAGAGCGAGGCGTCCATGTCGCCGAGCCCGGCCGGCAGGTCGCGCGCGGTGATCACCGTGCGGCGGACCTCGGGGTCGGCCAGCTCGGCGGAGGACAGCACGATGTCGCGGTGCTCGGTGCCCGACAGGGCGGCGACGTCGTGCACGTACGGCGCGTCCGGCGTCCCGCGCATCTCGTCGGGGACGAAGTTGTCGGCCTGGCCGACGAAGTCGACCGCGAAGCTGCGCACCTGCTCGCCCTGCCCGGCGAGCTGCCGGGCGGCGAGGGCGGTCAGCGCCGAGGAGTCGAGGCCTCCGGACAGGAGCATGCAGCGCGGCACGTCGGAGACGAGCTGGCGCGCGACGACGTCGTCGAGCAGGGCGCGGACGTGCTCGACCGTCTCCTCCTGCGAATCGGTGTGCGGGCGCGTCTCCAGGCGCCAGTAGGTGCTCGTGCGCAGGCCCCGGCGGTCGAGGGTGACCACCGTGCCGGGCACGACCTCGGCCATGCCGTCCCAGACCGCGTGGCCCGGCGTCTTGACGAAGGCGAAGAGCTCCCGCAGCCCGTCGAGGGTGACCCGCCGCCGCGCCAGCGGGTTCGCCAGCACGGCCTTGGGCTCGGAGCCGAAGAGCACCCCGTCCGGGGTCTCGTAGTAGTAGAGCGGCTTGACGCCCATGCGGTCGCGGACCAGCGTCAGGCTCTCGTCGCGGGCGTCCCAGACGGCGAAGGCGAACATGCCGTTGAGCCGCTCGGCGACCGCGCTCCCCCACTCGAGGTAGCCGTGCAGCACGACCTCGGTGTCGGAGTCGGTGACGAAGCGGTGGCCACGGGCCGCGAGCTCGGCGCGCAGCTCGGTGAAGTTGTACGCCTCGCCGGAGTAGACGAGCGCGACCGCGCCCTCCGGCGTCTCGTACGTCATCGGCTGGCGCCCGTGCTCGACGTCGATGATGGCGAGCCGGCGGTGTCCGAGCGCGGCGTGCGGGGCCACGAAGGTGCCCTCGTCGTCCGGCCCCCGGCAGGCCATGGTCTGCGTCATCGCGTCCACCGCCCGCGTCTGCGTCCTCAGGTCGTGGTCGAAGCCCACCCACCCGGCGATCCCGCACACGTCGTCCTCCTCGTCCCGCGCCGCGTCCGTGCGGCGCATCTCGATAGCGTGGCTAACTGCTCGCCAAACTAGCACCGTCGTGCTAGAACGAGGGCGTGCCCCGGGTCGTCGATGGAGAGCAGCGTCGCCGCGCCATTGCGCACGCCGTCTTCCGCGTGGTCTGCGCCCGCGGCCTGGACGCCGTCACGCTCGGCGGCGTGGCCGCGGAGGCCGGCCTCGCGACCGGGTCGGTCCGGCACTTCGTCGGCAGCCGCACCGACCTGCTCGTGCTCACCCTGCGCACGCTGCGCGACGACGTGCGCCGTCGCGTGCAGGCCCTCGACGACCACGACCCCGAGGCCGCGCTGCAGGAGCTGCTGCCCCTGGACGACGTCCGGCGCACCGAGGCGGTGGTCTGGCTGGCCTTCGAGGCCGCCGCCCGCACCGAGGGGACGCTGCGCCCGCTCCTGCTCGAGGTCGTCGACGACGTGCGCGGCCTGCACCGGCGAGTGGTGGCCGAGCTGTGCCCCGGGGCGGACGAGGAGTCGGTCGCCGCGGCGGCGGACCGCGTGGCGGCGGTGCTCGACGGGCTCACGGTCGGGGCCGTCCTCGTGTCGGATCGGACCGACGCGGGCCGGATGCGGCGGGTGCTGGCCGACGAGCTCGCCGCGATCGCCGGGCGCTCCGGGCGCGTGGGCACCGGCGCCTGAGCCGCCCGTCCGACCGCTCCGGGCCGGGCGCACGATGGGAGGCATGGAGCGCCCCACGTCCGACCTGCCGCTGCTCGTCCTCGCCCTCGACCAGCGCGGCTCCTTCGCCAAGCTCTTCGGCACGGAGGAGGCCTCGGCGAGCGAGGAGGACGTCGCCCGGATGCGGGCGGCCAAGACGCTGGTCTACCGCGGCGTCGCCGAGGTCGCCGCTGCGGTCGAGGGCGCGCAGGTCGGCGTGCTCACCGACGAGGAGTACGGCGCCGAGGTGCTCGGGCGGGCCCGGGCCGACGGCCGAGTCGTCGCCTACCCGGTGGAGAAGAGCGGGCAGCAGCTCTTCGACCTCGAGTTCGGCGACGAGACCGCGGAGCACGTCGAGCGGTGGGACCCCGACTACGTCAAGGTGCTCGTGCGGATGAACCCCGACGACGACGCCGACGACACCCGCGGCCAGCTCGACCGGCTTCGCGCGCTGTCGGAGGAGCTGCACGACTCCGGCCGGCCCTTCCTGCTCGAGCTGCTCGTGCCGGCGTCGGAGGCCCAGCTCGCCTCGGTCGGTGGCGACAGCACCGCGTACGACCGGGACCTCCGACCGGGCCTGGCCGCGCAGGTGATCCACGCGGTCCAGGACGCCGGGGTCGAGCCGACCCTGTGGAAGATCGAGGGCCTGGAGACCACCCAGGCGGCCGAGCAGGTGGTCGCGGCGGCGCGGCGCGGTGGACGCGACGCCGACTGCATCGTGCTCGGGCGCGACGCCCCGCAGGAGACGCTCGACCACTGGCTCCGGGTCGCGGCCCCGGTGCCGGGCTTCGTCGGCTTCGCCGTCGGGCGCTCGATCTGGAAGGAGCCGCTCGAGCAGTACCTGGCCGACGACGACGAGGCACGGCTGCTCGAGGTCGTCGGCCAGAACTACCTGCACTACGTGCGGACCTACCTCGCCGCACGCTGAGGCCTACCGCTGCAGCGAGGCGTTCGTCCGGACGAGCCGGAGGATGGTGCCGAAGCCGCCGAGCACCCCGAAGACGACGAACAGCACGATGTCGCGCGTGTACTCGCCCAGCACGGGGCCATAGGTCAGGTTCTCGCGGACGAACGCGCCCCGGCTCGGGTAGGAGCCGGTGATCTCCGCGTCGAGCGTCGGGAACACGGTCCAGAGGTCGGTGGCCACGGCCGCGAAGAAGCTCGCGACGATGCCGAGGGCGATGATCGCGGCGACGACCGGGATGCCCTTCTTGACCCGGCCGCCGGAGCCGCGGGCGTAGAGCACGGCCGCGCCGGCCGCCACGACGACGCCGGACAGCGAGGCGACGAAGCCGAGGCGCCAGATGATCGCCGACAGGACCGCACCCACGGGCACGGCGAGCAGGGCGAGCAGCGCGCCGTGGCCGACCCGCTCGGGCGGCAGGACCACGGTCGGCGTCGCGACGAGGCCCTCGGGACCGTAGCGGTGCTCCACCACCTCCTCCGGCCGGGCCCCGTACGCGGCGGGTGCCTGCGGTGCCGCATCCTGCTGCTGCACGTTGGGCTGCTGTGCGTACGGCTGCCGGGGCTCGGCCGGCGGCGGGACCTGCGGCGCCTGCGGCGGGGCGTACGCCGGGCCGGGCTGGCCGTTGCGGTCGCTCGGGGTCGGGTCGATGCTCATGATCATCCTCGTGGAGGGCGGTCGGGTCGGAGCAGTCGACCATGATCAGGGGTCGTGCGCGGCGGGATCGCGAGTTGTCCACAGCCCGACCGGCGAACTCTTCACCGGCGTTCAGGTTCCATCGCCGGTCTATGCACCTCGAGGCCCGCCCGCGCCGGCGGCGGGCGGGCCCGGAGGGTCGCTCAGAAGGGCCAGGTCCAGCCCGCGACGGCCGGGTCGTCGACGCCGTTCTCGCGCGTGTAGGTCCGCGCCCGGAGGCGGGCGTCGGCCATCTCCTGGCGCAGCCCGGCCGCGCTCGCGCCGAGCGAGGGCACGCGGTCGATCACGTCCATGACCAGGTGGAAGCGGTCGAGGTCGTTGAGCATGACCATGTCGAAGGGCGTGGTCGTGGTCCCGCGCTCCTTGTAGCCGCGCACGTGGATGCCGGAGTGGTTGGCGCGGCGGTAGGTGAGCCGGTGGACAAGCCACGGGTAGCCGTGGAAGGCGAAGATCACCGGCTGGGTCGCGGTGAAGAGCGTGTCGAAGTCGCGGTCGGACAGCCCGTGCGGGTGCTCGTCCTCGGGCAGCAGGCGCATCAGGTCGACGACGTTGACCACGCGGACCCGCAGGTCGGGCAGTCGCTCCCGCAGGATCGCCGCGGCGGCGAGCACCTCGAGCGTCGGGATCTCCCCGGCCGCACCGAGGACGACGTCGGGCAGCGTGCCGGCGTCGTCGTGGCTCGAGGCCCAGTCCCAGATCCCCGCGCCGCGGGCGCAGTGCAGCCCGGCGTCCTCGACCGACAGGTAGTCGAACTGCGGCTGCTTGCCCGCGACGACGACGTTGACGTAGTGCCGCGACCTGAGGCAGTGGTCGAAGGTCGACAGCAGTGTGTTCGCGTCCGGGGGCAGGTAGATCCGCACGATCGACGGGTCCTTGTTGAGCACGACGTCGAGGAAGCCCGGGTCCTGGTGGGTGAAACCGTTGTGGTCCTGGCGCCACACGTGCGAGCTCAGCAGGTAGTTCAGGCTGGCGATCGGGCGGCGCCACGGCACCTGCGCGCTGGCCTGGAGCCACTTGGCGTGCTGGTTGAACATCGAGTCGACGATGTGGATGAACGCCTCGTAGCAGGTGAAGGCGCCGTGCCGCCCGCTGAGCAGGTAGCCCTCGAGCAGGCCCTCGCAGAGGTGCTCGCTCAGCACCTCGATGACCCGGCCCTGCCGGTCGAGCCGCTCGTCGAACTCACCCTCCTGGGCCTGCCACCGCCGCCCGGTCACCTCGAGGATGTCCTGCAGGCGGTTGCTGGCCAGCTCGTCCGGCGCCATGGTCAAGAAGCTGGTCGGGTTGTCGCGGGTGACGTCGCGCAGCCACGTGCCCAGCACCTTCGTCGCCTCGTGCGCCGTGGTGCCCGGGTTGGGCACGTCGACGCCGTAGTCCCGCCAGTCGGGCAGGCGCAGGTCGCGCAGCAGCGCGCCGCCGTTGGCGACCGGGTTGTCGCTCATCCGGCGGGTGCCGGTCGGCGGCAGGTCGAGCAGCTCCTGGACCGGCCGGCCCTCGTCGTCGAACAGCTCCTCCGGGCGGTAGCTGCGCAGCCACTGCTCGAGGACCGCGCGGTGCGTGCCGTCCGTGCGTGCTGCGGGCAGCGGCACCTGGTGGGCGCGGAACGTCCCCTCCACCTGCTGGCCGTCGACCTGCGGCGGGCAGGTCCAGCCCTTCGGGGTCCGCATGATGATCATGGGCCAGCGGGGTCCGGCGTCGTCGGGGCCGGGGACCTCGTCGGTGCTGCGGGCGCGCCGCTGGATCTCCGCGATGGCGTCGAGGCAGGTCTCGAGCGTCTCGGCGTACAGCTGGTGGACGGTGCCCGGGTCGTCGCCCGCGACGACGTGCGGGTCGTAGCCGTAGCCGCGCATCAGCTCCAGCAGCTCGGCCTCGGGGATGCGCGCGAGCAGCGTCGGGTTGGCGATCTTGTACTCGTTGAGCGCGAGGATCGGCAGCACGGCACCGTCCCGCGCGGGGTCGATGAACTTGGCCGCGTGCCAGCTGCCGGCCAGCGGCCCGGTCTCGGCCTCGCCGTCCCCGACGACGCAGAAGACGGTGAGCTCCGGGCTGTCGAGCGCGGCGCCGTACGCGTGCAGGAGCGAGTAGCCGAGCTCGCCGCCCTCGTGGAACGAGCCGGGCGTCTCGGGTGCGCAGTGGCTGGGGACGCCGCCGGGGAAGGAGAACTGGTGGAAGAAGGCACGCATGCCGCGCTCGTCACGCCCGATGTGGCTGTAGAGCTCGGAGTAGGTCCCCTCCAGCCAGGCGCAGGCGTTGGGGCCCGGGCCGCCGTGGCCGGGACCGGCGACGAAGACCGCGTTCAGGTCGCGGGCCTTGATCGCCCGGTTGGCGTGGACGTAGGCGAGGTTGAGCCCCGGCACGGTGCCGAAGTGGCCGAGCAGGCGCGGCTTGACGTGCTCGGCCTGCAGCGGTTCGCGCAGCAGCGGGTTGGCCATCAGGTAGATCTGGCCGACCGCGAGGTAGTTGGCCGCCCGCCACCAGGCGTCGACGAGGCGCAGCTCCTCGGCGCCCAGGACGCCCTCCGGCGTGCCGAGGTCGTACGGGGTGGGCGCGACGGTCGGACCGTTGGAGCCGCCCTCGTTGTCGGCGGCGGTGTCGCCGCCCATGCTCGCGAGCTGCGTCATGACGACACGGTAGGGCTGCCCGACCGGCTCCCGGAGGGCGGTCGGGTGAACCTACGGCGACGCCTCCGGGTGGACACGCGAGGCGAGCACGACCGCCGCGACGCGGTCCACCGGCAGGTCGGCGAGGCAGGCCGGGGCGTCCCCGGTCAGCGGGCAGCGCGCCGACCACCAGCACTCCTGCTCGCTGATGGCGAGCGGGCGGCGGACCTCGCAGCCGGGCAGCCCCTGCAACGAGGAGCCGGAGCGCGGGTCGAGCCCGTAGCGGCCCGCGACGGTGGGCCCGAAGAGGGCGACCGCGCGGGCGCCGACCGCGGTGGCGAGGCGGACCGGCCCGGTGTCGCCGCCGACGACGACGCCGCCGGCCTCGCCGACGACGGCCAGGTTGGCGGCGAGCTCGCGGAGGCTGCCGGGCGGGAGCAGCGTCGTGCCCGGGACCGGTTCGCTGCCGGCGGCGCCCGCGGTGAGGACGGGGTGCCCGCCGGCCGCCGCACGGGCGGCGAGCGCGACCCAGCGCTCCGCCGGCCACTCCTTGACGCGCATCCCGGAGCCCGGCACGAGCACGACCGGTGAACTTCTCGCCCTCTGACCACCGCTGAGGTGGTCAGAGGGCGAGAAGTTGGGCAGACGGTCGCGGGCGGCGGACCACTCGGTCTCCGTGAGGGTCACCGTCGGGGGTTCGTCCACGAAGCGGGGGTCGACCAGGCCGTCCTCGACCAGCAGCCGCACGAACCTCCGGTCGATCAGCTCGTCGACCGGCGGGCTCCGCCAGAGGTTGGTGACCGCGCGCGGGGCGCGGGCGGCGCAGAGCTCGCCGATGCCGTCGTAGGTCGTCGTGGTGACCACGAGGTCGTACGCCCGCCCCGCGCGCTCCGCCGCGTCGAGCTCCGCCTCCACCACGGTGCGCGGGACGCCGTCGGTGTGGTCGCTCGTCGCGACCACCCGGGCGACGAGCGGGTCGTGGGCCAGCAGCACGTCGCCGGGGGTGAACGTCAGCACGGTCAGCTCGGCGGCGGGGTGGCTGCGGGCCAGGGCGTGGATCGCGGGCAGCGCGAGGAGCACGTCGCCGAAGCCGCCGAGGAGCTCGACGACGAGGATCCGGCGCACCGCGCTCACGCCTCGAGCGCCGTCCGGTAGACCGCTCGGTGCGCCGCCGCGATGGCCGGCCAGTCGCGGTTGGCGGCGAAGGCCTGCCCGCCCTGCGCCACCCGGGCGGTGAGCGCCGGGTCGCCGAGCGCGCGCCGGACCGCGGCCGCGATCGCCGCCGGGTCGCGCCGGGCGGTGACGTCGAGCACCGTCACCCCGTCGACCAGGTCGGCGTCGCGCTCGTCCGCGACGGTCGCGAGCACCGGGGCACGGTGCGCCAGCGCGGCCAGCAGCGAACCGCTCTTGGTCGTCACGCCGGCGGTGAACGGCAGCACCACCAGGTCGGCCGCGGACAGCAGCTGCGAGACCTCGTCGCCGTCGACCCAGCCCGTCAGCGTGACCCGGTCGGCGACCCCGCGGTCGGCGACGCGCTGCTCGACCTCGGCCCGGAACGAGCGCGCCTCCTCCCCCGGCAGCGCGAGCGAGGCGAACCCGCCCGCCCCGACCACGTGCACGTCCACGCCCTCGTCGCGCAGCAGCGCGGCCGCGTCCACCAGCTCGCGGAAGCCCTTCACCGGGTGGACGAAGCCGAAGAAGACCAGCAGCGGCACGCCGTCGGCGAGCCCGAGCCGTGCCCGCACCCGCTCCCGCGCCCCGGCGGCGTCCGGGCCCGGGCCGGGGACGTTCGGTCCGATGGGGATCGTCGTGGGCTCGCGCCCGAGCCGGCGCCGGACCACCTCGGCGTGCCCGGCGTTGGTGGTCACCAGCGCGCGGCTGCGCGGCCCGAGCAGCCCGCTCTCGCGGTCGTACCGCCCGTGGCCCTCGACCAGCGGCCAGGCGCGGCCCGGGACCCAGCCCGGCCAGCCCCACCAGCCGTACTCGTGCAGCGTGGTCACGACCGGCGTCCGCACCAGGGCGGGCAGCCAGCCGACGGCTCCCGACCAGCCGTACGCCGAGGGCGCCCACTGCACGTGCAACAGGTCGGCGCCCAGCCCGTCGAGGGCCCGCGCGGCTCCGCGCAGGTGGCGCGGCGACCAGTCCGGGGCGAGGGCGACGGCCCCGTCCGGCTCGCGGCCGTCCTCGGCCCGGGCGGCGACGACGACGTCGAGGGCGTCGGGTCCGGAGCGCAGCTCCTCGGCCAGGCGCCGGACGTAGTCGGCGACGCCGTCGCGCTCGGGCGCGTACGTCCCGCAGACCAGCGCGACCCGCACCCGCCCTCCCCTCCACGTCCGTCTCACGCCCATCGGTCGACGGGTTCGGCGTGCCACGATCGGCGGCGTGCCGGCCCCGATCCTTACCCACCCGTGACCCAGGACGTGCCCCACCGCGGGGACCTGGACGTGCTGGTCCCCACGCGGGACCGCCGCGAGGCGCTCGCCGTGACGCTGTCCGGCCTCCTCGCCCAGGACCTCAGCGCCCGGCTCGTGCTGGCCGACCAGACGCCCGGCACGAGCGCCGCCGAGCAGCCCGAGATCGCCAGCCTGCTCGGCGTCATGCGGCTGCGCGGGTGGGAGGTCGAGGTCGAGCACCGCACGGGCCCGGCGCGCGGTGTGACCGAGCAGCGCCAGCACCTGCTCGACCGGGCGCGGCGGCCGTACCTGCTGATGCTCGACGACGACGTGCTGCTCGAGCGCTGGGTGCTGCGCCAGCTGGTCGAGGCGATGGACGTGCTCGGGTGCGGGTTCGTCGGGATGGCGCACGCCGCGGCCTCCTACCTCGACGACGTGCGTCCCGCGGAGCTCGAGTCCTTCGAGCTGTGGGAGGGCGGTCGCGTGCGCCCCGAGCGGATCCGCAAGGGCGACCCGGGCTGGGAGCGCTGGCGGCTGCACAACGCCGCGAACGTCCAGCACCTGCTCGACCGGGTGCCCGGCGGCGCGCTCGACGCGCACGGCTGGGTGCCGTACAAGGTCGCCTGGGTCGCCGGGTGCGTGCTGTTCCGGACCGAGGCGCTGCGCGACGTCGGCGGGTTCGGCTTCTGGGCCGACCTGCCGCCCAACCTGCGCGGCGAGGACGTGGTCACCCAGCTCCAGGTCGCCGAACGGTTCGGAGGGGCGGGGCTGCTGCCCTCCGGCGCGTGGCACCTCGAGCTGCCGACCTCGATCGAGGACCGCTCGGTCGACGCGTACGCCGCCGTGCTGGAGGCCTGAGCTCCACTCCCCCGGCGCGGGTTGATCGCGCCGCCGCTGGGTAGGTCCCGGTGAGGGCGCCACCGCGAGGCTCGGCGCCCGGACCCCACCAGCAAGGAGATCAGCGTGACGGACGTCGCCAGCCAGGGACCGGCCGCGAGCGAGCAGGACCGCGCGGTCCTGACCAACCGCCAGGGCCACCCGGTCTACGACAACCAGAACCAGCGCACCGTCGGCGCCCGCGGCCCGGCGACGCTGGAGAACTACCAGTTCCTCGAGAAGATCAGCCACTTCGACCGCGAGCGCATCCCCGAGCGGGTCGTGCACGCGCGCGGCGCGACGGCCTTCGGGACGTTCGTCGCCGACGGCACCGTGGGCGACGAGCCGGTCGCGAGGCACACCCGAGCCAGGCTCTTCCAGACGGCGGGCCAGGAGACCGAGGTCGCCGTCCGCTTCTCCACCGTCGCCGGCGGCCGGGACTCCTCCGAGGCCGCGCGCGACCCGCGCGGGTTCGCGGTGAAGTTCTACACCGAGGACGGCAACTGGGACCTCGTCGGCAACAACCTCGGCGTCTTCTTCCTCCGCGACGCGATCAAGTTCCCCGACTTCATCCACTCCCAGAAGCCCGACCCCGTGAGCTTCGACCGCCAGGTCGCCAACCGGGTCTTCGACTTCGCGAGCCAGACGCCCGAGTCGATCCACATGTTCTGCCTGGTCTTCAGCCCGCGCGGCCTGCCGGCGAGCTACCGCACCCAGCAGGGCTTCGGCGTGAACACGTACAAGTGGGTCAACGAGGCCGGCGAGACCCAGCTGGTCAAGTACCACTGGCTGCCCCAGCAGGGCGTGAAGTCGTGGACCGCGGCCGACGCCGCCGTCGTCCAGGGCCGTGAGCTCGGCGTGCACACCAAGGACCTGTACGAGGCGATCGACGCGGGCGACTTCCCGTCCTGGGAGCTGCACGTGCAGCTGATGAGCGACGACGAGCACCCCGAGCTCGACTTCGACCCGCTGGACGACACCAAGGTGTGGCCGGAGAACGACTTCCCGCTGCGCAAGGTCGGCACCATGACCCTGAACCGCACCCCGCAGAACTTCTTCACCGAGAGCGAGCAGATCGCGTTCGGCACCGGGGTGCTCGTCGACGGGCTCGACTTCTCCGACGACAAGATGCTCGTCGGGCGCACGTTCAGCTACTCCGACACCCAGCGCTACCGCGTCGGGCCGAACTACCTGCAGCTGCCGGTGAACGCGCCGAGGACGCGCTTCGCCACCAACCAGCGCGACGGGCAGATGGCGTACGGCGTCGACCTCGGTGAGGGGCAGAACCCGCACGTCAACTACGAGCCGTCGATCCTCGGCGGCCTGCGCGAGGCGCAGTACCCGACGCACGACGACCAGGGTCCGGAGATCACCGGTCGGCTGACCCGCAAGCGGATCCCGCGCACCGACGACTACACGCAGGCCGGTCAGCGCTACGTCTGCAGCGAGCAGTGGGAGCGCGACGACCTGGTGGCCAACTTCGTCGACGCCCTGTCGCAGTGCGACCGCCCGATCCAGGAGCGGATGGTCTGGCACCTGTTCATGGCCGAGGACGAGCTGGGCCAGCGCGTGGGCGACGGTCTCGGCATCAGCGCGGACGACGTCCGCGGGCTCGAGCAGTTGCAGACGCAGACGCTCACCGAGGCCGAGCTCGAGCGCGCCGCGAACCTCGGCAAGAACGGCCCCCGCGACGTCACCGGGCTGGTGATGACGCACTGCGTGCCGAACGAGCACGTCGTCGTCAGCTGACGTTCGCGCCCTGAGCCTGTCTGCCCCGTTCCCTGAGCCTGTCGAAGGGCCGAGCGGTAGGTTGCCGCGCCAATTCCCCCAGGAATCGCGCCGCAACCTACCGCTCGGCGGTCCGGGGACACTGGGGTCGTGCCCAGCGCCCTCTCGGCCCTCTCGCCCCAGCGCCGCCGGCTCGTGCTGGTCGTGGTCGGGCTCGTCGGCGTGCTCGTGCTCGCCCTCGCGGCGACGCTGGTCGTCCGCGCGCTGACCCGGGGCCGGCCGGTGCCGCAGGACCGGCCCGGTCCGGTGCTGCTCGTCCCCGGCTACGGCGGGCGGACGGCGTCGCTCGACCCGCTGGCCGCCGTGCTCCGCGCCGAGGGCCGTGACGTGACCATCGTGAGCCTGCTCGGCGACGGCACCGGCGACCTCGACGCCCAGGCCGGCCACCTCGCCGACGTGGCCGACGACGTGCTGCGGACGAGCGGCGCGCCCTCGGTCGACGTGGTCGGCTATTCCGCCGGCGGCGTCGTCGTCCGCCTGTGGGTGCGCGACCACGGCGGCGACGTCCAGGCGCGACGCGTCCTCACCCTCGGCTCCCCGCAGCACGGAACGAGCGTCGCCGCGCTCGGGGCCGAGGTCGCCGGCGGCTGCCCCACCGCCTGCGAGCAGCTCCTGCCCGACAGCAGCCTGCTGCGCCGCCTGAACGCCGGCGACGAGACCCCGTCCGGGCCGGAGTGGGCGACCGTCCGGTCGGCGAGCGACCAGGTGGTGACGCCGACGGGCTCGGCGGCGCTCGACGGCGCCCTCAACGTCCTCGTGCAGGACGCGTGCCCCTCGGCGACCACCTCGCACTACCAGCTGCCGGCCGACGCGGTCGTCGCGGCGACGGTCCGCTCGACGCTCGGCGCCGGCCCGGTGGCCGCGCCCGAGCCTGGCTGCTGACCGGGGAGTCGCGGTCCTTCGCCGGGACCACCACCGGGTCGAGCGCCGACGCCTGGACGACCGGATCGTGACGCCGCGCCCTGGTGCGGGAGGCGGCAGGGCTACGGCGTCACGAGGAGGGAGGAAGGCGTCGGACCGGAGCGAGATCCCGCGTCGGAGCGGAGCGGAGACAGGAGGTACGGCTACTCGTCCACGTCCGAGGTCGAGAAGTTCGCCCAGGCGGCGAGGCTGAAGACGACCAGGTAGCCCAGCTGGACGAGCAGGCCCCGGACCACGTCGTCCCACAGGATGGGGTCGCGGAACAGGTCGACGAAGGCCAGCCAGTAGCGCGTCGGCAGGTAGGGGTGCAGCGCCGAGGCGGCGTCGAGGCCGAGCAGCACGGTCGAGGCGATGAGCAGCCCGACGGTGCCGAGAGCCGCGCCGATCGAGGAGCTGCTGACCGTGGACAGGAACAGCGCCACGGCGGCCACCCCGAGCATGCAGACGACCATGTACGCCAGCGCGAGCGCCGTGCGCCAGGCCAGCTGCTGCGGCGTCAGGGTCGAGCCGCTCAGGCTGACAGTGCCGGTCGCGGGCGCCGTGCCGAGGAGGAGCCGCCCCTCGACGGCCGCGACGGCGGCCACCACGAGCACGGCGGCGACGACGAACACCACGACGGTGACGAGCTTGGCCACGAGCAGCCGGAGCCGGCTGACCGGCCGGACGAGCAGGTAGCGCAGCGTGCCCGACTGGACCTCGCCGGCCACGGCGTCGCCGCCGAGGACGGCCACGGCGATGGGCAGGAACAGCGGCAGCACGACCCCGAGGGCCGCGAGCGGGAAGAGCGTCCCGTCGCTCAGCACCGCGGAGAGGAAGGGCGGGCCCTCCCCCGGCCCGGGTGCCACGTCGGTGATGGCCAGCAGCACCGCGACGAGGGTCGGCAGCGCGACGAGCATGCCGAGGACGACCCAGGTCCGCGGACGCAGCACCAGCTTGACGAGCTCGACGCCGATCACGCGCTCAGCACCTCCGCCCGCGGGAGCTCGGCCGGGGCCGGCGGGGCGCTGCTCGCCTCCAGGACGACCTGCTCGAGGTCGCGCTCGTAGGGCCCGAGCCGCTCGACGCCGACGCCGGAGGTCACGAGGTGGTGGTTCAGGGAGGCGGCGTCCTCGGCGCGGACCAGCAGCCGCGCGCAGGTCACGTCGACGACCGCGTCGCCGAGCAGGCGGGCGGCCGTCGCGGCGTCGGGGCTGTGGACCTCGACCAGGCCCGTCGGGCGCAGCAGCGTCTCCAGCCGCTCCTGCAGCACCAGCCGCCCGCGGTCGAGGACGCCGACGTCGGTGCACATCTGCTCGATCTCGGCGAGCAGGTGGCTGGACAGGAAGATCGTCGTGCCCTCGGCGTTCAGCGCCAGCAGCAGCGCGCGGATCTCGCTGATCCCCTGGGGGTCGAGGCCGTTCGTCGGCTCGTCGAGCACCAGCAGCCGCGGGCGGCGCACCAGCGCGGCCGCGAGGCCGAGGCGCTGGCGCATGCCGAGCGAGTACGCCCGCACCGGTCGGCGGTCGGCCGGGTCGAGGCCGACCTGCTCGAGCACCTCGCCGACACGGGCGCGCCGGCGCGACCGGGGCAGCGGGTCGGGTCCGGCGGCGTCGAGGAGCGCGAGGTTGAGCCGGCCCGAGAGGTGGTCGTACGCGCCCGGGCCCTCGACGAGCGCGCCGACCTGCGGCAGGACGCTCGTGCGCGCCGACGGCATCGGCTGCCCGAGCACCTCGGCGTAGCCCTCGGTGGGCAGGACGAGGCCGAGGAGCATCCGCACGGTCGTCGTCTTGCCCGACCCGTTCGCCCCGAGGAAGCCGTAGACCGAGCCCTCGCCGACCTCGAGGTCGACCGCGTCGACGGCGCGCAGCTCGCCGTAGCGCTTGGTGAGGCCGCGCGTACGGATGGTCGGGTCGCTCATGCGCGCTCCTGCAGCTGGTCGGCGGCCTGCGCCAGGGTCTCGGGCGTGACGGTGCCCGCGAGCAGGTAGCCGCCGCCCCGGCCGGGGAAGCGGGTGAGCAGGAGGTTGACCGGCCCGACCGGGGCGAGGGTGCCCTGCCGCGACCGGCTGGCGGCCCCGTTGCGCTCGAGCTGCTCGCGCAGCGGTCCGGCGACCGACCCGCGCAGCGGGAAGACGATCATGGTCGTGGGACCGCGCCCGTAGACGCCGACCGCGCCCGGCGCGTCCCCGCCGCGGGTGCCCAGGCCGGCCAGGGCGCGGGGCAGCCGGGCGGCCTGCAGGCCGTTCGCGGCCGCGACCACGTCGGTCGACTCCTCGTAGCTGAGCGAGACGCTCGCCGGCGGGTCGAAGCGCACGTCGGCCGGGTCCGGGTCGCGCAGCGTCAGCTCGGTCAGGGTCGTGCTCAGCACGGGCACCGCACCGCCCTTGGCGTAGAGGTCGACGCGGACCGGGAGCCCGGTCCGCGGCTCGAGCCACAGCTCGACGCGCCCCACGGTGGTCCCCGTCTGCGACGGCGTCAGCACGTAGCCGACCGCGTCCACCCCGGCGATCCGGCGACCCGCGACGGCGGTGAGCTCGTCGGGCGTGGCGCCCTGCAGCAGGTCGCGCCCGAGCGTGGGGGGCAGCACGTCGACGGCGTCGGGCAGGCGGATGGTCGAGACCGGCGAGTAGGTGGCGCGCTCGGACTCGAAGATCCAGCGGACCTGCCCGTTGCCGTCGCGGAAGGTGTCGGTCTCGCCGGTGCTGCGGACCCGGTCGACCCGCCAGCTGCGCTCGCCGCGCCACCAGGCCCGCAGCTCGACCTGCTCGCCCAGCAGCTGGCCGAGGGTGGCGAAGGAGTCGCTGCTCGGCAGCTGCAGCGAACCCGTGCTCTCCGCCCGGCCCGACCAGCCGACCGAGCCCGAGGCGCGGACCTGCGCGATCAGCTCGGCGGTGGGCCGGGTCGGGGGTCCGCCGCCGGGTCGGTGGGCGACCAGGAGCGGCGCCACGACCAGCAGCACGGCGGCGCCGAGCACGACGAGCCAGCGCCACCTCACGGGCGCCAGGGTAGGCGCGCAGGCCTAACCCGCCAGGCCGGCCACGAGCCCGCTCACGGGCACGGCCGGGAGCCGGGCGGGGCTCCGCGGCGGCTCGGGGTGCGCTGTCGAGATGATCACGTCGGCCCGGCGCGCCCTGTATCGATTCGGTAGCGGCCCCGCGCGCCCTACACTCCGACTCGTGCAGGTCCGTGCTGAGACCGTCCTCGACGGCCCTGATCTCGAGGTGCTGCACCCGCTGTACCTCGGGGCGATGGCCCCCCTCGCCACCCGGGCTGCGGCACGCCACGTGCTGTCCCGCGCCGAGTTCGACGAGGAGATGGCCGACCCGCGCATCATCAAGTTCCTCGTGCGCGACGACGACGGCACGCCCTTCGCGCTGACCACCCTCACCAAGGACCTGTCCGCGGTGCCCTGGATCAGCCCCTCCTACTTCGAGACGCGCTTCCCCGACGCGGTCGGGCGCGACGCGATGTTCTACCTCGGCTACACCTTCGTCGCCCCGGACCGGCGACGCTCGCAGGCGCTGCTGCTGATGGCGTCGGCGGTCAAGAACCAGCTCGAGTCGACGCGGGGCGTCGTCGGCTTCGACACCTGCGCCTACAACGACGAGCACGGCGTGGGCCGCTGGTCGGGCTGGCTCTTCGGCCCGATGAGCTCGGTCTCGAGGCTCGACGCGCAGAGCTACAGCGTGGCCGACTACCGCCACGGGCGGATCCCGGTGCCGACGACCGACCCGCGCCGGCTGGCGGCCGACGACCTCCGGCTGCTGAGCCTGGCCGACCGGCCCGACCTGGCCGACGAGGTCGGCGCCCTGCTGGCCTCCCGCTGGCCGACCTTCATGCTCGCGGGTCGCCCGGGCCACGACGAGGACCTCTTCGCGCTGCTGCAGGCGGCGCCGGAGCACCAGGTCGTCGCGGTCGACGCCGACGACCGGGTCCGCGGGGCGGCCTTCTCGCTGCCGATCACCTGGGACGGCACCGAGGCCGACCTGCCGCTCGGCTGGGACGACGCCGTGAGCCGTGCCGGCCGGCACGAGCCGGGGTCCCCCGTCCAGGCGGCGACCGCGCTCTCGATCACGGTCGCCCCGGACGCGACGCGGCGCGGGCTCGCCGTACGGCTCATCGAGGCCCTGCGCGCCGCGACGGCGAAGGCGGGCGGCCGGGCCCTCGTGGCCCCGGTGCGGCCGGTGCTCAAGGAGCGCTACCCCCTCGTCGCCATGGACGACTACCTCACCTGGCAGACCGCCGACGGCGTCGCCTTCGACCCCTGGGTGCGGACCCACCTCCGCCTCGGGGCGCGCCTGCAGGGGGTCGCCGAGTCCTCGATGACCATCAGCGGGTCGGTCGAGGACTGGCGCCGCTGGCTCGACGACCCGATCCCGGGCCCGGGCCGCTACGTCGCCCCGGGCGGGCTGGCGCCGGTGGTGATCGACGGCGACTCCGGCACCTACGTGGAACCCAACGTCTGGCTCGTCCACGACGTGACCCCGGCCGCCGCCTGAGGCGGAGGGGCGGCGTCCGTCCCGGGCGTCGGCTCGGTCGGACCAGTCGTACCGGTCGGATCAGGCCGGCCAGCTCGGTCTAGGGCCCCAGCCGACGGCGGCGTACGGCACGACCACGAGCGCGCAGACCGGTCGGTCCTCGCAGGTCACGCCCTCGAGGACCCACTCGGGCGGCCCGAAGGCCACGTCCTCGTCGGCCACCATGTCGGTCAGGCTGGCCCGGATCTCGGCGACGACCACGTCGGGGTCGTCGCCCTCGTGCTCCACGAAGTAGCCGCCCTGGCCGTCGGTGCGCTGCACCCAGCCGACCCCCGCCCAGGCCTGCTCACCGGGCACCTCGGTCGACTGCTCGGCGTAGACGCAGTAGACGCGGTCGCCCCAGCGGCCGTCGGCGAACTCGACCGGGCGCTCGGAGGGCCGCAGCGACCGCAGGCCCGGTGCCCCGTGCGGGCGACCGGCGACGACCTCGGTGTCCGGCGGGATCACGCTCGAGAGCCGGACGAGGTTGTAGTGGGCCAGCCCCATGGTCCGCAGCGCGCGGTGGAAGGCCGCGAGCCGGGTGCCGGCCGCGGCGGACGCGCGGAGCACGGGCAGCCGCTCCGGGACGAGCCCGGCCCCGGGCGCGCTCGCACCCGGCAGGCCGGGGCCGACCACGGCGTCCGCGCTCACGCGGCCCTGGCGGCGGCGATGGCGTCGAGCTCGTCGACCGCCAGCCGCAGCTCGACCTCGAGGTCGTCCAGCACCGTGGGGCGGCGCCCGAGCACCCGCGAGCCCTCGTGCTCGAGCTCGGCGCACAGCGACGCCACCCGCGTGGCGCCGATCGTGGCCGCCGAACCCTTCAGCTCGTGGGCGGCGGCCGCGAGGGCCTCGTCGTCCGCCCGGCCGCAGGACGTGCGGATCGCGTGCAGCCGGTCGTCCGCCCGCCGGGTGAAGGAGGAGATGAAGGTGGTGAGCAGGTCCGCGCCGTCGCGCGAGCGGAGCTCGGCGAGCCCCTCGATCTGCTCGGCGTCGATCCGGCCGCACGCCCGGGACGGCGCCTCGAGGTCCTCGACGAGCGTCGGACCGCCACCCGCGGCGCCCGGGGACCCGTCGTGGCCGTGCGCCACGGGCACCCACCGGTCGAGGGCCACGGCGAGCGCGTCCGGGTCGATGGGCTTGGCGATGTAGTCGTCCATGCCGGCGGCCAGGCAGCGCTCCCGGTCCGACACCATCGCCCCCGCGGTCAGGGCGATGACCGGCGTACGGCTGCGGCCCTGCTCGCGCTCGCGGATCCTCCGGGTGGCGGCGTAGCCGTCCATCAGCGGCATGTGGCAGTCCATGAGCACCGCATCGTAGGTCGCCGCCTCCAGCGCGGCGAGCGCCTCGAGCCCGTTGCCCGCGACCGCCGTGCTGAAGCCGAGCCGCTCGACCAGCCCGCAGGCCACGAGCTGGTTGAGCTCGTTGTCCTCCACCACCAGCACCCGGCCGCGAGTCGCGGTGGCCGCGACCGGCTGGGCGGCCCCGGTCCCGCGCTCCTCGACCGGGGACACCGGGCGCGGGGCGCTGCGTCCGACGAGGCGCACGATGGCGTCGTACAGCGCCGCGGCCCGGACGGGCTTGTTGAGCCAGCGCGCGACGCCGACCTCCTCCAGCATCGGCAGCGGCAGGCGCGGTGCCGAGCTCAGCATGATCATCGGCAGCCCGGTCAGCTCGTCGTCGCGGTCGATGCGGCGGGCGAGCTCCATGCCGTCCACGTCGGGCATCAGCATGTCGAGGATCGCGAGGTCGTGACGGCGGCCCTCCGTCCGCGCCGCCCGCAGCGCCGCCAGCGCCCCGTCCGCGCTGTCCACCGCGTCGACGGCGATCCCCCACGCCCCGAGCTGGGCAGCCAGGATGGTGCGGTTGGTCGCGTTGTCGTCGACGACGAGGGCGCGGAGGTGGGACGGCAGGCTGCCCGGAGCGAGGTGGTCGCCGGTCTGCTGCGGCTGGGCCTCCACGACGGGCAGCCGCAGGTCGAACCAGAAGGTGCTGCCCAGCCCGGGCACGCTGCGCACCCCGATCTCGCCGCCCATGGCCTCGACCAGGCGCCGGCAGATGGCGAGGCCGAGCCCGGTCCCGCCGTAGCGGCGGGTGGTGGAGGCGTCGGCCTGGGAGAAGGACTCGAAGACCCGGGGCTGGTCGGCCTCGGCGATCCCGATGCCGGTGTCGACCACCTCCACGTGCAGGTCCGCCGTGCCGTCGTCGGCCAGGGTCGAGCCGACCTTGATCTGCACCTCGCCCGCCGCGGTGAACTTCACGGCGTTGGACGCGAGGTTGAGCAGGACCTGGCGGACGCGGACGTGGTCGCCCCGCACCGAGCGCACCGCGGTCGGGTCGAAGTCGACGAGCAGCTCCAGGCCCTTCGCGTACGCCGCGGGCGCCAGCAGGTCGCCGACCTCCTCCACGAGCCTGCGCAGGTCGAAGTCGTCGGAGTCGAGGACGAGCTTGCCGGCCTCGAGCTTGGAGAAGTCCAGGATGTCGTTGATCACGTCGAGCAGCGCCTGGCCGGCGTGGTGGACGCCCTCGGCGTAGTCGCGCTGCTGCTGGTCGAGCTCGGTGTCCAGCAGCAGCGACACCAGCCCGATGACGCCGTTCATCGGGGTGCGGATCTCGTGGCTCATCGTCGCGAGGAACTCCGACTTGACCCGCGCCGACTGCAGCGCCTCCTCGCGGGCCTGCTCCAGCACCTCGGCCTCGCGCCGGCGCTCGGTGATGTCCTGCGCCGAGACGGAGATGCCGACCACCTCGTCGCCGTCGAGGACCGGGGAGACCGTGAAGGCGACCGGGATGGTGGAGCCCGACGGCCGCTGCCACTCGGCCTCGTAGCTCTCGAGGGGCTCGCGCCGGACGGCGGCCCCGAGCAGGCGGGTCACCCGCTCGCGCGTCGCCTCGGGCAGGAAGCCGAAGTCGCGCCCCAGCGTCTCGGTGGCCGGGTGACCGAACAGCTCCTCGGCGGCGGGGTTCCAGGCGATGATCGAGCGGTCCAGCCCGAAGCCGACGACCGCGTCGCGCGAGGACGTGACGATCGAGCCCAGCGTGGCGAGCTCGGCGGTGCGCTCCGCGACCTTGCGCTCGAGGTCGCGGGTGAGCGTCAGGTTCTCGTAGACGATCATCACCTGGCGCGCGGCGACGGTGACCAGGAGGACGACCGCGCCGACGAGCAGGAAGGGGTCGTCGCGCACGGGTCGCGTCGCGACGACGACGGCCGCGCCGATCACCGGCGCGTACGGGATCAGCTGCGAGGCAAGGTCGAGGTCCCGGTGCCGCCCGGTGCGGAGGCCGGCCGTCTGCGAGGCCAGGCCGATCAGCAGCGGTGCCGCCACCCAGCCCAGCACCAGCGGCGTGCCCGTGGCACCCATGGTCCCCGCGGCCAGCTCGCGGACGTAGACGCTGTCGGTCACGGCGAGGCTGAGCAGCCCGGCGCCCATGCAGAGCCAGACCAGCCGGTCGGCCGGGGCCTGCCGCATGCCGAGGGTGAGCACGACGGCGCAGATGGCGACGTCGGCCACCGGGTACGCCAGCGTGGCCAGGCCGGTGGGTGAGGAGAGGTCCATCGCCTGGCGCAGCACGCCGAGGACGGTGCCCTCGCTGACCAGCAGCACGCCGGTCGTGATGACCACGGCGTCGACGACCCCCCGGAAGCGGGAGATCAGGCGCTCCGGCGGCCGCGGGAAGAGGAAGAGGGCCACCAGCAGGGGCAGCGAGTAGCCGAGGTAGGCGAGCGTGTCGGTGAGGGGCGACGGCTTCGGCGCCGCACCCTGCAGCACGGCCGAGGTGAACAGCGCCTGCCCGGCGGCACCGAGGCAGAGCGCGAGCGAGATGAGCACCCAGGCCGCACGTCCCGGCGCCCGGCGCCGCGCCGCGACGACGCAGCAGCCGACGCCGAAGACCATGGCCACCAGCAGCGCGAGGTTGCCCACGAGCAGCCTGCTCCCGCTCGTGGGGGGACCGCCGTGCAGGTACGCCGCCACCGCCACCATGGCGACGACCAGCACGACCAGCTGGACGAGGACCGCGGTCCGCCGGTCCCGGAGCGGGCTCGGGACGGCCAGGGGGTCGCCCAGCGCGAGGACCGTACGGTCGGCGGTCATGCCCGCCGTCCGCAGCCGGTCCCGCGCGTCACGCGAGACATCATGTGGGGTTCTTCCGTCGTCCCCCGAGGACGATGCTGGGAGGGTTGTGCTGGCCGCCAACCTATCCCACCGCGGCGACACCTGCCGAGGCTCGCGGTGGTGCCCCGGGGCGCCGCGCCGACGCCGCGTGCCCGCACACCGGCTCAGGGCCCGGGGAATCTCCGGACGCGCCCCCACCACAGCGAGAGGCCGAGCGCCGTGGCCACCAGCAGGCCGCCCGCGCCGGCGAACCACGAGGCGACGTCGACGTCCTCGCGGGCGACCGTGACGTGGGTCGGGAGGTCGCCGAGCGCCTCGGCGAGCTGGTCGGCGTTCTCCGCGCGGTAGTACTGCCCGCCGGTCGTCTCGGCCACGCCCTGCAGCGCGGGCTCGTCGATCACGAGCGGGCTCCGCCCGCCGAACCGTCCGCCGCCGCCCCCGCCGAAGCCGCCCCCGCCGTACCCGCCGCCGCCGTACCCGAGACCGCCGGCCTGCTGCCCGGTGCAGGCCATCCGCGTGGGCGAGGTCGTGCCGAAGCCGATCGTGAAGACCCGCAGGCCGCGCACCGCCGCCGCCTCGGCCGCCGTCGCCGGGGCGGGTCCCTGGGTGTTCGCGCCGTCGGTCAGCACCACGACCACGTCGGGCGCGACGCCGTCGCGCTGCGCGGTCTCGGCGTCCACGCCGCTGGGGGCGACGGTCGGGTCGACCAGGGCGATCGCGTCGACCGAGGTGAGGATCGCCGAGCCGATGGCCGTGCCGCGCGCCGTGGACAGCGCGCCGATCGCCTCGACCAGGGCATCGGTGTCGGTGGTCGGCGCCACCCGCACGCCGGCCACGCCGGCGAAGGCCACGAGCCCGATCTTGACGTCGCCGCCCTCGGACTCGATGAACCTGGTCGCCGCCTGCTGGGCCACCGTGAGCCGGTTGGGCTCGACGTCGGTGGCGCACATCGAGCCCGACACGTCCATCGCCAGCATGATCGTGGTCGAGTCCGAGGCGACCGGCACGCGGGCCTGCGGCCGGGCGGCGGCCACCGCGACGAGGACGAGGCCGAGCAGGAGCAGCGCGGGCGGCAGCAGCCGGACGCGGCGGGAGCGCGGCGGCAGCGCCTCGCGCACCAGCGCGATCGAGGTGACCCGTACGGCGGCCGCCCGGCGGCGGCGCCGCCCGAGCCAGGCCACCGCGAGCAGCAGCGGGACGACGAGCAGCGACAGCAGGGCCCAGGGCCAGGCGAGGGTCACACCAGCCTCCCGGTGCGCAGCACGGTCAGGGCCGCCCCGGCCACGAGGAGGGCGAGCGCGACCGCGGCGACGCCCCCGGCGAGGGGCACGTCCTGGCGCGCGACGGTGAGCCGCAGGTCGATGCCCGAGGCCACGTCGTCGAGCTCGGCCGCGTCGGAGGCCGGGTGGTACGCCCCACCGGTCGTCTCCGCGAGCGCGGTGAGCCGGTCGGCGTCCAGCGCGGTGCGGATCGAGTAGCCGTCGACCTGCACGTCCGCGCCGGCGGCCGTGCCCACCCCGACGGTCTCGAGGTGGACGCCGGCGTTCTGGGCCAGCGTCGCCGCCTGCTCCGCTGCGGCGTCGGCCGTGCCGCCGGCGCCACCGGCCGCCCCGCCGTCGGAGAGCAGCACGATCGTCGCCGAGCCCCACTGCCCGATGTCGGGCAGCGACCCGTCCTCGCCGACCGTCACCGCCCTGCCGGTGATCGCGCTGAGCGAGCCGAGGATCGCCGCGGCGAGCGAGGTGCCGCCCGAGAGGCGGAGGTTCTGCACGGCGGCCTTCGTGACCGCGCGGTCGGCGGTCGGCGGCGAGGTCGTCAGCGCGCCCTGGTCGAAGCCGACGACGCCGATGTCGACGGTGCCCGGCTGGGCGTCGACGAACGCGTCCGCCACCTGCTGCGCCGCGGCCAGGCGGTTCGGGGCCACGTCGGTCGCCCCCATGCTGTTCGACACGTCCATGGCCAGGACCACTGTGCCCGCGCTGCGACCCACCGGCAGGGCGGCGGCCGGCCCGGCCCACGCGAGCGCGAGCAGCAGCACCCCGCCGAGGCTCAGCCAGCGGCCGAGCGGCAGCACGGCCCGTGTGCGCCGCCCGGGCACCGAGACCCCGGCCGCGGCCAGGGCGGCGCCCCGGCTCCGGGTCAGGCGTACGGCGAGCGCGACCAGGGCGGCCGCGACCAGCAGGCCGACGACGAGCAGCACCGGGTGCGCGACGCTGAGCGCCCCGCCGTCGTCGTTCACCGCGCCTGCCCCGGGACGCCTCGGCGGGTGCGCGCGAGGACGTCGACGAGCGTGGTCACCAGGTCGGCGTCGGTCCCGACGCGGTGCAGCGCGACGCCGGCCCGGCGCGTCCCGGTCCGCAGCTCGTCCTCGCGCCGGTCCACGCCCTCGCCGAACCGCGACCGGAACCACGGGTCGCCCGAGTCGACGAGCAGCTGCTCCCCCGTCTCGGCGTCCTCGACGACGACGAGCCCGACGTCGGGCAGCGCGTCGTCGGCGGCGTCGACCACGCGCAGCGCGACCACCTCGTTGCGGTGGGCCAGGCGGACCAGGGGCCGCTGCCAGTCGCCGGTGCCGATCAGGTCCGACACCACGACGACGAGGCTGCGGCGGGCCAGGCCGGCGACGGTGGTGAGCATCTCGGCGAGGTCGGTGGTCCCTGTGGCCTCGATGGGTCCGGGGGCACGACGCCACCAGCCGCGCGCCCGCCGGCGGACCGGCTCGACGCCCGAGCCCGGATCGGGGAGGGGGTCGGGCCGGTCCAGCTCGCGCGCGATGCGCAGCGCCTGGTTGCGCCCGGTGCCCGGCGGCACGATCCGCGGCGACCCGGCCCCGTAGAGCACGGCGCCGACCCGGTTGCCCCCGCGCCCGAGCAGCCGCGCGAGCACCAGGGCCAGCTCGGTGAGCACCTCGGCCTTGCCGCGCCCGGTCCCACCGCCGTCCCGGCCGCCGCCGACCCGCATCGACGCGGACCGGTCGAGGACCAGCCACGAGGTCAGCTCGCGGTCCTCGGTGTGCTCGCGGACCTGCGGCTCGTCGAGGCGGGCGGTGACGTTCCAGTCGATGTGGCGCGCGTCGTCGCCGTCGGTGTACGCGCGGAGCCCGGCGAGGTCGAGCCCGCTGCCGCGCCGGCTCGTGCGGTAGCCGCCCTGGACCCGCCCGTCGAGCTGCCGCAGCACCCGCCACTCGAGGCGGTGCAGCAGCGCGTCCGGGGTCGGGCCGGCGCTCACCGGCGTCGACGGGAGGTCGAGAGGCACGGCCTAGTCCTGCAGGACCACGTCGGGCGCGGGGACCGCGCGCAGGACCCGTACGAGGATCGTGTCCGCGTCGAGCCCGTCGGCCAGCGCCTCGTACGACAGCACGACCCGGTGGCGGAGCACGTCGAGACCGATCTCGTCGACGTCGTGCGGCAGCACGTAGTCGCGGCCCCGCAGGAAGGCCAGCGCCCGGGCGCCCAGCACGAGCGCGATGCTCGCCCGCGGGCTCGCGCCGTAGGTCACGTAGCGCTCCAGGTCGCCCTGCCCGACCGACGCCGGGGCGCGGGTCGCGGCCACGAGGCGTACGGCGTAGTCCACGACCGCCGGGTCGACGTAGACGCGCTCGACCTCGCCCCGCATGGCCACGAGGTCCTCGGGCGTCAGCATCGCCTGCGGCGCCGGACCCGGCTCCAGCGCGCGGCCCACGATGGCGTTCTCCTCCGCCGCGGTCGGGTAGCCGACCAGGACCTTCATCATGAAGCGGTCGACCTGCGCCTCGGGCAGCGGGTAGGTGCCGTCGGACTCGACCGGGTTCTGCGTGGCCATGACGAGGAAGGGCTCGGGGACGCGGTGCGTCTCGCGCCCGATCGTGACCTGGCGCTCCTGCATCACCTCGAGCAGCGCGCTCTGCACCTTGGCCGGCGCCCGGTTGATCTCGTCGGCCAGCAGCAGGTTGGCGAAGACCGGTCCGAGGACCGTCTGGAACTCCCCCGTCCGCTGGAGGTAGACCCGGGTGCCGACCAGGTCGGCGGGGACCAGGTCCGGGGTGAACTGGATCCGCTGGAAGGCGCCGCCGACCGCGCTCGCGAGGGACTTCACGGCCAGCGTCTTGGCCAGCCCGGGGACGCCCTCGACGAGCAGGTGACCGCCGGCGAGCATCGCCACGGCCATGCGCTCCAGCAGCAGGTCCTGGCCGACGATCGTGCGCTTGACCTCGAAGAGGACCCGCTCCAAGGGGTTGGCCGTGGGGCCGGGCCGCGGCGCGACCGGCTCGGGCTCGCGTTCGACGCTCTCGCGCGACCACGCGTCGGGTGCCTGGGTCATATCTGGGGTCCTCCTCCTGGTCCGGTCCCGTCCCCGCCACCGGCCAGCGCGGTGGCGATGGGCACCGCGAAGCCGATGCCGGCCCACGCCTCGTCCTTGCCGGGGTCGGCGATCGACACGACCACCCCGACCAGCAGCCCCTGGCGGTCGAGCAGGGGCCCGCCCGAGCTGCCCGGGTTGACCGCGGCGTCGAACTGGACCAGCCCCTTGACCGTGCCGCTGCGGGTCCGGCTCGTGCGGTCGAGGCCGGAGACGATGCCCGAGGTCGTCGTCTGCCGCAGGCCCAGCGGGTTGCCGATGGCCACCACGTCGGCGCCGACCGCCGGCGGTCCGCCGATCGCCGCCGGGACGACGACCTCCGGCAGCTTCTGCGGCTCGAGGACCGCGGTGTCGTTGCGCGGGTCGGCCGACGCGACCTCCGCGCGGCTCCGGGTGCCGTCGGCGAAGACCACCGTCAGGTCGCCCCCGCCGGCGATGACGTGGTTGGCCGTGAGGACGAGCCCCTTGTCGGTCACCACCGTCCCCGACCCCAACGAGCCCCGCGAGGTCGTCACGAGGACGACCGACGGCACGAGGCGGGTGTAGAGGTCGGTCGTCGCCAGCGGCGTCGCGCTCGCCCGCGGGGTCGGGCTCGGCGACGGGCTGCTGCGCTGGTCGAGGGCCGCCGAGGTCGACCCGAGCCGGAAGGCGAGGGTCCCGATCACCGCCATCGCGACCACGAGCACCGCCCCGGCCGCGACGAGCCAGCGCCACGACGACGTGCGCCCGCCCCCGTTCCCGGAGCCGGACGCGACGACGTCCTCGACCGCGTCCCCTGAGCCGGACCCGACCACGATCCCTGAGCCTGTCGAAGGGCCGCTCCCGGCACCCTCCGCACCCGCCCGCTCGCCGGCCCCTGGCGCACGGAACCCGCGCAGCCGACCAGCCCCGCGGGGGTCCATGCCGCCCAGCCTAAGGACGCTGCCTAGCCCCGGTCTGGGCGTCGACGGGTCTGCGGCCGTGGGGCTCGCACTGATCCGGGTGGGCGGGGTCCCGAGAGTTGGTGGCCTCCGGCACGCTGTGCGGGACCGTCGACCGACCCCGGAGGCCCGCCCGCATGGACCGCAAGACCATCGTCATCACCGGCGCCAGCGACGGCATCGGCGCCGCCGCGGCCCGCGAGCTCAAGCGCGAGGGCCACGAGGTCGTGCTCGTGGGGCGCTCGCCGGCCAAGACCGGGGCGCTGGCCGCCGAGCTGGGCGCGCCGTCGTACACGAGCGACTTCGCCGACCTCGACGACGTGCGCCGCCTCGCCGGCGAGCTCGGCACGAACCACCCGCGCATCGACGTCCTCGCCAACAACGCGGGCGGGATCATGGGCCACCGGTCGCTGACCACGGACGGCTTCGAGTCGACCTTCCAGGTCAACCACCTGGCCCCGTTCCTGCTCACGAACCTGCTCCTGCCGACCCTGACCAGCAGCCGCGCGACGGTGGTGCAGACGGCCAGCATCGCGGCCCGGCTCTTCGGCCACGTCGACCTCGACGACCTCCAGCTCGAGCGCGGCTACAGCCCCGACCGGGCGTACGGCAACGGCAAGCTGGAGAACATCCTCTTCACCCGCGAGCTCGACCGCCGTCACTCGGCGGACGGGATCGCGGCGGCGGCCTTCCACCCCGGCGTCGTCGGCACGAGCTTCGCGCGGGACACGACGCACCCGATGCGCTTCCTCTACCACACCCCGGTGATCAAGAACCTGTTCACGATCAGCCCGGAGCGCGGCGCGAAGGGCCTCGTCTGGCTGGCCACCCAGGAGCCCGGGCGCGACTGGCCGACGGGTGAGTACTTCGAGCGCAACAAGGTCGCGAAGTCCAACCCGCAGGCTCGCGACGCCGACCTCGCCCGCGGCCTGTGGGACCGCAGCGCGGAGCTCGTCGGGCTCTGACCCGGGTCAAGGCCGCCCGTCGCTGCTAGCGTCCGGCGGCATGTCCTTCGGCCGAGGGTTCCGGCTCGTCGCCGTCGCGCTCGGCGGGCTGGCCGTCGTGCTGACGATCGTCTGCGTGGTGGACGTGGTGCGTACGCGCGCCTTCCTCGCCGAGAGCGCCGTCGCCACCGGGCAGGTCGTCGAGCTGGTCGAGCGTCAGAGCTGCCGCGACGACGACCAGGACGAGGACCGCGACCGAGAGGTCTGCAGCACCATCTGGGCCCCGCGGATCGTCTTCACCGCCGAGGACGGCCGTGACGTCGACTTCGTCTCGGCGGTCGCCGAGGCCCCGCCCGCGTACGCGGAGGGCGACCTCGTGGACGTCCGCTACGACCCGCGCCGCCCGGCGCAGGCGCGGGTCGACTCGGTGATGGGGCTCTGGCTCGCCGCGATCGTCACCGGCGCCCTCGCGGCGGTGTTCGCGGGGATGTGCGCGATCTGGATGGTGCTCGCGGTCAGGTTCCGGCGGGAGTGATCTGCTGACTTCGGCTCACTCGATGTCGGGCGGCCGTCGCGCTGAGCGTGGCCCGACGCGTCGCCGCCCGTCGAGTGAGGCGAAGTCAGCAGACGACCCGGTCAAGGGCCGGTCATTCGTCGAAGTCGGTGCTCCGGCTGAGCGTCTCCCACTGGTCGACCTCGTCGAGCAGGGCGTGCAGCGCCGTCCGGAAGTTGTCCGAGGCGTCGTTGCCGAGCAGCAGCATGTACGGCGGCTGGTCCGACTCGACGGCCTCGATGAGCGCGGCGGCGGCCTTGGCCGGGTCGCCCGGCTGGGTGCCGTGGACCGTGTCGTTCTCCTTGCGGCGCTTGCCCGCGGTGTCGGCGTAGTCGGCGATCGGCTCGGTCGACTGCGTCAGCGAACGTCCGGCGAAGTCGGTGCGGAACCCGCCCGGCTCGACGACCATCGCGCGGATCCCGAGCGGGGCGACCTCCTTGCGCAGCGAGAGGGTCAGCGCCTCGACCGCGGCCTTGACCGCGGCGTAGTAGCCCGAGCCCTCCGGCGCGACGCGCGCGCCGATCGAGGAGAGGTTCACGATCGTGCCGGAGCGGCGCTCGCGCATCGCCGGCAGCACGGCCTTCGTCAGCCGGACGGTGCCGAAGACGTGGGTCTCGAAGAGCTGGCGCACGTCGGCGTCCACGCCCTCCTCGAGGGCGCTGCGGTAGCCGTAGCCGGCGTTGTTCACCAGCACGTCCACGCCGCCGAACCGCTCCTCCGCGGCCCGCACCGCCGCGCCCACCTGCGCGTCGTCGGTGACGTCGAGCGCCACAGCCAGCGCCGTCTCGGGATGCGCGTCGGCCAGGTCCTGCACCGACGCGACGTCGCGCGCGGTGACGACGACGTCGTGCCCGCGGTCGAGGACGGCCTCGGCGAACGCGCGCCCGAGGCCGGTGGAGCAGCCGGTGATCAGCCAGGTGGTCATGCGTCCACCCTGCCTCACCGACGAGCGTCGCTCGGGGCGCGGGTCCCTCAGGCCAGGGCAAGCGCCGCGCGCACCCCCGCCACGTAGTCGTCCGGGCGCTCCCACGCGGCGAAGTGCCCGCCCGCGTCGTGCTCGCGCCACGACCGGACGTCGTAGAAGCGTTCGGCCCACGACCGCGGGGCACCGACGAGGTCGTGCGGGAAGAGCGTGAACGCCGTGGGCACGGCGGTCCGGCCCGAGCGCCCCGAGGTGGACCGCTCGACGTACGGGGTGAACGACGTCTCGATCGCGCCGGTCGTCCAGTAGGCCATGACCCAGGTGAGCAGCTCGTCGGGGCTGAACACCGATCCGACGTCGCCGCCGCAGTCGGTCCAGGACCGCAGCTTCTCGACGACCCACGCCGCCAGCCCGGCCGGGGAGTCGCCCAGCCCGACGGCGAGCGTGTGCGGCTTGGTCGACTGCTCGTGCCCGTACGCCCCCTCGGCCGCCTGCCACGCGTGTCCTCGGGCGACGTACGCCTCCTCCTCGGGCGTCAGGTCGGTCGGCGGTTCGACCAGGTAGTGCTGCTGGGGCGCGTCGGTCAGGTGCAGCGCGGCGACCCGGTCCGGGTGCTGCTGCGCGAGCGCCCTGGCCACGTTGGCCCCCACGTCGCCGGCGGAGAGGACGAAGCGCTCGACCCCGAGCTCCGGCAGCGCAGCGGCGAGGGCCGACGCGATGGCCACGGAGGACAGGCCGCCCCGGGCGACCGGCGCCGCGAAGGGGTAGCCGGGCAGCGCCGGGACGACCACGTCGACGTCCCCGAGCAGCGGGAGCACCCGCTCGAAGCGCAGCACCGAGTCGGGCCAGCCGTGCAGCAGCACCACGGTCGGCGCGTCCGGGCGCCCGCTGCGGACGTGGACCGCCCGGACGGGCACCTCGGCGTCCTCGGTCAGGACCCACGGCAGGTCGCGCGGCCGCGCCTCGTGCGGGCGCCAGTCGTAGCGCTCGCGCCAGTGGTCGACCAGGTCGGCCAGGAAGTCGGCGTCGGTCCCGCGGTCCCAGCCGTGCCCGGACGGCAGGGTCACCCGCCGGTACGCGGCGAGGCGCCTCCGCAGGTCGTCGAGCTCGTCGTCGGGGACGCGCGGCGGCGCGGCGGCCGTTCCGGTGGTCACCACGGCAGCGCCCCCAGCCCGGCGCGGAGCTCGGCGACGTAGGTCTCCGGCACCTCGAGCATCGGGAAGTGCCCGCCGCGCTCGACGACGCGGAACGAGCGCAGATCGGTGTAGCGGCGCTCGACCCAGGGCCGCGGGAGCTTCTCGATGTCGGCCGGGAAGACCGTCACCGCGCTCGGGACCGTGATCTCGCCGGACTCGTCGGGCGGGCTGTTCTCCCAGTAGAAGCGGGCCGACGACGCGGCCGTCGCCGACAGCCAGTACAAGGTGACCAGGTCGAGGACCTGGTCGCGGCTGACCGCCGTCTCCAGGTCGCCGTCGTGGTCGGTCCAGGCCCAGAGCTTGTCGAGCACCCAGGTCAGCTGCCCGACCGGGGAGTCGGTGAGCGCGTAGCCGATCGTCTGCGGGCGGGTCGACTGCTCCATCGAGTAGCCGCGCCCGTGGTCCATGAAGTCCTGCCGGTCGCGCAGCCAGCCGCGCTCCTGCTCGCTCAGGGGCCCGTACGCCTCGGGGTCGCCGGGCGCCTCCACGTACGGGGTGAAGCTGTGCACGCCGGCGACCCGCTCGGCGTGCCGGACGGCCAGGCCCGCGGTGACCCGCGCGCCCCAGTCGCCGCCCGCGGCGTAGAAGCGGTCGTAGCCCAGCCGCGTCATGAGCTCGGCCCACGCGTCGGCGGTGCGTTCGGCGCTCCAGCCGGGGCTGCTCGGACGGGTCCCGAAGCCGTAGCCGGGGAGCGACGGTGCGACGACGTGGAAGGCCGGTTGGTCGGGGTCGTCGGGGTTCGCGAGCGCGTCGGCGACGGCCAGCGGTTCGAGGACCGCGCTCGGCCAGCCGTGCGTGATCACCAGCGGCTTCGCGTCCGGCCGGGGCGAGCGGACGTGCAGCAGGTGGACCTCCTGCCCGTCGACCTCGGTCAGCGCCTGCCCGTGCGCGTTCAGCGCCGACTCGACCGGGCGCCAGTCGTACGCCAGCCAGGCCTCGACGAGCTCCCGCACGTACGCCAGCGGCGGTCCCTGCTGCCAGCTCGCGCTCGTGCCGTCCGAGACGGTCTCGCGCTCGGGCCACCGGGTGCGGCGCAGGCGCTCGCGGAGGTCGTCGAGCGCCTCCTCGGGGACGTGCAGCGCGAAGGGACGGACCAGGTCGTTCTCGGCGTGGCTCGACACCAGCACAACGTAAAGCCGGTGTCGCGAGTTCGTCAACACCGGCATCGCGCTACGCTGGTGTCGTGGACGAGGTAGGGCTGGTGGCGGTGGTGGACCTGCTGAACACGCTCGACCAGCGCACGTTCCTCCGCCTCGGCACCGTGCACCAGGCCGAGGACCGGCTGACGACGGTCGAGGCCCTGGAGGGATGGTTCGGCGAGCACGGCCTGCCGACCACCGCCTCACCCGCCGACCTCGGCGCCGCCCGGACGCTCCGCGACGGGCTCCGCGCAGCCCTGCTCGAGACGCTCCCTGAGCCTGCCGATGCCGGCACGCCCCCTGAGCCTGTCGAAGGGCCTCGAAGAGGTCGGCGTTCCGACCCGGCCACCGACGTCCTCCGCGCCTTCCCCCTCCGCCTCCGCGCGGACGACGGCCGGCTCCGCCTTGCCGCCGACACCGGTTCGGCCGGCCTCGACGCGGTCGTCGAGACGGTCGCGACGGCCGTCGCCGACGGGCGCTGGAAGCGGCTCAAGCTCTGCGCGTCCGAGGACTGCCACTGGGCCTACCTCGACACCTCGCGCAGCGGCGGCGGCCGCTGGTGCTCGATGGACACCTGCGGCAACCGCCACAAGACGCGGGCCTACCGGCAGCGGAAGGCCGGCTGAGCCCTGCCGGCCCGGGAGGGCGGGAGGACCCGCCCGGCCCGAGCCGCAGGTAGCCCTAGAGGGTCGGGACCGTTCCGCCGACGATCCTGCACTCCGCTCCGACGATCGCGGACGCCCGGTCCGAGACGAGGAAGCCCACCAGGTCGGCCACCTCCTCGGTGCTGGCGAACCGACCGAGCGGGATCCCGCCGAGGGCGTCGAGGACGCTCTGCCGCGCCTCCTCGCGCGACCGGCCGCTGCCGTGAGCGATGGTGTCGACGTCGCGAACGCCTCCGTCTGGATCCCGCCCGGGCTGATGGTGTTGACCCGCACGCCCTTCGGGGCCAGCTCGTTCGCGAGGCCCTTGCTGTCCGTGCGCAGCGCGGCCTTCGCCGCCGTGTACGGCAGCGTGGCGTCGTGCAGGGGCATCTCGCGCTGGATGGACCCGAAGTGCAGCACGACGCCCGAGCCCTGCGCGATCAACGTCGGGAGGAGCGCCCGGTCGAGCCGCACGGCCCCGAGGAGGTTGAGGTTCAGCTCGAGGAGCCACTGGTCCTCGGTGATGACCGCGAACCCGCCGGGCGGCGTCGACGACCCGCCGACGACGTGGACCGTGCTCGCGCTCGCGGTGGGCGCGACGCCTCGGGGGGTCGTGCGAGCAAGTTACGACCGGATCCATAGGAAAGGGAAGGAGTTCGTCCACGCCAGCGACGGCCTCGGCCGCCCTGCGGTGCGACCCTCGGCGGGCGGCGTCGGAGCCGGGTGGGCCCCGTGGGGATCGAACCCACAACCCGCGGATTAAAAGTCCGCTGCTCTGCCAGTTGAGCTAGAGGCCCGGCCCGCTCAGCCTAGGTGAGGGCGGAGCCGGCGTGCCGTCCCCGCTCGCTCCCGGTCGAGCGCCGGACGGCCGCGCCGCTGACGGCGCCGAGCGCGGCCGGAACGCCGACCAGGACGAGGAAGAAGAGGAGCGACGACGGGAGGTCGGCGGCGTCCACCCGGAACGACTCCCGCAGCGCCCTCCGGCCGTCCCCGTCGACCAGGCCGTCGATCGTCGGCTGGAAGCTCACGAGCAGGCTCACGAGCACCGTCACGACGGACCAGACGAGCACCAGCGGCCGAGCCTTGAGCACGAGGCCGTCGAGGAGCGCGAGCACGAAGGCGAGCGCCGCGATCACGGCGAAGGCGAGGAGGCCGGCACCGAGTGCGTCGTCCTGGGTCCGGGCGGTCAACGAGGCCGCCACCTCGATCACCAGGGGCCACAGGAGCAGCCGGAGCCCCACGGCCCAGGGACGGCGGAGCAGCGAACGCATCGGCGAGGGGTCCATGACCTCAGCGTCGCCAGCCGGCTCGGCCGGCGCGTCCACCCCAGGGGGGACCTCGCCCGCCTGAGGGTGGGTCCTCCGGAGGCCCCGCCGCTCGCGCCAGCGCTCGACGACGGCGTCCAGGTCGACCTTCGCCGTGATCACGGGCGGGCCGTCGACCCGGCGCCGGTGGGAGTCGAGGATCCGCTCGTTGAGCTCGTCGACAACGTCGCGGACGCCGGCCTCGTCGCGGCAGCCGGCGACGGTCTCGTCGATCTCCCTCGCCTCGCGCCGCAGCTGGAGCGACGTCGGCAGGGGCATCCGGATCTGCTCGCGCTCGAGCAGCCCCTTGACCCACCAGTTGGGGTCGCGGTCGTCGAGGTTCAGCGGCTTGCCCTGGCCGGGCAGGTCGTCGAACTCGCCCCGCTCCATCGCCTCGCGCACCTTGCGCTCGGCGACCGTCTCGGGGCGCCGAGCGGGGTCCGGTGCCCACCATCTCGCCACCCAGCCAGGCTATGAGGTCTGTGGCACGCTGAGCCGGTGCAGGCGTGGGTCGTGGTGATGGTCGTGGTCCTCGTGGTCGCGCTCGCGCTCACCGTCTACGGGGCGCTGCACGACCGCGCCCTGAACCGCCGCCGCGCTGCCGAGATGCTCGGCCCGCCCGCGCGCGACATCCCGAACCTGCCGTCCGACGCGCCCTCCCCCGCGTACGTGACCGAGGCCCAGGCCCGGAGGCGTCCGGAGACAGCGCGCGACACGCTCGGCGAGCGTGACCGCGACGCCGAAGGCACGGTCGAGGTCGCCGCCGGCCACGCCTCGGCCGACTTCGCCACCGACACCCGGACGGGGACCGCCGTCCTCGACGCACCGCTCGTCCTGGTCTGCGAGGGCGGCGTGGGGACGATCCGTGAGCTGCTGCCCGCGCTGGAGCACGCGATCAGGGCGTCGCGGCCGCTGGTCGTCGTCGCCCCGTCGATCGCGCCCGACGTGCTCGGCACGCTCGAGGTCAACGCGATCCAGGGGCTCGTCCCTGGGGTCGCGGTCCTCGCCGACGACGCCGTCCGCGCCGAGATCGCCTCGCTCAGCAGAGCCGTGCCGGTCGACGCCACCGACCGCCGCTCCGGCTGGACCGACCCGGCCGCGTTCGGCCGCCTGGCCCGCTGGACCAGCACCCGTACGTCGAGCCGGCTGACCCCGGCCGCCTCCCTGTCGAGCGCCGAGGTCGCCGAGTGAGCGAGCAGGAGGGCGGCAGCCGCTTCGCCTACGTCAGCGCGCTCACGCCGCTGATCTTCGGCACGACCTACCTGCTCACCACGAACTTCCTGCCGCCCGACCGGCCGCTGCTCGCCGCGCTGATGCGTTCGCTGCCGACCGGGCTGGTGCTGGTGATCGGCAGCAGGCTGCCGAACCGGCTCTGGCTGGGCCGCTTCCTGCTGATGTCGGTGCTGTGGGCCTCGGCGGTCTTCCCGCTCCTCTTCTTCGCCGCCTACCACCTGCCCGGCGGCGTCGCGGCGGTGATCAACTCGCTCGGCCCGATCTGCGTCGTGGTCCTGGCCGTGCCGATCCTGGGCAACCGGATCAGGCCGTTGCAGGTCGTCGCCGGGATCATCGGGGTGGTCGGCGTCGCGCTGCTGGTGCTGCGGGCCAACGCCAAGCTCGACCTGCTCGGCATCCTGGCCATGGTCGCCGTGGTGGTCATGATGGCGTTCGGCACCGTGCTGATGAAGCGTTGGGGCAGCCCGCCCGGCATGGGCCCGATCCGGGTGACCGGCTGGACCTTCCTCTTCGCCGGGCTGACGCTGCTGCCCTTCACCCTCGTCTTCGAGGGCCTGCCCCGCTCGGTCACCCCGACGCAGGTCGGCGGCCTGGTCTACCTCGTGGTGATCAGCGGGATCTTCGCGTACGCGCTGTGGTTCTGGGCGATCGGGCAGCTGAGCGCGGCGTCGGTGACCTTCCTCGGCCTGCTCAACCCGGTCATGGCCACGTTCCTCGGCTGGTGGGTGCTCGACCAGCGGCTCAACCTGCTGCAGGTGCTGGGCGCGGCCCTCGTGCTGGTCTCGGTCGTGCTGGGCCAGCAACGGCGCGTACGCCCGCCGGTGACGGTCGAGCAGCCGGTCGAGGCCGCGGCCCGCTCCTAGTACCCCACCGCACCACCCGGCTGGCTCGGGACCCCACGCCGCCGCGGCGGCTCCGTACGCTGCCGTGCGTGAGCGACGAGCAGGCCGACCGGCGCTGGCCGCGCAGCGTCTACGGCGTCGGGAGCGAGCCGGACCCGCGCTTCACCTTCGCCAACGAGCGCACCTTCCTGGCCTGGATCCGGACGGGGCTCGGCTTCCTGGCCGCCGGCGTGGCCGTCGCGGCGGTCGCCCGGATCGACCAGCGGCTGAGCCTGGAGGTGCGCCTCGCCTCCCTGCTGCTGGTGGCCTGCGGCCTGGGCTGCGCAGTCGGGGCCTGGCTGCGCTGGGTGGGGAGCGAGCGCGCGATGCGCGAGGGGCGGGCGCTGCCGTCGTCCCCGCTGCTGCTCGTGCTGGTGGGGGTCCTGGTCGTGGTCGCGCTCATCGCCGCCGTCGTGCTCTTCGTCGGGTGAGGCGTCCGCGGTGACGCACGAGGCCCCGCCGCCCTGGGACTCGGGGCTGCAGAACGAGCGCACCGGGCTGGCCTGGCAGCGCACGATGCTCTCCGGCCTGGCCTGCGGGCTGCTCGTCGCCCGGCTCCTCGTCGACGTGTCGCTGGCCCTGGCCGTCCTCACCGGCGCGCTCTCCCTCGGCGCGACCGCGGCGTTCGGCCTGGCCGCGCTGCGACGGTTCCGGCTCAACGCCGAGGCGCTCGTCGGGGGCGGCACGCTCGGCGACGGCCGTCCCGTCGCGCTCGCGGTCCTGCTGCTCGGGCTGACCGCCCTCGGCGGGCTGGGGTTCGTGCTGCTCGCCTGAGCGCTCTCGCCACGAGGGAGAATGCTCAGGCGTACCCGAGCTCGTGCAGCCGGTCGTCGTCGATGCCGAAGTGGTGGGCGATCTCGTGGACGACGGTGATGTGGACCTCCTCGACGACGTCGTCGAAGGTCTCGCAGATCGCCAGGATCGGCTCGCGGAAGACGTAGATCCGGTCGGGCAGCACCGCGGAGTAGAACTCACCGCGCTCGGTCAGCGGGATGCCCTCGTAGAGCCCGAGGAGGTCGTCGGGTGCGTCCTCCGGCGGCCGGTCCTCGACGAGCACCACGCAGTTGTCCATCAGGTCCGCAAGCTCGGACGGCACGCGGTCGAGCGCCGCGGCGACCAGGTCGTCGAACTGGGCGGCGCTGAGGGGGCCGAGCGGTTCGGGCGGGGTCTCGACCATCACTCGAGCCTACGGGCGGCGGCCCGGTCGGTGGCCGAGCCGGCGCGACGGGCAGTCGTGGGGCCCGTTCCACGCGGGGAACAGCTCTGGAGGCAAGGAATGACACTTGTGGAATTATCACCATGTCATCCGCGTGTCGCCTTGCTTCCTGACTGCGAAATCTACTCAACCCTTGCTGTGGTGACTGAGACGTGATTAAAGTCCTGCGCAGTTTGAGGTTGATGTGACGAATGTGACCTAACGGTGACCCTCCGGCGCATCACCCGGGCGACGCCCCCACGCACTCGGGATCGACGGAGGAAACCACCGCATGCGCTCGACCCTGATCCGCGCCGTCCTGGTCGCGGTCCTGACCATCGCCACGACGATCGGCCTGCTCGGATCGGGCGCGGCCACGGCCAGCACCCCGGTCACGGCCACCACCGAGCTCAACGTACGGGCCAAGCCCAGCACCAGCGCCAAGATCCTCGGCAGCCTGCACCGCGGCCAGACCGTGAAGGCCAGCGCCGAGAGCGGCGGCTGGACCACGATCACGTTCAAGGGCGCGAAGGCCTACGTCTCGAGCCGCTACCTGACCGGCGGCGACGACCTGCCCGACAGCGACGACGTCGACAAGGGCGCGGCCAAGGTCACCACGACCCAGGTCAACCTCCGCGAGGGCCCCAGCCTGACCGACGACGTCATCGTCGTGCTCGACCAGGGCACCCGCGTGACCACGACGGGCAAGACGGCGAAGGGCTGGACCGAGGTCACGGCCGGCTCGCGCAAGGGCTGGGTGAGCAGCCAGTACCTGACGGCGGCCACCAGCAACGGCGGGCTGCCCAAGCCGATCGGCACCCGCAAGACCACCGCCGACCTGAACGTCCGCGCCACCAGCGCCGAGGACGGCAAGCTCCTCGGGCTGGCCCGCAAGGGCACGACGGTCTCGATCACCGGGGCCACCGACAACGCCCGGGCGCAGATCATCTTCGAGGACACGGTCGGCTGGGTGCTCGCCAAGTACCTCACCAACGGCGACACCGACCAGCCGAGCGCCCCGCCGCTCCCGGCCGTGACGGGCACCCGCTACGCGACGGCCGACCTCACCATCCGCACCACGAGCGGGGCGGACTTCGAGGACCTCGGGGACATCCCCAAGGGCACCAAGATCTCGATCACGGGGAAGACCGAGAACGCCCGGGCGCAGATCATCTGGGACGGCGCCGTCCGCTGGGTGACGGCGCAGTACCTGTCGAAGACCAAGCCGACGAGCGGCTCGACGGCCGGCAGCACCAAGGGCCTCAAGCCCAACGGGGTCAAGGTGCTGGAGGCGGTGCGCAAGAACTGGCCGCAGATCAAGACCATCGGCACCGTGCGTCCCGACGCGCTGCCCGACCACCCGTCGGGCCGGGCGCTGGACCTGATGATCCCCGACTACAAGTCGAAGGCGGGCAAGCAGCTCGGCTACGACCTGTCGCGCTGGCTCCGGGCGCACCACTCCGAGCTCGGCATCAACTACATCATCTGGGACCAGCACATCTGGAACGTGCAGCGCGACAGCCAGGGCTGGCGCTCCATGGCCGGCCGCGGCAGCGACAGCGCCAACCACAAGAACCACGTGCACGTCACCGTGCTGGCGAAGGGCTACGCGCCCATCTGATCCCGCCCGTACGCCGCTCGCCGCCACCCGGTCGCCCCTCGGAAGAGGCCGGGTCGGTGACGGGCGGCGTACGGTCGCGCGACGCTACAGTGGGGGCCGCTGCGCCGCGAGCGTCGTGGCTCTGAGCACGACAGAGAAGCACCACAGGTCCCCATCGTCTAGCGGCCTAGGACTCCGCCCTTTCAAGGCGGCAACGCGGGTTCGAATCCCGTTGGGGGTACCAGCGGCGCTCGGCGCCGGTCACGGGGTCTCCTGCGCCGACGGCCCGACCCGACCGTCCTCCTGCGGCTCCGGTGCGACCGCTGCCGCCCGCCCGGTCCCCTGCCCCGCCGAGGTGTCCGGCGCCGCCGGGGCCGCGCGGTCGTCACCGCGCCGCCCCCTCCTGCGCTCCTCCCACTGCTGCGTGATCGGACCGCGCGCCCTCGCCCGGGTCGGCGCGTCGACCTCGAGCCCGTAGTAGTCGCCGACGTGCTCGAGGAGCACCTCGCGCTCGGCCCGGTCGTAGGCCCGCCGCTCACGGGTGAAGGCGAGCGCGGTCGACCAGCAGGTGAGCAGCAGGACGACGCTGAAGGGCAGCGCGGTCGTGATCGCCGCCGTCTTGAGCGCGTTCAGGCCGCCGGTGAGCAGCAGCGCCACCGCGAGCAGCGAGGCCGCCGTCGCGAAGAAGACCCGGAGCCAGTTCCGGGGCTCGAGGTCGCCGCCCGAGGCGATCATCGCCATGACGAGGGAGCCCGAGTCCGACGAGGTCACGAAGAAGACCCCGATCAGAAGGATCGCGCCGAAGGTCAAGACCGTCCCGGCCGGGAGCCCGCCCAGCAGGGCGAACAGCGAGCCCTCGACGTCGACCGACCCGTCCGCACCCACGAGGCCGCCGGCCCCGTCGGTCTGCTGGTGGATCGCCGCGCCGCCCAGCACCGCGAACCAGAGGAAGGTGAGGGACGTGGGGACCAGGAGGACACCCGCGACGAACTGGCGGACCGTCCTCCCCTTGGAGATGCGGGCGATGAAGATCCCGACGAACGGGGCCCACGACATCCACCAGCCCCAGTAGAAGGTCGTCCAGGCGCCCTGCCACTCCTCACCCGCGGCCCCCTGCTGGGCGGTGATGTTGAACGACAGACCCACGACGTTCTGCAGGTAGGCACCGATCGACTGGACGAAGTCGCGCAGGAGGAACTGCGTCGGCCCGACGACGAGGACGAACACCAGCACGGCCGCGGCCAGGACCAGGTTGAAGTTCGACAGGATCTTCATGCCCCTCGTGACCCCGGTGACCAGGGAGACGATGGTGACGGCGGTGATCACGGCGATGATCGCCAGCTGCTCGACGACGCTGCTCTCGACGAGACCGGCGCTCTCGAGCCCTGCCCCGATCTGGATGACCCCGAGCCCGAGCGACGTGGCGACGCCGAAGACGGTCCCCACCAGGGCGACGACGTCGATGACGTTGCCCCAGCCGCCCCGCACGCGGTCCCCCAGGAGGGGTTCGAGGGCCCAGCGGATGGAGACGGGGCGACCACGCCGGTGGATCGCGTAGGCGAGGGCCAGGCCGAGGACGACGTAGATCGCCCAGGCGTGCAGCCCCCAGTGCAGGAAGGTCTGGGTCAGGGCCTGCTGCGCCAGCTGGTCCTCCGAGCCGGTGACCCCGGGGCGGGGCGAGACGAAGTGGCTCAGCGGCTCGGAGACGCCGTAGAAGACGAGCCCGATCCCCATGCCGGCCGCGAACAGCAGCGAGAACCAGGACGCCGTCGAGAACTCGGGCTCGTCCGCGTCCTTGCCGAGCTTGATGCCCCCGAACGGGCCGAACCCGAGGAAGAGCGAGAAGCCCACGAAGAAGGCCACCACCAGCACGTAGTACCAGCTGAAGTTGGAGACGATCCCTTCCTGCAGGCTCAGGAACAGCGCCTCGGCGCTGCCGGGCGCCACGAGCGTGAAGGCGACGAAGCCGAGCACGATCACGGCGGCCGGCCAGAACACCCACCGCTTCAGCTGGCGGGGCGCTTCGTGCGGGCCAGTGGCGGTGTCCGGACGTGGGGTGACGTGCGTAGACATCCGTTCATCGTGCCCGGCGAGCGCCCGTCCGCCGAATGGGAGGCGTACCGGTCGGGCCGGTCGGACCGGTTGATCGGCCCGAGCTGGCCGTCCCGGCCGAAGGCCCGCCTGGGCCGGTGCGCGAGCGAGCGCCCGTACGGCACGGTCAAGCCGGGTCGGTGGATCAGCGAGCGACGAGCCGGAGCACCTGGCCCTCGTCGGTGAGCAGCCAGATCGTGCCGTCCGGGGCCTGCTCCACCTCCCGGACCCGCTGGCCCAGGTCCCACTGCTCGGCCTTGGCGGCCTCGGTGCCGTCGAGGTCGACGCGGACCAGCGCCTCGCCGGACAGGGCGCCGAGGAACGCGTCGCCCTGCCACGCGGGGAACTCGGAACCGCTGTAGATCATCAGGCTGCCCGGCGAGATCGACGGGTTCCAGGACGCCTTCGGGGCTTCGAAGCCGTCGCCCTCGGCGTGGTCGGGGATCTCCCCACCGCCGTACTGCGACCCGTTCGACGCCTCGGGCCAGCCGTAGTTCGCCCCTTCGCGGACCACGTTCAGCTCGTCGCCGCCCTGCGGCCCCATCTCGGAGCTCCAGAGGTTGCCGTCGGCGTCGAAGGCGAGCCCGAGCGGGTTGCGGTGCCCGTAGCTCCACACCTCGGAGGCGACCTCGCCGCGATCGGCGAACGGGTTGCCCTCGGCGGCCGTGCCGTCGGGGCGGAGCCGCACGATCTTGCCCAGGCTGGAGCCCAGGTCCTGCGCGGGCGCCATCTTCTGGCGCTCCCCGAGGAGACGAAGAGGTGCTGGCCGTCCGGGGAGAACGCCAGGCGGTGCCCGTAGTGGCCGTTGCCGCTCACCTTCGGGCGCTGCCGCCAGACGACGGAGAGGCCCTCCAGCCGGGCCGACCCGCCGTCGTCGACCAGCGTCGCCCGCCCCACGGCCGCGCCGGAGCCCCCGTCGCCGGCCTCGGCCCAGCTGAGGTACACGGTGCCCGTCGACGCGAAGTCAGGCGCCGCGACGACGTCACCCAGCCCGCCCTGGCCGGAGTCCTCCACCTCGGGCACCCCCGCGACGTCGGTGAGGCCGCCGCCGGTGGCGCGAAGGGTGAGCTCGCCGCCCTTGCCGGTCACGAGCGCCCGGCCGTCGGGCAGGAAGGTCATCGCCCAGGGCTCGTCCAGCTCCGCGACCTCCTCGACCACGAACGGTCGGTCTGCGGCGCCGGCCTGCGTCGGCCGGCTGGCCGGGGCGGGCGCGTCACGCGACGACGGCGACGTGCACCCGGCGAGCAGAGCCCCCACGGTCATGGTGGCGGCGGCGGTCAGTCCCCACGTGGCTCTCATCGACCGAAACTACCCGGGGGCCGAGCGGCACCTCGTTGGTCGGCCGGGGACCCGTACGCCCGCCGGTTCTCACCCCGATCTTCTCGGTTCGGCGGCAGGGCGCTGCTGCGCTATAGTTCTGCGGGCGCCCGGAAGGGCGTTCTGGGCCATGAGGCCCCGTAGCGCAGTTGGTTAGCGCGCCGCCCTGTCACGGCGGAGGTCGCGGGTTCGAGTCCCGTCGGGGTCGCGGAAGCGGCAGCAGACGCCTAGCGCGTCTGGTGCCGTGGGCGGGCAGGTCCTGCCTGACCCACGGCCAGGTAGCTCAGCTGGTAGCAGCGTTCGCCTGAAAAGTGAAAGGTCGCCGGTTCGAACCCGGCCCTGGCCACGTAGAGTCGCGGTGCCCACCGCACCGGGAGGAACACGACGCGTGACTGCCGCGCCTGACGACGAGGAGCGCGACGCCCTCGTGGCGGCGTTCCTCGACGGGGACGAACGAGCTCTCGAGCAGATCTACCGCCGCTACTCCTCGCTCGTGTACAGCGTCTGCCTGCGCTCGCTCGGCGAGGTCACCGAGGCCGAGGACGTCACCCAGAAGGTCTTCGTCGCCGCCTGGGACAAGCGGCACAACTACAAGCCCGAGCGCGCCAGCATCTCCGCCTGGCTGATGGGCATCACCCGCAACAAGATCGTCGACGCGCACCAGGGCCGGGCCCGGCAGCGAAGAATCGCCGACCAGGTGGCGTCCAACACCGAGCCTGCGCGCGAACCCCTGGACGTGGCCGAGCGCCTCATCGTGGCCGACGAGATCGCGCGGCTCGACGAGATGCCGCAGAAGGTGCTCCGCCTCGCGTTCTACGAGGACCTCACGCACATGCAGATCGCCGAGCGGCTGCAGCTGCCCCCGGGGACGGTCAAGAGCCACATCAGGCGCAGCCTGATCAAGATCAGACGGAGACTGGAGGAGTCAGGCGATGGCCCATCCGGCTCCTGACCTCCTGGCGCTCCTCGCCCTGGGCGAGGACGCCGACCAGAGCCTGCTGGACCACGTCTCCTCCTGCCGCCCCTGCACCGACGAGGTGCACGCCCTCCAGCAGGTCGTCGCCGTCGGGCAGTCGCTCGGCCCCCAGGACCGGATCTCCGCGCCGCACCCGCGCGTCTGGCAGCGCATCGCCAGCGACGTCAACGACGGGCGCGTCATCCCGCTCCCCGGCGCCGTCGTCCTGCGCGAGCGACCCGTCGTGCCGCCCGCCGCGCCCGCGCCCGTCCCGCTCGGCGGGGTGGGCGAGGAGACCCGCCGGTCCGGCGAGGCGTCCGAGGACCGGGGGCACGAGGACCGGGCGCGTGGGGCCGGTCGTCCCCGGCGCCGCTGGTTCGTCCCGGCGCTGGCCGCCGCCGTGGCGCTCGTCGCCGGCCTGGCCGGCTTCGGTCTGCGCGGCGTTCTCGACCCCGCGCCTGACGTCGTCGGCGTCACCCAGCTGAACGCGCTGCCCCGCTTCCCCGGCGCCAACGGCACGGCGACCGTCGAGGAGGACCCGGACGGCCAGCGGACGCTCGTCGTCTCGATGGAGATGCCCGCGACGGCCGTCGCCGACGGCCGGCTCGAGGTGTGGATGACCGACAGCCGCGCGACCGACATGGTCCCGATGGGGATGATGACCGGCCTGTCCGGCCGCTTCCCCGTCCCGGCCGGCATGAGCCTCGAGGGCCACCCGATCGTGGACGTGTCCCTCGAGCCGACGGACGACGCCGACCCGGCCCACTCCTCGGTGTCGGTCCTCCGCGGGCGGCTGAAGCTCTGAGCGGCTCCGGGCCGTCCCCGACAGGGGCCGGCGAGCCGTACGTCAAGCACGGCGGCCCGAGCACGCCGCCGGAGTACTTCGCGGTCGAGGCGGCGGGTCTGCGCTGGCTCGCGGCGGCGCCGGACGGTGCGGCCGTCGTCGGCGTGCGGGAGGTCGGTCGCCACCGGATCGTGCTCGACCGCCTCGAGACGGCCCGGCCGACCGCCGACGCGGCCGAGTCCTTCGGGCGGGCCCTCGCCCGGACCCACGCCGCCGGCGCCCCGGCCTTCGGCTCCCCGCCCGCAGGGTGGGAGGGCGACGGGTTCATCGGGCGGCAGCGGATGAGCATGCGGCCCACCGCGACCTGGGGCACCTTCTACGCCGAGCAGCGCGTGCTGCCGTACGCCCGCGAGGCCCACGACGTCGGGCACCTCTCGGCGGCCGCGCTCGCCGCCGTCGAGCGGGTGGCGGAGCGGCTGCGCGGCGGCGACCTCGACGACGACCGCCCGCCGGCCCGCGTCCACGGCGACCTGTGGTCGGGCAACGTCGTCTTCACCCCGGGCGGCGTCGTCGTCATCGACCCGGCCGCGCACGGCGGCCACGGCCTGACCGACCTGGCCATGCTCCACCTCTTCGGCGTCCCCGGGCTCGAGCGGATCAGCGCCGCGTACGCCGACGAGGCCGGGCTCGACGCCGGCTGGGAGGACCTGATCGGTCTCCACCAGCTGCACCCGCTGCTCGTGCACGCGGTCAGCCACGGGCCCGCGTACGGCCAGGAGGCCGGAACGGTGGCCCGCCGCTACCGGTGAGGTGGGAGCTCGGGGGTAAGAAGGCTGCATGACCCTGATCAACCCCGTCACGCAGTACCCGTCGAACACCGAGGAGCAGTCGCAGCCGGCGCCCGGCCTGGACGCCGACATGACGCCCAAGGCCGACCACGGCGAGGGCTCCTACGTCGGCAGCGGCAAGCTGGCCGCCCGCAAGGCGCTCATCACCGGCGCCGACTCCGGCATCGGCCGGGCCACCGCGATCGCCTTCGCCCGTGAGGGCGCCGACGTCGCGCTCAACTACCTGCCCGGCGAGCAAGAGGACGCCGACGACGTCGCCAAGATTATCGGCGAGGACGGCCGCAAGGTCGTCCAGCTGCCGGCCGACGTGTCCGTCGAGGAGAACGCCCGCAAGGTCGTCACCGACGCCGTCGAGCAGCTCGGCGGGCTCGACGTCCTGGTGATCGTCGCCGGCAAGCAGCAGTACGTCGACGACCTCGCCGACGTCACGTCGGAACAGTTCGACCAGACCTACAAGACCAACGTGTACGCGCTGTTCTGGATGGTCCAGGAGGCCCTGAAGCACCTGCCCGCAGGCTCGAGCATCATCACGACCTCCTCGATCCAGGCCTACAGCCCGAGCCCCGGCCTGGTCGACTACGCCAGCACCAAGGCGGCGATCAACACCTTCAGCAAGGCCCTCGCCCAGCAGGTCGCGCCGAAGGGCATCCGCGTCAACGTCGTGGCCCCCGGACCGGTCTGGACCCCGCTGCAGGTCACCGGAGGCCAGCCGACCGAGGCCCTCGGCGAGTTCGGCCAGCAGACCCCGCTGGGGCGCGCCGGCCAGCCGGCCGAGATGGCCGCCGCGTACGTCTACCTCGCCTCGCCCGAGTCGAGCTACGTCACCGGCGAGACCCTGAACCTCAACGGCGGGATGCCCACCCCCTGAGGCTCCTCCTCCCGGGTCAGCCGTCCGCCGCTCGGCGCCACCACACGGTGGTGCCGGGCGGCACGGCCCGGCCCGCGCCGGGGTCGCTGCTCAGCAGCACCTCGGCCCCGGCCGGCAGCGCGACCATCTGCGTGGACGCGTTCGCCGTGACCGAGACCCCCGCGGACTCGAAGGCCAGCACGGCGTCGCCGGGCGCCGAGCGCCAGGTCAGCTCCCCCGCCCCCAGCTCCAGCGCACGGCGCAGCCGCAGCGCGTCGGTGTAGAGCGCGAGCACGGAGCCCGGGTCCTGCCGCTGGCGATCACGCGCCAGGGGTGCGTACGACTCGGGCTGCGGCAGCCACGGCCGACCCGCGCCGAAGCCCAGGTGGGGCTCGTCGGCCACCCACGGCATGGGTATGCGGCAGCCGTCCCGGCCCAGGTCGACCCCGCCCGTCCGCGCGAACGCCGGATCCTGCCGGTCGGCGTCGGCCAGGTCCACGTGCTCGGGCAGGCCGAGCTCCTCGCCCTGGTAGACGTACGCCGAGCCCGGCAGCGCGAGCATCAGCAGCGCGGCCGCCCGGGCCCGCCGCAGGCCTGCCTCGGCGTCGGGCTGCGCCGTGCGCGGTCCGACCCGCCGCGGGGCCTCGCCGGGCGGGAAGCCCAGCCGGGTCGCCACGCGCAGCGAGTCGTGGTTGCCGAGCACCCAGGTGGACGCGGCGCCCACCTCGCCGTACGCGACGAGGGTCTCCTCGATCACGGCACGCAGCGCCGGCCCGTCCCACGGCGCGACGAGGTAGGGCCAGTTGAAGACCTGGTGCAGCTCGTCGGGGCGGACGTAGCGCACCGCCCGCGGGACCGGCACGTTGACCTCGCCGCAGAGCATCCGCGGCCGCCGCTCGCCCGTCGTCGCGTACTCGTCGGCCAGGGCGCGCCAGTGCCGGTGCAGGTCGTGGACGCCCTCCTGGTCCCAGTACGGCGCCTGGGCCTTGGCGCCCGAGGCCAGCGGCGAGGCGGGGAAGGACGGGAAGCGGGGATCCTTGACCAGGCCGTGCCCGACGTCGATGCGGAAGCCGTCGACGCCGCGGTCGAACCAGAAGCGCAGGACGTCGTCGAACTCGGCCACGACCTCGGGCGAGGACCAGTTCAGGTCGGGCTGGGAGGAGTCGAACAGGTGCAGGTACCACTGGCCGTCCTCGACCTGGGTCCACGCGCTCCCGCCGAAGACCGAGAGCCAGTCGGTCGGCTCGTCGCGGAAGTGGTACCGCGCGCGCTCCGGCGAACCCGGACCGGCGGCCAGCGCCGCGGCGAACCACGGGTGGGCCGACGACGTGTGGTTGGGCACCACGTCGAGCAGCACCCGCAGCCCGAGGGCGTGCGCCCGCTCGAGCAGGGCGTCGACGTCGAGGAGCGTCCCGAAGAGCGGGTCGACCCCGCGGTAGTCGGAGATGTCGTAGCCGGCGTCGACCTGCGGCGACGGGAAGAACGGGGTCAGCCAGACGGCGTCGACCCCGAGGTCGGCCAGGTCGTCCAGGTGCGCCGTGACGCCGCGCAGGTCGCCGAGCCCGTCACCGTCGGAGTCGGCGAAGGAACGCGGGTAGACCTGGTAGACGACGGCGGAGCGCCACCAGTCCCGACCGCCCGCGGCGGCCGGGACCGTGAGTCCTTCGGTCAGCCCCGGCTGCCGGCGCGGAGCTTCGGCGTCTCCATCACGTCACCCACGATGGCGTTGCTGCGGCGCGGCAGCAGGTAGCGCGAGGTGAGGCTGAGCAGGGTCTGGACGCGGTTGCGGCCACCGAGGATGTAGACGATGTGCAGGCCGATCCAGCCGAGCCAGGCCAGCACGCCCTTGAGCTTGAGGCCGAACGGCGTCTGCAGCACGGCGTCGCCGCGACCGATCGTCGCCATGGTGCCCTTGTTGTGGTACTCGAACTTCTCCGTCGGCACACCGCGGTGCAGGCGGGCGATCTGGCGGGCGACGAAGTGGCCGCCCTGGATCGCCGGCTGCGCGAGCTGCGGCAGCGGGTTGTCGACGGTGAGGCTCGCGTCCCCGGCGGCGAAGATGCGCTCCTCGCCCATCACGCGCAGGTCCGAGTTGACCTCGATGCGGCCACCGCGGCCGATCGGGATGCCCCACTCGCGCAGGATCGGGTTGCCCGAGACGCCCGCGGCCCAGATGACCAGGTCGACCGGCATGGACGAGCCGTCCTTGAAGTCCACCTTGTCGGCGTGGACCTCCGAGATCGCCGTGTTGAGCTTGACGTCGACCCCGCGCTTGATGAGCTCCTCGAGGGCGTACTTGCGCAGCGAGTCGTCGAAGGGCGCGAGCACGAAGGGCGCCATCTCCACGAGGACCACGTGCACCTGGGCCGGGTTGAGCTCGGGGTAGGTCTTGGGCAGGGCCTCCTGCTTGAGCTCGGCCAGCTGCCCGGCCATCTCGACGCCGGTCGCGCCGCCACCGGCGATGAGGACCGTGAAGCCACCCGTGTTCGGGTGCGACTTGCCGGCGATGATCTCCATGCTGCCGAAGATCGTGTCGCGCACCCGCAGGGCCTCGGCCCGCGTGTACATCGACATCGTGAACTCGGCGGCACCCGGGATGCCGAAGTGGTTGGTCGTGATGCCCGTGGCCAGGACGAGGTAGTCGTAGCCGATCGTCACGCCGTCGTCGCAGACCACGCGCTGCTCGGCGTGGTCGATGCCCGTCACCGAGCCGCGACGGAACCGCACGCCATGGTGGCGCGCGGCGAAGTAGCGCAGCGAGTAGGTCACGTCACCGGCGTTGAGGCCTCCGGTCGCCACCTGGTAGAGCAGCGGCTGGAACGTGTTGTACGGGTGCCGGTCGACGAGCGTGACCCGGAACCCCTCCTTGGCCAGCTCGCTGGACGCCGACAGCCCGGCGAAACCTGCACCCACCACGACGACATGCGGCATCTCAGTCACCCGCCTATCTAACCAGCCCCACGGGAACCGACGAAGCGCGCCCGCTCGTTGGTAGATGTCGCTCGCGGCCTCAGGCCGCTGTCTCGGGCACGTAGCCGTGCACGAACCGGCTCATCTCCTCCAGCACCTGCTGACGCACCGCCGGGGCGGAGAGCACCAGGTCGTGCATGCCGTCCTCGACGCGGACGACCGTGACGCTGCGGCCGAGGCGGACCGCGCGGGCGGCGATCTGCTCGACGTCGAGGACGGTGTCGACGACGCGGAGGTCCTCGCTCCAGCGGCGGGCGAAGCTCGTCCGGGTCGAGGCGAGCGTCAGCACAGGGACCTCGATGCCGAGCCCGGCGGCCACGCGCCGCTGCCCCTGCAGGACCGCACGGAGCCAGCCGACCCGGATCGGCGGGCCGGGCGAGAGCTTCATGTCGAGGTCGTAGTCCCACTCCCCCTCGAGCGTGCGGTGGAGCGTCCGCGCGTAGTGGCCCGGGTCGGCGGCGCGCAGGACCGCGTACGGGTTGCGGGCGCCGAGCGCGTCGATGACCGGGGCGCCGAGCGCGCGCACGAGGGCGGAGCCCTGCAGGTCGAGCCACGGCGAGTTCAGGACCAGCGCGTCGACCACGCCCGGGCGCCGGGCCGCCCACAGCGACGTCACCAGGCCGCCGGTGGAGTGGCCCATGACGACGAGCTGGTCGTGCTCGGCGCGGATCAGCTCCGCCGCGGCGTCCAGCTCGGCGTCGTAGTCCCCCAGGTCGGTGGTGAAGCCGCGCAGGTGGCCCACCCGGGCGCTGCGCCCGTAGCGACGCAGGTCGAGGGCGTAGAAGTCGAAGCCCAGGCCGGCCCAGTGGTCGGCGAGGTGGGTCTGGAAGAAGTAGTCGTTCCAGCCGTGGACGTAGAGGACGGCGCGGCGGGAGGGCGACGGGGCGTCGCGTCGCACGAGCGTGGCGACGACCTCGACGTCCTCCGGCTCGCCCGGGTAGCGCGCCGCGTCGGGCAGCGCGATCTCGGTCGAGACGTAGCCGTCCAGCAGGTCGGGGTCCCAGGGCACGGAGGTGCTACTTCACCAGCCGCCAGTTGAGCGGGTAGCGGTAGACCTCGCCCTTGTTCGACGCCACCGCGGCCAGGATGCACAGGACCAGGGCACCGACGCCGGCGACGAGCAGGATGAACGCGCCGACGAAGACGGTCGTCAGGACGATGCCGACGACGTACACGATGCTGTAGAGGATCGAGAAGTTCAGCGCCTCGGTCGTCGCGGCCTTGAGGAACGGGCTGCGGTCCTTGAGGACCAGGTAGGCCACGAGCGGCCCGACGAAGGTGAAGAACGGGATGCTGATGTGGGTCAGCGTCGCCCAGAGCCGCTGGTCGCTGTCGGCCATTGGCGCTGGCGGCTGACCCGGCTGGGCCGGGTACGGCTGCTGCCCGGGGTAGGGCTGCCCGGAGTAGGGCTGCCCGTACCCCGGCTGCTGCCCGTAACCCTGCGGCTGGCCGCCCCACGGCTGCTGCTGGCCGTAGCCCTGCTGGCCGTACGGCGCCTGCCCGTAGCCCTGCTGCCCGTAGGCCTGCTGCCCGTACGGCTGCTGCCCGCCCTGCGGGGGATAGGGCTGCTGGCCGTAGGGCTGCTGCCCGTACGCCTGCTCGGGCGGCTGGTAGCCGCCGCGGCCGGTCCCGGGTGCGGGAAAGCCCTCCTGGGCGTACGACGCCTGACCGTGGTCGGGCTGGCCGTACTGCTGCGGCCCGGGTCCCTGCACCGGCGCCGACTGACCGTCCGCCGCAGGCGGCTGGTAGCCGGTCGACGGCGGCTGCCCGTACTGCTGGGCGCCGCTCGGCACGTCGTACGGCTGGCCGTGGGCGTGCTGGACGCCGTCCTCCGAGGAGGACGGGTCGTCAGGCCGGGGAGCAGGGTTCTCGCTCATGGCGACCAGGGTAACGGTGGCCCAGGTCGCCGGGCCCGAGGTCAGGCTGGGTCAGCCGGACTTGCGGAGCTCCGTGTAGCCGTCGTCGTCCTCGTCCCAGGAGCGAGGTCGGTCCTCGTCGCTCTCGTCGGCGTCCGGGGACTCCTCCGCGAGGTCCGCGTACGCCGGAGGCACCTCAGAGCCTTCGTGGCGGAGCTCAGCGGCGAGCGACCCGAAGTCGGTGCCGAAGGAGCGGTACTTGAGTTCGCGAGCGACCTTGGTCTGCTTCGCCTTTGCACGGCCGCGCCCCATTGGGTCGACCCCCTCGCTTTGTCAGCCGGCGGCTGGGCCGCGGCTCCATCTGGTCAATGTCGTGCCGCAGAGACTACGCGATGGACATGACAAGGCAAAGCAACCGCCCGTCGGCGGGACTGCAACCTCGATCACGCCGGGCGGCGCGCGACCCTCAGGAGTGCGCGCCGACCAGGCGTACGCGGGCCTGGTCGGGACCGCTCGCGGCGTCCACGGAGCCGCACACCCACGCCCGCAGCCCGCGGCGTCCGAGCACCTCGACGGCCTCCGCCACGCCCGCCTCCGGCAGCACGGCGACCATCCCGACGCCCTGGTTGAGCGTGGCCTCGAGGTCGGGCTCGCTCACCCCGCCGAGGTCGCGGACCATCCCGAAGACCGGGGCCGGGGACCACGTCGAGCGCTCGATCGTCACCGTGCACGAGTCCGGCACGACCCGCGCCAGGTTGTTCGCGAGACCGCCACCGGTGACGTGGCTCATCGCGTGCACCTCGACGGCGTCGATCAGCGCCAGGCAGTCGCGCGAGTAGATGCGCGTGGGCACGAGCAGCTCCTCGCCGACGGTGCGCCCGAGCTCGTCGACGTGGCGGTCGTAGCCCCAGCCGGCCTCGCGGAGCACGTGGCGCACGAGCGAGTAGCCGTTGGAGTGCAGGCCCGACGACTCCATCGCCAGCACGACGTCGCCCGGCCGCACGCGGTCCGGGCCGAGGATGCGGTCGCGCTCCACGACGCCGGTCGCGGCCCCCGCCACGTCGTAGTCGTCAGGGGCGAGCAGGCCCGGGTGCTCGGCCGTCTCGCCGCCGAGCAGCGCGCAGCCGGCCTCGGCGCACGCCTCGGCGATGCCCTTGACGATCGCCGCGATCCGCTCGGGGACGACCCGGCCGCAGGCGACGTAGTCGGTCATGAAGAGGGGCTCGGCCCCGCAGACCACGAGGTCGTCGACGACCATGCCGACGAGGTCGAAGCCGATGGTGTCGTGCACGCCCATCGCCTGGGCCACCGCCACCTTGGTGCCGACGCCGTCGGTCGAGGTCGCGAGCACCGGGTGGGCCATCCGTGCCAGCGGAGCGGCGTCGAAGAGCCCGGCGAACCCGCCGAGCCCGCTCATCACCTCGGGGCGCCGGGTCTTGGCGACCCAGCCCTTCATCAGCTCGACGGCCCGGTCGCCGGCCTCGATGTCGACGCCGGCGGCCGCGTACGCGCTCGGCCCGCCCGGCGACGCTGCGGGGCCCGTCACGGCCGGCTCAGCGCGTCGGCGGCACCCACGCCCGCGACGGCGGTCTCGAGGCCGTCCACGTCGGTGCGGCCCTCCTGGCGGGCGCCGTCCTCGAGGATGCTCTTGCCGAGCCGCTCGGCCAGCGGCAGCTCGACCGGGTAGACCCCGTCGAAGCAGGCCCGGCAGAGCTGGTCCTTGCCGCGGTTCGTCGCCGCGACCAGCCCGTCGAGGCTGACGTAGCCGAGCGAGTCGGCGCCGATCGAGCGGCAGATCTCCTCGTCGGTCAGCCCGGTGGCGATCAGCTCGGCGCGCGAGGCGAAGTCGATGCCGTAGAAGCACGGCCACTTCACCGGCGGAGAGGAGATGCGGACGTGCACCTCGGCCGCGCCGGCCTCGCGGAGCATCCGCACCAGGGCGCGCTGGGTGTTGCCGCGCACGATCGAGTCGTCGACGACGACCAGGCGCTTGCCGGCGATCACGTCGCGCAGCGGGTTGAGCTTGAGCCGGATGCCGAGCTGGCGGATCGTCTGGCTGGGCTGGATGAAGGTGCGCCCGACGTAGGAGTTCTTGACCAGGCCCTGCCCGTACGGGATCCCCGACGCCTCGGCGTAGCCGATCGCGGCCGGCGTGCCCGACTCCGGCACCGGGATGACCAGGTCGGCCTCGGCCGGGTGCTCACCAGCCAGCGTCCGGCCGACCTCGACGCGGACCGAGTGCAGCCGGCTGCCGTTGATCAGGGTGTCGGGCCGGGCGAGGTAGACGTACTCGAAGAGGCAGCCCTTGGGGTCGGGCGTGGCGAAGCTGCGGGTGCGCAGCCCGTTCTCGTCGATGCTGATGAGCTCGCCGGGTGCCACCTCGCGGACGAAGGAGGCGCCGACGATGTCGAGGGCCGCGGTCTCGCTCGCGACGACCCAGCCTGACTCCAGCCGGCCCAGCACCAGCGGCCGGATGCCCTGGGGATCGCGGGCGGCGTAGAGGGTGTGGTCGTCCATGAAGACGAGGCAGAAGGCGCCGCGCAGCCGCGGGAGCACCTGCATCGCGGCCTCCTCGGTGCTGGAGCCCGGGAAGGTCGCCATCAGCGCGGTGATGAGCGCGGTGTCGGTCGTCGCCTCGTGGAGCAGCGAACCGGGGACGAGCGAGTCGTCGGTGTCGCGCTCGGCGAGCCACGACTGCAGCTCGAGGGTGTTGGTGAGGTTGCCGTTGTGGCCGAGCGAGAGGCCGCCGGTCGCGGTGCTGCGGAAGGTCGGCTGCGCGTTCTGCCAGACGCTCGCGCCGGTCGTGGAGTAGCGGCAGTGGCCGATGGCCAGGTGCGCCCCGCCGAGCGACTCGAGCGTCGACTCGTTGAAGACCTGGCTGACCAGCCCCATGTCCTTGAAGACCATGGTCTGGCTGCCCTTGACCACCGCGATGCCCGCGGACTCCTGGCCGCGGTGCTGCAGCGCGTAGAGCCCGAAGTAGGCGAGCTTGGCGACCTCCTCCCGGGGAGCCCAGACCCCGAAGACGCCGCAGGCGTCCTGAGGACCGCGGTCCTGAGGGTCGAGGTCGTGGTTCAGCAGGCCGTCTCCACCAGGCACGGTCCCCATCGTACGGGGAGCGGGCCTGCTTGCCGACCGCCCGCGGGGTGCGCCAGAGTGCGCGGATGGTGCAGCCGGGCCTCGTCATCGACCACGCGCACGTCTACACCGCCGACGACCAGCGGCACGAGTGGGCCGACGGGCACGTCGTGGTCCGCGACGGCGTCGTCGTCGCGGTGGGCGACGGACCCGCCGACGCGTCGTGGACCGGGCCCCGGCTGAACGCCCACGGCTGCCTCGTGACTCCGGGGCTCGTCAACACCCACCACCACCTGTATCAGTGGGTGACCAGGGGCTTCGCCGTCGACGGGACGCTCTTCGAGTGGCTGACCACGCTCTACCCGGTGTGGGGCCACCTCGACGAGGACACCACCCGGACGGCGGCCACCGGTGCGCTCGCCACGCTCGCGCTGACCGGGTGCACGACCACGACCGACCACCACTACGTCTTCCCGCGTGCGGGCGGCGACCTGCTCGCTGCCGAGGTGGAGGCGGCGCGGACGGTCGGGCTGCGGTTCCATCCCACGCGCGGTTCGATGGACCTCGGCCAGAGTCAGGGCGGGCTGCCCCCGGACCACGTGGTCGAGGACATCGACGCGATCCTCGAGGCCTCGGCGTCGGCGGTCGACCGCTTCCACGACCCCTCGCCGGCCTCGATGCTGCGGATCGCCCTGGCGCCGTGCTCGCCCTTCTCGGTGACCGCCGACCTGCTCCGCGCGTCGGCCGAGCTGGCCCGCGAGCGCGGCGTACGGCTCCACACCCACCTGTGCGAGACGCTCGACGAGCAGGACTACTGCCGCGAGCACTTCGGCTCGACCCCGGTCGAGTACATGGAGTCGCTCGGCTGGCTCGGGCCTGACGTCTGGTACGCGCACGCCGTCCACCTCGACGACGCCTCGATCGCCCGGATGGCGGCGACCGGGACCGGGGCCGCCCACTGCCCGTCGTCGAACGCGCGGCTCGGCGCCGGGATCGCGCGGGTGCGCGACCTCGGGGACGCAGGCGTGCCCGTCGGGCTCGGCGTCGACGGGGCCGCCTCGAACGAGGCCGCCTCGATGTGGGAGGAGCTGCGCCACGCCGTGCTCTTCGCCCGGGCCCTCGGTGGGCCTCAGGCGCTCGGCGTGCGCGACGCCCTCGACCTGGGCACGCGCGGCGGCGCCCGGGTGCTGGGCCGGGAGGCCGAGATCGGTCAGCTGGCGGTCGGGTTCCAGGCCGACCTGGCCGTCTGGGACCTCTCGGGCCTCGGCCACGTCGACGTGGCCGACCCGGTCGCCGCGCTGGTGCTGGGCAGCCAGCCGCCGCTGCGGCTGCTGCTGGTCGGCGGCGAGGCGGTCGTCAGCGGCGGCGCGCTGACCACGGTCGACCCCGAGGCCGTCGCGGCGGAGGTGGCTGCCTCGAGCCGGGCGCTGCTGGAGCGGGCCGGCGTGGCCTGAGCGGGAGCCCGCGCTGACATCGGCTCACTCGATGACGTGCCGCGGCCTCGACGAGCGTGACCGCTCGCGTCAGCCGCGATCGAGTGAGCCGATCTCAGCAGCGACCCGCGTCCTCAGCTCTTCTTCGTCCGCCAGGCGCGCTCGAAGGGCAGACGCCAGGCGTGCGGGGCGATGAGCTGGTGGATCGCGTTGGGGCCCCAGGAGCCCGGGGCGTACGGCTTCACCGGTGGCGGGTTCCGCAGCAGCGGCTCGGACCGCTCCCACAGCGACTCGATGCCCTCGGCGGTGGTGAAGAGCGTGTGGTCGTCGCGCATAGCGTCGAGGATCAGCCGCTCGTACGCCTCGAGGACGTCGCCGGCCTGGTCGGTCTCCTGGGTGGAGAACTGCATGCTCAGCTTGTCGAGCTTCATGCCCGGGCCGGGCCGCTTGCCGTAGAAGGACAGCGACACCTTGGACTCGTCGGCCAGGTCGAAGGTGAGGTGGTCCGGGCCCGACGCGCCGACGCCGGAGCCCTGCGGGAACATCGACTTCGGGGCCTCCTTGAACGCCACCGAGATGATGCGCTGCCCCTCGGCGAGCCGCTTGCCGGTGCGGCAGTAGAAGGGGACGCCGGCCCAGCGCCAGTTGTCGATGCCGGCCTTGAGCGCGATGAAGGTCTCGGTGTCGGAGTCGCGGGCGACGCCGTCCTCCTGGCGGTAGCCGGTGTACTGCCCGCGCACGACCTGGTTGGGGTCGAGCGGCAGCATCGAGCGGAAGACCTTGTTCTTCTCCTCGCTGATGGCCCGCGGCTCCAGCGCGGTCGGCGGCTCCATCGCGACGAAGGCCAGCACCTGGAAGAGGTGCGTCACGACCATGTCCTTGTACGCACCCGTCACCTCGTAGAAGGAGGCGCGGCGGTCGAGGCCCAGGGTCTCGGGGATGTCGATCTGGATGTGGTCGATGAAGTTGCGGTTCCAGATCGGCTCGAAGAGGCCGTTGGCGAAGCGGAAGGCCAGGATGTTCTGGGCCGCCTCCTTGCCGAGGAAGTGGTCGATCCGGAAGATCTGGCGCTCGCGGAACGTCTCGTGCAGCTGGTCGTTCAGCGTGATCGCGCTCTGCAGGTCGGTGCCGAACGGCTTCTCCATGACCACCCGCGAGCGCTCCACGAGGTTGGCGTCGCGCAGGGTCTGGATGACGGCGGGCGCGGCCACGGGCGGGACGCTCAGGTAGTGCAGGCGGCCCACCTCCCCGCCGAGCTTCTCCTCGGCGAGCTTGACCGCCTCGCGCAGGCCGTCGGGACCCTGGCTCTGGGGCACGTAGGTCAGGCGCTGCTTGAACTGCTCCCACTGCTCCGCGGTCAGCGGGTGGTGGGTGAACTCGTTGACCGCCTGCTTGGCGAAGGCGCGGAACTGGTCCTCGTCGAAGTCCTCGAGCGAGGTGCCGATGACCTGGATGTCGGGCGCCAGCGCGGAGAGGGCGAGGTGGGCCAGGCCCGGCAGCAGCTTGCGGCGGGCCAGGTCGCCGGTCGCGCCGAAGAGCACGATGACGTGCGGCGAGATCGCCTCCATCCCGTTGCGGGTCGCACGAGCGCCGATGGCGGGGTAGGCGATGGTCTGAGCCTCGAGGGTCACGTCGTGATGTTCCCACCCCTGATCGGCGACAAACAAGGACCCGGGGCCGCCCGCGCCGGGCCGTTCCACGATCGTCACGCCGCCCGTCACACCGCCGTCACCGCCCGTACGCGGGCCGCGCGGCCGTCCGGCGGCACGCGTCGGCCCCGCCGCTCCTGCCCGCGGACGCGCCGCTACGGTTTGTCGTGACAAATAGGCCGAGGTGGCCGGAGCAGGTCGGGACGCGAAGGAGCGGTGACGTGGTCGTACGGGTGGGGATCGTCGGGGCGGGGATCATGGGCGCGGACCACGCGCTCACGGTGCAGCGGTTCGTGTCGGGCGCGGAGGTGTCGCTGCTCGCCGACCCCGACCTGCAGCGGGCGGGCGCCGCGGCGCAGGCGGTCGGGGCACGCGCGGTCGACGACCCCTTCGGTCTGGTCGCCTCCGACGAGGTCGACGCCGTCGTGGTCGCCTCGCCCGACGCCACCCACCCGGCGCTGGTCCGCGCGTGCGTCGAGGCCGGCAAGCCGGTGCTCTGCGAGAAGCCCCTCTCGCCCACCCTGGCCGACTCCGCCGCGCTGCTCGACGACCTCGGCGAGCGCGCCTCGCTGGTCTCGCTCGGCTTCATGCGCCGCTTCGACCCCGGCTACACCGACCTCCGCGCGACGCTGGCGGCGGGCACCGTCGGCGCGCCCGTCCTCGTCCACAGCACCGGGCGCGGCGTCTCCTCGGCCCCGGGCGCGACGTCGGAGTCCGCGGTGACGAACTCCGCCGTCCACGACCTCGACATCGTCGCGTGGCTGCTCGGCTCCCCCGTCACCGAGGTGAGCTGGCACGCCCCCCGCCAGACCTTGGCCGCCGCCTTCGCCGACCCGCAGCTGGTCCTGCTGCGCACCGCCGACGGCGTCCTCTCCACCGTCGAGATGTTCCTCAACGCCCGCTACGGCTACGACGTGCGCTGCGAGGTCGTCGGCGAGTCCGGCACCGCGAGCCTGCGCGAACCCGCCCGTACCGAGGTCGACACCGCCCTCGCCCACGGCCACGCGTACGGCGCCGACTGGCGCCCGCGCTTCGCCGACGCCTACCGCCTCGAGCTGCAGGCCTGGGTCGACGGCCTCGGCGGGGGCGACGCAGGGCCGCTGGCCAGCGCGCACGACGGGCTGGTCGCGAGCGCCGTCGCCGACGCGGTGATCACCTCGATGCACACCGGTGGAGCCTGGACCCCGGTCCAGGTGCCCGCGGTCGGCAGCGTCGCGTGAGCCCGACCGCCGCCACGTCGCTGCCCGCCTCGCGGGTGCCGGACCCGCGGGAGGCGCCCGCGCTGCGCTGGGGCGTCGTCGGCACCGGCTGGATCGCCGAGCGCTTCGTCGCCGCGCTGCAGCGGCTCACCGTCCAGGAGGTCGTGGCCGTCGGGAGCCGTTCCGAGGCGTCGGCACGGGAGTTCGCCGGGCGGTTCGGCCTCACGCACGCGCACGGCTCGTACGAGTCGCTCGTGGCCGACCCGGACGTCGACGTCGTCTACGTGGCGACGCCGCACAACCGGCACCGACCGCACGCGCTGCTCGCGCTCGAGGCCGGCAAGCACGTGCTGGTCGAGAAGCCGATCGCGCTCAACGCCGCCGAGGCCCGCGAGATCGCCGACGCGGCCGCCGCCCGCGGGCTCTTCTGCGCGGAGGCGCTCTGGTCGCTGTTCACGCCCAAGTTCGACGTCGTGCGCCAGGTGCTCGACTCCGGGCTGCTCGGTGACATCAGCAGCGTGGTCGCCGACAACGGGGAGTGGTTCGCGCCCGACCACCGCATCCAGCGCCACGACCTGGCCGGCGGGCCGTTGCTCGACCTGGGCACCTATCCGCTCGCGCTCACGCACTGGGTGCTCGGGTCGTCCACCGACGTGCTCGCCCGCGGCACCGACGCGCCGAGCGGGGTGAACGGCCAGGTCGGCGCGCTGCTGGGCTTCGAGGGCGGCGCCCGTGCCGTCGTGCACACCTCGATCCTGGCCAACACCCCGGTGGCCCTGACCATCGCGGGGTCGGAGGGTTCGCTGGAGGTGCCCGGCGTCTTCTACCGGCCCGGGCCCTTCTCGGTGGTGCTCACCGACGGCACCCGTCTGGACTACGACGAGACGGCCATCGCGTACGACGCCCTCGCCCACCAGGCCGCGGAGGTCGCGCGCAGGGTGCTCGCCGGGGACACGGAGACGCCCGTGCGCCCCCTCGCCGACTCGATCGCGACCATGGCGCTGATCGACGCCGTGCGCGCCCAGATCGGTCAGGTCTGGGACGAGGAGCGCTGAGGGCGGCTCCCCGCACGTCCCCTCACCGCAGGTCCCGCCGCCGCGAGCCGACCTGGACCTCCAACAGGAAAAGGTCCTGTGGATATCTCCCGTTCCGTTCGTGCGGTGACCTCCGGGCTGCTTACCATTCCCCCGCCTGGACCTCGTGGAGGACGGACCTGGCGTGTCCATCGGAAGGAAAGTGCTCGTGGCTGGCGGTTCCGCCCTCCTCAAGAAGCGTCCGCTCGTGCTCGGTGCCGTCGCCCTGGTGCTCGCGCTCGCGCTGGCCGCCCTGCTCGTGACGAAGCCGTGGGCCGGCACCAAGACCCGTGACGACGTCGCGGCCCCGGCCGCCGGCGACCGGGTGCTGCAGTCGGTCGACGTGACGATGCAGGGTGACGGTTCGCTGACCCGGGTCGGCGACACCGTGGTGATCGCCCGCGCCTCCGGCGGGCAGGCCGACAGCTACTCCACGACGTACGACCCGACCAAGGTCGTCGACCAGCTCCCGGTCCGGATCCTGACCTCCTACCAGACGGACAAGGGTTCGGGGACCGACCTGGACGACCTCGAGGGCTACACGGGTCGTGTCTCGATCAACCTCTCGGTGCAGAACCTGACGGTGCGGCCGCAGGAGATCACCTACGACTCCGCCGGCCGGTCGCGCACCGCGACGGCCCAGGTCGGCGCCCCCCTCACCGTGGTGGCCTCCGCCGCGCTCCCGGGCATCGACCCCGCCACCGTCGTCACCGCGTCGACCGACGCCACGACGGCCCCGGGCGAGGACGCCGGCTCGACCAACGGCGTGCTCAGCCGCTCGACCGACGGCACCACGCAGGTGCAGTGGGCGAGCATCCTCGCCCCGCCGCAGCTGAGCCCGACGGCGACTTTCCGCGTCGTGCTCGACGCCAAGGACCTCGTCGTCCCGACCCTCGACGTCAGCGTGCAGCCCGGCCTGGTCACCGACCCCTCGGTCGGTGCTCTCATCGACTCGGCCTTCAACCCCAAGAACTCCTCCGAGCTCGCCCTCGAGACCCGCACGATCAAGCTCATCGGGGACGTGAACGACGTGCTCGGCCGCGCGAGCGGCACCATCTCCGGCGTCCGCAAGACGCTCGACGCCTCCTCCGAGACGCTCGGCACCAAGACGGTGCAGTCGCTGACCGAGGACACGAAGACGATCAGCACCTCGCTGAAGACCTCCAGCGAGGACATCGACGCGCTGGGTGACGACCTCAAGGGCTCGCTCACGACGACCCAGTCCGCGACGCTGCAGCGGATGTCGGAGACGGTCTCGGGGCTGCAGGACCTGATCGGCGACACCTCGGCGCCCGCGCCGAGCGTCTCGACCTCGGGCACCGGCTGCGCGACGACGGTCAAGGCCTCCGGCGGCGACGGCGTCTACGGCAACCTGCTCCGGGTCACCGCGCAGCTGGAGGCGTACGCCGCCTCGACCGAGGCCTGCAAGACCGAGCTGCAGGGCTCGATCACCTCGACCATCGGGACCGTGAACACCGACGGCACCGCCGCCGACTGCGCCGACACCGACACCAGCGTCGTCTGCTCCCTGCAGCGCGCGCAGACGCAGTTCACCGACGCGGTCGACCAGGTCAACGACTCCGTCGACCGCGCGCAGGCCGCGGCGACCGTGCTCGACCCGGGCACCGCGGGCGGCTCGGCCGCCCAGCTCCAGCAGGTCTCGAACCGGCTGGCCGCACTCGTCGACGGCCTGCTCGGCGACGAGGCGTCGAGCGACGAGGGCAAGGCCCTGCAGGGCCGGGTCGACGTCACCCGGCTGGCCATTATCGAGCAGGCGCTGGCCGCGGCGACCGACACCACCCCGGCCGACGGGCAGCCGTCGCTGGCCACGGTGGACGCGACCCTCGGCCGGGTGACGACGGCGCTGCAGCAGATCAACACCACGGCCACCACGAACCTCACCGAGCTCGGCGCGACGAGCACGCAGAACGCGGCGCTCGCCGCGCAGCTCTGCACCTTGGGGACGGCCGGGCGCCTCACCCAGGTCGAGGTGAACGCCCTGCGCGGCTACCTGACCGCGACGCGCTGCGAGGGCGCCGACGAGACGGACCCGGCCACCGCGCCGACTCCGCCGCCCGGCGGCCGCTCGATGGCGGCTCGCCTCGACGCCCAGGAGACCGCCTGGCGCACGCTGCGCGACCAGACGAGCGCGGACGGCACCCTGCTGACCGAGCTCGCGGCCTCGCGTACGAGCCTCGGGGCGGTCGTCGACCGCCTGGACGAGGCACGCACGTCGCTGGCCGACGACCGGACCACGCTCGCCGACGTGCTGGGCGACATCAACGACGCGCGCAAGGAGGCGGACGACACCGCGGAGGACCTCACCTCGCTCAGCGACCACGTCACCGGCGTCGAGGGCCGCTACTCGGCCGCCCAGTCCGCGCTGACCGCCGCCCTCACCGACGCCAAGACGGCGGCCTCCACCGCGCAGGCCGTCGACCTGCAGCAGGAGATCAAGGACGTGGCCGCCCAGGGCGTGCAGTCGAACGAGGACCTCGAGAAGGCCTTCACCAGCTCCTCCCAGGGCCTGGCCGCCGCCGCGGACGAGCTCCGCGACGGCACCGCGCGCACGCTCAAGCAGCAGCAGAGCGAGCTCGCCTCGTCCGAGAGGGAGAGCGAGGAGGAGCTGAGCAGCCGGACCGAGGCGGGCCTGCGGACGATCGCCGGCAGCGTCGGCTCCGCGACCCGCGACATCGACAGCACCCGGACGACGCTGACGGCCGACCTCAACAACGTGCTGCTCGACCTCGGCAACCCCGACCAGCCCGGCAAGGGCCTGCTGGGCACCCTGGGCAAGAGCGCCCGCGCGGCGGACTCCGCCGACTACCAGCTCGGGCTCGCCTCCGACACGGTGAGCTCGTACTCCTCGGTCCGCAGCCAGGAGGTCGACGGCATCCTCCTGCGGCAGGCGCAGGCCGAGGCCGCCCTGCAGCGCCAGGCCGAGCTGCCCGCCTTCGCCACCGAGCTGCCCTCGAACGTCCAGCACCGCACCGTCTACCTCTTCCACCTGGGTGGAGACCGTTGACCGCACGCGCGGGCAGGGTCGCCCTCGCGGTCGCCGGCGGGCTCGTTCTGACGGTGGGCGCGGGGTGCAGCGTGAGCACCCCGCCGACCGGGCTGGCGCAGCCGGTGCCGGTTGAGCTGCGCGCCGACGTCCCCGGACGGCTGACCATCGGCGTCCAGCTGACGCTGACCGGCGCACCCGGCGAGGGCGCGGAGTGGCGTGACGCCGCGCAGGGCGCCGTCGTCGCGGCCCGGCGCTTCGCGCTCGGGGCACGGACGTGACCCTCGTGCCGGTCAACGACAAGGGCACGAGCGACGGGGCGACCGCCGCGGTCAAGCAGCTCGCCGGGCGCGACGTCGCCGGGATCGTGGTCGCGACCGACGGACCGCACGTCGCCGCGGGGCTGGCCGAGGCCGCGGCCGACTCGATCCCTGTCCTGCTGCCCTACGACCAGGGCGCCGGCGGCGCGGAGGGCCGGGCCTGGTCGACGGGACCCGGCCGCAGGGCCAGCGACGCCCGCCTGGTCGAGACGCTCGCCCAGCGGCGGCTCGACGCGCCCCTGCTCGTCGACGCGGGCGGCGGCCAGGTCACCGGCCTGGCGCCGCGCGAGATCGAGACGTACGCCGCGGGCGACGACGCCGCCGCGCTCGCGCAGCGGCTGGCCCGACGGCAGCGGCAGCTCGACACCGCCGTCGACAGCGTGGTCGTGTCCGGTCCTCCCGAGCTGCAGGCCCCCGTGGTGGCCGCGCTGCAGGGCAGCGGGATCGACGTCCCGGTGCTGCTCACCGGCTCCGCGCTGAGCCCCGGCTTCGCCGACGCGCTGGTGCAGGCTGGGGGCTCGCTCTCGGCGCCGCTGATCTCCGTCGGCCTGGACGACGGGGACGCGACGGCGCTCGAGTCCAACGAGGCCGGGCGGGCGCTGGCGGCGTACTTCTCCGCCCTGCAGCTGACGGCCGGCGACCCCGGCGCCAAGGACCTGTTCGGCGACCGGCCGTTCGCCGAGGTGGCCGGCGCCGCCGACGTCTCCAGCCACGACGCCGTCGTCGCCCTGGTCCGCGCCGCCGCGGTCGCCGGCAGCGCCGACCCCGCCAAGGTCGCCGCGGCTGTCCCGGGCCTGCGCCTGGGCGTCGGGGACGGTCTCGCCGGTCCCCCGCTCGACTTCGGCAGCACGGTGGCGACCGCGGACGGGTCCGTGGTCACCCTCGCGGCGACGAGCGTCTCCCCGGGGGTCCGGCCCGCGTCGGACGCACCGGCGCTCTACTGGTTCGAGAGCACCCGCCCCTGAACCGGCACCCGCGGTATCCGTCACACGAGACCCGCAGACTCTCTACGGTGGGACCAGCGACGAGCGAGGAGCAGACCCCGTGCACCTGGTGATCGAGGTCGACGGCACCCGCCGCGAGGTCGAGCTCGCCCAGGCGGCCGACGCGGCCACGCTGGCCGACCTCGTCGAGCACGCCTGCGGCGTACCCGTGCCCACGGACGTGCCGCTCTGGGTGGACGCCCGCCGCCACGAGGCCGGCGACCTGGTCCGCGACGTCGCGCTCATCGAGGGCAGCCGGATCGGCCGCTCGCCCGCCGAGGAGGCCGGGCCCGTCACCGGCTGGGCCGCGTCGCTGTCGGCCGGCCTCGAGGCCGGGTGGACGGTGCCGGTCCCGGTGGGACGACCCCTGCTCGTGGGCCGGTCGCCGCAGGCCGACATCACCGTCGACTCGCCCAGCGCCTCCTGGAGCCACGCCACCATCGAGGTCGACGGCGAGGTCCTGCGGGTGCGGGACGCCGGGTCGACGAACGGCACCTTCGTGGACGGGGAGAAGGTCGGCGAGGACGGGGCCACCCTCGACGACGGCGACGTCGTGGTGGTCGGCGGCGCCGCGGTGACCGTGTGGCGCGGCGCGGACGAGGCCCTCGCCCCCGCGCCGGGCACCCTGCACAACCTCACGCACGCGGCGACCGTGCCCTTCAACCGTCCGCCGCGCCCGGGCCTGCCGCCCGAGCCCACCGCGTTCGAGCCGCCGACCCGCAAGCCCGAGCCGCCGCCCGCCCGCTTCGGCATCGCGACGATCGTCGCGCCGCTGCTGATGGCCGGGGTGATGGTCGCCGTCATGCGCAACCCGGCCTTCGCCATGCTGGCGCTGCTCAGCCCGGTGCTCGTCCTGGGCACGACGGTCGAGCAGAAGCGTCGCCGCAAGAAGGACATCCAGGACAACGACAGCACGTTCGCCAAGGCCTTCGACGAGTTCAAGGACGACCTGGCCCAGGCGGCCGCCGTCGAGCGCGCCCGCCGCCGCGAGCTCGCCCCCGACCCCGCCCGTACGCTGCGCCGCGCCGCGCTGCCCACGACGATGCTGTGGCAGCGTCGCGCCGGGGCGAGCGACTTCCTCACCCTGCACGCCGGCGTCGGCAACGTCGGCTGGAAGCCGCCCGTCGACCCGGCCAACGTCAAGCGGTCCGGCGACGACGTCAAGCAGGTCGTCGAGGACGCCGTGCTCCCGGCGGCACCGGTCGACGTCGAGCTCACCGACGCCGGGGTCGTCGGCATCGTGGGCGAGCGGGCGGACGCGCTCGCCGTCGCCCGCAGCCTGCTGTGCCAGGCCGTCACCCACTGCGGCCCCGCCGACCTCACCGTCGGCGTCTTCTGCGACCCCGGGCGCGAGGAGGAGTGGACCTGGACCGGGTGGCTCCCCCACGTGCGCCGGCTCGGCGACGCTTCCGGGGGGCAGTGGCTCTCCACCGAGCGTGCCCGCAGCGAGTCGATGCTGCGCGCCGTGCGCGACGGGATCGAGTCCTTCCCGACCCCGGCCGTCCTGCTGGTGCTCGACTCCGACGTCCTCACCGAGGGCCGCGACGCACCGGCGCGCTGGCTGCTGGGCCACGGCCGGCCGCTCGACCGGGCGTTCGTCGCCGACAAGCCGCAGACCCAGGTGTCGGGCATCGTCATCGCCGCCACCGTGGAGCAGCTCCCGGCGGCGTGCACGACGGTCGTCGAGGTGGGGCGCGACGCCAACGGCACCGTCGCTCGCCCGCTCGACCGCGTCCGCATCGAAGACGTCGTCCTGGCCGGCGTCTCCGTCGACACCGCGCGGTCCTGCGCCGCCGACCTGGCGCGGTTCGACGACCCGGAGCTGTCGATCCCCGGGGCCTCGCTGCCGGGGCTGGTCCGGCTGCCGCCGCTGCTCGGCATCGACGAGGTCAACGCCACGGCCATCCGGCGCAGCTGGTCCTCCTCGACCCGCATCGACACCCCGCTCGGCGTGGGCGAGGACGGCGTGTTCGGCATCGACCTGGTCCGCGACGGGCCCCACGGCCTGGTCGGCGGGACGACCGGGTCGGGCAAGAGCGAGTTCCTGCGCTCGATGGTCGCCGGGCTCGCCGCGCGCAACGACCCGACGCGGCTGACCTTCATCCTCATCGACTTCAAGGGCGGCGCGGCGTTCAAGACCTGCGAGCGCCTCCCGCACACCATCGGCACGGTCAGCAACCTCGACGAGCAGCTGGCTGACCGCGCGCTGACCGCGCTGGAGGCGGAGCTGCGCTACCGCCAGGAGGTCTTCGCCCAGGCCGGCGAGGGCGTCGACAACCTCGACGCCTACCTGGCGACCAACCCCGAGGTGCCGATGCCGCGGCTGCTGCTCGTCATCGACGAGTTCGCCATGCTGGCCAAGGACTACCCCGACGTGCTCAAGTCGCTGGTCAGCGTCGCCGCGGTCGGTCGCACCCTCGGCGTCCACATGATCCTGGCGACCCAGCGCCCGGCCGGCGTGGTCAACGAGGACATCCTCGCCAACACCAACCTCCGGGTGGCGCTGCGCGTGCAGAGCCGCGACGACTCCAACAACGTCATCGGCGTGCCGGCCGCAGCCGCGATCGGGCGTACGCAGTGGGGCCGCGCCTACGTCAAGCTCGGCCAGGACGACATCTCGCCGGTGCAGACCGCGCTGGTCACCGGGCGCGCGGAGGCGCAGATGTCGCAGCTCGTCGACCTGCACCCGGTGCACTTCGGCCAGGACGTCCAGCGCGACAGCGGCACGACCACCCGCGAGGACGACGCGACCGACCTCGACCTGCTCATCGACGCGATCGTGGAGGCCAACGCCGAGCTAGGCTTCGCGCCACCCCGACCGGTCTGGCCCGAGGCCCTCGGAGAGCGGGTCGCCCTCACCGTCGCGGGCGAGGAGGCACCGGCGGGGATGCCCGGCGTCGGCGCCGTTCGCGGTTCGCTCGTGCAGTTCGCCGTCGCCGACGACCCGCGCCGCCAGCTGCAGCTGCCGGTCGGCTGGGACCTCGACCGCGGCAACCTGCTCGTCCTCGGCATCCCCGGCAGCGGCACGACCACCACCCTGTCGACGATCGCCCTGACGATGGCGGACGCCTGGTCGCCCGACGACCTAGACCTGCTGGTGCTCGACCTCGGCACCCGCGAGCTCGCCCCGCTCGGCGACCTGCCGCACACGGCGGCGTACGTCGGTGCCGGTTCGGGGACGCGGGAGCAGCAGGTGCGCTTCCTCAAGTTCATCCGCACCGAGCTCGACCGCCGCCGCGCGGCGCCCGGCCCGCACCGCAAGATGGTCATCCTCATCGACGGGCTCGGCGTGCTGAAGGACGAGTACGACGACTTCGAGGGCCTGCGGCTGCTCGACGGGCTCTACCGCGTCTTCTCCGACGGTCCCGACGTGCAGATGTGGACCGCGATCACCACCTCGCGCTCCAAGGCCGTGCCCAGCGCGGTCGAGGAGGTCGCGACGCAGCGGTGGCTGTTCCGTCTCGCCGACCCGTACGACTACAGCATCTCCGGCGTGCCGACCAAGCTCGCGCCGCCGCCGGTCCCGGGGCGCTGCGTCCTGGCCGAGACCAAGCTGCACGCCCACGTGGCCACACCGGACGGCACGCTGCAGGAGACGGTCGCGACGATCACGAAGCGGTGGGGCGACGTCACCCCCAAGGCTCCCGTGGTCGGCCAGCTGCCCACGTCGGTCACGATCGACGAGCTCGGCGTGCCCGCGCAGCTCGAGGTCGAGCCCTGGCGCCTGCCCGTCGGCATCCGCGAGTCCGACCTCGGCATCGCCGAGCTCGAGGTCTACGAGGGCGAGCACGTGATGTTCTGCGGGCCGGCCCGCTCGGGGAAGTCGACCCTGCTGCTCGCGGTGGAGGAGCTCGTCTCGTCCCAGGGCGTCGAGGTCTGGGGCGTCTGCGGACGTCGTTCGCCGATCGCCCAGGCCGGCCTGACGCGCTGCGCCGTCGGCGAGGAGGAGGCCTCGGCGCTGCTCGCCGCCGCGCGGGTGCAGACCGGCAAGCTGGTGCTGCTGGTCGACGACGCCGAGCAGTTCGCGGACAACGACCAGGCCTTCGCCGGCCTGCTGTCGGCCCGGACGACCGACCTGCTCGTCGTCGCGGCGGGACGTTCCGACGACCTGCGCACCATGTACTCGCACTGGACCAAGACCGTCCGCAAGGCCCGCTGCGGGGTGCTCCTGCAGCCCAACCTCGACTACGACGGCGAGCTGCTCGGGGTCACCCTTCCCCGCCGGGCGCCGGTCGAGATCACCCCCGGCCGGGGGTACGTGATCTCCAGCGGTTCCGTGGACCTGCTCCAGGCCGTGAGCCCGTCGAAGTCGGCCTGACTGGCGGCGTAGGTGACGACCCCGTTCCGGCAGGTCCGCGCGGACTTCGACGACGAGACCGTCGTCGTCTACCAGGCCTACCCTCGCGAGATCGCCGAACCGGCGGTGTCCGCGCAACGCTTCGTGGCGCCCTTCAGCCTGACGCGCATGACGTGGATCAAGCCGTCGTTCCTCTGGATGATGTACCGCTGCGGCTGGGCGACGAAGCCGGGCCAGGAGCGCGTCCTCGCGGTCCGCATCACCCGCTCCGGGTTCGAGGACGCCCTTCGCCAGTCGTGCCTCGGCCACTTCGACGCCGCCCTCCACCCCGACCGCGAGACCTGGCAGCGACGGCTGGCCTCCTCGCCGGTGCGCATCCAGTGGGACCCGGAGCGCGACCGCGCTCGAGCCGCTGCCCTGGCGCTCGTTGCAGGTCGGACTCGGAGCAGCGGTGGTGCCGGACTACGTGGACCGCTGGACCGTCAGCATTGAGGACGTCACCCCGCGCGTGGAGCGGCTGCGCGACCTGCCCGCCCGCGAGCGCACCGACCCCCGGGTCGAGCGTCCCTACCCGCTTCCGCCCGAAGTCGCCGCGGCGGTCGGTGCGGCAGGCGGACCGACCTGACGAGCCGGCTCCGCCACGGCACGAAAGCGCGGAGCAGGTCCACCAGCCCGCACCGGCACACCGCCGCCGGACGACACCGCGTCGAGGGCTGGGCTCGGGCCTCCTCCTGCGCCCGTACAGAGCCCGTGCCCTCAGTCCCAGACCAGCCCGTGCTCCTCGACGTGGGCGAGGAAGCGACGGGCGCACACCGTGCAGGCGAAGTCTCGCTGGGGGCGGAAGGGAGAGCGGATAACGGCCACGTCGGCAACGGGAATGCCGCACCAGGTCCGGTCCTCATGGACCCCGTGGGCGTCACCGGCAACCGCGTCGTCGCCGACCACGTGCACCCGGGCGTTCGGGCGAGGTCCCCGGTCGCCCTGACGGTGCCACGTCTCGGTCAGCTCGACGTCCTGCCGGTGCAGCTCGCGCTCGGCGGCGGTGAGCGGCCGCAGGTCGCTGCGCCGCACAGCAAGGGCCGAGATGAAGTCGCGCCTCATGCAGCGGACGCTAGCTCGACCTCACCTGCCAACCGAAGCGCCATACCTGCTCGACGACCCCGAGCTCCAGGCCGTCGTCGGCCAGCTGGTACAGCCAGGCACCCGAAGTCCCTGTCCTGGCACGGCGTTCCCACCGAGGACGCCCTTTCGTGACCACCACACAGCTCTGCGGCAGATCGAGGTGTCAGCGGCGAGGGCGCTCCACACGCGCGAACTCACGCTGGACCGGCGTCGCGGTCGGGTCAGCTGCCCCGCGTCGTGATCTCGAAGGGCTGACTGGCGAGGTTGGTGAAGTTGCCGACGCGGGCGCCGATCGTGCAGTCCTGGGCCACCGACTGCGCCTGGACGACGAGCCCGTCCTTCGAGATCGAGAGCGCCCCGGAGCACTGGTCGAGGAACCGCACCCCGCTGGTCCCACCAGCCACGGCCTGGAGCGACTGGGCCGGTTCGCCGGTGTCCGGGCTGACGAGCATCGGGTGCAGCTCGTCCTGGCCGCTCGGCCAGACCGGCAGCAGCCGGATGCGGAGCACCTGCCCGCTCACCGTCCGCGTGGGCCCGACGACCTGGATGTCGGTGAGCCGCTGGGCCGGGTAGGCCGTGCTGGTGACCTGGCTGTCGCTCGTCGCGCTCTGCGTGGCCTCGCCCGCCGAGCGCACCCACTCCTGCAGCTGCGCCGTCGGGTCGCCCGCCCCCAGGGGGAGCAGGACCGACGCGGTCGCCGTGACCGTGCCCTGAGCGGGGACGAGGCCGGGGTCCACGGACCAGGCGCAGGGCGTCTCGATCCCGGTCACCGAGCGGACGTTCGGCTGCGCTGCCGTGCCCTGCCACTCCACCGCGGGGCAGGCGCCTGCCCCGCCCACCGCGGGCAGGACCTCGAGGAAGGGTCCACGGAGCGGCGCCGCCTGCGCCGTATAGGTGATCGTGAGCGACGCCGTCCGGCTCGTCGGGTCCCATGTGGCCGAGCGGGCGATGCCGAGGCCGCTCTTCGCCGCGCTGCTCTGCTGCTGGGCCTGGACGGGAGGTGCGGTGGCCGTCTCCGCCCCCGTCCGACCCGCGGCGCGCACGATGAAGAAGACGCCCAGCCCCACGAGCAGGGCACCGGCCACGATCACCGCGATCACGCGGGGGTCGCGCCAGCTCCAGCGCCGGGCGGGCGCGTCCGGGGTCGTCGTCGCCGGGGTCGCCTCGGCCGGCAGCACCGGCATCGAGCGCAGCATCGTCGCCTGGGTGGCGGTACCGAGGTCGGGCAGCGGCTCGACCGGTCGGGTGGTGGTTTCACCGGCAGGCGCGTCGGACGAGGACCCGGTCGCCTCCGGGACGGCGATGCCGCGGACCTCGGTGGCCGGCCCTCCGGCCGACCGGAACTCCTCCGGCGGCGCCTGCTCCGGCAGGGCGTCGACGTCGCTGACGGCGGGCGCCACGCGGCGCAGCTGCGCGGCCGCGACGCGCGCGGTGGGCCGGCGGGCCGGGTCCTTGGCGAGCATCCCGGCGATGGCGTCCCAGAGGGGGTCGGGCACGTCGAGCCGCGGCGCCTCGCTCGTGACGTGGCGGTGCGCGACGACGTAGCCGGTGCCGGGGCCGGCGAAGGGCGTACGGCCGGCCAAGAGCTCGTAGAGCAGGATGCCCGCGCCGTACACGTCGGCGGGCAGGTCGCCGACGCCGGTCACGAGGAGCTCGGGCGCCATGTACTCCGGCGTGCCGACGAGGCCGGTGCTGCCGCCGCGGCGGTCGGCGACCATCTCGGCGATGCCGAAGTCGGAGAGCTTGACCGCGCCCGGGCCGAGGTACTGCCACGAGGTGGCGAGCAGGACGTTGTCGGGCTTGACGTCCTGGTGGGCGACACCACGGTCGTGCGCGGCCGCGAGCCCGTCGAGCACCGCGGCGACGACGCGCAGCGCCACCGCAGGACGGAGTGGCCCGCGCTCCCGCAGGGTGTCGCGCAGCGAACCCCCGCCCACGAGCTCCATGACGATCGCGAGGCGCTCGCCCTCGACGACGAGGTCGCGGACCCCGACGACGTTGGGGTGGCGCAGCCCGACGAGGATCGAGCGCTCGCGGACGAACCGCTCCACGAGGGTGTCGTCCTCGAGGTGCTCGCGGTGCAGGATCTTCGCCGCGACGGGCTCGTCCGTACGCCGGTCGACGCCCCGCCAGACCTCGCCCGTGGCTCCGCGGCCGACGCGTTCGTCGAGCCGGTAGGAGGCACCGAGAGCGGTGTCGAACGCCTCGGCGGGCACGGTTCCACCACCTTCTCGGGGCCGGACAGGACGCGCCCTACGCTAACGGGCCCGCGGGTCGGCGGGGTCCGGTCTGCACAGGCCGTTGTCAGCGGCTCTTCTCGCCCAGCTAGACAGCAGAGGTCTTCGCCGGGCTCACCCGCGCTGGCCCTCCACCCCGAGCACCGAGACGATCGCGGCGCGGAGCTCCTTCTCGTCCGCGTACGGGCGGCCGGCCTTCGGCGCGTAGAGCGCAAGGACCTCGAGGAGTCCCTCCTCGTCGTCCCGCCGGTCGAGGAGCAGCGCGCTCTCCAGCGCGTTCGCGGCGGCGATGGAGGTGTCGCCCCGCACGATCCGGCGCGCAGCCTCCTGCACGGCCTCGGAACCTCGGAGGCGCGGGAGCTCGGCGTCCGTCACGAGGCCGCGCCGGTACCTGCGTCCGCGAAGCCCTGGAGCATCAGCGTCTCGGCGACGCAGGCGCGCTCGAAGTCACCGAGGTGCAGCGACTCGTTCGCGCCGTGCGGGCGGCTGTCGGGGTCGCTGATCGCCGTCACCAGCACGGTCGAGCCCGGGAACGCCTCCTGGAACGCCGCCACCATCGGGATGCTGCCGCCCTGACCGGTGAACACGGGCTCCGTCGACCACGCCTCGCGGAACGCCGACCGCGCCGCCTCCGCGTACGGGCCCTCGAAGGGGATGCGTGCCGGCTCGCCGCTGTCGCCGCGAGCGACGTCGACGCGCGCGCCCCACGGCGCGTGCTGGAGCAGGTGCTGCTCGAGGTGGTCGAGCGCGCGCTCGGCGTCGTCGCCGGGCGCCACCCGCAGGCTGATCTTGGCGCGGGCGGCGGGGATGAGCGTGTTCGACGCCTTGTCGACCCGCGTCGCGTCGAGTGCGATGACCGAGAGCGCCGGCTTGCACCAGAGCCGCTCGACGACGGTTCCCGTGCCGATCCAGTCGACGCCGTCGAGCAGCCCGGACTCCGCGCGGAGACGCTCCTCGGGGTAGTCGAGCTCAGGCGGTTCGGTGGTGGCGAGCCCGGCGACCGCGACGTCGCCCTGGTCGTCGTGCAGCGTGGCGAGCAGGCGGCAGAGGGAGGTCAGGGCGTCGGGCACGACGCCGCCGAAGCTTCCGCTGTGCACCGCGTGGTCGAGCGTCGACACCGTGACGACGCAGTCGGCCAGGCCGCGCAGCGTGGTCGTGAAGGCCGGCTGGCCCACGTCCCAGTTGCCGGAGTCGGCGATGACGAAGACGTCCGCGCCCAGCGCCTCGTGCTCCTGGGCCAGCATCCGGTCCAACGTGGGCGAGCCGACCTCCTCCTCGCCCTCGACGAAGACGGTCACGCCCACCGGGGGCCGGCCGTCGAACGCGCGGAGCGCGGCTAGGTGCACCGCGAACCCGCCCTTGTCGTCCGCGGCGCCGCGGCCGAAGAGCCGGTCGCCCTGCTCGGTCGCGACGAAGGGTTCGGTGCGCCAGCCCGCGCGCTCGCCCTCGGGCTGCACGTCGTGGTGCGCGTAGAGGCAGACCGTCGGCTGGCCCTCGGGAGCCGGGTAACGGCCGATGACGGCCGGAGCCCCGCCTGCGTCGACGACCCGCACGTCTGGGCAGCGCGCGTCGCGGAGCAGCTGCGCCACCGTCTCCGCGCTGCGGAGGACCTGGTCGGCCCGAGCAGGGTCGGCGCTCACCGACTCGATCGCGACGAGATCGCGCAGGTCGGCGAGGACCTGCGGCTGCTGGGCACGGACGGTGTCGGCGAGGTTCACCGCGGCAGCCTAGGTGTACCCGGTCATGAGGTTGGTGACAGTCGCGCGAGTGGGGTGAGTCCATCGAGTGCGGAGTGGGCTCGTTCAGTGTTGTAGTGCTCGACCCAGGGAGCAAGCGCTGCAGCGCGGGCGGCGTTCGACGTCCAAACCTGTCGGTAGGCCCACTCTGAGGCAAGGGTGCGGTTGTAGCGCTCCGCCTTGCCGTTCTGCCAGGGGCAGTGCGGCTTGATGAACTTCTGGGCGATTCCGTGCTCGGCGCAGACCGTGACGAGGGAGTAGCGGTAGGCGAAGGCGTTGTCGGTCATCAGCCGCTCGACTCGGTCGACTCCTCGCTCGGCTAAGTAGGCCAGCGCGCGCTCGAGGAACGCCGCGCACGTCACGCCTTTCTCATCGGTAAGTACTTCGGAGTAGGCGAGCCGGGAGTGGTCATCGACGACCGAGTGGACGTAGTCGTAGCCGATCAGGGCCCGCTTGTGCTTGTCGCTGTTGGTCGCGAGGCGCCCGTGGGCGCGCCAGCCGCCGCCGGCGGGGATCCGGCCGATCTTCTTGACGTCCATGTGGACGAGCTCGCCCGGGGCGTCCTTCTCGTAGCGGACGGCGGTGGTCTTCGACGCGCGGATCACCTCGCCGGTGACCGGGTCCAGCACGGCCAGCCTGGGCAGCTGGTGACGGACCAGGACCCGCGACACCGTCCGGGCGCAGACCGGGTGCCGAGCGGCGATCCACGCCGGCCCGCGGCGGTACTCGACCCGGTCGGTCGTGATCGCCTCCTCGACCACGGCCGGGGTCTGGCCGGGGCTGTGGTGCGGGCGCGAAGACCGATCGAGCAGCCCTGCGTCGCCCTCGGCCCGCCAGCGGCGGACCCAGCGATAGGCGCACTGGCGCGAGATCCCCATCGCCTTCGCGGCGTGGGCGACGGGCCAGTGCTGGACGACGACGCGTTCGATCAGCAGCAGCCGACCATGACGATTGAGCCGGGCGTTAGCGTGAGCCACCTGAGGGCCTCCGAGCGGTAGAAGACGACACATCTCCCACCGCACTCGGAGGTCCTCTTCACGTCAAGCACTCGAACCGAGTGTCACCAACGTCCTGGCCCAGTACACCTAGGCCGGGCCCTCATTGGGGATGATCCAGCACCGCTGAGGTGCCGAATCATCCCCGCTCTGCGCAGACTGCGTTCAGGAGGCGAGCGCCGCCGGAATCGTCGCGGACCAGGCCGTACGGATCTGTTCGACGAGCAGGCTGAACTGGCCCTCGACCTCGAGCGTCGCCCCGGTCCGACCCGTGGTCGTGCCGAGCCGCTCGAGCGGGACGCCGATCTCGGCGCAGAGCGCGGCGAGGTCGTCCTCCGCGTCCGGCGCGAGCGAGACGAGCACCCGGCCCGCGCTCTCGGAGAACAGGGCCACGAAGGGGTCGAGACCGGTCGGCACGCCGACCGAGACCCCGAACCCGCGCCGAAGGCACGACTCGACCAGCGCCTGCGCGAGACCGCCGTCGGACAGGTCGTGAGCGCTGCGGAGCAGCCCACGACGGCTCGCCCGCACGAGCAGCTGCGCGAGGCGCTGCTCGTGGGCGAGGTCGACCTTCGGCGGCCTCCCGCCCTGGTGCTCGTGCACGACGTCGGCCCACGCCGACCCGTCGAGCTCGTCGCGGGTCTCGCCGAGGAGGTAGACCGGGTCGCCCTCGCCGCCGAAGCCGACCGGCGTACGCCGCGTCACGTCCTCGATGACGCCCATGACGCCGACGACCGGCGTCGGGAGGATCGGCTGGGTGCCGGTCTGGTTGTAGAAGCTCACGTTGCCGCCGGTGACCGGCGTGCCCAGGACCTGGCAGCCGTCGACGAGCCCGGCGATCGCCTGCGTGAACTGCCACATGATCCCGGGGTCCTCCGGCGAGCCGAAGTTCAGGCAGTCGGTGACGGCGACCGGCTCGGCGCCGGAGCAGGCGACGTTGCGATACGCCTCGGCCAGCGCGAGCTGCGCCCCGGCGTACGGGTCGAGCAGCGCGAAGCGGCCGTTGCAGTCCGTGGCCAGCGCGACCCCGAGGCCGGTCTCCTCGTCGATGCGGAGCATCCCCGCGTCCTCGGGCTGCGCGAGGACGGAGTTGCCGCGGACGTAGCGGTCGAACTGGTCGGTGACCCAGGACTTGTCGCAGAGGTTCGGGGACGCGACGAGCGTGAGGAGCGTGTCGGCGAGCTCGTCGCCGGTGCTTGGGCGGTTCAGATCGGCGGTGGTGCGCTCCTGGATGCGGTCCTGCCAGTCGGGGCGCGCGTACGGGCGCTCGTAGACCGGGCCCTCGTGGGCGACGGTGCGTGGGTCGACGTCGACGACGGTCTCGCCGTGCCAGTCGATGATCAGGCGGTCGTCCTCGGTGACCTCGCCGACGACCGTGGCGAGCACGTCCCACTTGCGGCAGATCTCCATGAAGCGGTCGACGTCGGCGGGTTCGACGACGGCCATCATGCGTTCCTGCGACTCGCTCATGAGGATCTCCTCGGGGCTGAGCGAGGGGTCGCGGAGCGGCACGCGGTCGAGCTCGACGTGCATGCCGCCGTCGCCGGCCGCGGCCAGCTCCGACGTCGCGCAGGAGATGCCGGCGGCGCCGAAGTCCTGGATGCCCGTGACGATGCCCGCGGCGAAGAGCTCGAGCGTGCACTCGATGAGCAGCTTCTCCATGAACGGGTCGCCGACCTGGACGGCCGGACGCTTGCTCGGCTTCGTCGCGTCGAACGTCTCGCTCGCGAGGATCGACGCGCCGCCGATGCCGTCGCCGCCGGTCGCGGCGCCATACATGATCACCTGGTTGCCCGCCCCGGTCGCCTTGGCGAGGTGCAGGTCCTCGTGGCGCAGCACGCCGACGCAGAGGGCGTTGACGAGCGGGTTGCCGAGATAGGTCTTGTCGAACACGACCTCGCCGCCGATGTTCGGCAGCCCGAGGCAGTTGCCGTAGCTGCCCACGCCGGACACGACGCCGGGCAGGACGCGCGCGGTGTCGGGCTCGTGCAGCGGGCCGAAGCGCAGCGGGTCCATGACACCGATCGGGCGCGCGCCCATGGCGAGGATGTCGCGGACGATGCCGCCGACGCCGGTCGCGGCGCCCTGGTGCGGCTCGACGTAGCTCGGGTGGTTGTGGGACTCGACCTTGAACGTGACGGCGTAGCCCTGGCCGATGTCGACGACGCCCGCGTTCTCGCCGATGCCGGCGAGGAGCGTGCTCCCGTTCGGGGTCGTCTGCGGGACCTCGCCGAAGCGGCGCAGGTGCACCTTGGACGACTTGTACGAGCAGTGCTCGGACCACATCACCGAGTACATGGCGAGCTCGGCGCCAGTCGGGCGGCGACCGAGGATCTCGCGGATGCGGTCGTACTCGTCGGCGGTGAGCCCGAGCTCGGACCACGGCTGGGTCTGCTCGGAGGTGCGGGCAGCGTTCTCGACGGTGTCGACCACGGGCTCACGCTACCGGGACGGCCGGGCCCGACTCCCCCGTCGTGCACAGGCGAGAGCGCCCTGTGATCCACGAGCACCGGGTTATCCACAGACGGCGCGCCGAGGAACCGCGGAATCGGTAATCTGGCGCCTCTGACCGGGGGGTTCGGATGGGGCGCAGGCACGCGGGGCGAGGGTTCGTCCTCGGCGTCAGCCTGCTCGCGCTCCTGGGCGCCGGCTGCACCCCGGCCACCACGACCCCTCCTCCGGCGACCAGCACCAGCGCGACCCCGACGGAGTCCGCCCAGGAGCGCGAGGAGCGGGTCGCCTACGAGGCGGCGGAGAAGAGCTACCGGGACTTCCGCGCGGACTACCGGCGGGTACTTAATGACGGTGGCGCACGCGACGCAACCAAGGTGATGAAGGCGACTGCCGGAGGTTCATACTTGGCGGAGGCGACCGAGGTCTTGCAGGCCTATCGGGGACTGTCCAACCACAGCACTGGCACGGGCAGCGTTGTGTACGTGAGGGGCCAGGGCTACTCCACTGACTCGCTCGTCCTCGAGGCGTGCGAGGACACTCGAGCAGTAAAGATCTTCAACAAGTCGGGCAAGGTCATCGGCCGCGGAGAGCAGCGCCTTGCGGAGATAGAGGTGCGGCAGCAGGGCGGCGCCTGGAAGCTTTGGTCTGGGCGCGGACGAAAGGTCGACTCATGCGACGAGTAGTCGGCCTCGCCGCACTAACTCTGCTCTTAACTACCGCCACGCTAGACACGGCTTCTGCCGACGGCGACTGGGGAAGCGCAACGACCGAGTCGTCGGACTCGGTCGCAGTGAAGGCTTGGAAGTCCCGGTCGAAGCCATCCGAGTCCTCCTCGCGATCGACCAACAAGCCTGGGGCTGGGCGATCCACCTCAGCTCGCACTACGTCCGCCAAAGCACCTTCTCCCTACGAGACCCAGATCGCGAACTACAAGCGCTACCTGACGGCGCGAAGCGCCTGGGACTCGTGCGTCGCTGCCGGCACCGGCGCGTGCCAGCGGCCGGCCGACGTGGCGCTACCCCAGGCACCCGAACCCGCGGCGCCACACCAAGCGGCTCGTCCCGACGTCCCCCAGATCTCGCCCGAGCAGGCCGCCTACGCCGCCGTCGCTCGCCTCCGTCTCACGCCACCGAAGCCGGTCATCGGCCCCTCGCCGGAGATCAACGAGTGGAAGATCGCGGCGGTCGGCTACCCGTACTGGCTCTGGGCCGACGGGAACCTCGACCCCGCGCCGGTGTCGACGACGGTCCAGGACCTCACGGTCCGCCTCGACGCGCACCTGCAGAGCACGACGTTCGACATGGGTGACGGCACCGAGGTGAGCTGCACGGACCTCTCCGCGCGCTGGAGCCCGGCCGTCGAGCCCGGGGCGGCGTCGCCGGCGTGCGGGCACACCTACACGAAGCCGTCGCTGCCGCGCGGCGCGTACACGATCACCGCCTACAGCACGTGGGCGGTCGACTGGTCGGTCAACGGTGTGGGCGGGACGATCCCGCTCTACCAGCAGGCGTCGACGACGGTCCCGGTCGGTGAGCTGCAGGTCCTGACCCACTGAACCCCGGCACCGCGTGACATCGGGCGGACCGTCAGAAGGTCGGCAGCACCACGTCGGCGTAGACCATGTTGTGGTCGGAGTTGCGGGCCGGGTCCTTCTGCTTGACGACCTGGGCGAAGGTCTTCGACCCGACGGTGCCGTAGACGAGGATCTGGTCGACGCGGCGCGCGTAGCCCTGCGGGTCGGCCTTCAGCGTCGTGTCGAAGTGGTTGAGGCTCGGCAGGTCGAGGTCGACCTGGCGCTCCGCGCCGGCCGCGTCGTAGAAGCCCTGCGACACGAGGTAGTCGTGCGGCGCGTTGCCACCCTTGTCCGTCTGGCTGGCGTTGAAGTCGCCGGCCACGATCACGGGCTGCCCGGGCTTGCGGATGAGGTTCATGTTCGCCCAGATGGTGGCGGCCTGGACCCGGCGCAACTCGTTGTACTTCGCCTCGAGCGACGCCTTCTTGCTGTGGCGATAGTCGAGGTGCGCGGACACGGCGAGGAACGTCTTGCCGGTCGCGAGGTCCATGAACTCCGCGTACGCCGCGCTCCGCTGCCAGATCGGCGAGTCGCCCGGCGCGATCGGCAGGTCGAAGCTGCAGGTGTTGCTGTAGTCCAGCGCTGCCCCGTTCAGGACCGTGGTGTCGGTGCAGGGCGTCAGCAGCTGGTAGCGCGACGAGTCGTACAGCAGGCGGGCGGCCTGGCTGCCGTGCGGGGTGCCGGGCGCCACGTAGACCGAGCTGCGCGTCAGCGTGTAACGCGCCATCGCCGGGTCGGCCCGGATCAGCGCCGCCTGCAGGCTCTCGGTCTGGCGCAGGGCCCCGAACCGTCCGGGGCTGGCCTCCTGGATCGCGACGATCCCCGGCTGCACCGTGAGGATGTCCGCGGCGACGCCGGACGCACGCTGCGACCAGGGCCGCCTGTCGTCGCCGTCGTACTTGGCGCTGCGGATGTTGTAGCTCGCGATGCGCAGCGGCGACCCCGTCGTGGGCGGCGGCACCGCGCGCGAGGTCGTGGCGACCAGCGCCGAGGCCTTGCCCTTGCGGGCGCCGCTGCGGGTCTGGTCGACCGGGACGACCCGGACGTAGAGGTGGTTGCCGGTCGCCGGAGCGGCACCGGCCTTACGCACCGTGTCGGCGCTGAGCGTCACCGAGCGCTTGGACCCGCTGACGGTGACCGTGGAGGCGCCGCGTCCGTCGTTCGAGGAGCCGAAGGGCGTCAGCGCGGTCTCGACCCGGAACTTGTCCGTACGGGCACCGCTCGCCCGCCAGCTGACCTTGATCTCACCGGACTGGGCGCCGGGCACGGCGGAGACGCTGGTGACCGCACCGGGCGAGCCGGCGGCGAAGGCGGTGGTGGGCAGCACCGAGAGTGCGGCCGCCAGCGCACCCGTCACCGCGGCGGCTCGAACTGCAACGCGCACTGCCCACTCCTGGCTCCGAGGACGCCGAGCACGACTGCTCGACGACGCCCCCGGTCATCGCAGGAAGCCTAAGCCCCGCGGGGGCCCTTCCGCAGGGCTGGGGCGGAATCGACCAGCCCTTCTCCCGAACCGGTCCTCGACCGCAGGGAGGCGGCCCAGAGGCAGCCGACGACGGTCGTCGCGTACGCGGTCGCCGGCTGCCAGACGCCGATGCCGCCGTCGTTGGCGAGCGTCCCGACGACACCCATGATCAGCACGGCGACGAGGGTGAGCCGCAGGGTGCGGAACCGTCCCTGGAGCCGGGGCACGCCCCACCGGAACATGGCCCACCACAGCGCCGCCCCGACGACGACCGAGACGATCCCCTGGACGGAGAAGATCGTCTCCGCCGAGGCCACGGCCTTGCGGCTCACGACGTCGACCGCGTCCCCGTCGAGGACGCGCTGCACGAAGTTGCCGAGGTGGCTGCGTCGGTCGGGACCGCGCGCCCAGTCCGCGACCGATACCGCACCCACCGCGACGACCGCGGCCGCGCCGACGAGCAGCACCCGCACCCAGGTGATGCGCACGCCGGACAGCACCAGGCAGAACCAGACGACCGCGGGCACCATCCCGACGATCCCGCCGAAGTCGCTGCCCATCGAGGGCCAGCCCTCGCAGAGCGCCATCACGGCTCCGATCGCGCCGACCGCGACCACGGCCGCGCGACGTCGGCGGGCCAGCAGGAGCCGGTGGGCCACCCAGCCCGCGACGACGAGTGCGGCGGCGGCGTACGCGGCGAAGGTGACGTTGCCGAAGCCGTACCAGCGCAGCCCGAAGACAGGACGGGAGTTGAGCAGCGAACCAGGCTCGAACGGTCCGCCGAGGGCGGCGTCGACCGTGAACGCGACCGCGCTGATGACCGCACCGGCGATGGGCGGTGGCACCCGCAGGAGCCTCGACAGCCCGAGCGCGGCGAGGGTCAGCACCGTGATAACCCCCCAGACCGTCACGCTGACCGCGAGCCCCGGCGACGCCGACCGGGCCCACGGGACCGCGCCGGTGAACATCATGCCGGCGAGCAGGACCGAGCCGAGGGTGAGGACGCGCTCGGGCAGCAGCCACCGGCGACGCCACACGCCGACGAGGGCGAGCAGAGCCAGCAGCGTCCCACCCCCGGCGAGCGCGAGGTAGCCGGTGACCGAGGCGTCGGAGAGCGCGGCCACCTCCCGCACCTGGCCCTCGATCGCCGGCAGGGAGAGGTCGGCCGGGTAGACGGCGAGCGGGGAGCCGTCGATCGTGTTCACCGCGCTCGATGAGCCGCGCCCGACGTCGACGAGCTCGCGGGTCACATCGGTGAGGGTGACGATGCCCTCGCGCCGGGTGCTGGCCGAGGTGACGAACCCGGGCAGGGTCGTCCCGACCCGGTAGAAGACGCCCATCGCCGGGTCGTCCGAACCGGCCGCCGGCCCCATGCCGCTCACCAGCAGCGTGACGTCGTCGCGCCCGGCGAGGTCGGTGATCACGCGGTCCGACGCCGCCCCGGCGTCGACGAGCGTGACGGTGCACGAGAGCCGCTCGCCGCTGGCCACCCAGGCGTCGGGCTCGGCGTACGTCGCGACGGTCCCGTCCGGTCGGGCGGCCGCCAGGGCCGCACCCGGTCCGACTGCCGCCACGCAGCCGGGGACGGAACCGGCGAGGTTGCCGAGCCGGGCGTCACCCCGGCTCGCCGACGCCGCCGCGAGCCGGGCGTCCCAGTCGGTGACGCGGGCCCCATCGCCGTCGGCGACGACGGACGGGGTGCAGAGCCCGTCGATCCCGGCCCGGCGACCCGCGCCGAGCGTCGTCCAGGCCCCGGCCGCGCAGGCGCCGTCGAGGTAGCGGGCCCGGGTGTTGACGGTCCCGGTCTGCGCGTCGTCGAGGTGCGCGGCGAGGACCGTACGGTCGGTGCCGGTCAGGACCGAGCGGCCGGGGACGCCGACGAGGACGACGTGGTCGGTGAAGACGTCGCTCGGGGTCGGGTCGGGCGCGAGGGAGGCGACGCCGCGCAGCAGCGCGAAGACCAGGGCGCCGAGCACGAGCAGCACGACCCCGAGGCCTCGACGCGGCGGCCGTACGGGCACGGGGACGGGAGCGTTGCGCGCCCGGGGCCGGTTGCTCACGGCGGGGCCGCCCGCCTAGACGCGTGCGGCCAGGAAGTCGAGCACGCTCTCGAAGATCGGGCGGCCGTCGAGCGTGGGGCCGGTGAGCGGGTCGACGTTGTGCTCGGGGTGCGGCATGAGGCCGACGACGTTGCCGCGGTCGTTGCAGATGCCGGCGATGTCGTTCATCGAGCCGTTCGGGTTGCCGCCGGTGTAGCGGAAGACCACACGACCCTCGCCCTCGAGACGCGCGAGGGTCTCGGCGTCGGCGACGAACCCGCCCTCGCCGTTCTTGAGGACGATCTCGATCTGCTGCCCGACCTCGAACCGGCTCGTCCACGTCGTGTCGGTCGACTCGACGCGCAGCCCCTGGTCGCGGCAGACGAAGGTGCGGACGTCGTTGCGGATCAGCGCGCCGGGCAGCAGGTGCGCCTCGCAGAGGATCTGGAAGCCGTTGCAGATGCCGAGCACCGGCATCCCCTCCCCGGCCGCGCGGACGACCTCGTCCATCACCGGCGCGAAGCGGGCGATCGCCCCGCAGCGCAGGTAGTCGCCGTAGGAGAAGCCGCCGGGCAGGACGACCGCGTCGACGCCGTCGAGGCTGTCGCTGCCGTGCCACAGGGCGACGGCCTCGGCGCCGGCGACCCGGACCGCCCGCAGCGCGTCGTGGTCGTCGAGCGAACCGGGGAAGGTGACGACGCCGATGCGCGGGGCCATCAGGCGCCCGTCTCCTCGTTGAGGTGGTCCACGTCGTGCCCGGGGTGGTCGGTGCCGCCCTGCGCGGTCGGCGCCGCCTCGTCGACCGTGCCAGCGACCTCGGTCTCGACCCGGACGTCGAACGTCTCGATCACGGTGTTGGCCAGGAGCGTCTCCGCCGCCCGCTCGATGTCGGCCAGCGTGTCGGGGGTCACCTCGCCGTCGACCTCGATCTCGAACCGCTTGCCCTGCCGGACCGCGAGCCCGGAGAAGCCGAGGCGGCCCAGCGCCCCGGTCACCGCCTTGCCCTGCGGGTCCAGGATCTCGGGCTTGGGCATGACGTCGACCACCACGCGTGCCATGGGCCCGAGTCTAGGGCTGCAGAACTTCTCGCCCTCTGAGTACCGCAGGGGTGGTCAGAGGGCGAGAAGTTCGGCTCGCGCACGCGCGAGAGCGCTCAGGCTCCCTTGACGTTCACCAGCTGGTGGAGCGTGTGCCGGACGCTCACCAGGTCGGAGGCGTCCGCCATGACCTGGTCGATGTCCTTGTACGCCCCGGGGATCTCGTCCAGGAACGCCTCGGTGTCCCGGAACTCGATCCCGACCATCGCCTCCCGCAGCTGCTCGTGGGTGAAGCGCTTCCGCGCCGCCGAGCGGGAGAACATCCGGCCCGCCCCGTGCGGCGACGAGCTCAGCGACACCGGGTTGCCGAGCCCCTCGACGACGTAGCTGGCCGTCCCCATCGAGCCCGGGATCAGGCCGGGCTGGCCCGGCCGGGCCTCGATGGCGCCCTTGCGCGAGACCCAGACCCCCCGGCCGAAGTGACGCTCCTGCTCGGTGAAGTTGTGGTGGCAGTTGATCCGCTCCTGCTCCACCACGGCCTCACCGGTCCAGTCCGCGACGCACCGGACGACCCGGTCCATCATCTCCTCGCGGTTGAGGAGCGCGAAGTGCTGCGCCCACCGGAGCTCGCGGACGTACGCCCAGAACTCGTCGGTCCCCTCGACGAGGTACGCGAGGTCCGGCTCCGCGAGCGGGATCCACCACCGCGTCGCCAGCTCCTGCGCGACCTTGACGTGGTGCGAGGCGATCTTGTTCCCCACGCCCCGCGAGCCCGAGTGCAGGAACAGCCACACCCGGTCCTGCTCGTCGGCGCTGACCTCGATGAAGTGGTTCCCCGAGCCCAGCGACCCGAGCTGCAGGTCCCAGTGCGCGCCGTAGCGGGCCGGGTCGAACCCGGCCTGCTCGGCCAGCGCGACGAGCTCGGCGACCCGCGGCTCGGCCGTCTCGCGCACCTTGCGGTTGCTGTGGCCGGCCGACAACGGCACCGAGCGCTCGATCGCCTTCCGGACGAGCGACCGGTCCTCCGGCAGCTCCTCGACGTGCAGCTGGGTCCGGACCGCGATCATCCCGCAGCCGATGTCGACGCCGACCGCCGCCGGCATGAGCGCGCCGAGGGTCGGGATCACCGAACCGACCGTGGCCCCGCGACCCAGGTGCGCGTCGGGCATCAGGGCGACGTGCGGGAAGACGAAGGGCATCCGCGCCGTGCGCTCGGCCTGCTCGCGGGTGCTCTCCTCCAGGATCGAGGCCCAGCTCCAGAGCTTGTCGTTGATGCGGTCCATGACGGCTCCTCCGTCCTTCCGTGCGTACGCGCCGGGTGGCGCGACGGCACAACCTACGGAGCCGAATTCGCCTGGTGCCGCCGGTTTTCGCCGTGCTAGGCGGGGACGAACGCCGAACCGGTGAGCCGCTCGTACGCGTCGAGGTAGCGCTGGCGGGTGTCGGCCACGACCTGCGCGGGGACGGGCGGCGGCGCGGCGCCGGAGCCGCGGTCCCAGCCGGAGTCGTGCAGCAGCCAGTTGCGGACGAACTGCTTGTCGAAGGAGTCCAGGCGGGCGCCGGGCGCCCAGGTCGCGGCGTCCCAGTAGCGCGAGGAGTCGGGGGTGAGGACCTCGTCGGCCAGCACGACCGTGCCGTCGGCGCGGAGCCCGAACTCGAGCTTGGTGTCGGCCAGGACCAGGCCGCGCTCGCGGGCGATGCCCTCCGCGCGGTCGTAGACCGCCAGCGTCAGGTCGCGCAGCCGCGCGCCGAGCTCGGGACCGGTGGTCTCGACCATCGTGTCGAAGTCGACGTTCTCGTCGTGCTCGCCGAAGGCGGCCTTGGTCGCCGGCGTGAAGATCGGCTCGGGCAGCCGTGAGCCGTCGACCAGCCCGTCGGGCAGCGGCACGCCGCAGACGGAGCGGCTCTGCTGGTACTCGACCCAGCCGGACCCGGTGAGGTAGCCGCGGGCGACGCACTCGACGGGCACCATGGCGAGCCGCTCGCAGACCACGGCCCGGCCCCGCACCGGCTCGGGCACGTCCAGGCCCAGGACGTGGTCGTCCACGAGGTCCCTCAGCTGGGCGAACCACCACTGCGACAGCTGCGTGAGGACCGCGCCCTTGTCGGGCACGAGGCTGTCGAGGACGAAGTCGAAGGCGCTGATCCGGTCGGTCGCCACCATGAGCAGGGCGTCGGCGCCGTCGCGGTCCTCGTACGCGTAGAGCTCGCGGACCTTGCCCACGTGGACCAGCGGCAGGCCGAGCCGGTCGGCGAACCCTCCGACGGTCAGGGTCGGGGGCGCGCCACCGCCCGAGGAAGGCACGGAGGAAGACCCTGGCTCGCCCATGATCGGGCCACCCTAGCCTGGTGCGACGGCCCGGCCGGACGGCACAGTGGAGCCCGGAACACCCGACTCCCACAGCAAAGGTAGGCACCCCATGGCCTCGCTCACCCGCCCTCGTCACGGTCGCGTCGTCGCGGGGGTGTGCGCCGCGATCGCCAACCGGTTCGGGATCAGCCCGTTCCTGGTGCGCGTGATCTTCCTGGTCAGCATGCTGCTACCCGGTCCGCAGATCCTGATCTACCTCGGCGGCTGGCTGCTCATCCCGAACGAGCGCTTCTGAGCCTCCGCCCCCGTCGGGGCAGGACCGCCACGGCGAGCGCGACGAGCACCGCCAGCCCGAGCGCCACGCGCGGGTCGGCGGGCCACCCCGGCCGCGGCAGCGTCGGCGGCCCGCCCAGCGTGGCGGGCTGCACGCCCCGCACCCGGTCGTCGCGCGGGTAGCCCTGGCGGACCCAGTCCGACACCCGCTCCGCCCAGCCCGTGCCGACCCCGACCCGGTGACCCGCACCGGCCACCACCTCGACGCGGCCGCGGGCACCGACCGCACCCTCGTAGCGCCGGGCGGCGACCGCCACCGGCACCGTGGCGTCGTCGGCGCCCCACACCGCGTACGAGGGCTGCGTCCCCGCCGCGAGCTGCGGCACGACGTCGGTGCCCAGCCACCGCGCGACCGGACGTCCGAGCACGAGCCCGGCCGCGGCGGCCTCGCGGACGACCGCGGGGAGCCCGGCCAGGCGCCGGTCCACGACGTACGCGGCCTGCTCGAGCGGGGTGACCACGGGGGCCGACACGAGCACGGTGAAGGCCACGCCTCCGGGGTCGCGGGCCGCCGCGAGCGCGGTGACCCCGGTGCCCTCGCTGACGCCGAGCAGGCCGACCCGGCCGGGGTCGACCCCGCGCTGCCGGCCCAGCGTCGTGACCGCGCCGAGCGCGTCGTCGGCCAGCCGGTCGTAGCTCCGTCGCAGCGGGCCGTAGCCGGAGGTCCGCTTGTCGTAGGTGAGCACGGCCAGCCCGCCGCGGGCGAGCGCCTCGGCCTCGGCGGCCAGGTCGTCGCGCGTGGTGGCACCCGACCCGTCCACGAGCACGACGCCCGGGACGGTGCCCTCGGCCCCGCGCGGTCGCACGACCCGGGCAGGCAGCCCGGCGTCGGTGACCAGGTCGACCCGGTCGACGAAGGCGTACGGCAGGTGCTGGACCCAGATCGGCACCACCGGCAGCTCGGCCACCTCGAGCGGGGCCGCCTCCTCGGGTGCACCCCAGCCGGTCGCCGTCGACACCGACAGGGCCGCGAGCAGGACGGCCGTGACCAGGCCGGCGAGGAGCCCCCGCACGACCCGTCGCGTGAGCCCGGAGCGGCGCCGGCCGCGCGGGCCGGCCTCGAGCCGTTCGGGCGGCGGCGTGGGACCCGCCGTGCTCACCCCCGGAACCTACCGCCCCGAGCCGGGCACGGGCGTCGTCGGGCCTGATCGTGCGGGTCGGGCGACGGGAGGCGCCCGTGTACGACCGGCCGACCAGGTCGGGACCCGGCTAGAGCACCGGCCCAGGTGTGTAGGCGGCGGCGGTCGGGTGCGTGCCCGCGACCTGCTCGATGCGCTGCACGATGGTCGCGACCTGAGCACGCGCGGTGCCGGTGAGCTCGATCGGGTCCGCCAGGGCGTCCTCCAGCGCCGACCGGCTCATGCCCAGGCGCTCGTCGGCGGCGAGGCGGTCGACGAGGTCGTTGCCACCGCCCTCCTCGCGCATCCGCAGGGCGACGCCGACGGCCTGCTCCTTGATCGCCTCGTGCGCGGCCTCGCGTCCGGTGCCGTGCCGGACCGCGGCCATGAGGACCTTCGTCGTGGCCAGGAACGGCAGGTAGCGGCGCAGCTCGGCCTCGATGACCGCGGGGAACGCGCCGAAGTCGTCGAGCACGGTCAGGAACGTCTCGAACAGCCCGTCGACGGCGAAGAACGCGTCCGGCAGGGCGATGCGGCGCACCACCGAGTCGGAGACGTCGCCCTCGTTCCACTGGTCGCCGGCGAGCTCGCCGAGCATCGAGACGTAGCCGCGGACGACGACGGCGAGGCCGTTGACGCGCTCGCAGGAGCGCGTGTTCATCTTGTGCGGCATCGCGCTGGAGCCGACCTGCCCGGGCTGGAAGCCCTCGGTCACGAGCTCGAGGCCGGCCATCAGCCGGATCGAGGTGGCGAGGTTCGACGGGGCGGCGGCGACCTGGGCGAGCGCGGTGACGACCTCGTAGTCGAGGGAGCGCGGGTAGACCTGCCCGGTGCTCACGAGCACCTGCGCGAAGCCGAGGTGCCCGGCGACCCGCTCCTCCAGCTGCGCCAGCCGGTCGGCGTCGCCGTCGACGAGGTCGAGCATGTCCTGCGCCGTCCCGACCGGGCCCTTGACGCCGCGCAGCGGGTAGCGCCCGAGCAGCTCCTCGACCCGCGCGTACGCGACGAGCAGCTCGTTGGCCACCGTCGCGAAGCGCTTGCCGAGCGTCGTCACCTGCGCGGCCACGTTGTGCGAGCGGCCGGCCATCGGCAGGTCGGCGAACTGCGCCGCCCGCTCCCCCAGCCGGACCAGCGCGGAGACGACCCGGTCGCGGACGATCTCGAGGGCGGAGCGGATCTGGAGCTGCTCGACGTTCTCGGTGAGGTCGCGCGAGGTCATGCCCTTGTGGACCTGCTCGTGACCGGCGAGGGCGTTGAACTCCTCGATGCGCGCCTTGACGTCGTGCCGGGTCACCCGCTCGCGGGCGGCGATCGAGGCGAGGTCGACGTCGTCGACCACCCGCTCGTACGCGGCGATGACGGCGTCCGGGTCCTCGCCGCCGAAGTCGACCCCGAGGTCGCGCTGCGCCGTGAGGACGGCGATCCAGAGGCGGCGCTCGGCGACGACCTTGTTCTCCGGGGACCAGACCGCGCGCATCTCGGGCGAGGCGTAGCGGTTGGCGAGGACGTTGGGCACGCTCATGCGGTCGATGCTCCCTGAGCCTGTCGAAGGGCCGCCTGCTGGGCGATGTCGTGGCGGAAGAACGAACCCTGCAGCCCGATGCGCTCGAGCCCGGCGTACGCGACGGCGCGGGCGGCGGCGAGGTCGCTCCCGGTGCCGACCACGGTGAGGACGCGGCCCCCGCTGCTGACCACGGTCCCGTCGCCGCCGTCGGCGGTCCCGGCCTGCACGACACTCGCGCCGGTCCCGGCGACGGCGTCCAGCCCGGTGACCGTGCCGCCGAGCGACGGTGTGCCCGGGTAGCCCCCGGCCGCCAGCACGACCCCGACGGCCGCGTCGTCGGACCACTCCAGCTCGGGCTCCTCGCCCAGGGTGCCGGTCGCGGCGGCGTGCAGCAGCCGGCCCAGCGGGGTGCGCAGGCGGGCGAGCAGCGGCTGCGTCTCCGGGTCCCCGAACCGCGCGTTGAACTCCACGACCTGCAGCCCGCGCGAGGTGAGCGCGAGGCCCGCGTAGAGCAGCCCGCTGAAGGGCACACCGCGGGCGGCCATCTCGCGCACCGTCGGCTCGAGCACGCGGCGCGTCACCTCCTCGACCAGGTCGGGCGGCGCCCAGGGCAGCGGCGTGTACGCCCCCATGCCCCCGGTGTTCGGACCGGTGTCGCCGTCGCCGACCCGCTTGAAGTCCTGGGCGGGCTGCATCGCCCGCACGCTCCGCCCGTCGGTGACCGCGAACAGGCTGACCTCGGGCCCGTCGAGGTAGGCCTCGACGACGACGCGCTCGCAGCCGGCCGCGTGCGCCAGGGCGGCCTCGCGGTCGGAGGTCACGACGACGCCCTTGCCGGCGGCGAGCCCGTCGTCCTTGACCACGTACGGCGCCCCGAACTCCTCCAGCGCGGCCGCGACCTCATCGGCGGTGCGGCACAGGCGCGAGGCCGCGGTCGGCACCCCGGCGACCTCCATGACGTCCTTGGCGAAGGCCTTGCTGCCCTCGAGCTGGGCCGCGGCGGCCGACGGGCCGAAGCAGGCGATCCCCACCGCGCGGACGGCGTCGGCCACCCCGACCACCAGCGGCGCCTCCGGACCGACGACGACCAGGTCGGCTCCTAGGCGCTGCGCGAGCGCGCTGACCGCGGCGCCGTCCAGCGGGTTCACGGGGTGGTTCGTCGCGACCTCGGCCGTGCCCGGGTTGCCCGGCGCGACGTGCACCTGCGCCACCCCCGGGTCGCGCGCGAGCGCGAGGGCGAGCGCGTGCTCCCGTCCGCCGGAACCGAGGACGAGCACGCTGAGCGGGTCGGGCACGTCGCGAGATCCTACCCAGCGGCGACCTCCGGACCCTCGACCGAGCGCAGCCCCGGGCACGAGGACGACCTAGGGTGCGACCGTGCTCGAGCCGGACCCCGGACCGTCGTTCCCCCGCCTGCACGTCCGGCCGCGCCGGGGCTGGCTGAACGACCCGAACGGGCTCTGCCGGGTCGACGGGACCTACCACGTCTTCTTCCAGCACAACCCGTACGAGCCCGTCCACGGCCACGTGCACTGGGGCCACGTGAGCTCCGACGACCTGCTGCGCTGGACCGAGCACCCGCTCGCTCTCGTCCCGCAGCCCGGGACGCCCGACGCGGCCGGCTGCTGGAGCGGCTGCGTCACCGTCGACGACGGCGTGCCGACCGCGGTCTTCACCGCGGTCCCCGACCACGCCTGGAACGCCGGCGCGCTGCTCGCCCGCGGTGACGCCACCCTGACGAGGTGGACGCCCGGCCGGTCCTTCGTGGCGGGACCGCCCTTCCTCGAGGGCGTGGAGGAGGTGCGGGACCCCTTCGTCTTCCACGTCGACGGGCACCGCTACGTCGTGCAGGGCGCGGGGTCGCGCCACGGCCGCCCCAGCCTGCTGCTCTGGGCCGCCGACGACCTGGAGGCGTGGACCGACCTCGGGTCGCTGCTCACCGACGACGACCCGGTCGCCGCCGTCGTCGCCGAGGCGAACCTCTGGGAGTGCCCGAACCTCGTCCGGCTCCCGGTGGCCGGTGCGGACGAGGGAGAGGAGCACGAGCGCTGGGTGCTGCTGGTCTCGCTGTGGCGCTGGGTCGACGAGGCGCACGAGCTGGCCGGCGTCCGCTACCTCGTGGGCGACCTCCAGCCCGACGGCCCCGGGCTGCGGTTCGTCGCGGCCTCGGGCGGGGTGGTCGACCACGGCGCCGCCTTCTACGCCCCGCAGGTGCTCCCCGACGGCGATCGCACCCTGCTGTGGGGCTGGTCCTGGGAGGTCGGGCGCAGCGAGGACCAGGTCCGCGACGCCGGCTGGGCCGGCGTCCTGACCTTCCCGCGCGAGCTCGTCCTCGACGCCGCCGGCACCCTGGTCGCGCGTCCGGCGCGGGAGCTCGCGGAGCTGCGCCGTGACCCGCTCGCCCTGTCCGGGGCCCCGCTCGGGGTGGCGGCGTTCGAGCTGCGCTGCACCGCGGCGGCGCGGCTGCGGCTCGTCGACGACGGGCGGGAGGTGTTCGGCCTCGACGTGGGCGGGTCGTCGGACGCACCGACGACGGTCCTGGTGGACGGCAGCCTCGTCGAGGTCTTCCGCGCCGGCGGCACCCGCACCGAGCGCGCCTACCCGACGGCGACGAGCGGGTGGTTCGTCGACGCCGACCCGGCGGCGCTCGAGGGCTGGGTGCTGGGTCTCGGCTGAGCGGGGCGGCGGTCCGACCGACGGGCCCGGCTCAGCCGGTCGGCATCGCGCGGAGCCGGGGCGGCCCGACGGACTCCCCGGCGTGCACAGGGCAGACGAAGGTGAGCCGTCGTACGTCGGGGTGGCCGAGGCGCAGCTGCTCGACCAGCAGGTCGAGGGCGTGGGTGGCGATGACCTCGTCGGGCCGCTCGACGCGCGTGACCGCCGGCACCAGCTGGCTGGCCAGGTCCTCCCCGTCGTCCAGGCTGACCAGGGAGAGGTCGTCCGGGACGCGGAGCCCGAGGTCGGCGGCTGCGAGCAGCGCACCGAGGGCCAGGCGCTCGTGGGTGCACACCAGCGCGGTGGGCGGCAGGTCGGAGGACAGCAGCCGCCGCGCGCCGTCGTAGCCGTCCTCCACGCTGTGCCCGGCCTCCACGACGACCGGCGGGGCGAGACCCGCATCCGCCGTCGCCCGGGTCACGCCCTGCACCCGGCGCTCCGAGGCCAGGCCCTCGCGCCCGGCCAGCACGCCGAGCACCCGGTGGCCCGCGTCGAGCAGCAGGTGCGCCGCGCTGAGGCCCGCCCCGACCTCGTCGGGCACCAGCGAGGACGCCGCGAGCGCGTCGTCGAAGCAGTTGACCAGCACCGTCGGCACGGCCGTGACGGCCTCGGGCGCGGGGTAGGCCGTGAGCTCGGGCGCGACGACGACGAAGCCGTCCACGCGGCGGTCGACGAGCGCGTCGACCTGGGTGGGCCGCTGCACCGCGTCGACCATCATCAGCAGGTAGCCCGCCCGGCTCGCGGCCGTGTAGACCGCGCCGAGCAGGGCCAGCGGCATGTGCCGCCGGTCGGGCCAGGTCAGCACGCCGATCGTGCCCGTGCGCTTGCTCCGCAGGCTCAGCGCGACCGCGTTGGGGGTGTAGCGGAGCTGCTCGGCGGCCTCCCGCACGGCCTCCTGCTTGGCCCGGGAGATGTTGCCGTCGGCCCGGCCGTTGAGCACCAGCGAGACCGCGCTGCGCGAGACGCCGGCGAGGTCGGCGACGTCCTGCGCGGTGGCTCGGCGGGTCATGGCGTCAGAGTAGGGAATATCTTCCTTCGATGCCCGTACGAATGGCCGACGCCGCCCATCGCGATCCGACCGCCGGGCTACAGGAGGTCGCGGACGACGATCGACTGCTCGCGGTCCGGCCCGACCCCGATGCCCGAGATCGGTGCCCCGCAGAGCTCCTCGAGCCGGTTCACGTAGGCCTGGGTGTTCTTCGGCAGGTCGGAGAACGAGCGGCAGCCGCTGATGTCCTCGGTCCAGCCGTCGAGCTCCTCGTAGACCGGGACCGCGCGCGCGAACTCCGACTGCGCCAGCGGCATCGAGTCGTAGCGCTTGCCGTCGACCTCGTAGCCGACGCAGACCGGGATGCGCTCCCAGCCGGTGAGGATGTCGAGCTTGGTCAGGAAGATGTCGGTGAAGGCGTTGGCCCGCGCGGCCGTGCGGACCACGATGGCGTCGAACCAGCCGCAGCGCCGCGGGCGCCCCGTCGTCGTGCCGAACTCGGCGCCGGCCTGGCGCAGCCGCTCGCCGTCGTCGTCGAGCAGCTCGGTCGGCATCGGGCCCTCGCCGACGCGCGTGGTGTACGCCTTCGCGATGCCGATGACACGGTCGATCCGGGTCGGGCCGACCCCCGCGCCGACGCAGGCACCGGCGGCGACCGGGTTGGACGACGTCACGTAGGGGTAGGTGCCGTGGTCCACGTCGAGGTGGTGGGCCTGGGCGCCCTCGAAGAGCACGACCTTGTCCTCGTCCAGGGCGTCGTTCAGCACCTTGGAGACGTCGACCATGTGCGGCCCGACGCGCTCGGCGTAGGAGAGCAGGTGCTCGGTGATCTCCGCCGGCTCGATCGCGCGGCGGTTGTAGACCTTGGCCAGCAGGTGGTTCTTCTGCTCCAACGACGCCTCGACCTTGGCGGCCAGCAGCTCGGGGTCGAAGAGGTCCTGCACGCGCAGGCCGATGCGGTTGACCTTGTCCGCGTACGCGGGACCGACCCCGCGGCCGGTGGTGCCGATGCGGCGCTTGCCCAGGAACCGCTCGGTGACCTTGTCGATCACCTGGTGGTAGGGCGCGATGATGTGCGCGTTGGCCGAGATGAGGAAGTTCGAGGCCTCCACGCCACGGGCCTCGAGCCCGTCGACCTCCTCGAAGAGGACGTCGAGGTCGACGACCACGCCGTTCCCGATGACCGGCACGCAGTTCGGGTTGAGGATCCCCGACGGGAGCAGGTGGAGCGCGTAGCGCTCGCCGCCCACGACGATGGTGTGGCCGGCGTTGTTGCCGCCGGAGTAGCGGACGCAGAAGTCGACCCGGTCACCCAGCTCGTCGGTCGCCTTGCCCTTGCCCTCGTCGCCCCACTGGGAGCCCACCACAACGATGCCCGGCATGTGATCGCCGCCCTTTCACCTGACGCGCCCCGCGCGCCAAAGAGTGAAGTCCCTCAGGCGAATGCCTGGGGGACTCTTGCCACCAGAGGCTAGCGGATCGGGACCTCGTGCGGCCATCCCGAGCCCACGCCCGGCCGCCCGGGCGTCAGCCCTGGCGGGCGAGGACCTCGTACGCGGTCGCCGAGGAGTCACGGAGGAACTGCGCGCAGCGCTCCTCCTCCGCGGTCTCGCCGAAGCGCCCGGCCGCGACCGACAGGGCCCACAGCGCGCGCAGGAAGCCGCGGTTGGCCTCGTGCTCCCACGGCACCGGGCCCGCCCCGCGCCAGCCCGAGCGCCGCAGGGCGTCGAGCCCGCGGTGGTAGCCGGTCCGGGCGTACGCGTACGCCTGCACGTCCGCGCTGTCGGAGCCCTCGGCGAGCGCGCGCTCGGCGAGCAGCGCCCAGGCCAGCGACGACTCCGGGTGGGTCCGCACCGTCTCCACGACCTGCTCGGGGCTCGGGCTCTCCCCCAGCTCCGCCGCGGCCGGGTCGGTCGCCAGCCGGGTCTCGGGCGTGCCGGGGCCGTGGGCCATCAGGTTCTCGCGGGTGCGGTCGCTCATGGGCGCGAGGCTAGCCGCCCCGCGACGCTCCCTCAGACCCAGCGCTTGAGCCGGAACACCACGAAGAGGGCGACGGCCGTCAGGACCATCAGCGCCAGGTAGACCCAGAAGCCAGCCCCCGTGCCGTTCAGCGGGACGAGCACGTTCATGCCGACGAAGCCGCTGATCAGGGTGGGCACGGCGATGATCGCCGCCCAGCCGGAGAGCTTCTTCATCGTCTCGTTGCCCTGCGCGTCGGAGAGCGAGAGGCTCGTCGAGACGACCGACTGCAGCGTCTCGCGCAGGCCGTCGACGGCGTTCGCGACCCGGGTGTGGTGCTCGTCGATCATGGCCCAGCGGCGCCGGGACTGCGACGCACCGGTGCCCTTCTTGCCGGCCGGCACCGGCGGGCTGGCCGTGACGTCGGTCAGCACCGTGCGCATCGGGTCGGTGACGCGGCGCAGCTGCGACAGCGCCGAGCGGAGGTGGAAGGCTCGCAGCTGGCCCGCCTTGGTCAGCGGCTCGAGCGCCGTCAGCTGCTCGCCGAGCGCGTCGGTGGCCTCCTCCAGCCAGGTCGCCACGTCGTCGTACGAGCGCACGACCGCGGCCATCAGCTCGCGCAGCGCGGCGTCGGTCCCGCCGGCCGTGAGGTTCTCGGCGTGGGCGGTGAACAGCTCGGCCGGCCTGAAGTCCGGCGTCGGGTCGACCAGGCAGATCAGCAGCCGGTCGGTGGCGACGACGGCCAGCGGGTGCGAGCGCAGCTCGACGGCCTGCGGGTCGAGGGCCACGGTGTTGGTGGTGATGATCCGCGCCGAGCCGAGCTCCTCGAACTTGGCGCGGCCGTCGCGGGCCAGCAGGTCCTTCACGACCAGGGAGTCCAGGCCCATCGCCTCGGCGGCCCCGCGGAGCTCGCGCTCGGCGTACGGCTCGCTCTTGGGCAGCACCCACCACGCGAAGGCGTCGGAGTGCATCTCGAGGACGTCGCCGAGGTCCTCGCCCTGCAGGTCCTCCGCGATCACGCCCCGCGGCGTCCACACCCGGGACAGCGGCGCTGGCCCCTGTCGGACGGCGATGGACATGGAACCCAGCCTAGAGACCGAGCCGCACGCGACCACCGAGGCGCTCCGCCCGAGGGGCACACGGCCGACGCGCCGCTGCCTGGACGACCGGACGAGGACGCGGCGCCGGCCCGCGGCAGACGCCCGACCCGCCGCGTCCTCGGGAGGGAGGAAGGCAGCGGGTCGGAGCGTCGGCCGCGTCCGAGCGGAGCGAGGACAGGAGCTACGCGCTGAGGGACGTGCCCTTGCTACGCAGGTGCTCGCAGGCCTCGACGATGCGCTTGGCCATGCCGGACTCGGCGGCCTTGCCCCAGGCGCGCGGGTCGTACGCCTTCTTGCTGCCGACCTCGCCGTCGACCTTGAGGACGCCGTCGTAGTTGGTGAACATGTGGGCGGCGACCGGGCGGCTGAACGCGTACTGCGTGTCCGTGTCGATGTTCATCTTGATCACGCCGTAGTCGACCGCGGCCTGGATCTCCTCGAGCGTGGAGCCAGAGCCGCCGTGGAAGACGAGGTCGAAGGGGTCGGCCTTGCCGATCTTGTCGCCGACCTCCTTCTGGATGTCGCGCAGGACCTCGGGGCGCAGCTTGACCGCGCCGGGCTTGTAGACGCCGTGCACGTTGCCGAAGGTGAGGGCCGTCAGGTAGCGGCCCTTCTCGCCGGCGCCGAGGACCTCGACGGTGCGGAGGCCGTCGCCCGGGGTCGTGTAGAGCTTCTCGTTGATCTCGTGGCTGACGCCGTCCTCCTCGCCGCCGACGACGCCCACCTCGATCTCGAGGATCACGTTGGCCGCGGCGCACTTGGCGAGCAGCTCCTCGGCGATGGAGAGGTTCTCCTCGAGCTCGACCGCGGAGCCGTCCCACATGTGCGACTGGAAGAGCGGCAGGCCGCCGTTCTTGACGCGCTCGGTGGAGATGTCGAGCAGCGGGCGGACGAAGGAGTCGAGGTTGTTCTTGGGGCAGTGGTCGGTGTGGAGCGCGACGGTGACCGGGTAGCCCTTGGCGACCTCGTGCGCGTACTCGGCGAGCGCGACCGAACCGGTGACCTTGTTCTTCACGGTCGGGCCGGACGCGTACTCCGCGCCGCCGGTGGAGATCTGGATGATGCCGTCGGAGCCGGCCTCGGTGAAGCCCTGCAGCGCGGCGTTCAGCGTCTGCGAGGAGCTGACGTTGATCGCGGGGTAGGCGAACTTGCCGGCCTTGGCCGCGTCCAGCATCTGCGCGTAGACCTCGGGAGTGGCGATGGGCATGGGTGCCCCTTTCGTGTCGACGGGGTGGTGCTCCGGGCGGTGCCACCACGTCTCTCGGCGGCGGCGACCATCAGGTCCAGTCTCTCAGCCGCGCCGAGGTGCCGCCGACAGGGCGTTCCCCCGCGGTCGTCGACGCGCGCTCAGTTGTCGAGGCGGCTGAGGTCGACGCCGCGTCGGCCGGCCGAGTACGCCCGGGCGGTGCCGTCGAGGGTCGCCGGCGCGACGACGACCTGGTCGAGCGGCACGAGCCCGGTCTGAGCGTCGGTCGTCCGCAGCCGAAGCCGGTCGGCGCGGCCGAGCCCGCCCGGGACGACCTCGAGGGTCTCGACGTCCGGCCAGCGGGCGAAGGCCGTGCCGACGACGACGCCCGGCCGGCCCATCCGGACGGCGATCCCGTCGGGCGCGGTGCGCAGGTCCTTGCGAGCCCGCAGGAAGCCGACCAGCGCGACGGCCGTCCAGACGAGCGCGAGCGTGACGCCGACCGCCGGGAAGAACCAGTACGGACCGCCCTGGGTCGAGATCGTGTCCCACTGCCAGGCGTAGATCGCGGCCAGGACCACCAGGCTGATGCCGAGGCTGACCAGCCGCACCACCAGGCCGCGCCGCCGCCGGCGGACGGTCTCGGCCAGCGCGGTGGGGTCGTACGGGAGCACCAGCTCGGCGATCGGTCCCCAGGTGCCGGGTCCGGGCAGCACGTCGGTCGGGCTCACGCCCTCCATGGTGCCCGACCGCGGTCGCGACGGGCTCACTCGCGTGCCCCGCGGGGGGTGATGGCCATGTGGATCCGGTAGCGGTCGGCGCGGTAGGCCGACGTCGCCAGCTCGACGACGCGGTCGCCGGCGTAGGTCACGCGCTCCTGCACGAGCAGCGGCGCGCGCTTGGCGATGCCCAGGACGCGGGCCTGGTGGGCGTCGGCCGCCTCGGCGCGCACGGTCTGCTCGCCGCTGGTGACCACGACCCCGTAGACGGAGGCGAAGACGTCGTAGAGCGAGCCGAGCTCGCGGTCGAGCAGACCGGGGAACAGCGCGGAGGGGTAGTTGCCGACCTCGTACGCCATCGGCGTCCCGTCGGCGGTCCGCAGCCGCTCGACCCGGACCACCGCGCGGCCGGGCCGGATGCGCAGGGCGTACGCGACCTCGTCGTCGGCGGCCTCCTCGCGGGCGGACAGGACCACCGTGGCCGGGATGAGGCCGCGGTCGCGCATCTCGCGGGAGAAGGAGGTGAGGTGCAGCCGGGAGTCGACCTGCGGGCCGGTCACGTACGTGCCCTTGCCGTGCACCCGCTCGAGGACGCCGCCCTCGACCAGGTCGGCGATGGCCTGCCGGACCGTCACGCGGCTGACCGCCAGGCGGGTGACCAGCGCCCGCTCCGAGGGGATCGCGTCACCGGGTGCGAGCTCGGTGTCGATGAGCTGCTCGAGGATGCCGCGGACCTGGGCCCGCTTCGTCGGGGCGACCGACGCCGGTCGGCCGAAGTCGACCAGCCCGACCGACCTGCGCTCCTGCGCCACCGCGCGACCTCCTCGTCACAGCGCCCGGGCACCACAACTGGTCCGGACCAGTACGGACCAGTATGCGTCCGCCCGGGGGTCGTCGCACAGGTTCTGCACGGGTTCCGTCCGGCGCGGCCCGGCCTTCAGGAGCCCCAGCGCCGCGACCAGTGGTACATCGCGATCGCGGCCGCCGCGCCGGCGTTCAGCGAGCGGGTCGAGCCGTGCTGGGTGATGGCGACGAGCCGCTCGCAGGCCGCCACCATCTCCTCGGTCAGGCCGGGTCCCTCGGAGCCGAAGACCAGGCAGCAGGAGCGCGGCAGCTCGACCGGCTCCAGCGGGACGGCGCCCGGCAGGTTGTCGACCCCGACCAGGCTCACGCCCGCCGCCGTGGTCGCCGCGACGAGCGAGGCGACGTCAGCGTGGTGCTCGACGTGGAGGTAGCGGTCGGTGACCATCGCGCCGCGCCGGTTCCAACGCCGCCGGCCGACGATGTGCACGGCGCTGACGTTGAAGGCGTTGGCGGTGCGCACGATCGAGCCGATGTTGAAGTCGTGCTCCCAGTTCTGGATCGCCACGTGCAACGGCGCCCGGTGCTCGTCGAGGTCGGCGACGATCGCGTCGAGGCGCCAGTAGCGGTAGCGGTCCAGCACGTTGCGCCGGTCGCCCGTCGCGAGGAGCTCCGGGTCGAGGCGCGGGTCGTCCGGCCACGGTCCCGCGTACGGGCCCACGCCGGGGCCGACGGTCGGGTCGGCGGGAGGTTCAGCGGCGGCCCCGTCCCCCGCGTCCTTCCCCGGGCCGGACGGGTCGTCGTCGAGGGGTCCTCCTGAGCCTGTCGAGGGGCGCCGCACAGCCAGCGACGGTAGCGTCTCCTCGCGTGAGTGCCGACCTGTTGCCGGGCCTGATGCCCCTGCTGCTCCCGTCCTGGATGGACCCCGAGCAGCTCGTGCGGGCCTTCGGGCCGTACGCGCTCTGGGGCGTCGCCTTCGTGATCTTCGCCGAGTGCGGCCTGTTCGCGATCCTGCCCGGCGACTCGCTGCTCTTCACCGTCGGCATCTTCACCGCGACCGGCGTGGTCGACCACAGCATGGTCTTCGTCTGCGCCGTGCTCACGTTCGCGGCCGTGCTCGGCAACGTCACCGGCTACTGGCTCGGACGGCTGATCGGCCCGCCGCTGTTCAAGCCGCGCAGCGGTCTGGTCGGCCGGATCCTGAATCCCAAGTACGTCGTGCGGACCCACGCCTTCTTCGACCGCTACGGCTCCCGCGCGCTGGTCCTGGCGCGGTTCGTCCCGATCGTGCGGACCTTCGTGACCCTGGTCGCCGGCGTGAGCCGCATGGACTTCCGCAAGTTCATCGGCTACACCGCGATCGGCGGCGTCCTGTGGGCCTGCGGCGTGACGATCCTGGGCTACTTCCTCGGTAACGTCAGCGTGATCAAGAACAACATCGACGCGGTGCTCGTGCTGATCGTGCTCGTGTCAGTGATCCCGATGGGGATCGAGTACCTCCTGCACCGCCGCCGCATCAACCGCGGCGTCGAGGAGGTCGTCGCCCCGGGTCCGGCGAGCCAGCAGCCGGTCGACTGACGGCTCCCGTGGCGTCGGTCCACCACGTCGAGGTGGTGGACCGGACCGTGACCGAGGCGGATCTGCCGCGGTCACGGCCGGTCACCTGAGGTCGCGACGGACGCGATCGCGGGGTTCGCAGTCTCAGCCGGTGATGCGGACGAGCTCGCCGAGGTCGGCCGCGCTCGGCTGCCAGGCCCCCGCCGCCACGTTGCCGCGCACCTGCTCGACCGAGGTCGCCCCGGCGATCACCGAACCCACCGTCGGCATCGCGGCGAGCCCGCCGATGGCGACCTGGAGCATGGTCAGGCCGCGCTCCTCGGCGAACGAGCCGAGCGCCTCGATGGTGTCGAAGTCGGCGTTCGCCAGCTGGTCCTGACCCGCCAGCCGGCTGCCCTCGGGCGCGTCGGCGCCGCGCTTGTACTTGCCGGTCAGCAGCCCCGAGGCCAGCGGGAAGTACGGCAGCAGCCCCTTGCCCGTGTGCTCCAGCGCCGGGACCAGCTCGTCCTCGATGCCGCGCGACAGCCACGAGTACTCCGACTGGTCGGAGACGAAGGGCTCCAGGCCGCCCGTCCGCGCGGTCCAGTCGGCGTCGAGGACCTGCCAGCCGGCGAAGTTCGAGGAGCCGAGGTAGCGGACCTTGCCCTCGTGGACGAGGTCGGTCAGCACCTCGAGGGTCTCCTCGATCGGCGTGCTCGGGTCGGGCCGGTGCATCTGGTAGAGGTCGATCCAGTCGGTCTGCAGCCGGCGGAGGCTGGACTCGACGGCGAGGCGGACGTAGCGGCGCGAACCGCGCACGCCCCAGTCGGGCCCGTTGGTGCCCTGCATGTCCATGCCGAACTTGGTCGCGAGGACGACCTGGTCGCGCTTGCCCTTCAGGGCCTCGCCGAGCAGCGTCTCCGAGCGGCCCGGGCCGCCCGACCCGCCGTAGATGTCGGCGGTGTCGAAGAGGGTGATGCCGGCGTCGATCGCCGCGTCGACGACGGTGGGGACGTCGGAGTCGGCCATGCGGCCGCCGAAGTTGTTGCACCCGATGCCCACCGTCGAGACGGTGAGGCCCGAGGCCCCGAGCTGTCGGTAGGTCATGTCCTGCTGGTTGTCGGTCACGAAGCGACGCTATGCGCACCCCTGAACCCGGCCGCTCGCCGGGTGCGCAGGGGTGCGCACCCGGCGGCTCGTGGGGCGGAGCCCAGCCGTCCGGTCCTCAGGCCGCGTCGTGCAGCGGCACGCCGTCCAGCGTGGCCTCACCGGGCTCGACGTCGACGTCGAGAGCGACCTTGAGGCCCTGAGTCGGCATCACGGTGGCGGCCGGTGCGCCCGCGGTCTCCTCGCTGACGGCCGGGAAGCCGATGGACTCCTGGTCGGCCCGGAAGTTGCGCAGCCACCAGCCCCAGTCCTCGGGAACGAGGCCGAAGGGGTTGTCGTAGCCGAGCTCGCGCGCGGCCCAGACGGGCCAGTGCGGGTTGGACAGGGCCGGTCGGCCCAGCAGCACGAGGTCGATCAGCCCATCCTTGATCGCCGCGTCCGCGTTCTGCGGCTTGCCGAGGTTCCAGCTCGCGGCGACCGGGATGTCGACCTCGGTCCGGACCCGGTTGGCCCGCTGCACGAAGGCCGACGGGGTGTTGAAGATGTTCTCGCGCATGTCGTCGGTGTTGCCGCCGACGGACAGGTCGGCCAGGTCGAGCCCGTGCTCCTTCATCCACCCGATCGCCACGACCGAGTCGTCGAACTGCGTGCCGTCGGGGTTCAGGTCGTCCGAACCCAGCCGCATCGTCAGCGGGACCCGCTCGGGGATCACCGCCCGGACGGCGTCGAGCGCCTCCAGGTGGAAGCGCGTCCGGTTCTCCAACGAGCCGCCGTAGGCGTCCGTGCGGTGGTTCGCGATCGGGGAGAAGAACGACGCCCCGAGGTAGCCGTGCGCGTAGTGCATCTCGATCCACTCGAAGCCGACCTCGACCGCCCACCGCGCCGACCGGGCGTACTCCTCGTAGAGGCCGTGGATCTCCGCCACCGTCAGCTCCTCCGGGGCGTGGGCGAAGTCGCCGCCGTACGCGATCGCCGACGGCGCCTTGGTCTGCCAGCCCTTGGGGTGGTCCGGCGGCAGCATGTGGCCGCCCTCCCACGGGGTCACCAGGCTCCCCTTGCGGCCGGTGTGGCCGAGCTGGATCGCGGGCACGCCGCCCATCGAGGTGATGATCCGGCAGACGCGCTCGAGGCCCTCGAGCTGCGACTCGTCGTAGATGCCGGCGCAGCTGACGGTGGTGCGGCCGTCGGGCGTGATGGCGATCTGCTCGGGGAAGACCAGGCCGAAGCCTCCCGCCGCACGAGCGCCGAGGTAGGACACGTGGTAGTCGTCCATGCGCCCCTCGACGGAGCGGTACATCGTCATCGGCGACATGCCGATGCGGTTGCGCAGCGTGACGCCCTTGATCGTCAGGGGCGAGAACAGGTGCGGCATCGCGGACCTCCGAGGTCGTGCTCCACCAGTGTCGGGAGCGCCTAGGAGCACCCCATCAACGGTCGTGCACGACCGGGTGTCCGCGGGGTCAAGCCTCGGTAACGGATCGCTCACACCGCCCGGGGCGGTGTGAGAGCAACGACCCCCGCAGGCTCAGCGGGTCTGCGGCGGCTGGTAGCCGCCCTGGCCCTGCTGGTCCTGCCGAGGCGGGGGCGCGTACTGGCTCGGCGGCTGGTGGCCCGGCTGACCCTCCTGCGCCGGCGGGGCGTACGAGGGTGGCGTGTAGCCCGACGAGGACTGCGGGTCGGGCAGCTGGTCGTCCTGGCGCTGCTGCGGGGGCAGCGCCGGCTGGCCCTGCCGGCCCGGGTCGACCTGGCCCTGCGCCGGCGGCTGCTGGAACGACCCGGGCTGGTCGCCGCGGTAGGCGATCTCGCCGAAGCTGATGCTCGGGGCCTGGCGCACGGCCGGGTCGTTGACCTCGAAGTACGTGGCCTTCTCGAAGTGCGCGAGGCCCGCGATGATGTTGCTCGGCACCGACTCGACGCGGGTGTTGTACGCCGCGACGTTGGCGTTGTAGTAGCGCCGGCCGTTCGCGATCCGGTCCTCGGTCTCGGTCAGCTGGCGCTGCAGCTCGAGGAAGTTCTGGTTGCTCTTGAGGTCGGGGTAGGCCTCGACGCTGACGATGAGGTTGCGCACGGCGCCCGACAGCTGCTCCTCGACCTGGGAGCGCTGCGGGCTCGGCAGGCCGCTCGGGCTCGACTGCGAGTCCGACTGCGCGATCGAGGCCGCCTGGTTGCGGAGCCGGGTCACGTCCTCGAGCGTGTTGCGCTCGTGGGCCGCGTACGCCCGGACGGTCTCGACGAGGTTCGGCAGCAGCTCGTAGCGCCGGTTCAGCTCGACGTCGACCTGGCGCCAGGACTCCTGGATCGTGTTGCGGCCCTTGACGAAGCCGTTGTACATCGAGAAGCCCACGAGGGCGAGGATCACGACGAGGACGAGCAGGATGATCACGACGATGATCGCGGACACGGTGCCTCCGTCAGGGTTCGGTCGGGTCAGGCTAGCGGGCCGGGGGGCCGGCAGGACCCGGGCTCAGGAGAGCCCGAGGTCGGCCGACGAGACGGCCCAGCGGTAGTCCAGCCCCTCGGCGAGCACCTTCTCCCGCGCGCCGGTGTCGCGGTCGACGACGACCGCGACGCCGACGACCTCCGCACCCTCGGCGCGCAGGGCCTCGACCGCGGTCAGGGCGGAGGAGCCGGTGGTCGAGGTGTCCTCGACCACGAGCACCCGGCGCCCCTCGACGGGCGAGCCCTCGATGCGCCGCTGGAGGCCGTGCGCCTTCTCGCTCTTGCGCACGACGAAGGCGTCGAGCACCGAGGACTCCGCGGCCGCGGCGTGCAGCATCGAGGTGGCGACCGGGTCGGCGCCGAGGGTCAGGCCGCCGACCGCGTCGAAGGACCAGTCGGAGACGAGCGCCCGCATCACGCGGCCGATGACCGGCGAGGTCCGCCCGTCGAGCGTCACCCGACGCATGTCGACGTAGTAGTCGGCCTCCCGCCCCGAGGACAGGGTCACCCGGCCGTGCACGACCGCCAGCTCGGCGATGCGGCGGATCAGGTAGACGAGGTCGTCGGGGTTCGGTCGCGGCGCGTTCACGAGGCCCGACCCTAGCGAGACCGACCCCTGGCGCCCTCTCCGGTCACTCCTCCCACCGGCCACCGCCGAGGCCCGCGCACCGGCGCCGGGGCGCCGTCGGCACGTTCCCGGCACGATGCCGGTGTCAGGACGCTGCGGTCAGGCCCAGGGGTCGGGGATGAGCGTGTAGCGGGTCTCGAGGTACTCCCCGATCCCCTCGCGGCCGCCCTCGCGGCCGAGACCGGACTGCTTGACGCCGCCGAAGGGCGCCGCGGCGTTGGAGACGACGCCGGTGTTGATCCCGACCATGCCCGTCTCCAGCGCGTCGACCAGGCGCATGGCCCGGGCGAGGTCCTGGGTGTACGCGTAGCCGACCAGCCCGTACTCGGTGTCGTTGGCGAGGGCGACGCCCTCCTCCTCGTCGGCGAACGTCGCCACGGCGAGGACCGGACCGAAGATCTCCTCGGCGAGGATGCGGCTGCCCGGGCGGACGCCGGCGACCACGGTGGGTTCGTAGAAGGTGCCGGGCCCGTCGACGGCGTGCCCGCCGACCACGACCTCGGCCCCGCGGCCGACCGCGTCGGACACGAGCGAGCCCGCCTTCTCGCGCGCCTTCTCGTTGATCAGCGGTCCGACCTGGACGCCCTCCTCGGTGCCGCGGCCGACCCGCATGGCCGCCACCCGCTCGCTCACCTTGGCCGTGAACTCCTCGGCCACCTCGGCGGCGACGATGAAGCGGTTGGCCGCCGTGCACGCCTCACCGATGTTCCGGAACTTGGCGAGCATCGCCCCCTCGACGGCGAGGTCGACGTCGGCGTCGGCGAAGACCACGAACGGCGCGTTGCCGCCGAGCTCCATGGAGGTGCGGAGCACGCCCTCGGCGGACTGGGCCAGCAGCCGGCGGCCCACCGGGGTCGAGCCGGTGAAGCTGAGCTTGCGCAGCCGCGGGTCGGCGATGACCGTGCCCGAGACGGACGCGGCGTCGGTGGTGGTGACGACGTTCAGGACGCCCGGCGGCAGGCCCGCCTCCGCCAGGACGCTGGTGAGGAGCAGGGTCGTGAGCGGCGTCAGGTCCGCCGGCTTGATCACGGCCGTGCAGCCGGCGGCCAGCGCGGGGCCGACCTTGCGGGTCGCCATGGCGAGCGGGAAGTTCCACGGGGTGATCAGGTGGCACGGCCCCACGGGGTGCCGGGACACGATCATCCGGCCCGTCCCCTCCGGGTTGGGCCCGAAGCGGCCCTCGATGCGGACGGCCTCCTCGGAGAACCACCGCAGGAACTCGTTGCCGTACGTGACCTCGCCCTTGGCCTCGGCCAGCGGCTTGCCCATCTCCAGGGTCATCAGCAGGGCGAAGTCGTCGGTCCGCGCCCGCACCGCGTCGAAGGTGCGCCGCAGGATGTCGGAGCGCTGCCGCGCCGGCGTCCGTGCCCAGGACGCCGCAGCCTCGACGGCCGCGTCCATCGCCGCGGCGGCGTCGTCGGCGTTGCCGTCGGCCACCTCGGCCAGCGCCTCCCCCGTCGCGGGGTCGTCCACCGAGAAGGACCGGCCGGTGGCGGAGGGCCGCCACTCGCCGCCGATGAACAGGCCCGAGGGCACGTCCTCGAGCAGGGATCGTTCGGCCTGCGCCGTCATGAGACTCCTCGGGTCCACGAGCATCTTCGTCGAACGATCCCGACGATAGGACGATCTTGCCGGAACCCTCGCTCTGGGAGCCACTTTGATGGCACACTGCCATTCGCGTGAATCTCATCAGAACTGGGCCGCCCCGGTCCGGAGCGTTGGTTGACTGATCGGATCGAAGACGTGCGGCTCGGCGACGCGGAGCGGCAGCTCTCCGCCACGGGCGGAGCCGCTGCGGGTGCCGTGCTGCGCTGGTGGTTCGTCCGGGCCACGCTGCTGGTCGGCCTGGTGGTCGTCGCGCTCGTCCTGGTCGGCCGTCCGGCCCAGGCCGACACGGTCTCGGACGACAGCACCTCGAGCGCGTCCTCCTCCTCGGATTCCTCCGGCGCGAGCAGCTCGGCGGACGACGACGACGCCTCGGCCGGCGCTTCGAGCTCGTCCTCGTCGAGCGCCGAGGAGAGCGCACCGCCCCGCAAGAGCACGACGTCCACCGTCACCAAGACCCGCTCGGGCCACACCCGGCTCGTACGCCACCGCGCGGTCGCGAAGCACACGGTCGTCAGGGCCGCCACGTCGACCAGGTCGGTGAAGACCGAGCGCGCCAAGACGGTCGAGAGCGCGAAGAAGGCCAAGAGCGCGAAGACCGTCAAGAGGGCGGAGGCGGCCGCCTCGGACACGGCGAGCACGTCGAGCACGTCGAGCACGCAGGCCGACCCCTCGACCTCCTCGACGTCCACGTCCGCCCCGGCCGAGCAGGACAGCCCGTCGAGCGACGAGGGCTCCGCGGCGCCCACCTCGGACCCGGCCACCGACCGGCCGACGCCCGGGGCGAGCGCCACGCCGAGCGGCGAGCCGACGGCGCAGCCCAGCGCGGACGCGACCCCGGAGCCGACCGCTCCCAGCGACGAGCCCACCAGCCAGCCCAGCGCCGAGCCCAGCACGCAGCCCACCGCCGAGCCGACGGGGCAGCCGACCGTCCAGCCGACGACGCAGCCCACGGCCGAGCCGACCGCTCAGCCGGCGGAGCAGCCCACCGCTCAGCCGACGGACCAGCCCACGGCCGAGCCGACGGACCAGCCGACCGCGCAGCCGACGCAGGACCCCACAGCACCTGCCACCTCGGACCCGACGCCGACGCCCACCCAGGACCCGACGACGCAGCCGGTCCCCGACCCGACGATCCCCGTCACCGACCCGACCGTCCCCGTGGTCACGACCCCGGTCGCCACCACCCCGGTCGAGCCCGTCGTGACGCCGGTCGTCGACGACCCGACGCTGGGGCTGCCCGGGGAGACCGCCGAGCCCGCCCCGGCGACCACCGACGACGACGCGCCGGCCTTTCCGCCGGTCCCGCTCCTGCCGCTGCAGCTCGGCAGCGCCGCCGTCGCGGGTGACCCGACGGCGGTGCAGAGCGGGTGGGACGCGTCGGACGGGCGTGCACGCGCCGGCGACGACACCACGAGCTCACCGACCAGCGAACCGGCGGTCGCCGATCCCCAGGCTGAACCACGCGTCCTCGACACGGTGTCCGCCCCGACCGGGGCGTCCCCGACCGGACCCATGCACAGCTCCAACGCCGCCGCCGGCGCGTCGGGCTCCGTGACCTCCGGAGGCGCGAGCGCCTCCGTCCTCGGGCTCCTCGAGTCCATCTTCGGCCTCGGTGCCGACCGCGGCGGCGACCTCGGGTCGCTCGCCAACGCGCAGGACTACGCCTGGCGGCTGTGCCGCCAGCCCGGCTTCGCGCCCGACTGACCTCTCTCTTCCACCGGTGCTGCCCGGCCTCCTGGCCCGGTAGCGACGCGGCCTAGCCGCGTCACCCGGACGTCCCGCCCTCTCTGCGCGGTCGACGACCGGTCCCACCGCTTCGGGAGAGACCCCTGATGAACGCACGACTCCTCCGGGTCGCCGTCTCGGCGGCCGTCCTGGCCCTCGTCGCCGTCCTGCTCGTGACGACCGCCGACCTGGTCCACCTGCTGCACGCCTCGCTGCTGCTCGCCCTCGGCGTCGGCGCGCTCCTCCGCCGCCCGCGCTCGGGCTGACCCCCGGTCCCCGGGACCAGCCGAGCGCGGGGTGGCTGGCTCCCGGACGTCGTCCGACCGACCAGCTGAGCGCGGGGCCGCTGGTCGCACCGGACACCACCCCTGGCGGGACCAGCCACCACACCCGGTGGCTGGTCCCCCACCAAGCCCGTCCGACCGACCAGCTGAGCGCGGGGCCGCTGGTCGCACCGGACACCACCCCTGGCGGGACCAGCCACCACACCCGGTGGCTGGTCCCCCACGAGACCTCGTCGGGGTCGACCAGCTGAGCGCGGGGCCGCTGGTCGCCCGACGGGCAGGTCCAGGAGGACCGGCCGCAGCGGGACGGCCGGTCCTCCTCGGCGTCCCGGCGGCTAGGGTCGGTCCATGGCCTCGCCGTGGAGAGCGCAGCGGCTCACCTCGTCCACCACCACGATCTTCGCCGAGATGTCGGCGCTCGCCGTGGCGACCGGTTCGGTCAACCTGGGCCAGGGCTTCCCCGACAGCGACGGACCGGGCTTCATGCTCGAGGCCGCACGCCAGGCGATCACCGACGGCGTGAACCAGTACCCGCCCGGTCGCGGCATCGCCCCGCTCCGGCAGGCGGTCGCGGCGCACACCCTCCGCCACCACGGACTCGACTACGACCCCGACACCGAGGTCCTGATCACGACGGGCGCGACCGAGGCGCTGGCGGCCACCATCCAGGCGTACGTCGACCCGGGCGACGAGGTCGTCGCCCTCGAGCCCTTCTACGACTCGTACGCGGCCTCGATCGACCTGGCCGGCGGGGTGCGCGTCGGGGTCGGTCTCTTCGGGCCGGACTTCCGCCTCGACCACGCCGAGCTCGCCGCCGCCTTCACACCGCGGACCAAGCTGGTGCTCGTCAACTCCCCGCACAACCCCACGGGGGTCGTGCTCGGCGACGAGGACCTCGCCGCCATCGCCCGCCTGGCCGTGGAGCACGACGTGCTCGTGGTCACCGACGAGGTCTACGAGCACCTGGTCTTCGAGGGCTCCGTGCACCGCTCGCTGGCGTCCTACCCCGGCATGCGCGAGCGCACGATCCGCATCTCCTCCTCGGGCAAGACCTTCTCCGCGACCGGGTGGAAGATCGGCTGGGCGATGGGCCCCGCCGCGCTGATCGACGAGGTCACCGCGGTGAAGCAGTTCCTCACCTACGTCTCGGGCGCCCCGTTCCAGCCCGCCGTCGCCCGGGCGCTGGACGAGGGCGACGCGTGGATCGCGGACTCCGTGCGGGACCTGCAGGGCCGGCGCGACCAGCTCGCGGAGGGCCTGGCCTCCGTCGGGCTCGAGCCCGCGGTGCCGCAGGGCACCTACTTCATGACCACCGACGTCCGGCCGCTCGGCTACGACGACGGGGTCGCCTTCTGCCGCGAGCTCCCGCACCGGGCCGGCGTCGTGGCCATCCCGCACCAGGTCTTCTACGACCGCGCCGAGGCCGGCCGGCCCTACGTGCGGTGGGCCTTCTGCAAGCGGGCCGAGGTCATCGACGAGGCGGTCCGGCGACTCGGCGCGCTCAGCCGCTGAGCGTGAAGCCCTCCGGCGCGCGGCGCGGCCGCCCGGCGTACCAGCGCCCGACCGAGGGCACCCAGAGCACGGCGACGGCGACGACCACGTAGACCGCGACGACGAACCACATCAGCAGCGACTCGCGCAGCCACCAGGCGGCCCAGGCCAGCGCCGCGGCACCGGCGACGGTGTGCGCGACCCGCGCCCAGGGGCGGCGGGCGAGCAGGCAGAAGCCGGTCACCGTCGACGCCAGCGGGAAGCCGTAGAGCGGGACCCACAGCCCGTCGCCCATCCGCAGCACGGCCTCGTCGAGCAGGTGGAAGACGACGCCGTCGTCACCGCTCGGGCCCAGCGCCCGGGTGCCGGCCGCGGCGACCAGGAGGAACAGGCTGAGACCGCACACCCACAGCAGGGACGCCGTGACCGCGAGGGTCGCCGAGAGGCCGATGGTCGCCGGGCGCTGGTCCTGCTCCCCGGGCTGGAGCGGCGGACGCGGCGCCGACGCGCCCGGCGGCGGGAGCCTCCGGAGCAGCTCGTCGCTGACGGGCGCTCCCGTCCACGGCGGCGCTGCCGTCCAGCCGGGTACGGGCAGCGACGGCAGCGGCGCCGGGCGCGGCGGGCCGGCCTGCCAGGGCCCGTCGTAGGAGACCGGGTCCGCGGGTGGCGGGACCGGGGAGGCTCCCCGCGCCCACGGGGAGGTCTCGCCGGTCGTCACCCGACCAGCCTAGGGCGCGCACCGACCTCGCGGGCGTCCTCAGCCGAGCCCGAAGAGCTCCGTCGGGGGCGGCGGCGAGGCTTCCGCGTCGTCGTCGGTGAAGGGACGGGCGTTGCCCACGAGCTGGTCGAGCCGGGCCCCGTGCACGACCCGGTAGGGGAAGGGCGGCCGGCCGGCCCGGTCCGCGAGCCCGGCCCACGCGTCCGCGTCGAGCGGGCGGTCGCTGGCCACGAGCACCAGGTTGCCGAAGCGTCGCCCCTTGAGCGTGCTCGGCTCCGTGCACAGCCCCACCGACCCGAGCTCGGCCCGGAGCCCGGCGAGGACCCGCCGGGTGAAGCGGAGGGTCCCGCTGTCGGTGACGTTCATGGCGAGGACGCCGTCGGGGCGCAGCACCCGGTGCAGCTCGGCGAGGGCGCCCTGGGTCGTCAGCTCCGGCGGCACCCGTGCTCCGGCGAAGGCGTCGAGCACGACCAGGTCGGCGATCCCGTCGCGCAGCTCGGGCAGGCCGCTGCGCCCGTCGACCGCGCGGACCTTGATCCCGCTGGACCTCGGCAGCGGCAGCCGGGAGCGGACGAACTCGGTCAGCTCGGCGTCGGGCTCCAGCACGGTCTGCGTGGACCCGGGCCGCGTCGCCGCGAGGTAGCGCGGCAGCGTCAGGCCCGCCCCGCCGATGTGGACCGCCCGGAGGGTGACGCCGGGCGCGTAGAGCGACTCCACCAGGTCGGCCACGCGCTGCACGTAGTCGAACTCGAGGTGCCGCGGGTCGTCGAGGTCGACGTACGACTGGTCCGTGCGCCCGACCCGCAGGAGGTAGGCCGAGCGCCGCCCGACGTCGGGGACCAGCACCACCGGCGACTCCCCGCCGCGCAGGACCAGCTCCTCGCTCCTCACCCGTCCCCCTTACCCGGACCTCGTGCAGGACACGGCCCGGACGCAGGATAGGTGCGGCGCGCAGGGCGGCGGTGGACGGACCGGCGCCGGGCGCCAGGGCTGGTGGTGACGGCCGACCGCGAGCTCCGCAGGGTGCCGGTCGGGCCGGGCGGGCCGTGCGGTGGGATGGAGCCGTGACCGGCGACGAACCCTGCCCCTGCGCCAGCAGGCTCGCGTACGCGGCCTGCTGCGAACCGCTCCACGACGGCCGGGACGCGGCCCCGACCGCCGAGCGGCTGATGCGGTCGCGCTTCGCCGCGTACGCGACCGGGCGGGAGGACTACGTCTTCCGGACCTGGCACCCGCGGACCCGCCCGGCCGACGTGGAGCCGGCGCCGGGGCTGGTCTGGACGGGTCTGACCGTGGTCGAGGTCCAGGCCGGGACCGCTGACGACACCGAGGGCACGGTCGAGTTCAAGGCCGCGTACGAGGCGGCCGACGGGCCGGGCGTGATGCACGAGCGCAGCCGGTTCGTCCGACGCGGGTCGCGCTGGGTCTACCTCGACGGCGACGCCCTCTGAGCCGAGCCCGCTCGGCGGAGACGCTCCCTGAGCTTGTCGAAGGGCCCCGGAGGGGTCGGCGTCTCCACGCTCGTGTGCAGAGGAGCCGACCTCTTCGAGGCCCTTCGACAAGCTCAGGGAGCGTTCTCCCCTAGACCGCGACCGGCGTCTCGCTCACGACGCGCAGGGCGTCGCCCTCGGGGTCGAGGTCGAAGGTGACCGTGTCGCCCTCGAGGACCTCGCCACCGAGCACGCGGCGCGCCAGCTGGTCCTCGATGGTCGTCTGCACGAGCCGGCGCAGCGGCCGGGCGCCGTACGTCGGGTCGAAGCCGGTGAGCGCCAGCCAGTCGCGCGCGGCCTGCGTCGCGACGACGGAGATCCGGCGTTCGGCGAGCCGCTCGTTGAGCCGGGCCAGGTTGATCTCGACGATCCGGGCCAGCTCGGTTGTGTCGAGCGCGTCGAACAGCACGACCTCGTCGAGCCGGTTGAGGAACTCCGGCTTGAACGCCTGCCGCACAACGCCCATCACCGCGTCGCGCTTGATCTTGTCGTCGAGCTTGGGGTCGGCCAGGTACTGCGAGCCGAGGTTCGACGTCAGGATCATGATCACGTTACGGAAGTCGACCGTGCGGCCCTGGCCGTCGGTCAGCCGGCCGTCGTCGAGCACCTGCAGCAGGATGTCGAAGACCTCGGGGTGGGCCTTCTCCACCTCGTCGAGCAGCACGACCGCGTACGGGCGCCGCCGCACGGCCTCGGTGAGCTGGCCGCCCTCGTCGTAGCCGACGTAGCCGGGAGGCGCACCGACCAGGCGCGAGACCGAGTGCTTCTCGGAGTACTCGCTCATGTCGATGCGGATCATGGCGTGCTCGTCGTCGAAGAGGAACGCGGCGAGCGACTTGGCCAGCTCGGTCTTGCCGACGCCGGTCGGGCCGAGGAACAGGAACGACCCGGTCGGCCGGTTGGGGTCGGAGATCCCGGCCCGCGAGCGGCGCACGGCGTCGGAGACGGCCTTGACCGCGGGACGCTGGCCGATCAGGCGCTCGCCGAGCCGGTCCTCCATGTGGAGGAGCTTCTCGGTCTCGCCCTCGAGCAGCCGCCCGGTGGGGATGCCGGTCCAGTTGGCCACCACCTCGGCGATGTCCTGGGCGCTGACCTCCTCGCTGACCATCGGCGTCGTGTTGCGCTCGGCCTCGTCGGCGCGGGACAGCCGCTCCTGCAGCGCGGGGATCTCGCCGTAGCTGATCTCGCTCGCCCGCACGAGGTCGCCCTCGCGCAGCGCGCGGTCCGCGGCGACGCGCAGCTCGTCGATCTGCGAGCGGAGCTCGCCGACCTCGTTGAGGCCCTTCTTCTCCGCCTCCCAGCGCGCCTCGAGCCCGCGCAGCTCCTCGCTCGCGTCGGCGAGCTCGGCCTCGAGCCGCTCCAGCCGCGCGACCGAACCCGCGTCGGTCTCCTTCTCCAGCGCCAGGCGCTGCATGGTCATCCGGTCGACGGAGCGGCGGAGCTGGTCGATCTCCTCGGGCGAGGAGTCGATCTCCATGCGCAGCCGGGACGCGGCCTCGTCGACGAGGTCGATCGCCTTGTCGGGCAGCTGGCGCGAGGTGATGTAGCGGTTGGACAGGCTGGCGGCGGCCACGAGGGCGGCGTCGGTGATGGCGACCTTGTGGTGCGCCTCGTAGCGCTCGCGCAGGCCGCGCAGGATCGCGACGGTGTCCTCGACGCTCGGCTCGCCGACGTAGACCTGCTGGAAGCGGCGCTCCAGCGCCGGGTCCTTCTCGATCCGCTCGCGGTACTCGTCGAGCGTCGTCGCGCCGATCATCCGCAGCTCGCCGCGGGCCAGCATCGGCTTGAGCATGTTGCCGGCGTCCATCGAGGAGTCGCCGGACGCGCCCGCACCGACGACGGTGTGCAGCTCGTCGATGAAGGTGATGACCTGGCCCTCGGCGTCGCGGATCTCGGTGAGGACGGCCTTGAGCCGCTCCTCGAACTCGCCGCGGTACTTCGCGCCGGCCACCATCGCGCTCAGGTCGAGCGAGACGAGGCGACGGCCCTTGAGGGAGTCGGGGACGTCGCCGGCGACGAGGCGCTGGGCGAGGCCCTCGACGACGGCGGTCTTGCCGACGCCGGGCTCGCCGATGAGGACGGGGTTGTTCTTGGTGCGCCGGGCCAGGACTTGGACGACGCGGCGGATCTCGGTGTCGCGGCCGATGACCGGGTCGAGCTTGCCGGCCCGGGCGGTCGCGGTGAGGTCGACGCCGTACTGGTCGAGCGCGGACTCGGTGCCCTCGGCCTCGGCGCTGGTGACGCGCTTGCTGCCGCGCATCTCGTTGAACTTCGTCGTCAGGTCGGCGGCGGTGACCTTGAGGTCGCGCAGCACGGACTGGGCGTCGGAGGCGACGGCGGCGAGGGCGATGAGCAGGTGCTCGGTGGCGACGTAGGAGTCGCCGAGCTGCTCGGCGCGGGTCTCCGCGTCGGCGAGCACGCGGGCGAAGGCGCCGGAGAGCTGGGGCTGCGAGACCGACGAGCCGGTCGCCGACGACAGCTTGCTGATGGCGCCCTGGGCGGCGGCGTCGACGACAGCGGGGTCCGCGCCCACCGCGGTGATCAGCGGGGCGACGGTGTTGCCGGGGACGAGCAGCAGGGCGTGCAGGAGGTGGCTGGGCTCGACGTACGGGTTGCCCCCGGTCAGCGCCAGCCGGAGCGCGGACGAGACGGCGTCGCGGCTCTTGGTGGTGAGCTTGTTGGTGTCCATGGGTGGAGCGGTTACCTCCGGGTTGAGTGGCCTCTGCTCAACTATGCGCCGCGCACGAGTCCGTACGCAACTGAGAGTTGAGCGACGTAGACTCAACCCTGGTTCGACGGGTGCTATTCCTGGTTCCGCCCTGGCCGTCTTCAGGTTCCGGCGCTTCAACTACCCTGGTCTGGTCAGCCTGACCAAGGAGGAGCCGATGACCCAGGTCAACGTCCAGGAGGCCAAGACCCGCTTGAGCGACCTCCTCCTCCGCAGCGAGCGCGGCGAGGACATCGTGATCGCCCGTGCCGGACGTCCCGTCGCCCGCCTGGTGCCGGTCGAGGAGGCACCACCGCGACGCTTCGGGGTGATGCGGCTCGATGTGCCGGAGGACTTCGACGAGCCGCTCGAGGAGAGCGAGCTGGCCTCGTGGGAGTGAGATGAGCGAGCGGTACCTCCTCGACACGCACGTCCTGCTCTGGCTGCTCGGTGCACCTGACCGGGTCCGCGACGACATCCGTGCAGAGCTGGCGGACCGGACGAACGACCTGGTCGTGTCCGCGGCCACGGCGATCGAGATCAGCACCAAGGTCCGGCTCGGCAAGCTCGACGCCCCGACGCTGCCGGCCACCTTGACCCGGCGCATCGGTGACCTCGGTGCGACACCGCTGCCGATCACTATCGAGCACGGCCTCCTCGCCGGCACCTTGCGCTGGGAGCACCGCGACCCCTTCGACCGCCTCCTGGTCGCCCAGGCCACGCTCGAGGAGCTCGTCCTGGTCACGGTCGACCGCGCCATTCTCGGGCTCCCCGCCCTCCGCACGCTCAGCTGGTGACCCCTCACCCCGCTCGCCACCTCGGCTGACCGCTGACTCCCGCCGGCCGCGAGGCGCTCCGGCCAGTCGGAGCGGCGGTCCGTAGCGCCGGGCCCGGCGGTGCGGCCGCGCGGTCAGCGGGCCACGCGCAGCGTGACCAGCTGGAACGGCCGCAGCTCGAGCTCGGCGACCCGGCTCTCGACCGAGCGCAGGGCCGAGGCGTCGACCGTGCGCTCGATCAGGTCGGTCTCGATGATCCCCGTGACGTCGAACCCCGCCGTCAGCCGCGTGCGTACGCGTGTCCCGTACGCCTCGTAGAGCCGGACGACGACGTCGCCGCTGCCGTCCTCGGCGAGCTTGACCGCCTCGACCACGACGGCGGGGTCGTCGACCACGAGGAGCGGCTCGACCGAACCCTCACCCACGCCCTCGACCGCTCGCAGCGGCAGGTTGCGGCGGTAGCCCTCGGCCACGGCCTGCGGGATACCGGCGCCGACGGCGAGCGAGACGTTCATCGTGTGCTCGCCCTGGTCGGCCTCCGGGTCGGGGAAGAGCGGCGCGCGGAGCAGCGACAGGCGGACGTTCGTGGTCGAGCCCCGCACGCCGGCGCCGACCCGCGTGATGTCGTGGCCGTAGGTCGAGTCGTTCGAGACCGCGACCCCGTAGCCGGGCTCGCCGACGTGCACCCAGCGGTGCGCGACGGTCTCGAAGCGCGCGGTGTCCCACGAGGTGTTCGCGTGGGTCGGGCGGTGCAGGTGGCCGAACTGGATCTCCGACGTCGCCCGGTCGGCGTGCACGTCGAGCGGGAAGGCGAGCTTGAGCAGCTTCTGGCGCTCGTGCCAGTCGACGGTGAAGCCGAGGTCCACCCGTGCCGCGTCCGCGGGCAGGCTGATCGTCTGCACCAGCGACGACTCCCCGAACCGCCGCTCGACGCGCACCGCGTCACCCACGACCTCGACCGAGGTCGCCTCGACGAGGTCGGTGACGGTCCGCTGGTAGGTGCGGTCGATGTCCCAGGCGTCCCAGCGGTTCGGCACGTCGCGGAACAGCTGCAGCAGCCCGGCCTCGCGCCCCTCGGGCACGAGCTCGCGCCCGGCCCGGAGGTCGACGACCGAGGTGAGCAGCCCGTCGGCGCTCACGCGCACGCGGACCAGGTCGTTCTCGAGCACGAACCCGGCCCCGTCGCCGTCGGCGTGCGGGGTGACGCCCCGCCGCTCGGGGGCCCCGATCGCGACACCCAGCGCCGGCACGCCGTCGACCGCGTACGGGCCGGCGTTCGCGGCGACGAACCCGCCCCCCTCGCCCAGCAGCGCGCGCAGCGAGTCCCGCACGACCCGCTCCGCCGTCTCCGCGACCCGGGCGTACCCGGCCTCGGCGTCGGCGTAGACCCAGGAGATCGACGTGCCCGGGAGGATGTCGTGGAACTGCTGCAGGCAGACCGTCTCCCAGGCCCTCCGCAGGTCCTCGTACGGGTAGTTGGTCCCGTGGCGCACCGCGGCGGTCGTCGCCCACAGCTCGGCCTCGCGCAGCAGGTGCTCGCTGCGCCGGTTGCCGCGCTTGGTGCGCGCCTGGCTCGTGTAGGTGCCGCGGTGGAACTCGAGGTAGAGCTCGCCCGACCACACCGGCGCCTCGGGCAGCTCGGCCTGCGCGTCGGTGAAGAACTGGACCGGGCCGGTCAGCCGGACCGCCGGCGAGCCCTCGAGCGAGGCGGTGCGCCGGGCGGCGGCGACCATCTCCCGGGTGGGTCCGCCCCCACCGTCGCCGTGGCCGAAGGGCACCAGCGAGCGGTTCGCGACGGCCTTCTCGGTGAAGTTCCGCTCGGCCCGGGCGAGGTCCTTGGCCGACAGGTCGGAGTTGTAGGTGTCGACCGGCGGGAAGTGGGTGAAGACCTGCGTGCCGTCGATGCCCTCCCAGCGGAAGGTCGAGTGCGGCATCAGGTTGGAGTCGTTCCAGCTGATCTTCTGCGTCAGGAACCACCTCGCCCCGGCGGCGGCCATGATCTGCGGCAGTGCGCCGGAGTAGCCGAACGAGTCGGGCAGCCACACCTCCTGGGTGTCGACGCCGAGCTCCCGGGCGAAGAAGCCCTTGCCGAGCACGAACTGCCGGGCCAGCGCCTCGCCGCCGGGCATGTTCGTGTCGGACTCGACCCACATGCCGCCGACGGGCACGAAGCGCCCGGCCTGCACGTGGCCGCGGACCCGCTCGAACAGGCCCGGGTAGAACTCCTTGAGCCACGCGTACTGCTGGGCCGACGAGGCGGCGAAGACGAACTGCTCCTCGCGCTCGATGAGGTCGCAGACGTTGGCGAAGGTGCGCGCGACCTTGCGCACGGTCTCCCGCACCGGCCACAGCCAGGCCGAGTCGATGTGGGCGTGACCGACCGCGTACGCCTGGTGCGCGCTGGCGCTCGCCGGCCGCTCGAGCACCGGGCGCAGCACGTCGCGGCCCGCCTGGGCGGTCCCGGCCACGTCCTGCGGGTCGACGGCGTCGACGACGCGGTCGAGGGCCTCGCGGACCTCGGCGCGGCGCTGGGTGTTGGCCGGCAGCTCGAGCAGCAGCCCCGACAGCGCGAAGAGGTCCTGGTCGAGCTCCCAGACGGCCACGTCGCGCAGCGCGAGCTCGAGGCGCCGCAGCCGGTAGAGCGGGTCGCGCCCGGCGGTCTCGAGGTTGCCGAGGTGCGTCGGGTTGAACTGCATGTGCTCCAGCACGTGCGGGTTGGACGCCGCCTCGACGAGCACCTCGACCGCGCTCCCCTGCCGGGCCGGTGACGACGCCGGCAGCGGGACGGCCTGGTTCATCGGCTCGACGGCCTTGATCACCGTGCCGTCGGCCGTCCAGACGAGGCCCTCGGCCTGGAATCCCGGCTCGGTGTCGCTGAAGCCGAGGTCGACGACGACCTCGACCGCCGTCCCCTCGCGGGAGTCCCAGCCCTCGGGGACCGTCCCGGTCGCGCGGAACCAGGTCGTCGCCCACGGCGGCCCGTACGCGGTCCCCACCTCGAAGGGCATGAACTCCTGCCGCGCAGCCTCGTCGAAGGGCACCGGCTCGCCGGGCGCCTGCCACGCCGTCACCTCGAGCGGCACGCGCTCGCGGTAGAGCGCGGGCACGACCCGCTCGTGGCGGAACCTCGCCAGCCGCTCCTCGACGGGGTCGGTCAGGTCGGGCATGGGTTCGCTCCTCGGGTAGGCGTGCGGACAGGGTCCGGGGTGGGGTGGACGGGTGACCAGCAGTCTGGTCGGCCACCGTCCGGGTCGGGCAGGCGGGAGGTCGGCCGGTCAGCCCTTGAGCCCGCCGGCGAAGCTGAAGCCGCCGCCGAGGGCCTTCGAGAGCACGCCGTACAGGGCGATGATCGGGACCGTGTACAAGATCGAGAACGCGGCCAGCTGGCCGTACGCGACGGCGCCGTAGGAGCTGAAGAAGGTGTAGATGCTCACCGAGGCCGGCTGCTTCTCCGGGCTCTGCAGCAGCACGAACGGGATGAAGAAGTCACCCCACTGCTGCACGAAGACGAAGATCGACACCACGGCCAGGCCGGGCGCCATGAGCGGCAGCACGATCGAGCGCAACGAGGAGAACCACCCGGCGCCGTCGGTCCAGGCCGCCTCCTCCAGCGACACCGGGACGCCGTCCATGAAGTTCTTCATCATCCAGATGGCGAAGGGCAACGACGTCGCGCTCATGAAGAGCACCGTGGCGACCCGGGAGTCGGTGAGGGTGAAGGTCGCGAAGAGCACGTACACCGGCACCATGACGGCCGTGATCGGGAGACCCGTCGAGAAGACGATCGTGTAGAGGAACGTCTTGCGGAACCGCATCGAGTAGCGCGAGAGCGGGTACGCCGCGAGCGCCGAGCAGAGCACGGTGAGCACGGCGGTGCCGGCCGACAGCAGGAACGAGTTCAGCAACGGCGTCCACAGCGTCTCCGGCGTCATGACGGCGATGAAGTTCGACAGCGTCCAGGTGCCGCCGAGCTCCACGGTCAGGGCCGAGTCAGCGTGCAGCGAGCCGAAGAGCAGCCACAGCATCGGGCCGAGGAAGGCCAGCACGACGAGCAGCAGCGCGAGGTGAGCGAGGATCCATGCGGGCAGCCGCCGCGGCGAGGTGATGCCGAGGGCACGGGCACGGCGCTCCACGACCGCGTTGCCCGGTCCTGTCGAAGGGCCCGGACGAGCACCGACCACCGCGGTCATCGCTCGTCCACCGAGACGAACTTGAGGTAGATCATCGAGAAGATCGCCCCCACGGCCAGCAGCACCAGGGCCATCGCGGTGCCGTAGCCGAGGTCGTAGAACTGGAACGCCTGCTCGTACATGTAGATCGGCGTCGTCGAGCTCGCGTCGCCCGGTCCGCCGGCGGTGAGGACGTAGATCAACGTGAACACCGCCAGGGTCTGGAGCGTGATCAGCATGAGGTTGGTCAGGATGGAGCGCCGGATCAGCGGGAGGGTGATCGACCACAGCCGCCGCCAGCCGCTCCCGCCGTCGACCGAGGCGGCCTCCTCGAGCTCGGGCGGGATGTCCGAGAGCGCCGCGGAGTAGACCATCATCGAGAAGGCCGTGCCCCGCCAGACGTTGGTGAGGATCACGCCGAACATCGGGAGCGTGTAGAGCCAGTTCTGGCTGAAGCCCGCCCAGCCGAACCAGGAGTTCAGCGAACCGTCCGGGTTGAGGAAGGCGTACCAGCAGAAGGCCGCGACGATCTCCGGCATCACCCAGGCGCCGACGACCACGAGGGAGACCACGGTCTGCGTCACGCGGTGCCGGTGGCGCAGCAGGAGGGCGATCAGCAGGCCGAGGGTGTTCTGGCCGATGACGGCCGAGCCCACCACGAACACGACCGTGAGCACGATGGAGTGCCAGAACGTGGGGTCGGCGACCATGCGGGAGAAGTTCGCAAGGCCGATGAACTGCGCGTCGGCGGCGCCGGCGCCGGACAGCGACTGGTTGGTGAAGGCGGTGTAGACGCTCCACACGACGGGTCCGGCGAAGAAGAGCAGCAGCAGGACGACGGCCGGCAGGAGGGGCAGCAGCTTGGCCGCCGTGCCCGGTCCTCGGTGGCGCCGCCCGGCGGGCGCCAGCGAGGCGCCCGGCGGGACGGTGAGGGTGGCCGCCATCAGGCGGTGGTGGCGGCGTCCGCGCCGACGACCGCCGTGACCGTCTTCTGGTACTGCGCGAGCGCCTGGTCGACCGGCGCCTGGCCGGTCATGACGGTCTCCATGGTCTGCTGGATCGCGTCCGAGACCCGCGGGTACTTCGAGTAGGCCGGGCGGAAGTGGGTGTACTGCACGAGGTCGGTGAAGGTCTTCGCGAACGGGTCCGACTCGAGGTAGGCCGGGTCGGAGGAGACGTCCTTGCGCTCGGCGATCTGGCTGGCCGAGGTGTCGTACGCGAGCGTGTTCTCCTTGTTCAGCGCGGTGCTGATGAAGTCCCAGGCCGCCTGCGGGTTCTTCGACTTGGCCCGACCGAGAGCAGCCAGCCGCCCGACATGCTGGTCGCGCCCGGCGCCTCGCCGTTCTGCGTCGGCATGGCCGCGACGCCGAGGGTCTTGCTGTAGTCCGCCCACGGCTTGGCGCCGTCCTTCTTCCACGTGCTCGTCTGCCAGGAGCCGTCGAGCGCGATCGCGACCTTGCCGCCCGGGATCAGCTCGGTGCTGAGCTTGGTGCCCCACTGCGGGTCGAGCGCGTCCTGCGGCTTGGGCGCCAGACCCTCGTCGAAGACGGTCTTGAGGAAGGTGAAGGAGGCCGTCAGCCCCGGCGAGGAGGTGACCCACTTCTTCGACGCGTCGTCGTAGAGCGTGCTCTGCGTGCCGTAGAGCAGCATCTCCAGGCCCTGCATCGTCGAGCCCTCGCCAGCGCCCTTTCCCGAGTAGATGTTGAAGGGCAGGACGTCCGGTTCCTTGGCCTTGATCGTCCGCGCCGCGGCGAGGATGTCGTCCCAGGTCTTCGGCTGCCAGTCGGTCGGTAGGCCCGCACCAGCGAAGAGGTCCTTGTTGTAGTAGAGCGCGCGGGTGTCGGTGCCCATCGGGATGCCGTAGATCTTGCCGTCCGCGCCCTTGCCCGCGCCCTGCGCCGACTCGGTGAACTGGCTTCAGTCGGACCACTTCGAGGTGTAGTCGTCGAGCGGGGCGAGGTAGCCGGCGTCGATGTCGGAGTTGACGAGGAAGGTGTCCTCGTAGAGGACGTCCGGCGCGGTCGACGGCGTCCGGTTCATGAGGTTGAGCTTGGTGTAGTAGTCGTTCTCGTCGGCCTGGATCGGGTTGAGCTTCACGGTGACGCCCGGGTGCGCGGCCTCGTACTCGGCCTTGACCTTGGTCATGTGGGAGTCCATCTGGGTGAACGCCCCGAACTTCTGGTACGCGACGGTGATCGTCTTCGGCGCGTCGCCGCCGGACCCGCCCGAGGCGGACGAGCCGGCGGACGAGCAGGCGGGCAGGGCGCCGAGGGCGACGGCGAGCGTGGCGGCGACGAGGGTGGTGCGACGGGAGATCATGTGCTGCTCCTGGCGGGGTTCGGCGGTGAACGGGGTCTGCGGGCTCGTGACGCGGACGCGTCAGTAGAGGAGGCGGTAGCGGCTGCGGGGCCAGGCGAGGACGGCGTAGACCTGGGTCATCGCGGCCTGCTGGATCATCTGAGTGGTCCCGGGCGCCGTCTCCTGATCGAAGAGGAACAAGCCGGTCGCGTCGTCGCGCTGGTGGCGCCAGACGTGGTCCGCCCAGGCCTCCATGGCCTTGCGGTACGTGCTCCGCCCCCTGGCCGCGTCGAGCAGCAGCAGGTTCTTGAAGTAGATCGAGTTGAAGAACGGGGGCTGCTTCTCCAGCGGGTGGTCGCTGCTGTCGAACCAGCGGGCCGCGGCGTCGGCGATCCGCTCGGCCTCGTCGAGGTGGCGCCGCTTGCCGGTCTGCGCGTGGAGCAGGACGTTCACGCCGACGGGGACGCCCTGGTTGTAGGACCAGACGGTGTCCTCGACCTCCCCCGTGAGGCTGAGGTGGTCGTCGTAGAGACCCGAGTCGCGCTGCAGGTGCTCGTTCGTCCAGCGGTACGCCCGCAGCGCCCAGTCGCGGTAGCGCCCCTTGCCGGTGATCCGGTGCAGGCGCAGCCCGAGCTCGGCGGCGGGCATGTTCGAGACCGTGTTGCGGTCCTGGCTCCACGCCGCCTGGGCCCAGAAGAACCCGCCCGGCGCGGCGTGGCTGTCGTCGTCGTCCCAGGCGGAGACGACGAGGTCGAAGATGCGCTCGGCGTCCCGCAGCGCCGCGCCGTCGCGGTCGGCGCCCATCAGGTGCTGCTGGACGTCCTTCAGCCCCACCCACTCGTTGTCGTCGTAGAAGATGTCGCCCGCCTGCGCGCCGTAGGGCGGCGGCGGGTAGGACCCGTAGCCCGGCAGGCCCGTCGTCCCCTTCTCGACCCGGTAGTGCCGCTGCGCCCGGACGTGGTCGCGCAGCGCCGCGTCGTAGCGGCGACCGACGCCGGCCATCCCGGTGAGGTCGAGCGCCGCGACGTGGGCCTGGGAGAAGGGCCACTCGTAGGAGTACGGATTGTCGTTCGACGCGCTCGGGTGCTGCTCGCGGTAGAGGCCGGAGCCGTCGTCGGTCCGGAAGTACGTCTGGAGGGCCCGCCAGCTCTGCTCGGCGCGGCTCCGGCTCGAACCGTCCGGGCGCGGACCCGAGCGGGTGCTGGGAGCCGCGGACGCCGCTGTCGTGGAGGCGGGCAGCAGCGCGGCAGCGCCGAGGCCGGCGGCCCCGACCACGAAGCCGCGGCGGGAGACGTTCCTGCGGGGGTGCGTCATGGGCTTCCTCTCGCCGTCGAGAAGCCGCCGACGACGGGAGGCGGAGGTCCGCGGGCCCGCCTGCTGTCATCGACGAATGGAAACGTATCCAAAACTACTTTGGAAACGTATCCACGGACGCCCTTCCTCGTCAAGAGGTCGATACGATGCGGCTCGGCAGGCGCTGGCCCACGAGACGGCTCGGCGCTCCGGGCGGCGGACGGAAGGGGCGCGACGTGTCGGTGACCGGTCAGCCTCGGGCGGAATCGGTCGAGCCTCTGGTCCCGACGATGCGCGACGTGGCCGAGCGTGCCGGCGTCGGGCTGGCGACGGTCTCGCGCGTGGTCAACGACGCCGGGTCGGTCCGTCCGGCGACCGCCGAGCGCGTGCGGGCCGCCATCCTCGAGCTCGGCTTCCACCGCGACGAGGTCGCCCGGGCCCTGCGGCCGGGCCAGCACTCGCGCACGGTCGGCCTGCTGCTCGGCGACCTGACCAACCCCTTCTACGCGACCCTTGCCAAGGCGGCTGTGGCGGCGGCAAACGCTCAGCGGTTCGCCGTCGTGCTGAGCACGGTGGACGAGGACCCCGAGGTCGAGCGGCAGGCGATCGCCGAGCTCGTCGGGCGCCGGATCGCCGGGCTGGTCATCGTGCCCGACCAGGGCGACTACCGGTTCCTGCGCGACGCGACGGGACGCCGGCCGCTGCCCGTGGTCTTCGTCGACCGGCCGAGCAACGGCGCCGACGGGGACAGCGTGGTGCTCGACAACGAGGGCGGCGGGCGGATGGCGACCACCCACCTCCTCGCGCACGGCCACCGTCGGGTCGCCGTCCTCGTGGCCCCCTCCTACTGGACGACCGGCCGCCGGCTCCGCGGCTACCGCCGGGCGCTGCGCGACGCCGGCGTCCCGGTCGACGAACGGCTGGTCGTGACGTTGCGCCAGGGCACGCCGGGCGAGGCCGAGGCGGCGACCCGCGCGTTGCTCGCGCTGGAGGACCCGCCGACCGCCCTCTTCTGCACGACCGGGTTCCTGGCGGAGGGCGCGATCCGCGCGATCGGGCCGGCCACGGGCTCGGTGGCGGTCGTGGGCTTCGACGACGTGCCGCTGGCCGACCTGCTGCCGGTCCCGCTCACCATCGTCGCCACGGACGCCGAGCGCCTGGCGGAGACCGCCGTCGAGCTGCTGCTCGCGCGGGTGTCCGACCCCTCGTCACCGCCGGCCAAGGTCGTCCTCCCGGTGCGGCTGCTCCAGCGCGGGAGCGGGGAGGTCCTCGGTCCCCTGGCGGGCTGACACCGGGGACCTCAGGCGGGTATCCCGCCGGCGACGAACGTCGCCCGGTCGGCCGCCGCCCGGCCTGCCTCCCAGCCGCGTACGTCGACCTGCGTCGACCCGCCCTGCCGGACCGCGGGGAACTGCCGGTCGAACTCGGCGTCCACCGCCGCCGCCTCGCGCTGCAGCAGCGGCACGAGGTCGGTGCCGTAGGTGGCCGTCGTCGCCCGGTCGGCCTCGCGCAGCCGCTCGCCCACCCGGGTGGCGTACGCGAGGAGGAACGACCGCCGGAAGGTGGACGACCGCGAGGACGAGCCGTCGCGGTGGCCGCTCTCGGCCATCGCCCGCGTCGCCTGGATCAGCAGCGAGGTGAAGAGCAGCTCGGTCTGGTCGACGTCGGTCGGCGTGCCCACCAGCACGGCGAGGTCGTACTCGGTGACGAGCACGGTCCGGCACCGGTTGGCCCGGGCGACCGCGTGCAGCAGCGTCGCCTTGACGGTCGCGTACGGGGACGGCAGGAGCACGCGGCGTGACGCGACCGGGACCTCGTCGTGCTGGCGGCCGCGGAGCAGCGCCTCGTCGACGGCGTGCCGCGTCATCAGCTCCTGGGCCTTCGCGGTGAAGGTCTCCGCCTCGGCGGGGTGGTCGGTGGCCTCGGCCTTGGCCAGCAGCCCGCGGATGCGGTTCAGGAGCCGGTCGCGGCCGGTCGTCGAGGCCTGCGCGTCGGTGGCCGGCGGAGGACCCGAGGCCGGGCTGCGTCCCCACTGCGACGGGGTCGGCCCGAGCGGGTCCAGCGGGCGGAGCCCCGCCAGCAGCTTGAGCAGCAGGAGGAGGTCGACGAACGTCCGGATCTGCGTGCTGGTGCCGGTTCCGGGGTCCACCGGTCGCCACCGCGTGCCGGGCGAGAAGTCCGCGGGGGCCAGGTCGGCGAGCTGGTCGCGCCAGGACTGCGGGGCCCGAGCCGTCGCCCCGCTCGCGGCCGCCTGCACCGCCACCATCGTGCGGACGTGCACAGCCGTCCGCGGGCTCGTGCTCGCCGCGTGCACCAGGTCGCGCGGCTCCCACCCGGTCTCCCACGCCCCAGCGACCCGGGCGCTCAGCTCGTCGACGAGCAGCTGCTCGACGCGCCTGACGAGCTCCGGGTCACGCCCCCGGACCGCGTCGGCGACGAGGAGCCGCACGTGGTGGACGCTCGAGCGGGCGACGGCCCGGCTCCAGGTCTGCAGGAGCACGTATGCCTCGTCGGTCCGCTCGGCGTCGCTGTTCGGCATGGCGTCAGGATGCCGGAGCCAGCTGACACTTCCTGGCGTCACGAGGCGAGCGGACGCAGAAGACCCGGCCGCGTGGTCGCGGCCGGGTCTCCGACGTGTCGTGCTGCCGAACGGTCAGCGCCAGCCGAGGGCCGGGGCCAGCTCCTTCACGACCGACTCGAGGACGTGCAGGTTGTAGTCCACGCCGAGCTGGTTGGGGATGGTCAGCAGCAGGGTGTCCGCCGCGTCGACCGCCTCGTCCTCCTTGAGGTCCTGGACCAGGTCCTCGATCTCACCGGCGTACGTCTTGCCGAACCGCGCGTTGCCGCCGTCGAGGAAGCCGACCGAGTCCTGGCTGCGGGTCTCGCGACCGAAGTAGGCGCGGTCCATGTCGTTGACGATCGGGAAGACGCTCCGGCTGACCGAGACGCGCGGGGTGCGCTCGTGGCCGGCGGCCTTCCACGCGTCGCGGAAGCGCTGGATCTGCTCGGCCTGCAGCTGGTGGAAGGGCACGCCGGTGTCCTCGGTCAGCAGCGTCGAGCTCATCAGGTTCATGCCCTGCTCACCGGCCCACTCGGCGGTCGCGCGGCTGCCCGCGCCCCACCAGATGCGGTCGCGCAGACCCGGGGCGTGCGGCTCGAGCGGCAGCAGGCCGGGCGGGTTCGCGAACATCGGGCGCGGGTTCGGCTGGGCGAAGCCCTCGCCCTTCAGCACCTCGAGCAGGATCTGGGTGTGCTCGCGGGCCATGTCCGCGGAGTCCGTGCCCTCGCGCGGCACGTGGCCGAAGTAGCGGTAGCCGTCGATGACCTGCTCGGGCGACCCCCGGCTCACACCGAGCTGCAGCCGCGAGTTGCTGATCAGGTCCGCCGAGCTGGCGTCCTCGGCCATGTAGAGCGGGTTCTCGTAGCGCATGTCGATCACGCCGGTGCCCAGCTCGATGGTCTTGGTGCGCGCGCCCATGGCGGCGAGCAGCGGGAACGGCGAGGCGAGCTGGCGCGCGAAGTGGTGCACGCGCACGTACGCCCCGTCGACGCCGATCTCCTCCGCCCCGACGGCGAGGTCGATCGTCTGGTGCAGGACGTCCGAGGCCGACCGCGTCTGCGAGTGCGGCGACGGGTTCCAGTGACCGAAGGACAGGAAGCCGATCTTCTTCATGCACGCTCCAACGTTGGTTGAATGCTAAATCTTCCCACGGCTGGCGACTCCGCGCCAGCACTCGGCCGCCCTCGTCAGGAGCCGGCCTCGCGCTCGGCCCGGCGGCGCCGCTTGCCGGCGTGCATGGCCGCGACGCGGGCGACCGGGATCTCGTACCCCTCGGCGACGAGGTCGTCCGGCAGGCGCTGGGACTCGGGCATCAGGTCGCGCCAGGGGTCTCGCCCGTCCAGGAGCCCCGCGGCGTTGCGCACGGTGAAGTCGGCCGGCGCCACGTCGTCGAGGTCGTCCCAGGCGACGGGGAAGGAGACCGGCAGCCCGGGTCGCGCCCGCGGGCTGTACGCGGCGACGACGGTCGCGCCGCCGGAGCGCGTCGAGTCGAGGAAGACCTTCCCCTCGCGCTCGTCCTTCACGTACGCGGTCGTGGCCAGCGCCGGGTCGGCCCGTTCGGCACGCGCCGCGAGTGCGCGGCTGGCCGCTGCGGCGTCCCAGACCGGTGCCCGGTCGAGCGGCACGAACACGTGCAGCCCCTTGGCGCCGCTGGTCTTGACCACGCCGGTCAGGCCGGCCTCGGCGAGCGTGGCGCGGACGAGGTGCGCCGCGGCGACGACCGCCGCGAAGCCCGACCCCTCGGGCGGGTCGAGGTCCATCACCAGGAAGTCGACGTGCTCGGGGTCGGCGAGCCGCACCAGCGGCACGTGCAGCTCGACGGCGCGCTGGTTGGCGAACCACAGCAGCCCGCGCCGGTCCTCGACGACGGCGTACGCGACCTCGCGCTTGGACGCCTCGGACCAGGTCGTCTCGCGGCGCAGCCAGCCGGGCGCGTACTTCGGCAGGTTCTTCTGCATGAAGGGCTCGGAGCCGGGTCGCACCCGGACGACGGACAGCGGGCGGTCGGCCAGCCCGGGCAGGAGCTGCACGGACACCGCGTCGAGGTGGTCGACGAGGTCGCGCTTGGTGACGCCGGCTCCGTCGAACAGCTCGTCGTCGAGGTGGCTGAACGCCACGCCCTCGCGCTCCTCGCCGGCCATGCCTCAGTATCCGCCAGACCCCCACCGCCAACCCCGGGTGGGAACCTATGCGCGCACAGGTTCCCGTCACTGCGCCCACGCTGCAACCTGGGCTCGGTGTCCGCAACGTATGCGCGCACAGGTTCCCGACGAAGCCGGTGCGAGCGGAAGTGGGAGCCGCAGACCCAGCAGGGGTATGCGGCTCACATCGAGGACGAGACGGCGGGCCGGAACAGCAGGCTCAGCGTGGGCCGATCGCCCGCGGGGCGCGCCAGGGACGGTCGGCGCCCATCTGGACGCCGCCGGCGGGGTCGGCGGTGAAGACCCGGCTGCCGGGCGGGGCGCTGCGAATGAGCTGGAGCAGCTGGGTCAGGTCGCTGACCTTGGCCCGCAGGTCGTCGATCTCGTCCTGCATCGCCAGCACGCGCCGGATGCCCTCGAGGTTGACGCCCTCGTCCTGGCTCAGCCGCTGCACGAGCCGGAGCCGGGCGACGTCGCGGCGCGAGTAGCGCCGGCCGCGCTTGGCCGTGCGGCGCGGCACGACCAGGCCCATCCGGTCGTACGTCCGCAGCGTCTGCGGGTGCATGCCCGCGAGCTGTGCGGCCACGGAGATGACGAACACCGGCGCGTCGTGGTCGATGTGGCTCGGGACGTGGTGGGACTCCGCCCCCGGTCCTGCCGTCATCGCTCCTCCTCCGCGCCGGTGTGTCGTCGGTCAGTTCGTGCGGTCGTGCCGGTCGTTCGTACGGCCGGGCGTCAGCTCGTTCGCGCGAACAGCTTTGCGCGTGGGTTGCCGACGCCGACCGCCTCGCCGTACGAGGTCAGCGCCTCGCGGGCCTGGTCGTTCAGCGTCTGCGGCACGACGACCTCGACGGTGACCAGGAGGTCGCCCCTGCCGCCGTCGCGCTTGCTCACGCCCTTGCCGCGCACCCGGAAGGTCCGCCCGTTGGGCGTGCCCTGCGGGACGCGCAGCGTGACGGGCGCGCCGTCGAGCGTGGGCACCTCGATCTCCGCACCCAGCGCCGCCTCGTTGAACGTCACCGGGGCGGTCAGGGTGAGGTTGTCGCCCTTGCGGCCGAAGACGGCGTGCTGGCTGACGTGGACGACGACGTAGAGGTCGCCGGCCGCGCCGCCGTTCTCGCCGGCCCCGCCCTTGCCCTTGAGCCGGATGCGCTGGCCGTCGGTGACGCCCGCGGGGATCCGGACCTGCATGGTGCGGGTCGATCGCGCACGGCCGGAGCCGTGGCAGACCGGGCACGGGTCCTCGACCACCATGCCGCGACCGCGGCAGTCGCGGCACGGCTCGGTGACGGCGAACACGCCGCCGGAGGCGGAGGTCTGCATCCCGCTGCCCTCGCAGGTCGGGCAGACCTTGGGCACCGTCCCGGCCTTGGCGCCGGTGCCGTGGCAGGCGTCGCAGGCGGCGTCGGAGACCATCTGCATCGGCACCGTGACCCCGTTGATGGAGTCCGTGAAGTCGACGGTCACCTCCCCCTCCACGTCGCTGCCCCGGCGGGGGCCCCGGCTGGCGGAGTAGCGCTGGGTGCGCGCCTGACCGCCGCCCTGGCCCCCGAAGAGCCCGCCGAACAGGTCACCCAGCCCGGCGTCGCCACCGCTCGCGTTGCGGAACAGGTCCTCCATGGAGGGACCGGCACCGCCCGAGCGCTGCCCGCCGGCCCCGGGGAAGCGGAAGCCGCCGCCGCCGAAGAGCCGTCGGGCCTCGTCGTACTCCTTGCGCTTCTCCGTGTGGGAGAGCACGTCGTTCGCCTCGGAGACGTCCTTGAAGCGCTGTTCCGCTGCCGGGTTGCCGGGGTTCTGGTCCGGGTGGTTGTCCCGGGCCAGCTTGCGGTAGGCCTTCTTGATCTCCTCGGGCGTGGCGTCCTTGGAGACGCCCAGGACCTTGTAGAAGTCCTTCTCGATCCAGTCCTTGGTGCTCACTGTCCGCCCTCCCTTCGCTCAGAGATCGTGCTGCTGCTCAGGCCTGCTCGGCGTCGCCGGGCCGGTCGTCCGCCGTGCCGGTCGGCTCGTCGGTAGTCACGTCCTGCGCCGGCGCCGCCGGGGCGGAACCGTCGGGCTCGGCCACCGCGACGCGGGCGGGACGGATCACCCGCTCGCCGACCCGGTAGCCGGGCTGCAGGATCTCGACGCAGGTCGGGCCGGTGACGTCGGGCGACAGCGAGTGCAGCAGCGCCTCGTGGACGTGCGGGTCGAAGGTGTCGCCCTTCTCCCCGAACGCGACGAGACCGTGCTTGGCCGCCACGCCCGAGACGGCGTCGCCGACGGCCTTGAAAGCGCCGGTCAGCTCGCCGTGCTCTCCCGCCGAGCGGATGTCGTCGAGCGCGGGGAGCAGGTCCTTGAGGACCGACTCCACCGCGGTCTTGCGGGACACGTCACGGTCCCGGTCGACCCGGCGCTTGTAGTTGACGTACTCGGCCTGGAGCCGCTGCAGGTCAGCGGTCCTCTCGGCCAGGGCCGTCTCCAGCTCGCTCACGCGGGTGTCTCTCTCTGTCGGCTCTTCGGTGCTCGTGGTCTGCGCCGCCGGGCCCCCGGGGGCGGGAGCCGCGTCCTGCGGCTCCCGCACCTCGTAGGTGTCCGGGTCGATGCGCCGCCGGTCCCGGATGGTCGGTCCGGCCTGCTCGCCCCGGTCCGCGCCCTCGCGGTCGCCCTGGTCAGGGCTCACCGCGACGTCCCGGTGCTGCTGTCGTCGTCGACGATCTCGGCGTCCACGACGTCGTCGTCAGCGGCGCCGGTGGCACCGTCCTGCGATCCGCCGGCCTGGGCGCCGTCGGTGGGCTCACCCTGCTGGGGCTGCGAGGCCTGGGCGGCCGCGTACATGGCCTGCCCGAGCTGCGCGGCCGCGGTGTTGAGCTTGTCGACCGAGGACTTCACCGCGTCGTCGTCCGTGCCCTCGAGCGCGGTCTTGACTTCGACGATGGCCTCCTCGACGGGCTGACGCGTCGAGTCGTCGATCTTGTCGGCGTTCTCGCTGATCAGCTTCTCGGTGCGGAAGACCAGGTTGTCGGCCTCGTTGCGCAGCTCGACGGCCTCGCGACGCTTGCGGTCCTCCTCGGCGTGCGCCTCGGCCTCGTCGACCATGCGGCTGATGTCGTCCTTGCCCAGCGCCGACCCGCCCGTCACCGTCATGGACTGCTCCTTGCCGGTGGCGAGGTCCTTGGCGTGGACGTGCACGATGCCGTTGGCGTCGATGTCGAAGGCCACCTCGACCTGCGGCACGCCGCGCGGGGCCGGCGGCAGGCCGGTCAGCTCGAAGTTGCCGAGGGACTTGTTGTCGCGGGCGAAGTCACGCTCGCCCTGGTAGACCTGGATCATCACCGACGGCTGGTTGTCGTCGGCCGTGGTGAAGACCTCGGACCGCTTGGTCGGGATCGTCGTGTTGCGCTCGATGATCTTGGTCATCACGCCACCCTTGGTCTCGATGCCGAGGCTCAGCGGGGTGACGTCGAGCAGCAGGACGTCCTTGACCTCACCCTTGAGGACACCGGCCTGCAGGCTGGCACCGAGGGCGACGACCTCGTCGGGGTTGACCGACTTGTTCGGGTCCTTGCCACCGGTCAGCTCCTTGACGAGCTCGGCGACGGCGGGCATGCGGGTGGAGCCACCGACCAGGATGACGTGGTCGATCTTGCCGATGCTGATGTTCGCGTCGGAGATCACCGCGTTGAACGGCGTCCGGCAGCGGTCCAGCAGGTCGGCGGTCAGCCGCTGGAACTCGGAGCGCGTGAGCTTCTCCTCCAGGTGCAGCGGGCCGGAGGCGCCGAGGGTGATGTAGGGCAGGTTGATCGAGGTCTCGCTCGCGCTCGACAGCTCGATCTTCGCCTTCTCCGCGGCCTCCTGGAGGCGCTGCTTGGCGATCTTGTCCTGGCTGAGGTCGGTGCCGTTCTTGTTCTTGAACTGCTTGACCAGCCAGTCGACGATCCGGGAGTCCCAGTCGTCGCCGCCGAGGCGGTTGTCGCCCTTGGTGGCCTTGACCTCGAAGACGCCGTCGCCGATCTCCAGCAGCGACACGTCGAAGGTGCCACCACCGAGGTCGAAGACGAGGATGGTCTGGTCGGCGCCGCCCTTGTCGAGGCCGTACGCGAGCGCGGCCGCGGTGGGCTCGTTGATGATGCGGTCCACGGTCAGGCCCGCGATCTCGCCGGCCTCCTTGGTGGCCTGGCGCTCGGCGTCGGAGAAGTACGCCGGGACGGTGATGACCGCGTTGGTGACGGACTCACCGAGGTAGGCCTCGGCGTCGCGCTTCAGCTTCTGCAGCACGAAGGCGCTGATCTGCTGCGGACGGTAGGTCTTGTCGTCGATCTTGGTCGTCCAGTCCGTGCCCATGTGGCGCTTGACCGAACGGATGGTGCGCTCGACGTTGGTGACGGCCTGGCGCTTGGCGACCTCGCCGACCAGGACCTCGCCGCCCTTGGCGAAGGCGACCACCGAGGGCGTGGTGCGCGCGCCCTCGGCGTTGGGGATGACGGTGGGCTCTCCACCCTCGAGCACGGCGACGACGGAGTTGGTCGTCCCGAGGTCGATGCCGACTGCACGAGCCATGGTGTGTGTTCCTCCAGGTGGGAAGTGGTCTTTCGGTGCTGCTGGGACTCGATCCCGGGTCGCCCCGGTGGTCCTTGAGTGCACCTGGCTCAACTATGCCACCGCGGCGTTCATTCCCTCAATCCGGGTTGAGTCCTCGGGGCTCAACCAGGGTGCCACCCCGGCTCGGCGCGTACGCGCCCGCTGCGCCGCCCGACGTGGCCGCGGCGTGGCTGACGGCCCACGACACGCCTGCTGACTAGCGTGAACGCACCACCCCCGGACGCCTGGAGGCCCCCGTGAGTCGCTTCGTCGCCTTCTGCCGCCACGTCGCGCTGCTGGTCGCGCGCCTCGGTCTCGGCGGGATCCTGCTCCTGCACGGGGTGAACCGCTGGCAGGCCGGCATGGCCTCCCAGGCCGAGTACCTCGCCCAGTTCTCGACGCCGTACGCCCTCTACGCCGCGTACGGGGCGACGACCTTCGAGATCGTCGGCGGGCTGTTCCTGCTGCTCGGGGCGCTCACCCCGCTCGTCGGGCTCGGAGTGCTGGTCCAGCAGGTCCTCACCGTCGTGTGGACCAGCTGGTACAAGGGTCCGAACCTGCTGAACAGCGACGGTTCGTACCACGGCGGCTTCGAGTACTCGGTGGCCCTGGGCATGCTCGGGCTGCTCTTCCTCGTCTTCGGCGGCGGCGTGGTCAGCCTCGACCGGGTCTTCGCCCGCAAGAAGCCGACCGAGGCCGAGGAGGAGCCGCAGCCCGCGGACGCGGACCCCGCGACGGCCCCGGCGCCGGCACCGTCCGAGAACACGTTCTTCTCCGCCCGCCCCTGACGTCGGGCACCGGCGCTCAACGCCACCCGCCCGTACGCCGCAGCGCGGCCACCCCGTCGGCCCCGGCCCGGCGCGCGGCCTGCTCCGTCCCGCCCACGAGCGCGGCGACCTCGGCCCAGCTCAGGCCGCCGAGGTGGTGCAGGGCCACGGCCCAGCGCTGACGCTCCGGCAGCGCGGCCACGGCGTCCCTCAGCACCCGGTCCTCGGCCGCCCGCGCGGGGTCCTCGGGTGCAGCGGCGGAGGTGGTGGCGCCCTCGTGCGTCCGCGGGTCGACCAGCGGGCGGCGGTCCCGGGCCCGGACCACGTCGAGCGCCTTGCGGTGCGCGACGGTGACGAGCCAGGCCTGGAGGTTCGTGCCCGGGTCGAGCCCGGGGTAGGCGCGCATCGCGGCCAGGAACGTCTCCTGCCAGGCGTCGTCCGCCTCGGCGTCCCCGCTCAGGACCGCGCGGCAGACGCGGAGCACGACGGCGCCGTGCTCGCGCACCACGCGGTCGAACGGCGGCAGCCCCGGCACGTCGCGACGCTAGCGCCCGTCCCCGACACATGCCCCACCTGAACGCCGACCGGTAGGCTGCCGCGCGGAAACGACCGAAAAAGGCGCCGCAACCTACCGCTCGGCAGACCCGGCCTCCCGTTTCCGCCGAGCGGTAGGTTGCGGCGCTCAGAAGGCCAGATCTGGCGCCGCAACCTACCGCTCGGCGGGGGTGGGAGGACGACGTCGGCACAGCCGGGACACCAGCCGCGCACAGGTCACAGGAAGTTGACAGAATTACCACAGCCCATCGCGACTCCCCGATGTCAACCTGAGGTCATGGCCCGCACCGATACCGCCACCGCGCCCCTGACCCGTCCTGACGGGTCGCCCATCCGCGTGCTCGCGGTCGACGACGAGACGAGCCTGACCGAGCTGCTGTCGATGGCCATGCGCTACGAGGGCTGGCAGGTCACCACGGCCAACTCGGGCAGCACGGCGGTCAAGGCCGCGCGCGAGGTGCGCCCCGACGCGATCGTGCTCGACATGATGCTGCCCGACTTCGACGGCCTCGAGGTCATGCGGCGCATCCGCACCGAGGACCCCGACGTCCCCGTCATCTTCCTGACGGCGAAGGACGCCGTCGAGGACCGCATCGGCGGCCTGACCGCCGGCGGGGACGACTACGTCACCAAGCCCTTCAGCCTCGAGGAGGTCATCGCGCGGCTGCGGGCCCTGCTGCGGCGCAGCGGCGCCGCGTCGGCGCGGAGCGACTCGACGCTCGTCGTCGGTGACCTGAGCCTCGACGAGGACAGCCACGAGGTCAGCCGCGGGGGCAAGGAGATCTCGCTGACCGCGACCGAGTTCGAGCTGCTGCGCTACCTCATGCGCAACCCCCGCCGCGTGCTCTCGAAGGCCCAGATCCTCGACCGGGTCTGGAACTACGACTTCGGCGGCCAGGCCAACGTCGTCGAGCTCTACATCTCCTACCTGCGCAAGAAGATCGACGTGGACCGCCCGCCGATGATCCACACCATGCGCGGCGCGGGCTACGTCCTGCGCCCCGCGAGCTGATGGCCGCACCGGGACCCGAATTCCTCGGACCGGGCGAGCAGCCGCCACCGCCGCAGGATCCGCGCCCCCGGACGCCTCCCGCAGTGGCTGCCGCACCGACTGAGCCGGGGTGGCCTGCTCCCGTCGGTGCACCCGCACAGGCTCCGCTCGACGCCTTCGGTCACGGCACGCTGGGGCGACAGCTGGTCGTACGCGTCACCGTCCTGGTCGCGCTCGTCGCGATCCTGCTGAGCACGGCCACCGCGCTCGCGGCCCGGACCTTGCTCCTGGGGTCGATCGACAGCCAGCTCGACGGGGTCAGCGCGCGCGCCGTGCGGGGCGACCCCGGAGGGCAGCGCGGGCCGCGCGACCAGCTGATCATCCCCGGGCAGCCGCCCGGCTCGCTCGCCGCGGTCGTCGCCGACGACGGCTCGGGCGGACCCGGCCAGATCATCGCCTCCGACGGCCAACTGCTCGCCCTGCCCGACTCCGTGATCCAGACCATGGGCGGCATCCCCGCGCAGGGCAAGCAGACCGTGATCCTGCCTGGGCTGGGTCGCTACCGCCTGCTGGCGGGCGACGCGAAGCTCATCAACCGCTCGACCGGGGTGGTGACACCCGCGCACGCCTACTGGGGCCTGCCGCTGGAGGCTGTCGACCACCAGCTGGCCCAGCTGATCGGGCTCGAGGCCCTGCTCACGGGCTTCGCCATCGCCGGCGCCGTGGTCGCGTCGCGCACCGTCGTACGACGCAGCCTCCGCCCGCTCAACCGCGTGGCGGCGACCGCGCAGCAGGTCTCGCAGCTGCCGCTCGACCGTGGCGAGGTGGCCCTGGCCGTACGCGTGCCGCCGGCCGACGCCGACCCCACCTCGGAGGTCGGGCGCGTCGGGCAGGCGTTCAACCACATGCTCAACAACGTCGAGGACGCCCTGGCCGCCCGCCAGGCGAGCGAGACCAAGGTGCGGCAGTTCGTCGCCGACGCCTCGCACGAGCTGCGCAACCCGCTCGCGGCGATCCGCGGGTACGCGGAGCTGACGCGACGCGAGCGCGACTCGATGTCGGAGAACGCCGCCTTCGCGATGAGCCGGGTCGAGGCCGAGGCCGAGCGGATGTCGTACCTGGTCGAGGACCTGCTCCTGCTGGCCCGGCTCGACTCCGGGCCGGACGTCGACGTCAAGCCCGTCGACCTCAGCGAGGTCGTCATCAACGCCCTCAGCGACGCGCGCGCCGCCGGCCCCGACCACGTCTGGCAGCTCGACCTGCCGGACGAGCCGGTCGTCGCCCTCGGCGACCGCTACCGCCTGCACCAGGTCGTGGCCAACCTGCTGGCCAACGCGCGTACGCACACCCCGGCGGGGACCCAGGTCCGGGCCTCGGTCGCCGTGCGCGGGAGCGACGCGCTCATCACGGTCACCGACAGCGGGCCGGGCATCCCCGAGGACATCCGGTCGCGCGTCTTCGAGCGGTTCACCCGCGCGGAGGTCAGCCGCGTCCGGACCCCCGGAGCAGCGGCGGGGCGCAGCACGGGGCTCGGGCTCGCGATCGTCGCGGCCGTGGTGGAGGCCCACCACGGCACCGTCGGGGTGCAGAGCCAGCCGGGACGCACCGAGTTCACGGTGACGCTGCCGCTGGCCCCCGTCACCACCTCGGACGCCGCCCGTCCGACGGCCGGCGTCGCCTGAGGTCAGCCGGCCCACGCCGCGGTCACCGGAGGCTCTGGAGCTCCTCCTGCTCGAGGTCCGCCTCGGCCTCGCTCGTCGCGAACTGGGTGCGGTAGAGCTCGGCGTAGCGTCCGCCCAGCGCGAGCAGCTCGGCGTGCCGGCCCTGCTCCACGACCCGGCCGTCCTCGAGCACGACGATCGAGTCGGCCGCGCGCACCGTAGAGAGCCGGTGGGCGATGACGAGCGCCGTACGCCCCTCGAGCGCCTCGCCGAGCGCGGCGGTGACGGCGGCCTCCGAGGTGGAGTCCAGCGAGGCGGTGGCCTCGTCGAGGATGACGACGCGCGGGTGGGCGAGCAGGAGGCGCGCGATGGTCAGGCGCTGGCGCTCGCCACCCGAGAGGCGGTAGCCGCGCTCCCCCACCACGGTGTCCAGGCCGCCGGGCAGGCTCGCGATGAGGTCGGCCAGCCGGGCGCGCGTCAGCGCCGACCAGAGCTCGTCCTCGGTGGCGTCGACGTTGGCCAGCATCAGGTTGTTGCGGATCGACTCGTGGAACAGGTGCCCGTCCTGGGTGACCATCCCGAGCGTCGACCGCAACGCGTCAAAGCTCAGGTCCCGCACGTCCACCCCGCCGAGACGCACGGCGCCCTCGTCGACGTCGTACAGGCGGGACAGCAGCGAGGCGATGGTCGACTTGCCGGCGCCGGAGGAGCCGACCAGGGCGATCATCTGCCCCGGCTCGGCGCGGAACGAGACGTCGTGGATGACCTCGACGCCGCCGCGGTTGTCCAGGACGGCGACCTCCTCCAGGGAGGCCAGCGACACCTTGTCGGCGGTCGGGTAGGCGAAGCGGACGTGGTCGAACTCGACCGACACCGGACCGGCCGGCACCGCGACGGGGTGCTCGGCCTCGGTGATCAGCGGCTTGAGGTCGAGGATCTCGAAAACGCGCTCGAAGCTGACGAGGGCGCTCATGACCTCGACCCGCGCGCCGGCGAGCTGGGTCAGCGGGGCGTACAGGCGCGTCAGCAGCAGCGCCATGGTCACGACCGAGCCGGCCTCGAGGGTGCCGCGCAGCGCGTACCAGCCGCCGAGGCCGTAGACGAGGGCCAGCGCGAGCGCGGACACGAGGGTCAGCGCGGTCACGAAGACCATCTGCACCATCGTCGAGCGCACGCCGATGTCGCGCACCCGCCGGGCCCGCTCGCTGAACTCGACCGACTCACGTTCGGGCGAGGAGAAGAGCTTGACCAGCGTCGCGCCGGGCGCGGAGAAGCGCTCGGTCATCTGGGTGCTCATCAGCGAGTTGAGGTTGGCGGCCTCCAGGCGCAGGCGCGCGAGCCGGGCGCCCATCCGCCGGGCGGGGAGCACGAACACGGGCAGCAGCACGAGGGCCAGCACGGTGATCGGCCAGGAGATGGCCAGCATCGTCACGAGCGCGAGGACGACCGCGACGAGGTTCGTGACGACGCCGGAGAGCGTGTCGGAGAAGGCGCGCTGAGCGCCGATGACGTCGTTGTTGAGGCGGCTGACCAGGGCGCCCGTGCGGGTGCGGGTGAAGAAGGCGACCGGCATCGTCTGCACGTGGTCGAAGACCGCTCGGCGCAGGTCGAGGATGAGGGTCTCGCCGATGCGGGCCGACAGCCACCGCACCACCAGGCCCACCCCGGCCTCGGCGAGCGCGATCAGGGCGATGAGGACGGCGAGCCGGACGACCAGTCGGGTCGAGCCGTTCGTGGTGATGGCGTCGACGACGCGACCGGCCAGCAGCGGCGTCGCGATGGCCAGGAACGCGGTCACCACGCTGAGGACGAGGAAGACCGCGAGCACCCGGCGCTGCGGGCGCGCGAACCCCCAGATGCGTCGCACCGTCGTCCAGGAGAACGGTCTGCGCTCCTGCTGCGCCGTCGAGACGCGGTACACGGCCGACCAGGCCACGCCCTCCATGCTCATGCCACTGCCTCCTCCTGCACCCCGGGGAGACCCTAGGTCGCGGGTCTGACAACAACGGCCGCCGCCATGTGCTTCCGGCTCACAGGTGCGCCACGGTCCGACCCGGAACTGCCCACAGGGCGCGCTCCGAGGGTATGGGGCATGACGCTCTCGACCCTGCCCCCGACCACCGCCGGGACGCCCCCGCGCACCGACGACGGGGCTCCCCCGCAGGACCCGGGCACCACGCGCCCGCGCCGCCGCGCCCGCCTCCCACGCCCCTCGACCGGGCGCGCGATCGCCGTCGTCGTGCTGCTGGCGGCGACCGCCGGGCTCTACCTGTGGGACCTCTCGGCGTCGGGCTACGGCAACTCCTTCTACGCCGCGGCCGTCCAGGCGGGTTCGCAGAGCTGGAAGGCCTTCTTCTACGGCTCGCTCGACGCGGGCAACGCGATCACCGTCGACAAGCCGCCGGCGTCGCTGTGGCTGATGGCGCTGTCGGTCCGCGTCTTCGGGCTCAGCTCGTGGAGCGTGCTCGCCCCGCAGGCGCTGCTCGGCGTCGCCACCGTCGGGGTCACGTACGCGTCCGTGCGGCGCACCCTGGAGCGCTGGGGCACCCCCTCGGCGGAGCGGACCGCCGAGGCGCACCGCGCCGGGCTGGTCGCGGGCGCGCTGCTGGCGCTGACCCCCGCCGCCGCGCTGATGTTCCGCTTCGACAACCCGGACGCGCTGCTCGTCTTCCTCATGACCCTCGCCGCGTACGTGACGCTGCGGGCCACCGAGAGGGCCAGCGGCAAGACGCTGGCCTGGGCCGGCGTCCTCATCGGCCTCGCCTTCCTCACCAAGATGCTGCAGGCCTTCCTCGTGCTGCCGGCCCTCGTGCTCGTCTACCTCGTCGCCGCGCCGACGACCGTGCGCAAGCGCCTCCTGCACCTGCTCGGCGCCTTCGCCGCCATGGTCGTCTCGCTCGGCTGGTGGGTCGCGGTCGTCGAGCTGGTGCCGGCCTCCTGGCGCCCGTACGTCGGCGGGTCGACGAACGACTCGGTCCTCGACCTCGTCGTCGGCTACAACGGCCTGGCGCGCATCCTCGGCCGCTCGGCCGGCTCGGGCGCGGCCGGCGTCGGCGGAGGCGGCGGGTTCGGCGGCTCGGCGGGGATCACCCGGCTCTTCGAGCAGGTGTCGGCCGGCATGATCACCTGGCTGCTCCCCGCCGCCCTGCTCCTGGCCGTCGTCGCCGTCGTGGCGATCGGCCGGGCGCCGCGGACCGACGCCCGCCGCGCCGCCCTGGTCCTGTGGACCACCTGGACCCTCGTCACCGGCCTGACCTTCTCGCTGATGGAGGGGACCTACCACGACTACTACGTCGTGGCCCTCGCTCCGGCGATCGCCGCCGGGGTCACGATCGCCGGCGCCGTCCTGTGGGGCCGTCGGCACACCTGGCTCGGTCGCGCCGGCCTCGCCGGCGGCGTGGCGCTGAGCGCGGTCTGGGCGTTCGTCCTGCTGGGCCGCGCCACGGGCGTGTACGAGTCGCTGCGCTGGCCCGTCCTCGTCGTCGGGGTCCTGGCCGCGCTCGGGCTGCTCGTCGCCCACCGCCTGCCCCGCGCGGTCGCCGGGGTCGTCCTCGCCGTGGCCCTCGCGGGCGCCGCGACCGGACCCGCCGCGTACACGCTGAACACCGTCGCCACGCCCCACACGGGCTCGATCGTCACGGCCGGCCCGGTGCGCTCGAGCGAGGGTCCGGGCGGGGTGCGGGGCTTCGACGGCCGCACCGGCGACGGCCGTCGGGCCGACGGGGCCACCCCTCCGCAGGGGCAGGCTCCGACCCAGGGCCAGGCGCCCGGTCAGGCCCAGGGCGGCACCCAGGGCGGCGGCTTCGGCGGCGGCGGCTTCGGCGGCGAGCGCGGCGCAGACACCGCGCTGGTCCAGCTGCTCCAGGCCGACGCCGGCGCCTACCGCTGGGCCGCCGCGACGACGGGCTCGCAGTCCGCCGCGACCTACCAGCTGGCGAGCGGCCAGCCGGTGATGGCGATGGGCGGCTTCACCGGCAGCGACCCGAGCCCCACCCTCGCGCAGTTCCAGGCGTACGTCGCGGCCGGGGACGTGCACTACCTCATCGCCGGCGACCAGATGGGCGGCGGTCGCGACCGCGGCACGGCCTCGGAGATCACCACCTGGGTCGCCGCGCACTACACGGCGAGCACGGTCGGCGGCGTCACGGTCTACGACCTCACCCAGCCCACCTCCTGAACCTGCCCTCCCACCACCCCTCGTGACCAGACGGACTCCCATGACCCACCTGCTCCCCGAAGCCGCGACCGACCGCCGAGCCGCGGCGTCCACCACCCACCTCCGCCCTACCCAGGTGCTCGTCGACGTGGTCGTGCCCGTCCACAACGAGCAGGCCGACCTGCGCCCCTCGGTCGAACGCCTCCACGCCTTCCTCGACGCGGAGCTGCCGTACGGCTTCCGCATCACGATCGCGGACAACGCCAGCACCGACGCGACGTGGGCGGAGGCGCAGGCGCTGGCCGACGAGCTCGAGCACGTCGGCGCCGTGCACCTCGACGCCAAGGGCCGCGGCCGGGCGCTCAAGGCGGTGTGGTCGGCGTCCGACGCGACCGTCCTCGCGTACATGGACGTCGACCTGTCCACCGACCTCCGCGCGCTGCTGCCCCTGGTGGCGCCGCTGATCTCCGGCCACTCCGACCTGGCGATCGGCACCCGGCTCTCACGCTCGAGCCGGGTGGTGCGCGGGCCGAAGCGCGAGATCATCTCCCGCAGCTACAACCTCATCCTGCGGGGCGCGCTGTCGGCGTCGTTCTCCGACGCGCAGTGCGGGTTCAAGGCGATCCGGGCCGACGTGGCCCGCGACCTGCTGCCGCTCGTCGAGGACGTGAACTGGTTCTTCGACACCGAGCTGCTCGTCCTCGCCCAGCGCGCGGGACTGCGGATCCACGAGGTGCCCGTCGACTGGGTCGACGACCCCGACAGCCGGGTGGACATCGTCGCGACGGCCAAGGAGGACCTGCGCGGGGTCGCCCGGCTGCTGCGGGGCTTCGCCGGCGGCCGGATCCCGGTGGCTCGGCTGCGGGCCGAGCTCGGGCGCGACGCCGAGGTCCCCTCGGCGGTCCCGGGAGTGCCGCGCGGGCTGTTCGGCCAGCTGCTCAAGTTCGGCGGGGTCGGGGTCCTGAGCACGTTGGCGTACTTCGTGCTCTACCTCGGGATGCGCGACCTCACCGGTCCGCAGGTGGCCAACCTGGTCGCCCTGCTCGTCACCGCGGTGGCCAACACGGCCGCGAACCGCCGTGTGACGTTCGGCGTCCGCGGGGCGGACGGGGCCCTGCGCCACCACGCGGGCGGGCTGGTCGCCTTCGGCGTCGGGCTCGGGCTGACGAGCGGTTCGCTGTGGGTGCTGCACGCGGTCTCGCCCGACCCGGACCGCGCGCTCGAGGTCGCGATCCTCGTCGTCGCGAACGCGGTCTCGACGCTGGTCCGGTTCCTCGCCCTGAGGCAGCTGATGGCGCATCGACGCTGAGCGGGGCGTCGCCCACGACGGGTGAGTTCCTGCACCGTCACGGTGCAGGAACTCACCCGTTGTCGTCCTGGCGGCCAAGATGGGCTCGTGCGAGCCCGTCCGACTTCCCGACAGCTGGTCCGCTTCGCGGTGATCGGGGCGGCGAGCGCGGCGGCGTACCTGCTGCTCTACCTCCTGCTCCGGAGCTTCACCGGCGCGCAGGTCGCGAACGTCGTCGCCCTGGTCACGACGCAGGTCGCCAACACCGCGGTCAACCGGCGCCTGACCTTCGGGCTGCGCGGGTCCAAGGGCGCGCTCGGGCACCAGCTCGGCGGGCTGGCGGCCTTCGCGTTCGGGCTCGGGCTCTCCGCGGGAGCGCTCTGGCTGCTGCACCGCATGGACCCGGGTGCCGGTCGCGTCGCGGAGGTCGCGGTGCTCGTCGTCGCGCAGGGCATCGCCACCGTCGTCCGGTTCCTCACGCTGCACGCGATGATGGCGCGGCGCGAGCCCGGCGCCGCCCCCGCCTAGACCCCGGCCCTAGGCTCGCTCCGTGGCCACCGAACGCGTGGAGCTCGACGTCGACGGCCGTACGGTCTCGATCAGCAACCCCCAGCGGGTCTACTTCTCCGCCCGCGGGGAGACCAAGCTCGACCTCGCGCACTACTACCTCTCGGTGGGCGATGGGATCGTCAACGCCCTGCGCCACCGGCCGTGCATGCTGCACCGCTTCCCCGACGGGGTCGACGGCGAGAAGGTCCACCAGAAGCGGCTGCCCAAGGGCGCTCCGCCGTGGATCGAGACGGTGCGCGTGCACTTCCCGCGCTACGACCGCGACGCCGACGAGCTCTGCGTCGACCACGTCGCCGACGTCGTGTGGGCGGTGCAGATGTCGACCGTCGAGTTCCACCCCTGGAACTCCCGCCGCAACGACGTCGAGTCGCCCGACGAGTGGCGCATCGACCTCGACCCGATGCCGCTGGCGACGTTCGCCGACGTGCAGCAGACGGCGGGTGTCGTACGGGAGGTGCTGGCCGAGCTGGGCGCGACCGGCTACCCCAAGACCTCCGGCGGCAAGGGGATGCACGTCTACGTGCGGATCACGCCCGACCACGGGTTCGCCGACGTGCGGCGCGCGGCCTGGGCGTTCGCGCGCGAGGTGGAGCGGCGCAGCGCGGGCGGGGTCGACACCACGTGGTGGCGCAAGGACCGCGACCCCGGCGCGATCTTCGTCGACTACAACCAGAACGCCCGCGACCACACGATCGCCAGCGCCTACTCCGTGCGCGGCACCCCGGAGGGCCTGGTGTCCGCCCCGGTCACCTGGGACGAGGTCGCCGACGTCGACCCGCACGACTTCACGATCGCGACGATGCCGGAGCGGTTCGCGAGGCTGGGCGACCTGCACGCCGACATCGACGACCACCCGTACGCGATCGACGAGCTGCTCGAGTGGGCGGAGCGCGACGAGCGCGAGGGCGCGGCGCCCGCCGAGGCCTGAGGCCCGGGTGCGGCCTCCGCCGGACCGGGCACCCGTACGCTTCGCGTCGTGACCGCCCTCACCGACGTCCGCGCCCACCGGCTCCAGGGCCACGTCGTCCTCGTCACCGGCGGTGCGCGCGGGCAGGGCGCCTCGCACGCCCAGCGGCTGGCCCACGAGGGCGCGACGGTCTGGGCCTGCGACGTGCTCGACGCCGACGGCGCCGCGCTGGCCGCCCGCTTCGAGGGTGAGGACCTCGACGTCCGCTACCGCCACCTCGACGTCACCAGCCCCGACGCGTGGGCCGCGGTCGTCGCCGAGATCGAGGCCGCGCACGGCCGGCTCGACGGCCTGGTCAACAACGCCGGGATCATCCACGTCAACCCGCTCGAGGAGGAGACGCTCGAGGCCTGGAACTCGCTGCTCGCCGTCAACGTGACCGGTGCGCTGCTCGGCCTCCAGGCGTGCCTGCCGCTGCTGCGCCGCAGCGGCGGCGCCGCCGTGGTCAACGTGGCGTCGATCTTCGGCGCGGTCGGGGCGCCCGGCTACATCGCCTACTGCGCCAGCAAGGGCGCGCTCGCGTCGCTGACCAAGGTCGCGGCGCTGGAGCTCGCGGGCGACGGGATCCGGGTGAACACCCTCGTCCCCGGCGGGGTCAGCACCCCGATGAACGAGCACGAGAAGGAGGGCGGGGTCGTCCCGGACACGCCCCTGCGCCGTCGCGCGCACGTCTCCGAGCTCTCCGCCGCCGTCGCCTTCCTGCTGTCCTCCGACGCCTCGTTCGTCACCGGGACCGAGCTCGTCGTCGACGGCGGGTTCCTGGCCCGCTGACCGGCCGCGACCAGCCGTACGGGAGGACCCGTGGCCTCCGGCCGCCCGACCCTGCAGCAGCTTGTCTACTTCCTCGCCGCCGTCGAGCACCGCTCGTTCGCGGCCGCGGCGCACGGGCTCCACATCGCCCAGCCGAGCCTGTCGGACCAGGTGCGACGCCTCGAGTCGACGCTCGGCGTCACGCTCTTCACCCGGACGAACCGCCAGCTCCAGCTCACCGACGCCGGCCGCATGCTCGTGCCGTGGGCCGAGAAGGTCCTGCGCGACGTCGAGGACCTCACCGCCGCGGTGCGCGACGTGCGCGAGCTGGCCGGCGGGACCGTCTCCTTCGGGACGTTCAGCAGCGCGCACCTCTACCTGCTGCCCGCGCTGACCGCCGAGTTCGGCCGGCTGCACCCCGACGTCGCGATCCGGGTGCAGGGTCTGAACTCCTCCGAGGTCGCCGACGCCGTACGGAGCGGCGACCTCGAGGCCGGCCTCGTCCAGCTCCCCATCGACGACCGCGGGCTGTGGGTCAGCCGCCCGCTCCTCACCGACACGGTCGTCTACGTCAGCGCCGACCCGGAGCGGACGGCCGCCCCGGTCGACGTCGAGCAGCTGAGCCGGCGCCGGCTGATCCTGTCCGAGGCGCGCTGGACCCAGGACGACCCGCTGCGGCGCAGCCTCACCGAGCGCGCCCAGAGGGCGGGGGTGACGCTGCACGCCTCGGTCGAGGTCGAGTTCCAGACCGCGGCGGTCGAGCTGGCCGCGTACGGGGTCGGGGACTCGCTCGTGTCGTTCCTGGTCACGGGTTGGTCCGGCTTCCCCGCCGCGCTGCACTGGGCGCACCTCGATCCCGTCTTCGAGGAGCACTTCGCGTTCGTCACGCGCCCGGGCGGTTCGCTGAGCCCGGCGACGCGCGCCTTCATGGACCTCGCCGAGCAGCACATCCGGGCGCTGCAGGACCGGGCGGATGTGGGGCGTTCGGCCTGAGCTCCGCTCGGCGCTGAGGACGCCAACCCGTTCCGGGCCCTTCGACAAGCTCAGGGAGCGTCAGCGGCCCGGGCCCCTCGACCGGCTCAGTAAGTGTCAGCGACCCACGTACCGAAGACGCTCCGTGAGCCTGTCGAACGGCCTCGAAGAGGTTGGCGTCGAGCCTGAGGAACGCCGACCCGTTCCGGCCCTTCGACAGCTCAGGGAGCGTTCCCGGCCCCGGCGGGGGGATCAGGGATCGTCCCCGGGCCCCGGACGGGCTTCAGGAAGCGTTGCAGGCGCCGACCAGGGTGCGGCTCACGGCGCGGTCGAGAAGGTCGAGGACGTCGTCGCGCCTCGTGGTGGGGTCGTCGTTCCAGGCGGTGAGGACCTGCAGCTTGCCGTGGCGGCGGGCGAGGGTGTCGACGCGCCCGGGCGGGGAGGAGAAGTGGCCCATCCGCTCGTGCAGCGCCTCGTAGAGCTCGTCGACCGCGCCCCACACGTCGTCGTGGGTCGTGGCCCGGTCGGGGTCCTCGGCCCGGCGGAGCAGGGCGCCGACGAGGCAGGCGCCCGAGACCGGGCTGGTCGGGCGGACCAGGTCGAAGGCCTCGGCCGGCGAGGCGTTGCGCACGGCACCACCGTCGGCCGCCACGCTGAACCACGCCCGCTGCGTCCAGCCGTGCTCGACGAGGTCGGCGCGTCCCTGCTCGAGGGCGGCGCGAACGCGGTCCAGCCGACGCTGCCACGCGACCCGCGGGTCGTCCTGGGGCTCGGCGTACGTGGGCGGTGCGGCCACGGGGAGCGCCGCACGCACCCGCGACCACGCCGCGCGCAAGGCCTCGGCCGGTCGCACCCGCTGGCTCGTCGTCACCCTCGTGAGCATGCGCCTGGGCGAGGCGGACCACAAGACCCCCGGGGAGGTCGGGAGCGCTGCAGTGGCGCGAGGTCCATAGCCCGGCGTACGGTCTGCTGCGGCTCACCCCACGACCCGGAGGTTCTCGTGCCCCGTCCTCGTCCCTCGGTGCTCGTCGCCGGCCTCGCCACCGCCCTGCTCGGGGCGCTCGTCGCTCCGCCGGCCGGCGCCCAGCCCGTCGCCCCTTCCACGTCGAGCACCACGGTCGACGTGGCCGCGCGCTCGAGCGCCGCGAAGGCGACCCTCGCGCCGCGCACGCACTTCACGATGAAGCCGGACGGCTCGAGCGGTCGCACCCAGGGCGGCGAGGGCATCCCGAACGTCGACTCGGTCAAGAAGACGATCGCCACCTACTACGGCGACCCGGGCACGGGCATCGCGAGCAAGACCACCTCGCCCTACATCTCCGAGATGCGCTCCATCGTGCGAGCCCAGGACGCGTCGCTGCAGAAGCGCTACGACCAGGCCAAGCGGCGGCACGAGAAGCCCGCGCTCGTGTTCGACACCGACGACACGACGCTCTTCACCTACGACATGGAGGTGAGTGCCATGCACTTCACCTTCGACCCGGCGATCCAGCAGCAGTGGATCGACGACCAGCGCTTCGCGGCGACCCCGGCGATGGTCGACTACGTCAACCGCGCGGCCAAGATCGGCTACCGGATCATCGGCCTGACCGGCCGCTCGGCGAGCCAGGAGGAGCTCACCCTGGCCAACCTCCGCAAGGTCGGCTACACCGCCTTCACCGCCGACGACTTCTACACCAAGTGGCAGGGCACCAAGCCCTCGTACATCCGCTGCGTCGACGTGAAGGCGTGCACCACGGTCGAGTACAAGGCCGGCACCCGCCGCTACCTCGAGCGCAAGAAGGGCCTCACGATCGTCGCCAACTACGGCGACCAGTGGAGCGACCTGCAGGGCGGCTACGCCGACCACACGGTCAAGCTGCCCAACCCGACCTACTACCTGCCGTCGGCGAACCTGCCCGGCGTCAAGGAGAAGAAGCTCGCCCCCCGCACGCACTTCACGATGGCGCCCGACGGCTCGAGCGGCCAGTACGTCGGCGGCGAGGGCATCCCGAACGTCGACTCGGTCAAGAAGACGATCGCCGTCTACTACGGCGACCCCGGCATCGGCATCGCCAGCAAGACCCGCTCGCCCTACATCAGCGAGCTGACGAAGATCGCCGACCAGCAGCGCCGCGCGCTCAAGGCGCGCTACCGGGCGGCCGTGGCGCGCGGTGAGAAGCCCGCCCTCGTCTTCGACTCCGACGACACGACGCTGTTCACCTACGACATGGAGGTGCACGACATGCACTTCACGTTCGACCCGGTGCTGCAGGACGAGTGGGTGCAGGACCAGCGCTTCCCGGCCACGCCGGCGATGGTGTCGTACGTGAAGGCGGCGCAGAAGGCGGGCTTCACGATCTTCGGGCTGACCGGGCGCAACGACGGCCAGAAGGCCGCGACGATCGCCAACCTGGCCAAGGTGGGCTACCCCGCCGACGCGTTCGTCGCCGACCGCTTCTTCACCAAGCCGAAGAGCGGCCAGCCCTACCCCGCGTGGGTGAGCGGCTGCGTCGGCGGCTCCACGTGCACGACGATCGAGTACAAGTCGAAGACGCGGGCCCACATCGAGGACGACCTCGGCTACACGGTCGTCGCGACCTTCGGCGACCAGTACTCCGACCTGCTCGGCGGGTACGCCGACCGCGCGGTCAAGCTGCCCAACCCGACCTACTACCTCCCCTGACCGGTCACGGGCACGCAGGCGGCGGGCGGGGCGGCGAGCGAGCGGCCGCCCCGCTCGTCGTGACGCTCGCCCTGCCCGACGACCTGCAGGGCGAGCTCGACGCGCTGCGTCGGGAGTGGTTCCCGGCGGGACGGACGGTGATCGGGGCGCACCTGACGCTCTTCCACGCCGTGCCCGGGGAGCACGAGGGCGAGGTCCGCTCCTACCTCGCCGAGGCGGCGGGTGAGGGTCCCGTGCCGCTGCGCGTCGACCGGGTGATGAGCCTGGGCCGCGGCGCGGCGTACGGGGTGGCCAGCCCTGCGCTCGCCCGCCTGCACGGGCGTCTCCAGGAGGCCTGGTCCCCGTGGCTCACGCGCCAGGACCAGCAGCGGCTGCGGGCGCACGTCACGCTGCAGAACAAGGTCGACCCCGCGGTCGCCCGCCGCACGGTCGAGGCGCTGGAGGCGGAGTTCCGGCCGGTCGACGTCGACGCGGTCGGGCTCGACCTGTGGCGCTACGAGGGCGGGCCCTGGGCGCACCTCCAGCGATTCGCCTTCTGAGGGCTGAGCTGCTCGATCCCAGAGCACGCTGACCCGCTGCGGGCGCTTCGACAGGCTCCGGGAGCGTGACACGCACAACGCCCCCGGAGCCGAGAGGCACCGGGGGCGTTGCGACGAGCGCCTCAGGTCAGGCGAGGCCCTTGCTCTTGAGCCAGGAGGCTGCCACCTGGTTCGGGTCCATCTTGTCGACGTCCACCTGCTTGTTGAGCGCGGTCAGGTCGTCCGTCGTGAGCGCGGCCTGCACCGGGTCGAGCGCGGCCTTCACCTGGGCGTTGTCGGCGACAGCGCCCTGCATCAGGGGCACGACGTTCTGCGGCAGGATCATCGACTGCGGGTCGGCGAGGGCGACGTAGCCGTTGTCGGCGATGACGCTCTCCGTGGTGAAGAACTCGCCGAGCTGGATCTTGCCGTCGTTGAGGTCCTTGGCACGCACCGCGCTCGACTCGTACGGCTTGAACTGCTTGAGCGTGGCGCCGTAGACGCCCTTCAGCCCGGGCACGCCGTAGGCCCGCGTCTCGAGGGTCGACGGTCCACCGAGGACCATGTCCTGGGAGAAGTTCTTGAGGTCGGCGAGCGACGTGAGGTTGTTCTGCGCGGAGAACTCCTTGGTGACCACGTAGACGTCCTGGTCCGCGGCCGCCGAGATCTCACCGATCTTGAGGCCGGACGGGAGGGCGCTCGGGAGCGCGTCCGCCAGCTCCTCCTGGGTCGTCGCGGTCGCGTTCTGGTCGACGTAGAGCAGCAGGTTGCCGGTGTACTCGGGCACGATCTGGATCGAGGAGTCCTGCAGGGCCTTGAGGTAGACCTCGCGGGAGCCGATGTTCGGCTTGGTGCTCGCCTGCAGGCCCTTGGCCGTGAGCGCCTGGGCGTAGATCTCGCCGAGGACCTGCGACTCGGTGAAGTCCGCGGACCCGACGACGATCGGGGTGTTGGTGCCGCCGGCGGAGGCGGACGGGGGTGCCGAGCTGGCGAGCGGGTCGGCGCTGCCGCCGCCGCAGGCGGCCAGGACGAGCGTCGTGATGGTGAGGCCGAGAGCGGCCAGCGAGCGCTTGATGGTCATGGACGGTTCTCCGTGATCGGGGCGGGGACGCTCCCCGCCGTCGGGCCAGATTAGGCGGGTGCAGCAGAGGGGGTGGCGGGTGCGCGCCGCACGCGGCGGGACAGCAGCCGCCCGAGGCTTCCGATCAGCAGGTCGAGCACGATCGCCAGCGCGGCGATCAGGACCGCCCCCGCGAACATCTGGGAGTAGTCGCGGTTGAGCTGCCCGCTGATCAGCAGCCGCCCGAGACCGCCACCGGCGGCGTACGCGGCGACGGTCGCGGTCGCCACCACCTGGAGCGTGGCGCTGCGGAGCCCGGACACGACCAGCGGGAGAGCCAGCGGCCACTCGATGCGGGCGACGACCTGTCCTCCCGTCATGCCCAGCGCCCTCGCGGCGTACACGGCGTCGGCGTCGGCTCCCGCGACGCCGGCGGCCGTCGCGGTCAGCACGGCCGGCAGCGCGAGCACCGCGAGGACGAGGACGACCTTGCCCGAGCCGGTGCCTAGCAGCAGCACGACGAGCACGAGGAAGCCGATCGACGGGATGGCGCGGGCCGCGTTGCTCAGGCCGATGACGAGGAAGCCGCCCCTCCCGGTGTGCCCGATGAGGACGCCGAGCGGGATGGCGATGACCGCGCCGATGGCGACGGCCGCGACCGTGTACAGGAGGTGCTGCAGGAGCAGCTGCCCGATGCCGCCGGAGCCGCCCCAGCGGCTCGCGTCGAGGAGGAAGGAGAAGTAGCTCACGCGACCCGCCTCCTCGCCCAGGGCAGGGCCCCTCGCTGGATCAGCAGGATGATCGCGTCGACGACGAGCGCCAGCAGGAGCGTCAGGACGAGCCCCACGATCACCGGCGTGTAGAAGTAGCGCGCGAGGCCGATGCTGAAGAGCTGTCCGAGCGCACCGCCGCCGACGACGACGGCCACGCTGACCAGCGCGATGTTCGAGACGCTCACCACCCGCAGCCCGGCGAACACGACCGGCATGGCCAGCGGCAGCTCCACGCGCACCAGCCGCTGGAACCACCCGAAGCCGACCGCCTCGGCCGACTGCTTCACCGCCGACGGGACCGAGCGCAGCCCGTCGACCACGCTGCGCACCAGGAGCGCGACGGAGTAGATCGCGAGGGCCACGGCGATGTTCACCGGGTCGAGGATGCCCGTCCCGAGCACGAGCGGCAGCGCGACGAACAGGGCGAGCGAGGGGATGGAGTAGACGACCCCGAGCACGGCCAGGATGACGTTGGCCGCCCGGCCGGTCCGGTAGACGAGGAAGCCCAGGGGGATCGAGACGACCAGCGCGGCGAGGACGGGCAGGACGGACAGCACCGCGTGCTGCGCCGTCAGGCTGCCGATCATGCTCAGGTTGCGGGTGATCCAGCTCCAGTCGAGGTTCATCCGCGCGGGCCCTCCTCGTGCGGGAGGGAGCGCGGGGTCCGGTACAGCCCGGACTGGCGGGGCTGCTCCTCCGGCCCACCCGGCTCGTCGGTGACGGCCTCGCGGACCGCCGTCGGCTGGTCGTCCTCGGTCGGCCGCGCCTCGGCGGGCTGCTCCTCGGCGGGCTGCCTCTCGGGCCTCGTCTCCCCCGCCTCGTCCGTCCCGGCGTCGCGCGCGACGGTTCCGGGCTCGCCGAGACCGGCCGCGGTCGCCCCACCCGGGGCGAGCTGCTGCTCGGTCGAAGGCACCTCGGTCGTCGCCCCGGCCGTGTCGACCTGGTCGGGCTCGCCGGCCGCCTCGTCGCGCTCGGGCTGGTCCGCTACCGGGTCACCGCTGTCGTCGAGCTGGGCGTACGCCGTCGTGACGGCCGTCTGCGCCTCGGCTGACTGCTGCTCACGGGCCTCGGCGGCCTCGACCGTGATCGACTCGGGGCTGCCGCTGCGGCGGTCGCGGACCTGGTCGAGGATCTCGTCCGCGGTCACGACGCCGGCGTAGCGGCCGGTGTCGGGCTCGACGGCCACCGCGATCGCGTACGGCGAGGTGAGCGCGGAGTCGAGCGCGGCCCGGAGCGTGTCGGCCTCGCGCACGAACGTGCCGCCGATCGGGTGCACGAGGCCGGCCCGCTCCTCGTCGACCCAGCCGACGGGTCGGGCGTCGCCGTCGAGCACGAGCGTCGGGCCCTGGTGACCGCTCGACGCGGCCTCGCGGACCACCGCGACCTCGCCCAGCCGCAGGCCGTCGGCGGGCAGGAACGACAGCGAGCGGTAGCCGCGGTCGCGCCCGACGAACCCTTCGACGAAGGCGTCGGCCGGCTCGTCGAGCAGCTGCTGCGGCGGGCCGACCTGGGCCAGCCGGCCGCCGACGCGCAGGATCGCCACCTGGTCGCCGAGCTTGATCGCCTCGTCGATGTCGTGCGTGATCAGGACGATCGTCTTGCTGATCTGTCGCTGCAGCGACAGGAAGAACTCGTGGAGCTCGGTGCGCACGACCGGGTCGACCGCGGAGAAGGGCTCGTCCATGAGCATGACCAGCGGGTCGGCGGCCAGCGCCCGGGCGACGCCCACGCGCTGCTGCTGGCCGCCGGAGAGCTGCGCGGGGTAGCGCTCGGCCATGCCCCGGTCGAGGCCGACGTTGGCCAGCAGCTCCATCGAGCGCTTGCGGGTCTTGGTGCGGTCCCAGCCGAGCAGGCCGGGGACGGTCCCGATGTTCTCGACGATGGTGCGGTGCGGGAAGAGCCCGCCGCTCTGGATCACGTAGCCCATCTGGCGGCGCAGCGTCGTCTTGCGCTGGCTCTTGAGCGGCTTGCCGTCCCACACGATGCGGCCGCTGGACGGCTCGAGCATGCGGTTGATCATGCGGAGCGTGGTGGTCTTGCCGCAACCCGAGGGGCCGACGATCACGGTGATCTGGTCCGACGGGATGCTCAGGCTCAGGTCCTGGACGGCGTGCGTGCCCCCCGAGAACGTCTTGCTCACGGACTCGAACTCGATCACGCGTACCCCACCGAAGATCTCGAATGAACCTCACCCGGACATGTCGCCCACGACACTAACGGGGGCTGCCGACAATTCCACCTGCGTTCCCCGGCGCGCCCCGGTACCGCTCCCCCGCTCCCTGGGGGCCTGATGCCGAGTGTGACGGCGCGCCGGTCTCGAGCAGGGCTTCCCACCCGAGGTCCTCGGGGTGTCGTCACACTCGGCGCCGACACGGACCCGGCACAAGTTACTCACGAGTAACATGCAGCCATGTCTGACGTGGCGGTCATGGCGGCGCGGGTGCTGGCGCTGGCGATCTCGGTGGTCGGGGTGGCGCTCTTCGTCCGGGCGGTGCGGACGATCGTGCGCACGGTGTCGCTCGGCGGACCAGCGAACCGCAGCGACTCCCCCGCCCGGCGCTGGCGCACGATGGTCGTCGAGACCATCGGCCACACCCGCATGCTCCAGCGCCCGTGGGTCGGCGCGGCGCACTGGCTGGTGTTCGTCGCCTTCGGCGCCCTCTTCTTCACCCTCGTCACCGCGTACGGGCAGCTGTTCGACCCGCGCTTCGTGCTGCCGGTCATCGGGCACTGGAAGGCGTACGAGTGGGCCGCCGAGCTCATCGCCTGGGCCGGCCTCGTCGCGATCGGCTACCTCATCTACGTCCGCGCGTCGCAGCGCGGCCGGGGCCGGGCCTCGCGCTTCTTCGGCTCGCACGGCGGCAAGGGCCTCTACGTCGAGCTGACGATCCTCGGCATCGTCGTCTGCGTCCTGCTGCTGCGCGCGCTCGAGTCGCAGCTGCTGGCCGAGACGACGCGCTGGGACTTCCCGCTGACGTGGTTCCTGCTCCCGTCCGGCATCGCGACCGGCGCCGCCGAGACGGCGGTCGTCCTGATCGCGGCGGCCAAGATCGTCATCTCCATGGCCTGGTTCGTCGTGCTCGGGCTCGACACGACCATGGGCGTCGCCTGGCACCGGTTCACGGTCTGGCCGAACATCTGGTTCAAGCGCAACGCCGACGGCGCCCCCGCGCTCGGGGCCCTCCCTCCCGTCCGGGCCGGTGGCGAGCCGGTCGACTTCAGCGACCTCGACGCGCTCGACGAGGACGCGAGCCTGGGCACCGCGAAGATCGAGGACTTCACCTGGAAGGGCCTGCTCGACCTCACCTCGTGCACCGAGTGCGGCCGCTGCCAGGACGCCTGCCCGGCGTGGGCGACCGACAAGCCGCTCTCCCCCAAGCTCTTCGTCATGGGCCTGCGCGACCACGCGTACGCGAAGGCGCCCTTCCTGCTGACCCCCGAGGACGAGCGCGACGCGCTGCCCGAGGCGCTCCGCCTCGAGGCGTCCCGCCCGCTGGTCGGCCCCACCGGGTACGCCGAGCCGGATCCGATCTCCGTGCAGGACGGGGTCGTCGCGGTCATCGACCCCGACGTCCTGTGGTCGTGCACGAGCTGCGGCGCGTGCGTGCAGGCCTGCCCGGTCGACATCGAGCACGTCGACCACATCGTCGACCTGCGCCGCAACCAGGTCCTGATGGAGTCGGAATTCCCGAGCCAGCTGAACGGCATGTTCAAGGGCCTGGAATCCAAGGGCAACCCGTGGAACGCGAGCCCCCGCACGCGGATGGACTGGGCCAAGGACCTGCCCTTCCACGTGCCGCTCGTCGGCGGCCCGCACGACGAGGACGTCGAGGACCTGAGCCAGGTCGACTACCTCTTCTGGGTCGGCTGCGCCGGCGCGTACGACGACCGCGCGAAGAAGACGACCCGCGCCGTGGCCGAGCTGCTGCAGACCGCGGGCGTCTCGTACGCGGTCCTGGGCAAGGGAGAGACCTGCACCGGCGACCCGGCCCGACGCGCGGGCAACGAGCTCGTCTTCCAGCAGCTGGCCGCGGAGAACACCGAGACGCTGCGCGAGGCGAAGGCCACCAAGGTCGTCGCCACCTGCGCGCACTGCCTCAACTCGCTCAAGAACGAGTACCCCCAGCTCGGCCTGACGATGGAGGTCGTGCACCACACCCAGCTGCTGAACCGCCTCGTCCGCGAGGGCCGGCTCACCCCGGTCGCGCCGGCCGACGACGCCGAGCAGCGAACCATCACCTACCACGACCCCTGCTACCTCGGCCGGCACAACCAGGTGTACGAGCCCCCGCGCGAGCTGCTCGGCGCGCTGCCGGGCACGACGGTCGCCGAGATGCCCCGCAGCGGCAAGGACTCCTTCTGCTGCGGCGCCGGCGGCGCGCGGATGTGGATGGAGGAGGACCTCGGCACCCGGATCAACGCCAACCGCACCGAGGAGGCCGTCGCCACCCTCGCCGCCGCCGGAGCGACCGACGCGGCGCCGGGGGCGATCGCGACCGGCTGCCCCTTCTGCCGCACGATGCTCACCGACGGGACGGACGCACTGGCGAACGGCTCGGGCAAGCCGGCACCCGAGGTGATCGACGTCGCGCAGCTGCTGCTCGAGTCGGTCCGCAGGGGGCGCTGACCAGGGCGGACGCCGCTGTCGGACCTGGTTGTCGAAGCGGTTGTCAGCATCGTGTTGCGTCAGCCCGGGACGCGTCCTTGACTGGTCCTGCCGACCCTCCGACGGGGTCGCCACGACCCACGAGGAGACCGAGATGACCGAGCAGACCACCGAGCACGAGACCCACGTCGAGGACCACTCCTCCCACACCCACGGCGACGGCTGCGGCCACGAGTCCGTCCAGCACGAGGACCACGTCGACTACGTCCACGACGGGCACCGCCACTCCGCGCACGACGACCACTACGACGAGCACTGAGCCCCGGCTCCGAGCGTCCTGCGCCGCCTCGCCCACCAGGGCGGGGCGGCGCTGCCGTGTCCGGACCCTCGTCCCGGCAGTCCCGGGCCCGCTAGCTCTGGCTCTCCGCACCGCACCCGGGACCGACGTACGCTTTTGACAATCGTTTTCAGTCTCATTAGCGTCGGACGCGTCGTCCTCGTCCCGCCGGAAGGTCACCCGCCACCATGCGCCGCCTGCTCGTCCCCGCCCTGCCCGCCGCCGCCCTGCTCCTCGGGCTCACGGCCTGCTCGGGCTCAGCCGGCTCCGCCGCACCGGCGTCATCCGGCGCCGCAGGCACCGTCAGCGTCGTCGCCTCCACCAACGTCTACGGCGACATCGTCAAGACGATCGGCGGCGACGCCGTCGAGGTCACCTCGATCATCGACGACCCCAGCCAGGACCCGCACGAGTACACGGCCAACGCCCGTACGCAGCTCGCCCTCAGCAAGGCCCAGCTCGTCGTCGAGAACGGCGGCGGCTACGACGACTTCGTCGCCACGATGCTCTCGGCGACCACTGCGAAGCCGCGCGTGCTGAACGTCGCCGACGTCTCCGGCTACGACCAGGAGCCCGCCGAGGGCGAGTTCAACGAGCACCTCTGGTACGACTTCCCGACGATGGTCAAGCTCACCGACCAGGTGCAGCAGGACCTGTCGGCGATCGCGCCTGACCGGGCCGAGACGTTCAGGACCAACGCAGCCGCCTTCACCACCAAGCTCGAGGGCCTGGAGAAGAGCGAGGAGACCCTCGCCGCCGAGCACCGCGGCACCGGCGTCGCCATCACCGAGCCCGTCCCGCTCTACCTGCTCGACGCGTCGGGCCTGGTCAACCGGACCCCCGAGGAGTTCAGCGAGGCGATCGAGGAGGGCAGCGACGTGCCGCCGGCCGTCCTGCAGGAGACCGAGGCCCTCTTCAGCGGCAAGAAGGTCGGGCTGCTCGCGTACAACGAGCAGACCACCGGTCCGCAGACCGAGGCCGTGCTCGCTGCCGCCAAGTCCGCCGGTGTGCCCGTCGTGGGGATGACCGAGACGCTGCCCGCCGGCCTCGACTACGTCGGCTGGATGCAGCGCAACCTCGACGCGGTGGGCGGCGCGCTGCAGGGATGAGCGCCGCGGCAGGGATGATGGGCCCCGTGACGGCGGAGGCGGCAGGGCGTACGCCCGCAGAGCTCGCCCCGCCGGTCCTCGCCATCCGCGACGCCGCGCTCGGCTACGGCGACCGGCTGCTCTGGTCGGGCCTGACGCTCGACGTGCGGCCCGGGCAGTTCGTCGCGATCCTCGGCCCGAACGGCTCGGGCAAGACGAGCCTGCTGCGCGCCGTCCTCGGCACGCAGGCCCTCACCAGCGGCTCCATCGAGATCCTCGGCGAGCCCGTGCGGCGGGGCCACCGCTCGGTCGGCTACGTCCCGCAGCAGCACCTCGCCGACCGCGGCACCCCGCTGCGGGCGCGCGACTTCCTGGCCCTGGGCATCGACGGCACCCGCTTCGGGCTGCCGCTGCCCAGCAGGGACCGGCGCCGACGCGTCGACGCCATGCTCGACACGGTGGACGCCCGCGCGTTCGGGCGTACGCGGATCGGTTCGCTGTCGGGCGGTGAGCAGCAACGGCTCCGGATCGGGCAGGCGCTGATCGGCGACTCGAGGCTGCTGCTCTGCGACGAGCCGCTGATCTCGCTCGACCTGCACCAGCAGCGCGCGGTCAGCGACCTGATCGACGCCAGTCGCCGCGACCACGACCGCGCCGTCCTGATGATCACCCACGACGTGAACCCGGTGCTCGACATGGTCGACACCGTCGTCTACCTGGCCAACGGGCAGGCGCTGGTGGGCTCGGTCGACGACGTGTTCACCTCCGAGGTGCTGAGCGACCTCTACGGGACACCGGTGGAGGTCATCCGCGCGCGCGGCCGGATCATCGTGGTCGGGCTGCCCGACCACGCGCACGAGGGCCACGAGCACGCCCCTCACCACGACGGGGCGGACCACTGATGCACCTCGACCTCTTCTCACAGCTCTTCAACTTCGAGGGCTACGGCGAGCTGCTGGCGCTCGTGCGGAACTCGGTGGTCGCCGGCGCGGTGCTCGGGCTCACCGGCGGGCTGATCGGCGTCTTCGTCATGGCCCGCGACCTGGCCTTCGCCGTGCACGCGATCAGCGAGCTGTCCTTCGCCGGCGCGGCCGCGGGGCTGCTGTTCGGCATCGGGGTCGTCGAGGGCTCGCTGGCGGGTTCGCTGGCCGCGGCGCTGCTGATCGGGATCCTGGGCAGCCGGGCGCGCAACCGGAACTCGATCATCGCCGTCCTGATGCCCTTCGGCCTCGGCCTCGGGATCCTCTGCCTCTCCCTCTACTCCGGGCGCGCGGCGAACAAGTTCGGGCTGCTCACCGGCCAGATCGTCGCCGTCGACAACCCGCGGCTGACCGCGCTGCTGGTCATCTGCGGGATCGTCGTCGTCGGGCTGCTGCTGGTGTGGCGCCCGCTGATGTTCGTCAGCATCGACGCGCAGGTCGCCGAGGCCCGCGGGGTGCCCGCGGTCGCCCTGTCGATCGTGTTCATGGTGCTGCTGGGCATGTCCGTGGCGGTCTCGGTGCAGATCGTGGGTTCGCTGCTGGTGCTGTCGGTGCTGGTCACCCCCGCCGCCGCGGCCCTGCGCGTCTCCGCCTCGCCGGTCCTGGTGCCGGTGCTGTCCACGGTCTTCGCCGTGGTGTCGATGGTCGGCGGGATCCTGCTCGCGCTCGGCAGCTCGATCCCGATCAGCCCGTACGTGACGACCCTGTCCTTCCTGATCTACGTGGTGTGCCGCGTCGTCGGCGGCGTGCGCGACCGCCGGTTGCCCCGGGCGCCCAGAATGGCCACGGAGGTGGTGTCCTGATGCCTCGTACGCCGCAGCGCACCACGCGCCAGCGCACGGCGGTCGGTGAGCTGCTGCAGCGGACGTCGGAGTTCCGCACGGCCGCGCAGATCCACGACGACCTGCGCCACGCCGGCGAGGACATCGGCCTGACGACGGTCTACCGCACGCTGCAGCTGATGGTCGACGCCGAGCAGCTCGACGCGATCCGCACCGACGACGGCGAGACCGCCTACCGCCGCTGCTCGACCGGGCACCACCACCACCTCGTCTGCCGCGACTGCGGCCGCACTGTCGAGGTCGAGGGCCCCGCGATCGAGGCCTGGACCGACCAGGTCGCCGCGGAGCACGGCTTCACGGAGGTGGAGCACCAGCTGGAGATCTTCGGCGTGTGCGGGGAGTGCAAGGTCGGCTGACGGTCCTGCCCGCTTCGACGAGCAGGAGGGGCCACCCAGCGCCCAGCGGCACGCCGTAGCCGACGTGGCGCGGCCAGAGCGATGGACGGTCTGGCAGGTGAGCCGCTTCCCCGAGGTCGACGAGATCAGTGGCCGCGTCGACCTCGTTGTGGCTCGTTCCCTCCAGCTTCCGGTCGACAGCAGCTGAACGCAGCGTGCGAGACGCCGCCCGCTCTCGGCGGCTGCCCGCTCGAGGGTTGCCTGCATGCGCTCCTCGACGATCCCGCGCGCGTGCTCCAAGAAATCATGGAGGCCTTGTCTGCTGGCAAGAGGCTCCGTCGTCGATGCGTCACTGAGCGGGTTGTCTTGCTGCGGATCCAGCCACGCGACAGGATCGTTTCCATGAGGGCTGGGTCGGGTCTGTGGAGCGTCGCGGCGGCGGTCTTTCTGGCCACAGGTGGTTGCCTGACCGTGGTCGGCTACCAGAGCCGATCCTTCGGCTGGTCGCCTACGCCCCTCTCTCCGAACAGACGTACGAGTCGACGACGGGCCTGCTCGTGGTCGGCCACGAAGAGGCGGTCGGGCTGGTCGTGCTGACGGCCGGTCTGGTCCTCTCCGCACTGTGTGTCGGCGTCAGGATCGGCCGACGCGCAGGAGAGCCCGGTTCGGCGGCGGCTGACGCGAAGCTGATCGCACTCCTTGCAGCGCAGCGGCTCTCGGGGCGCAGCGCATCTCTCCGGGACCTCGAGGTCGACGTCGCCGAAGCCGAGCCAGGAAGTCGGCGAGTCGCTGCAGAAGGCGCCAAGCGTGGTCCTCATCGGTGGTCTTGACGAACACGTAGGCGGTGGTGCGGTCCCACGCGACCTTCGTCGTCGCGCTCGGCGCGGCCGTGGCGTCGAGGGTTGGTCACCTCGCTGATGAAGTGGCTCGCCACTCGTGTCGTCACGCCGGGTGACACTGCGCGGATGCGCGGGCTCGAGCCGTCCCCTGTCGCCCGAGGGCGGGATCGAGACCAGGCTCGCTCTGCGTCGCGCGGGCGACCCCGAGTCGCCGAAGAGGTGCTGGGCCAGGTCAGACGATCTCGAAGCCGGCGGTGGCGGTCTGGGCCGGGGCGGCGCCGCGTCTGGCCGCGTCGACCCTGATCTTGTAGGTACCGGGCGGCAGGACCAGCGAGAATCCGTAGCTGTGGTCCGCGGCGACCGGGGCGGTGCCCTGGTAGAGCGTCTCCTCGGTGATCGTGTCGATGACGTACCAGGTCACGTCGTCGCGACGCTGGTCCAGGGCTCCGACGACCTGGAGCGGGCCCGGCGCCGGCACGGCGTCCGGCAGGGTCAACCCGTCGGTCAGTCGCTCGTCCAGGGGTCGGAACGGGATGGGTTCGGTGGAGTCGAGGGCGTCGAAGAGCAGGAAGCTCTTCCCGCGCAGCGTCACCTGGACAGGGACTGGTCGGCCGACGTACGCCGAGACCGTGTGCACGAGGCTCTGGGCCCAGAACGCGGCCTTCGCCGCGTCGGGATCGGTCGGACGGATCTTGTCGTCGCCGGCGTAGTCGACCAGGACCGCGCCGTCCTGCTCGGCGACGCTGGAGAGCGTCAAGGACCCGAAGGGCCAGGAGGCGTCGTTGCTGGAGGGCTCTCGCCCGACCGCGGCCACGGCCTCGAGGAGGGTCGTCTTCGGTCGCGGTTCGGCCAGCAGCGTGTCCTTGGGTCCGGGGAAGTACACCAGGGTGGTCGCGACCGGTGTGGTCGGCGGATCTGTGACGGGACTGCGGGCGCCTGACGGGGCGCTGCCGGTGACGGTGAAGCTGCGCTGTTCCTGGACCTGACCCGACCGGCTTCGAAGGGTCAGGGTGTAGTCGCCGGGGTCGAGCTCCGGTGCGCTGCTGAGGACGGTGCGGCCCCCGCCGGCGGCGTCCGCCTTGAGGCTCGCGACCGTCCGGCCGTCTCGACCCGTCACGACGAGCTGGTCTCCTACGGCGCCCGGCATCGCGGCGATGCCGACCGGTGACGTGACTCGTTCCGAAGGGCCGGGGAAGAAGATCGAGCCGGTGTACGCGATCTCGACCCGCGGGTCGAAGAGCGGTTGCGTCGTGTCGACCGAGCCGTACAGGGTGGTCGGGCTGCCGTTCAGGGTGATGACGACGGGCCCGAAGGAGTCGAACGCCTCGTCGGCGGTGCGCACCCAGGACTCGACCCACAGCCGTGCCTGTGCGTCGGCTCCGGGACCTCTGGGACGCGTCTGGTCGTCGACGGATGCCATGTCGAGGTGCACCGTCCCGTCGAGGTAGGTGAGGCTCTTGACCCGGTTGGCGCCGTTCCTGGGGAAGGACACTGCTCCGGGCACCGTCGGGGCCTGCTCGAAGAGCGACTCGACGGCCTGCACCGGGTCGTACGGGGCGCTCGCGCGGGCCGCGTCGACGAGCAGTCCGTCGGTGCCCGGCCGGTAGATCGTCCACGCGACCCTCGGCTGGCTCGGGCGGTACCTGCCGGAAGGGGCGGTGCTGACCGGCGACGGGAACGCGCTGACGGTGTCGGCCGGGACCGCCGCCCGCTGGGGGCCGCCGAGCGTCAGGAGCACGAGCGCCACGACGACCAGGGCGACGGAGACGCCGGCCAGGGCCACCGGCCAACCGGTCTTCCACCGTGTCCGGACCGGCCGGAGGCGCTCGGCCACGAGCCGCTCCTGCAAGCGGTCCCAGGCGCCCGGTGACGGCTGGACCTGCTCGGCCTCGGCGTCCATCGCCTTCTGCAGCGCCGAGATCAGTCGTGGATCTTGATCAAGCCTCATCGGGAACTCCCAGGACGTGCCGCAGGGCGTGGACGCCACGGGCGCCATGGCTCTTCACGGCTCCCCTGCTGATCTGGAGCGCCGCGGCGGTCTCTGCCTCGCTCAGCTGCGCGTAGTAGCGGAGGACGAGCACCTCACGCTGCCGCTGTGACAGCTCGGCCAGCCCGTCCAACACCCGGCGACGCTCGAGGCTGAGGAGCGCCTGGTCCTCGGCGCTGTCGGCGTCCTCCCACCGCTTCGCGGGGGCCGAGCGCACGACGTTCTGGTGCCTGAGTGCCGAGCGGCAGCGGTTCACCACCGACACGTGCAGGTAGCCGGCCGCGTCCTCCGGCCGCTTCAGCCGCGCCCAGCGGGAGTGCAGGTCGACGAAGGCGTCCTGGACGAGCTCCTCGGCAACCCCCACGTCGCGCACGAGCAGCCACGCGACCCGGACCAGCCGCACGTGATGGGCGGCGAAGAGCGATGCGAGCGTGGTCGTCGGCGGGGGTTCGCCCGGCCTCGTCGCGTCCACCGATCTCAGCGCCTCCACACCACCTCCACGCGCGAGTGCCCCTCATGGTTGTCAGCCGACGACAGACTGATCCTCGCCTCCTCGGCACCCACGACGACGACCTGCCTCACGTCCTCAGAAGCCGAACGTCCTCAGAAGCGGAACAGCCACCGGCGCAGCCGGCCTTCTGGCCGGCTCTGACCGCTTGGACGTCGCCGTCCGCCCGGCTCCGCCGGGAGAGGTGACACCCTCGACCTCTCGGTCTCGGTCAGCGACCTACCCAACGGCATCCACACCAGCGTCAGCCACGGCATCGGCACGGGACCGTCTCCCCGTGCACGGTGATCGACACCCGCGAGTCGATCGCCGTGGGCGGCCCCAAGCCGCAAGACGTCAAGCTTGCGGGCGCGTTCGTCGCCTGCAACCGACCGTCCTGGGAGCAAGAGATGCTTCTCATCCCGACCCGCAGGCCGCCTGGGTCCGGTGAACGGACGACGTAGGAGAGCTTCGCGACAACGGCACCCGACTAGCAAGACCTCGCGCAGTGACCGTACGAAGACCGGCCAACGGGCACCCGTTCGAGCATGTTCGGCGTCTCACACCTCGCGCTCAACCACCGTCATACGAGAACGGACAAGAGGTCTTAGAGATCGGTTTTGCGTCGGTATCGTTCTCGATCCAGGACGTCGCCACCACGCGCGAGGTCGGAGGTGCTGGGTTCGTACTCTCACGGTCAGGGGCATGGCGTGGCCTCTTAGGACGAACCGGAGTGGATCAGGTGGTGTCGGTCTGCGGCATCGTGATGACGACCTTGCCGACCTGGGCGTTGCTCTCGAGGTAGGTGTAGGCGTCGGCGATGGCGCTGAGGGCGAAGGTGCGGTCAACGGTGGGCCGTAGCGCGCCGGTGGTGATGCCGTGGTTGATGAAGGCGACGGCACGGGCCAGGCGGGTGTCGTCGCCGACGACCTCGACCACGTCGTAGCCGCGCAGGGTGAGCCGGTGCTGCAGCAACGCCAGGACGGGCAGGGTGGTCGGGCTGTCGCTGAGGGCACCGTAGATGACGATGGTGGCGTATTCCGCGGCTGCTTCCGCGACCTCGCTGAGCAGTGGCCCGCCGACAGGGTCGAAGACGACGTCCACCCCGGCGCCGCCGGTGATGTCCGCCAGCCGGCCGCGCAGGTCCTCCTCGCCGGTGGCGATGACGGCGCTGGCGCCGGCGGCGAGGAGCTCGTCGCGCTTGTCCGAGGTGCGCGACAGCGCGATCGGGGTGGCGCCGATCATCGCGGCGATCTGGAGGGCGGCAAGCCCGACGCTGCTCGACGCGGCCGAGACGACGACGACGTCGCCGGCGCGCAGGCCGGCGATGTCGACGAGCCCGCCGTAGGCGGTGGCGTACGCCATCCACAGCGCGGCGGCCTCTTCCCACGACAGCCGGTCGGGGTGCTTGACCACCGCGCGGGCCGGGGCGAGGACCAGCTCGCCGTGCAGCGGGTAGTCGGGCACCGCGAACGCAGGGACGACGCTGACCCGGTCCCCGACGGCGAGCCCGGCGACGTCGGGGCCAACGGCGTCGACGGTCCCGGCCGCCTCCAGGCCGGTGGCCTGGGGGAAACGGGGTTCGAAGAAGTGGGTACCGGTGCGGAACATGACGTCCGCGCGGTTCAGGGCCAGAGCACGGGTGCGGATGCGGACCTCACCCGGCCCCGGCTCGGGGGTGTCGACCTCGTCGACGGAGAGGACGTCAGGTCCTCCGAGGGCACGGAAACGAACGGCGAGGGGCATGGCTCTCCTGGGACTGAATTTGCTGCGTTGACGGCAGCGTCCTTCGTGCGGATGCGGGTTCGGGTGTTGGAGGGGTGCCGGGGCGGGCAGGGATTAGGCCTGAGCGGTGGGCATGACCCACAGCTCGCCGATGGCGGCGTGGGCGGGCCGGGTGACCATGTAGGCGACGCCGTCGGCGATGTCGTGGGGGTCGAGCATGGTGAACCCGCCGAAGTTCTTCTCGATGTCGGCGAGGATCTCGGCGTTGTTGTGCGAGTCGAGCTCGGTGTCGACCTTGCCGGGCTCGAGGACGCCGACGCGGACGTGGTCGGGCGCGAGCTCTTGGCGTAGCGCTTCGCTGAAGCCGTTCACCCCGAACTTGGTCATGCTGTAGACCCCGGAGGTGGGGAAGGTCGTGCGCCCGGCCAGGGAGGAGATGTTGACGATGTCGGCGACCTGGCGTGGCCCGTCCTTGGCCGCGTCGAGCAGGTGCGGCACCGCGGCGTGCGTGGTGTAGAGCAGGCCCTTCTGGTTGATCGCGATCATCTGGTCCCACTCGTCGACGTCGACGTCGCAGACGCGTCCGAGGAGCATCAGTCCGGCGTTGTTGACGAGGATGTCGAGGCGGCCGAAGTGCTCGACGGCTGTCGACACGGCCTGCTCGGCCTGGTCACGCTCGGAGACGTCTGCGCTGATCGCGAGCGCGGTGCCGCCGGCGTCGGTGATCTCGGCGACCAGCGTGTCGAGGCGGTCTAGGCGGCGGGCCACGACCGCGACCGAGGAGCCGAGGCGGGCGAGCTCGAGGGCTGTGGCGCGGCCGATGCCGCTGCTGGCGCCGGTGACGAGGGCCGCCGTCGCGGTCAGCGGGGACGTCATGGTGGTGCTCCTTGTTCTGACGGCGGGCATGAGCCGCAGTGCTCGGTTGGGTGCGTGGCTGCTGGTTCGTACGTGGACGGGGCCGTGGCTGGTGCGGCGCTCGGGCGGGTTCAGAAGTAGGTCGGTTCGCGCAGCGTGTAGTGCTGCTCGAGGGCGGTGACCTCGTCGTCGGTGAGGGTCAGGTCGAGTGCGGCGACGGCGTCGGTGAGGTGGTGCGGCTTGGTGGCGCCGACGATCGGGGCGTCGACGACCGGGTTGCGCAGCACCCAGGCCAGGGCGACGGTGGCCATGGCCACGCCCCGCTCGGTGGCGATGCGTTCGACGGCGTCGATGGTGGCCTTGTCGGTGTCGAGCCATAGCGGTCGGCCCTGGAAGTCGGCTCGGGGGTTGGTCTGGCTGCGGGTGCTGCCGCTGCTTCCCCAGGGGCGAGCGACCACGCCGGCGGCGAGCGGGCTCCAGGGCAGGCTCCCGACGCCCTGGTCGGCGAGGAGGCCGAACATCTCGAGCTCTTCGCCGCGCTGGACGAGGTTGTACTGGTCCTGCATGGAGACGAACGTGGTCCAACCGTGCGTCTGAGCGGCGTGCTGCATCTTCGCGAACTGCCAGGCGAACATCGACGAGGCGCCGATGTAGCGGGCCTTGCCGGCGCGGACGACGTCGTGCAGGGCCTCCATCGTCTCCTCGACCGGGGTGCGGGGGTCGAAGCGGTGGACCTGGTAGAGGTCGACGTAGTCGGTGCCGAGGCGGCGCAGCGACGCGTCGATCTGTTCCATCACGGCCTTGCGGGACGTGCCGAAGCCGCCCGGGCCGTCGTGCATGTGCTCGGCGACCTTGGTGGCGAGCACGATGTCGTCGCGGCGGGCGACCTGCTTCAGGGCGCGGCCGACGATCTCCTCCGAGGAGCCGGCGCTGTAGACGTTCGCGGTGTCCCAGAAGGTGATGCCGAGGTCGACGGCCTGCGCGAAGTACGGCACGGCCTGCTCGTAGGGCAGCGCCCAGCTCCAGAACGGGGTGTTCCCGTCTCCGAAGCCCATGGTGCCGAGGGCGATGCGGCTGATCTTGAGGCCCGAGGTGCCGAGCTGGGTGTACTGCATGAGCGAGAGTCCTTCTGTCGTGGTCGTGGTCCGAGCTGGGCCGTTCGTTCGAGCTACGCCGCCGTCCCGGGGGGTTGCGACGGGTTGCCGCCGCGGCCCGGTGGTTGCTGTCGACGCTGTCAGGCGTCGTCGTGGTCGAGGGAGGACGACAGGTCGCGGTAGGCGTCGGCCTGGGCGAGGAGGTCGTTCGCCTTCTGCTCGGCGGTCTGCACGGCGTCGGCGCCGGCGAGCCAGCGCAGCGGCGGCTCGTCCTGCGCTGCGAGGCCGATCAGGGCGGCGGCGAGCTTGGCGGGGTCGCCGCCCTGCTTGCCGTTCATCTCCCGCCAGCCGGCGATGGTGTCCTTCGTCCGCGGGGCGTAGTCGTCGATCGACAGCTCGGGCCAGTTCGTCGAGGAGCCCTCGACCAGCAGCTCGGTGCGGAAGAAGCCGGGTTCGACGATCGTGGTCTGGATGCCGTAGGGAGCGAGGTCGAAGCGGAGCGACTCCATCCACCCCTCGAGGGCGAACTTCGACGCGCAGTAGGCGGCGACGAACTCCTGCCCGACCAGCCCTGCGGTCGAGCTGAAGGTGATGACATGGCCGCTGCGCTGGGCACGCATCACCGGCAGGACCGCCCGGGTCACGTTCAGCGGGCCGAAGAAGTTCGTCTCGATCTGCTGGCGGAACTGGGCCGGGCTGATCTCCTCGAAGAAGCCGGCGTAGAAGTTGCCGGCGTTGTTCACCAGGACGTCGATACGGCCGAACCGGTCGGTCGCCGCAACAACGGCGGCCTGCGCGGCCTGCTCGTCGGTGATGTCGAGCGAGACCGCGAGAAGATCGGGGTGCTCACCGAGGACGTCGGTGACCTTCTGCGCGTCGCGTGCGGTGGCCACGACCGCATGGCCCGCCTTGAGGGCCGCCTTGGCGATGTCGACGCCCATGCCGCGCGCTGCGCCGGTGATGAACCAGACCTTCGTGTCACTCATGTGTGTGCCTTCTCCCGAGGTGTGCTTGACGTTCAGTCAAGGCCCCGGGCGGGCGGGGAGGGAGTCCCTGGCTATCCAGTGACTGCCAGGGACCCCCTAAGTCCCGACGTGGCGCGTACGTTCACCCTCATGGACAGCCGCAGCGAGATGCGTGAGTTCCTGGTCTCCCGGCGAGCCCGGCTCACACCCGAGGAGGTCGGCCTGCCCGACTTCGGCGGTCGTCGCCGGGTCCCGGGTCTGCGCCGTGAAGAGGTCGCGCTGGTCGCCGGGATCAGCGTCGAGTACTACACCCGACTTGAACGGGGTAGCTCGACCGGGATGAGCGAGTCCGTGATCGACGCGGTCAGCCGCGCCTTGCAGCTCGACGAGGCCGAGCACACCCACCTGTGGAACCTCGCCCGGGCGTCGTGCACCGCGTCGAAGCAACGCACCTCCAGCCGGACCCAACCGGTCACCGCGGGACTGCAGCAGCTCCTCGACGCGATGCAGGACGTGCCCGCCATCGTGCAGAACGGTCGCCTCGACGTGATCGCCAGCAACCGCCTCGGGGCGGCGTTCTACTCCGAGTTGTACGCCTCGGGGGACCGACCCCCCAACTTCGGGCGCTTCGTCTTCCTCGAGCCCCGAGCCCAGGTGTTCTACCGCGACTGGCAGGACGCAGCCGTGCAGACCGTCGCGATCCTGCGCGGCGCCGCCGGCCGGACACCCCACGACCGCTCGCTCAGCAACCTCGTCGGAGAGCTCGCCACCCGCAGCGACACGTTCCGCACCCTGTGGGCCTCCCAGGTGGTGCGCGAGCACCGGTCCGGCGACAAACGCGTCCACCACCCCGTCGTCGGCGACCTCGACCTGACCTTCGAGGGGATGGAACCAGCCACCGGGAAGGGCTTGCTCCTCACCGCCTACAGCGCCAAGCCCGGCACCCCCTCCCACGACGGCCTCCGCCTCCTCGCGAACTGGGCCGCGACCAACGACGCCGCCGCCAAGGACGCCGCCGCGGTCAAGGACGCTGCCGCGAGCTCCTCGCTCGACCAACCCACGTCCGGCTGAACCTCGAGGTCGGCTGCTTCACAGGTCGACTACCCCTACGTCGACCGCCCCAAGGTCGACCGCCCCAAGGTCGACCGCCCCAAGGTCGACCGCTGCGTCGTCGACACCCGCCTTAGCACCTCCGAAGTCGTCGTCCGCCGTCCCTGCCCGCCCGACTTCTGACCCTGCCCCCTAACCACCCGGAAAGCGACGTGAACAAATGGCTCGACTCGAAGGCTCCGTGACGATCGTGACCGGCGCCGGTCGCGGCGTCGGCCGAGCGACAGCGCAGCGACTGGCGGCCGACGGCGCCCGGCTCGGACTCACCGACGTCGACGCCGCCGCGCTGGAGGAGACCACGGCGCTGGTCCGCGAGGCGGGCGGCGCAGCCGTCGCCACCGCCGGCGACATCGTGGACCCCGCAACTATCGACGACCTCACCGGCCAGGTCGTCGCCGCGTACGGCCGGGTCGACGGGCTGGTCAACAACGCCGGCATCGTGATCGCGAAACCGATCCTCGAGTACACCGTCGCCGACTTCGACCGGCTGATGCACGTCAACGTCCTCGCCCACCTCGTCACCGCGCAACGCGTCGTCCCCGAGATGGTGAAGACCGGTAGCGGGTCAGTCGTGAACGTCGCCTCGATCGGCGCCCTCGCCGCCATCCCGCTCGTCGGGGTCTACTGCGCCTCCAAGGCCGCCGTGCTCGGCTTCACCCGCTCCCTCGCCCTCGAGCACGCCCCCGCCATCCGAGTCAACGCCGTCTGCCCCGGCGGGATCGAGACCGAGATGGCCGAAGAGCACATCCGCAGCTTCGCCACCCGCGAGGAGGCCATCACCACCCTCGCCGGACGACAGATGCTGAAGCGCTACGCCCGACCCGAGGAGATCGCCAACGCCATCGCCTTCCTCGTCAGCGACGACTCCTCCTTCATCACCGGAGCAGCCATCCCCGTCGAAGCCGGCTGGACCGCCTGGTGAGCGCACCCGACGACGCAGCACCCACGTTGAGGCCCGCTCCCGCTAAGCGGACCGGCCCGAGAATCAAGCGGTCCGACGTCGAGGACGCACGTCGCCGGATCGCGGGCCACATCCGCACCACCCCCGTCATGAAGCTCGACCAGCAGCTCGTCGAGCACGGCTACGTCAAGCTCGAGATGTTCCAGCACACCGGCACCTTCAAGGCCCGAGGAGCGTTCAACCGCATCCTCCGCGCCCACGAGGACGGCCAGCTCGACCCAGCCGTCGGGATCGTCGTCGCCTCCGGCGGTAACGCCGGCCTCGCCAACGCCTACGCCGCCGCGAAGCTCGGCGTCCCGGCCACCGTCTACGTCCCCGAGACCGCACCCCCCGTCAAAGTGGCGCGACTCCAGCGCTACGGCGCCCGCGTCGTCCAAACCGGAACCGACTACGCCACCGCCTACGACGCCGCCCAGCAAGAGACCGCCCGCACCGGCGCGCTCTACTGCCACGCCTACGACCAGCCCGACATCGCCGCCGGCGCCGGAACCCTCGCCCTCGAGCTCGGTGATCAGATCGACGGACCCATCGACACCGTCGTCGTCGCCGTCGGCGGTGGCGGGCTCATGGCCGGGGTCGCCACCGCCCTCGACGGCACCGCCCGCGTCGTCGGCGTCGAACCCGAAGGCGCCGCCGCACTGCGCGCCGCACTCGACAACAACACCCCGACCGACGTCACCATCTCCAGCGTCGCCGGCGACTCACTCGGAGCCCGCCGCCTTGGCGACATCGCCTTCGAGACCACCACCCGCACCCCGATCCGCAGCATCGTCGTCACCGACGATGCGATCACCGCAGCCCGCAGCCTGCTATGGGACCAGTACCGCCTCGTCGTCGAACACGGCGCCGCCACCGCCCTCGCCGCCCTCACCTCCGGCGCCTATCAACCCCACCCCGACGAGAACGTCGTCATCGTCCTGTGCGGCGCCAACACCAATCTCAACGACCTCTAGATGTTGCGGTTCATGAGGTTGGTGACGCTGGGGTCATAGAAGAGGCAGGCCCTGGCGGAGGATGAGCAGCCGATCACGGGCTGGCAGAGCCGTTCGATGCTCCCGGCAGTCGGCGTGTCGTTACCCGCACACGTTGGAGCACGGCAGGTCGCTGCGGCTTGACTTTAAGCGCTTCAGGTTCTTCATGATGATGGAGACTTAGCGTTCGGAGTGGTCGATGTCCGTGACGTCGTCGACGCTCACCTGCGGGCACTGGTTACCCCCGCAGCGGTCGGGCAGCGGTTCATCGCCGTCGGGCAGGCGCCGGTCAGCATGGTCGAGATCGCGCAGATACTGCGAGCCGGCCTCGGTGCTGCCGGCGCGCGGGTACCCCGACGCCGACTGCCGTCGTGGCTGGTCCGTGCTCTCGCGCTGTTTCGGCCCGGGCTGCGCGCGATGGTGCCCGAGCTGGGAAAACGCAAACAGATCAGCAACTCGAAGGCTCGCATCCTCCTCGGCTGGGAACCACGTCCGCTGCAGGCAACCGTCCTCGACACAGCCCGGAGTCTGCTGATTATCACCGGCTGAGCAGGCCTTCCCGGATAACGTGAGCCGTCGGTCGCTGGGGGGCCGACCGTCGTCACAAGCCGTCCGTTCAGCGGCACATGAAGGGACTCGATCTCGGTTGACGGAGCGAGGCTGAAGCCCTTCTCGTATGACCCGCCCGCGAAGATGCTCGCTCGACGGGGTTGCTACGAAGACCCACAACCTGCTGCATCTAGGTCCTAGCGGGATCCACGTGTCCCGGAGCCCGTCCGTCCCTCAGCAGCGGAGCAGGAGCAGGAGCGAACTCGGCTCAGACGTCCCCGCGCACGAAACCCAGGTGCGAACGGCTCGGGGTCGGGCCGCGCTGGCCCTGGTAGCGCGAGGAGTAGATGGCGGAGCCGTACGGGTGCTCGGCGGGCGAGGTGAGGTTGAAGAAGCAGAGCTGGCCGATCTTCATGCCCGGCCAGAGCTTGATCGGCAGCGTCGCGACGTTGGACAGCTCGAGCGTCACGTGGCCGGAGAAGCCGGGGTCGATGAAGCCGGCGGTCGCGTGCGTCAGCAGCCCCAGGCGGCCGAGCGAGGACTTGCCCTCCACCCGCGCCGCGACGTCGTCGGGCAGCGTCACGACCTCGAAGATCGACCCGAGCGCGAACTCGCCAGGGTGCAGGATGAACGGCTCGTCGCCCTCGACCTCGACCGCTCGGGTGAGGTCCGGCTGCTCCTCGGCTGGGTCGATGTGGGGGTAGCGGTGGTTCTCGAAGACGCGGAAGTAGCGGTCGAGCCGCACATCGATGCTCGAGGGCTGCACCAGCCCCGGGTCGTACGGGTCGAGCGCGATGCGACCGGCCTCGACCTGGGCGCGGATGTCGCGGTCGGAGAGCAGCATGGGCGCGACCCTATCCGTCCGCCCCGGGCGGGCCGCCGGCACGCAGTGAGGTCGTGGCCGCCGCCGACGTTCACCGGTCTCCGGGCGGGGGCCCCTCCTGCGGGTCCTGCAGCTGGCTGGTGAGGACGTGGAGCTCGTCGCGCAGCCGCTCGATCCTGACCGCGTCGAAGCGGCTGTGCTCCACGACCTGGGCCTGGGCCCGGGCCGCCTGCTGCTCGAGGGCGCGCCCCGCGTCGGTGAGCGTCAGGCGGCGCAGGCGTCCGTCCTGGGGGTCGGGCTTGCGCTCGAGGAGCCGTTCGCGGCTCAGGCGGTCCAGGATGGGGCTCAGGCCGTGGACGGGGAGGTCGAGCCGGGCGGCGAGCTCGGTCACGGTCAGGTCGTCGCGTTCCCAGAGCGCCATCAGGACGATGTACTGGGGGTAGGTCAGGCCGAGGGCCCCCAGCAGCGGCCGGTAGGTGCGGATGACCGCGTTGGAGGCGCTGTAGAGCGCGAAGCAGAGCTGCTCGTCGAGCCGCAGCGGGTCGAGCCCGGCCGTGCCCCCGTCGTCGCCGACCTGCTCGCTGCTCGCCCGCACGAGGAGTCGGGGCTCGGAGCCAGGAGCAGGTGCAGGCGTCACGGCAGGAGCCTTCCTCTCAGATCCCGGCACTGTAGTGGGCGGCGATCGTGCTCGCGCTGAGGACGCTGGTGTAGTACGCGGCGTAGCCGAGCTGGCCGTTGAAGTAGTAGGGCGTCGCGCTCCCGGGCCACCCGCTGAGATTGCCGTAGCCGATCCGCCAGTAACCGGTGTTGTTCTCCGCGGTGTACGCGGTGGTGATCGGCGTCCCCACGCTCTGCCCGTCGACGTAGAGCGTCAGCCCGGCCGTGCTGGAGAAGGTGGCGGCCGCGTGGTGCCAGGCGCCGTTGTTGTAGCTCGCCGTGGAGGTGACGGTGCGGGTGCCGCCGGAGTAGATGCCGAAGGTGACCTGCCCGGTGCTGTTGAGGTAGAGGTGGCGGTCGTAGCTGCCACCGGCACCCGTGGCGGAGTTGTTGAGCCCGATCAGGTAGCCGCCGGCGGTGCTGGTGCGGAACCAGATCTCGAGGGTGAAGACCTGCGGGCTGGACTGGGCCGTGGGCGACACGAGCAGGGTGTTGGTGCCGTTGAACGTGGTGCTGCCGTCCCGGTCGCGGGCGCACGCGTTCGCGCCGGAGTGGACGGGCGTGCCGGTGTAGGTGGCGGTGCGCCGGTTCCCGGAGGTGTCGACGGCGGTCGTGCCGACGGGGTTGTCCGACAGCGGGTAGAGGAAGTACGGGGTGGGGGTGCCGGTGGCGTAGGTCCAGGCACAGCTGTCGCCGGTCGCGACGCCGGCGGTGTCGGTGCTGTTGGTGACCTTGGCGGTGAAGGCCGACCACGTGCCCGGGACGAGCAGCATCACGGCGCTGACCACGACCGTGGCCACGGACACCAGCACCCTCGACGGGCCGGGCCGGGAGGACGGTCGGTTCACGACCGCCCGTCCGCCGGCGCGGGCTCGGCGAGGCCGACGACGAGGACCCACAGCATCGGCAGCAGGCAGACGGCTCCCACCGCGACGAGCCACCAGCCGGTGAGGTGGGCCGTGCCGTCGACCACGAGCGGGTGCCCCGGGCCGGGCGGCGCGACGACGACGGAGCCGACCTGCCCGGAGAGGAGGTCGACGTGCTGGCCGGGGGCCCCGTGGACCCGGGTCGGCAGCATCCCGGCCGAGGAGATCGTGGCGCGCAGCGTGGTGCCGTCGCTGTCCGTGGTGGTCGCCACCAGCACGGGGTGCACGAAGGGGCGCAGCAGCGCAGCCACCGCGGCGAACAGCAGGCAGGTTCCGATCACCCGGGCGCTGGAACGCCAGCGCAGGGGCACCCACAGCCCCGTGGCCAGGCGCAGGACCATCGAGCCGAGCAGCACGATCGGCAGCGTCCGTGCCAGCCAGCCCAGCCCCTGGCCGTGCCAGACGACCTTCCCCACGAGGAGCTCCTGGGTCACGGGCCACGGGTCGACCGCACCGTTCTCGTCACCCTGGACCCGCACGGCCCCACCGGGCTCGACGCCGACGACGCGGTGGGTGTACATCGAGCGCAGGTTCGGCGGGCGGTAGGTCACGATGTCGCCCACCCCGAGCGTCTCGACGGGGCGCGGCCTGGTGAGGATCAGGCTGCCGACCGGGACCGCCGTCCCCATCGAGCCGGTCTCGACGACCGCCCACCGACCCCCCGAGGCCCGCCACGCGGTGGGGACCGCGAAGAGGACGGCGAGCCCGACGACGAGCAGCACCACGAGCAGGGGGGATGGCGCCGACCCCTCCACCGGCCCTCCGCCCGCCGCGGCGAGCAGGGACCTGCCCCGCCCGCCCCGGGTGCGGGTGGCGGTCGGGGCGGGGCGGTGGGCCGAGGGCCACGTGGTCATCTGCGGTGCTCTTTCGTCACGATCGGCTCGACGCCGACCACGCGGTGGGGACCTGCTGAGCGCTCAGCAGGTCACCGGGGCGGGGCCTCGCTCAGGCGGTGAAGGTCCAGACCAGCGGCTGGGAGGCCGCGAGGCCCTGGTAGGTGTTGCCGGCCGACGACGCCAGGGTCACGTCGAACTTGTACGTGATCGTGGTCCCGGCCGCGACCGGCGCGGCCAGGGTGAGCGCGCCCCCGGTGGCCAGGCTGGCGAGGGTCGAGCTGGCGGGGCTGACCGTGGTGGTGGTGCCGCCCGCGGTCTGGGAGATCACGACGCCGAGCTTGGAGCACAGGTCGGTGGCGCTGCCGGTGACGTTGCCGGACTGGGTGCAGGTGCCCGGCGCCAGGGTGAAGCCGGCGACCGACGCCGTGCCGGTGTTCTTGATCGTGATGGTCGTGCTGACGGTCTGGCCCGGGACCATCGTCGTCGAGCCGCCGTACTTGTTGATCGTGGAGCAGGTGGCGGTGTTGCTGGTGACGTTGTTGCCCGTGCCGTCGGTGCTGAGGCACGTGACGGTGCCGGCCGCGTTCTGCTCCTGCATGATCACCGTGCCCGCGGCGGCGGTGTTGATCGAGTTGGTGATCGAGGCGGTGAACGCGGCCAGGCTCGACGTCATCGTCAGAGCCATGATCGCCACGCCCGCGAGGCCGGTGACGAGAGCGAGCAGCGAGAGCCGGCGGCGACCGCCCGCGTTCGAGGAGGAGGGAGAGGTGAGCGAAGACATCGTGCTGGCTCCTGGCCACGAGAATCTGACCACGACCGCTGGGCCCCCGACGGCCGCTGGCAGGACTCTATGACAACGAGATCAGTCACGCGTGCTGAATCTGAAGATCAGCCGACTTTTCTTCACTCGTGAGCATCGCCGCGGCGTGCTGCGGACGGGCGTCGCCCATAGCGGGGGCGAGCGACCGGCTCGTCTCCAGGGCGGGCGAGCCCGTGCTCGGTGGCCGGAGGACCTCGGCCTCGACGGCCTCGAGCGCCTCGGCGACCGAGAACCCGGTGAGGGTCACGGCGTCGAGCAGCGTCTGCCGCCCACCGGGGAAAGCCGAGCAGAGCACCGCTGCGTCACACCAAGCTCGCCCGCGAGCCGGTCACCATCACCGTCTCGCACCCCACGGCCGCGGCTCAGCGGGCGTCGCGCCGGATCCGCACCCAGTGGTCGCCGACCGAGACGATGGTCCCCTCGCTCACCGAGACGGCGTGGAAGGCCCCGGCCGGGACGGCCTCCCGGCCGGGCTCGGTGATCACCGAACCGTTGGTCGAGCCGCGGTCGACCACGAACAGCCCGGCGTCGTCGACGCCGAGGGCCAGGTGCGTCTTGGAGACGGTGCGCGACTCGTCCGGGAGCTTGACGAGCTCCGCGTCGGTCTCGCCCTCCTCGGGCTGCGGGTTGCGGCCGATCAGCACGAGCCCGCGCACCGGGATCTCGCGGCCGTCGTCGAGCTCGGCCACCCAGCCGTCGAGGATCGTCCGCCGACCGCCCGTCGGGGCGTCGGCCGGCCTCGAGGACCGCTCCTGCTCCTGGTCCGCCGGGGCGGCGGCGAGCGGCGCGAGCTCGGGCCCGACGGCGGGGTCGCCGGCGACCGGGGACGCGACCGGAGCGGGGCCGGCCGCGCGGCCGTCCCGCCCGTTGGCGGCGGGCAGCGGTGCCGACGCGGCCTCGGGCTGCGCCGGGCGGGCGGAGGGCTTCGCCGCCGTACGCCGCGGCGCGAGCGGCCGCTCGACGATGACGACGCCGGAGGCGGCACGGTCGTGCCAGCCCTGGTGGCGCGGGCTCAGGAAGATCGACACGACCAGCAGCAGCAGGCCCACACCGGTCGCGCCGAGCACGGTGAAGACGAGCCAGCGCACGAGGACCCGGCCCCAGCCCAGCGGGCGGCCGTCGAAGAAGCCGACGAGCTGGAGCTTGAGCAGCCGCATCCCCGGCGTCGCGGCACGGGACACCAGCTGCTGCCAGCAGAGGACGCCCCAGGCGAGCGCGAGCAGGGCGGCGACCACGACCAGGACGGGGCCGTTCTCACGGCCGAGGCCGGCCAGCACGCCGGCGAGGGCCGGCACGACCGAGTCGATGACGTACGCGAGGAGCCGCTGGCCGAGCGGCCCGACCTTGACGCCGGGCGGCAGCCCGGTGTCCCTCGCCGGTGCCGGTGGTCGTGCGGTCTGCATGGAGCTCCCTCCGGGCGGGCCGGTCCGGCTCCGCGCAGGTGTCAGCCGCACCGACGACCGGTGCGGCTCCGTGGGGGGTCGGCCCCCAGGTTACTGGGGAAAGTCGATCTTGACGGACACGCCCTCCGCGAGCTCGAGCGAGGAGCCCAGCTCAGCCGTCACGCTCTCCCCGCCCGCGAGGGTCCGCGTCGAGCCGTCGGGCCCCACCAGGAGGGTGCCGTTGGTCGAGTTGAGGTCGACGACCTCGACGTCCCAGCCGGAGGCGAAGACCTCGAGGTGCGTGCGGCTGATGTCGTGGCTCGGGCTGTTCACGGTGAGCAGGACCGGGTCGGCGACGCGGGCGCGGTCCCGGGCCGGGGCGCGGCCGACGAGGACGGAGCCCACGACCTCGGCGGTCTCGCCGTTGCTGGCCCTCAGCACCGCGAGCGTCGGGACGGGCACGCTCCGGGCCGCCTGGGTGGCGACGAGCGCCGTGCAGACGCGGCAGCGGCCCGAGCCGGGCGGGTTCGGGTGGCCCCACGGGCAGAAGACGGCGCTGACCGTCGGCTCGGGCGAGGCCGCCGGGGCCGGCGGCTCGAGCGGGAGCTCGGGCACGGCCACCCACCGGGTGTCGGCGTTCTCGTGCGCGGTCCGTGCGGTCGGCTCGGCCTGGCCGGTGACCAGCTCGTCGTCGTGCAGCGCGGCGAGCTCGTCGGCGCTCAGCGCCTGCGTCTCAGGCCCGGCGTCGAGGGCGTCCGGCTCCGGCGCGTCGTCGTCCGCCCCGTCCTCGGACGAGTCGGCGCCCTGCGGGGAGCTCGGGGACGCCCCGTCGCTGGCGTCGAGGAAGACGCCGGAGACGCCGACCGCGCCGACGACCAGCGGCAGCGGGTAGGCGCCGTCGGGACGCTCGGCGGGGAGCTCGACCCGGACCTGGCGCAGGTCGCCCAGGCCGGCCTCGACCCAGGTCTGCACGCCCTCGCCGGTCGCGACGACGTCGCCGCTCTCCGCGTCGACGACCGACACCGAGCCGCGGACCAGCGAACGCATCCCGTCGGGCCCCCAGAAGAAGGCGGCGAAGCTCGGCATCGTGTCGATGCGGTACCAGGCCAGACGGGCGGCGAGGTCACCGATCGAGTCGGCGGCGACGACCTCGTCCCACAGCGTCTCGACGAGGTCCGACCAGCTCGCGTCGGCCGGCTCCAGCACCACGGCCGCCGCCGGGCCGCACAGGAGGAGCCAGGAACCAGGCGTGTAGGTGGCGCGCCAACGCCCCAGCTGCCCGTCCATCCGACCTCCTCGCCCGTGGGCCCCCGCGGAGCTCCGACCGCTCGGCATCGTATCCGCGCCGGTCGTACGCTTCGCGGACATGAGGGAACGCGGCCTGGTGTTCGGCACCGAGGCGGAGGCGTACGAGCAGCACCGGCTCGGCTACCCGGAGACGGTCGCCGACCTGGTCCTGGCGTACGCGGCGCCGCCCGTGGTTCGGGCCCTGGAGGTCGGCGCGGGCACGGGCAAGGCGACGACGCTCTTCGCCCAGCGCGGCGTCGCGGTCACGGCCTGCGAGCCCGACCCGGACATGGCCGGCGTGCTCCGCCGGACGACGGAGGGCCTTCCGGTGACCGTGGTCGTGTCGACGTTCGAGGCCCTGCGCGCCGACGAGCACCGGCGCGTCGACCTGCTCTTCTCCGCCTCGGCCTGGCACTGGACGGACCCGGCCGTGCGCTGGGACCGGACGGCCGAGCTGCTGCGTCCCGGCGGGACCGTGGCGCTCTTCGGCAGCGGGCGGGCCGGGTGACGGCTGGTCGACCCCGCGCTCCAGGAGGCGGTCGCCGACGTGCGCCGCGCGCTGGTCCCCGACGAGACGCGGGCGACCGAGGGCCGCGGGGCGTCGGGGACCTGGTGGCCGGGCTCCGAGCTCGAGCTGGACGACCGCTTCACCGACGTCGAGGAGCACGACCTCGCCCGGGTGGTGCGGCGCACGCGCGCCGAGCACCTCACGGTGCTGGGGACGTTGTCGGCCTACCTGCAGCTACCGGCCGCCGAGCGTCGGGCGCTGCTGGAACGGATCGGTGCACGGCTGCCCGACGAGGTCGAGGTGGACGCGGCCGTGCGGCTGCACCTGGCCCGACGCCGCTGAGGCGGCCGGGCCCGGGTCGGAGCGCGTCGAGGCGCCCGAGGGTCAGGCGGTCTTGGCGAGCGGGACCGGCGTCACGTTGGCGTCGGCGAACTCGCGCTTGGTCGCCTGCCAGAGGTCCTCGGTGGCGCCGGGACGCCAGTAGCCCGACATCGACGTGGCCGAGCGCTGGAGCGCCTGCTCCTGGCACAGGAAGCGGCGCAGGTCGCGGACCATGTAGGCGTTGCCGTGCACGAAGATGCTCAGCGAACCCTCCGGCAGCCGCGAGGCGCGGACGGCCTCGGCGAGCGCCTCGCCGTGCGGGCGGTCGCCCCGGACCACCCAGGTGACCACGCTGCCGGCCGGGCCGGGCAACGGCTGGTAGCAGTCGTCGCACTCGATCTCGACGAAGACGTGGGCGCGGGCTCGCGGGTCGAGCCGCTCGAGGCTGGCCGCGATGGCGGGCAGCGCCGCCTCGTCGCCGATCAGCAGGTGCGCGTCGGCCTCGGGGTCCGGCGCGAAGGCGCCGCCCGGGCCGTAGAAGCCGATCTCGGCCCCCGCCTGCACGCGCCGCGCCCAGGGCCCGGCGAGGCCCTCGTCGCCGTGGACGACGAAGTCGATGGCCATGACGTTGGCCGCGGCGTCGTAGCTGCGGACGGTGTACGTCCGCGTGACCGGCCAGTGGTCCGGGTGGTGCTCGGTACGGGCGGCCTCGGGGTCGAAGGGCCAGTCGTACGGGGCACCCGCCGGGGCGAAGAGCAGCTTGACGTAGTGGTCGGTGAAGGGCAGGTCACGCATGCAGACCAGGTCGGGCCCGGTGAAGAAGACCCGGACCATCGACGGGCTCAGCCACTCCGACGCGGTGACGGTCGCGCGGCGCACGACCCGCTTGCGCTGCGGGCGCGGGGCCTCCGCTGCCGGGGACGTCACGGTAGTGGACATTCTGTAAGGCTAACCTAACTTCTCGGCGGCTGCACCATGACGTGACGCACACGCTCGGAGCGACGGGCAGACCCCGCGGACGAGGGCGGGGCGCGGGACCTGGACGTCCCGCACCCGTACCCGTCCTTCGGACCGACGACACTGGTCGGATGTCCCCCGACGGAGTCGACCGCCTGCTGCTCGCCGAGGCCGAGGCGTACGCCGGCCGCCCCACCGCCGTGCTCGACGACGTGAGCGGGGCGCTCGTGGGCGGGCTGGGCGGGTCGAGCGAGGTCCGCGCCTGGTGCTCGGACTCCCTCGTCGACGAGCGCACGGCCGCCGCGGAGACCTCGCTCGAGCCGGGCGGCTGGCTGGACCCGACGGTGCTCGCCGGCGCGCGGCTCGTCGTGACCCGCCTGCCGAAGAGCCTCGCGGCGCTCGACGAGCTGGCCGGCGCGGTCGCGGCGCACGCCGAGCCGGACGTCGTCCTGCTCGCCGGCGGGCTCGTCCGGCACCTGAACCGCAGCATGAACGAGGTGCTCGCCGACCACTTCGGCGAGGTGCGCGCCTCGCTGGGCCGCCACAAGGCACGGGCGCTGGTCGCCTCCGGACCGCGGGCTGGCGCGGGGAGGCCCTGGCCGCGCGAGGAGCACGACGACGCGGAGGACCTGACCGTCGCCGCGTACGGGGGCGTGTTCGCCGGGACGGGGGTCGACGTGGGCACCCGGGTGCTGCTCGGCGTCCTGGACCGGCTGCCCGCGGGCGCGACCGAGGTCGTGGACCTGGGGAGCGGGAACGGTTCGCTGACCGCGGCGGTCGCCCGGGCGCTGCCGCGGGCCCGCGTACGAGGGTTCGACGTGTCGGCGGCCGCGGTGCGCTCGACGCTCGCCACGGCGGCGGCCAACGGGCTCGGCGACCGGGTCGAGGCCGTCCGGGGCGACGGGCTGGAGGGCGTGGCGGCGGGTTCGCTGGACCTCGTGGTCTGCAACCCGCCCTTCCACCGCGGCACGGCGCTGGACCGCACGACGACGCCCGGGCTGTTCGCCGACGTCGGCCGCGCGCTGCGCCCGGGCGGCGAGCTGTGGACGGTCTGGAACAGCCACCTGCCCTACCTGCCGATGCTGCGCGCCCGGGTGGGGTCGACCTCGGTGGTGACCCAGACGCCGAGGTTCACCGTGACGCGGTCCCGCCGTCCGGCCTGATCCCGCAGGTCCCCGCCCCAGGCCCCGGCCCCGGCGTCGGCCCCTCCCCGGCGTTGACCACTGGTCACCTGTCGTCGGGACACGCCGTGGTCGACGCCCACAGGTGACCAGTGGTCTGCGAGACCGGGGTACGCAGGGCCCGAGGCCGGCGCCTAGGGGGCGACCAGCGGCGGGTGGAGGTCCTTGACCGCGAACTGCTGGCGCCGGGCCACCGTGAGCACGGTGAGGGTCAGCGCGCCGGCAGCCAGGGCCGCGAGGATGCCGACGTCGCGCAGCAGGTGGGCGGCCAGGCCGCCCGAGACCACGACCCGGAAGGCGTCGATGAGGTAGGTCATCGGCAGGAACGGGTGGATGGCCTTGAAGAAGCCGGGCAGGATCGGCGACGGGTAGGTGCCGCCGGCCGCCGCGAGCTGGAGGATCAGCGTCACGAGCAGCAGGCTCGCCCCGACCGTGCCGAGCGCGGTGCGCAGCAGGTGGGCCACCGCGGAGAAGGCGACCGCGCCCAGCGTGACCACCCCGATGGCGAGCCCGGGGTGCAACGGGTCGAGCCCGAGGGTCGCCCAGACGACGCCGAGCATCAGCCAGCCGGCGACGACGGCCACGGCCCCGACGGGCGCCCAGCCCGCGAGCCCGAGGCGTACGGCGCTCGCCCGCCCGGCCAGCGCGCGGCCCGAGATGGGTCGGACGACGAGGAAGGCCGAGATGCCGAACACCCACAGCGCGATCGAGAAGAAGAGCGGCGCGAGCCCGCGGCCGTAGACGCCGGCCGCGTTGTCGACGGTCATGGTGACGTCGGCCGGGGACGAGAGCACCTGCACGGCGCGGTCCTGCTCGTCGGCGGTGGGCGTGGGGATGCGGTCGGTCCCCTTCTGCAGCTGGGTCGCGAGCGTCTTCGAGCCGGAGTCGAGCTTGCCGAGGCCGCTGTGCAGGTCGGACGCGCCGCCGGACAGGTCGGCGAGCCCCGACGCCAGCGAACCTGCACCGTCACGCAGCTGCACCGCCCCGGTGGCCGCGGTGCCGATACCGGAGTCGAGGCGGCGGGCGCCCGACTCGGCGTCGCCGAGCCCGCTGTTGAGCGTCTTCGCCCCGGAGGCGACGCTCTGCGCGCCGTCGTTGAGCCGGTCCAGGTCGCGGCTCGCCTTGCGCGCGTCGGCGGCGAGGTCGCCGGCCGACTGCACGACCTGGTTCGCGCGGTGCACCCGGGCGGCGCCGTCCTTGACCTGGCCGGCGATCTCGTCGGACCGGCCGGACGCGTCGGCGACGCGCTGCCGCGCGCGCTGGAAGGCAGGGTCGTCGGCCAGCTCCGGGTTGTCCTCCTGCAGGCTGTCCAGCGCGGTGTCGACGGCCGCGAGGTCGCTGCTGATGGAGCCCGTACGCCCGGCCGCGGTCTGGGCGAGGTCGTCGAGGGCGTTCGCGGTGGCCTTGGTCTCCCGCTCGACCTTCGGCAGGTCGCGGGCGGCGGTCTTGAGCACGGGCTGCACGCGGTCGTTCAGCTGCTGGGTGCCGTCGGCGACCTGGGCGGAGCCGTCGGCCAGCCGGCCGGCGCCGGTGTGCAGCCGGTCGATCCCGGTGACCAGGTCTCCGGAACCCTTCTGCGCGGTCCCCAGGCCCGTGGCCAGCTGCGTCGCGCCGGCGTGCAGGTCGTCGGCCCCGGACGCCGCCGTCCTCGCGCCGTCGGCGACCTTCGCCGAGCCGTCGTCGGCCGAGACGATGCCGTCGTGGAGCTTGTCCGCACCGTCGGTGGCGTCCTGCAGCCCGCTCCTGATCTTGGCGAGGTTCGCGAAGACGGCGTCGAAGTAGCTGGCGCTCGCCGACTCGTCGACCGAGCGGGCGATGGCGTTCTGCGCGCTGTTGGTGATGCTGCCGATGACGAAGCCGTTGGCGTCGTTGCGGCGCAGCATGATCCCGGCCCGCTGCGGGTCGTCGCCCTGGCCGCTCACGAGGTCGCGGGAGAAGTCGGCGGGCACCGTGATCGCCAGGTAGTAGTCGCCCTCGCGCAGGCCGCGGTCGGCCTCGGCGGCGTCGACGTCGACGTAGTCGAAGTTGTGCTGGGTGTGCAGGTTCTCGACGAAGTCGTCACCCGCGTGGATGGCCGTCCTGCCGTACGTGGTCCCGGTGTCGGCGTTGACCACGGCGACGGGCAGGCGGTCGAGCCTGCCGTAGGGGTCCCAGTTCGCGGCGAGGTAGATGGCGCCGTAGAGCAGCGGCACGAGCAGCACGAACACCAGCGCCAGCCTGGGCAGGCGGCCCTTGAACCGCAGCAGCTCGAAGCGGCCGAGCAGCGGTAGGCGGGGCACCCGGGTGACGGGCTGCGTGACGGTGTCGGACGGTGTAGCCATCAGGAGACCTTCTGGGGCGGAGCGAGGCGGACGAGCAGGGCGTCGGGGTGGGCCGAGCGTGGTTCGGTCGTCGTGGCGAGGACGGCGGGACCGGTGGCGGCGAGCCGGACGAGCCCGTCGAGCAGGCGCCGCTGGTCGGTGAGGTCGAGGTCGGCGTCGAGGTCGTCGAGCACGACGAGCTCGGCCGGGCGCACGAGGGCGAGCGCGACGCAGAGGCCGGCCACCTCGTACGCGGGCAGCTGCTCGACGAGCGCGCCGCGGTCGAGCCGGACGTCGAGGAGCTCCTCGGCGGCGGCGAAGGCCCGGTCGGCGGCGGCCGGACGGACGCCGTCCAGAAGAGCACGTTCGGCGACGGACTGCGCCACGCTGAGCCGCGCCTCCGGCACCACGAACGTCGACGCCCGGGCCACCGCGCTCGCGCGGCGCAGGTTCTTCAGGTCGCGGCCGGACCGGACGGGGCGGCCCTGGCGGCGCAGGCTCCCGGTGGTGCCGCGCATCCGTCCGCACAGCGCGAGCAGCAGGCTCGAGCGCCCGGTGCCGGAGGTGCCGACGAGCAGCGTCGCCCGGGCGGGGAGGACGGCCAGGGAGACGTCGGTGAACACCGGGCCCTCCGGCCCGACCAGGCTCAGACCCTCGGCCTCGACGACGGGCACGGGCGCCTGCTCGGGAGCGGCGCTCACGCGAGGATCCCGTCGAGGACGTGGGCGAAGAGGGCCTCGGCGAGCGGGCGCGGCATCGCCTCGGGCGCGGCGACCCCCTCGACGGAGAGACCCTGCACGCAGGTCAGCAGGAGGGCCGCGGCGACCTCGAGGTCGAGCCCCTCGCGCAGCGGGACCTGCTCGGCGGCGGAGCGGAGGGCCTCGACGAGCTGCGCGCGCTGCGCGAGCCGGAGCTCGGCGTACACGGCGGCGAGCTCGGGCTGCTGCGTCGCGACCGTCCGGAACTCGGCGAGCAGCACCGGCCACCGCTCGCCGCGCAGGACGCTGTCGGCGAGCGCGTGGGCCATCGCCCGCGTACGCGGCTCGCCGGGCGTCGAGGCGGCCGCGCCCAGCGTCTCGGCCACGGCCCCGACGACGGTCTCGGCGAAGTACTGCTGCACCGCGGCCACGAAGAGCTCGGGCTTGCCGCCGAAGTTGGAGTAGACCGCGCCCTTGGTGAAGCCCGCCCGGGCGGCGACCTGCGCGACCGAGGTGCCGGCGTACCCGCGCTCGACGAACTCCTCCCCCGCCGCGGCGAGGATCTGGTCGCGGACGTCGGCCCGCAGCGGCCGGACACGCGTGCTCGTGGTCATGGCGACTCCCTTCGATACCTAGGGTATCGAGCAGGAGCCGGTTTCAGTACCCCGGGTATCGAGTGATCTCGGGCACGTCGTTCCCGGCTCCCAGGGAGCCCCCTCCCCCGAACCGCCGAGCGGTAGGTTGCGGCGCGCTTTCGGGGTGAGAAGGCGCGGCAACCTACCGCTCGGCGGAGGAAGGGCTGGGTCAGCCGAGCAGCGTCAGAGGTCGAGCTTCTTGACCTCGGCGCCGTCGAACGGCTCGCCGGTCGCCTTGGACTTCACGAAGCTGAAGATCGTCGCGACGCGGCCACCGGGGGTGTCCCAGTACTCCGCGGAGTCGCTCTCGACGTGCAGCAGCGCGACGTCCTCGCTCTCGGGGCCCTGGGGGAGCCAGGCCTCGACGCCGGCGTTCCAGAGCTGCTTCTTCTTGGCCACGTCGTCGACCAGGCGGGCGACGCCGCTGATCGACACCCACGTGTCGGCCGAGCTGAGCGCGACGCCGACGTGCGGGTTCGCCGCGACGTTGCGCACGATGTTGGAGTCGCGCTCGGTGAAGAAGTAGAGCGAACCGTCGGCCTCGACCTCCTGCTGGGCCATCGGGCGGGCGGCGAAGGCGCCGTCCTCCTCGACGGTCGTGAGCATGGCGATCTTGATGTCCTTGGTCAGCTCGACCAGCTTGGCGATCTCGTCCTGGGTGGCCATGGCGGCGTCCTCTCGGTGCGGGGCAGGGATGGGTGCTGGGGGTCGCACGTCGGGGGCCGCGCTCTCCCCACGAACGCTACCCATCGGGGGTGGGCGCCCCGGCGGGCCGTCCGCCGGAGGGCTCACGGCCTACCCTCGCGGCATGCGACTCCTCGTCCTGGGCGGCGGCGGTTTCCTCGGCTTCCACGTGGTCACGGCGGCCCTGGCCGCGGGGCACGACGTGACGGTCTTCAGCCGGTCGGGCCGGGCGCCGGTCGACGGGGTGGACGTGGTGACCGGTGACCGGCAGGGCGGTGAGGACGGGCTGGCCGGGCTGCGCGGGCGCGAGTGGGACGGCGTCTTCGACACCTTCAACGACACCGACGACGGCGCGCCGGCCATCGCGGCGACGACCGCCCTGCTCGCCGGCTCGGTCGGCACCTACGGCTACGTGTCCGGGATGAGCGTCTACGCGCCCACCGGGCCCGACGTGCCCGACGAGACCGCGCCCGTACGCACGGCGGGGCTGGAGACCGACCGGCTGCAGGAACGTTCGCTGGCCAAGCTCGCGGGCGAGGCGGCCGTGCGGGAGCGGTTCGGGGAGCGCGCGTTCTTCCCGCGCGTCGGGATCATGGTCGGCCCGCGCTCGACGCGTTACACCTACTGGCTTGTGCGGATCGCCGGCGCGCTCGACGGCACCCTGGGCCGTACGGTCCTGCTGCCCGGCGACCTCGACCGCGCGGTGCAGTACTCCGACGCCCGCAGCATCGCGGCCTGGTCGGTCCGCATGCTCGCCGAGGGCCGCGGCGGCACGTACAACGCCGTCGGCCCGGGCCGTCCGGACACCCTGCGCGAGGTGCTCGACGCGTGCGCGGTCGCGGCGGGTGCCGGTTCGCTGGCGGACCTCGACACGGTCGTCGCGCCCGAGGACCTCATGCGGCGCAAGCTCCTCGGCGTCGACGAGGAGGAGCGCCCGCTCTGGTTCCCCGAGGACCAGATCCCCCAGCTGGCCATCGACTCGTCGAAGGCGCTGGCGGCCGGGCTGGAGTTCTCCTCGCCGCTGGCCCTGGCCGCCGGCACGCTGGCCTGGGCGCGGGAGGCCGACGAGGCGGCGCTGACCGACGGGACCTTCGCCCGCCTCGAGCCGGACCTGGTCGACCTCGTAGGCCGGTCCTGAGCGCCGGCAGGCGGGCTCAGCCCTCGCGGACGATGAACAGGCGGTAGATGCGGGCGTCCAGCGACGTCGGGGACGGCGGCGTGACGTCGGTGGCCACGCGGGCGTCGTAGTAGTCGACGCAGGACGAGACGATCCGGTAGCCCTGCCGGTTCAGGTAGTCGAAGACCGCCGGCCAGCCGACCAGCGGGTCCTGGTCGGGCACCTTGGCCGTCCAGACGTTGCGGTCCAGGTCGAACCCGACGATCAGCATCCCGTTGTGCAGCACCCGCCCATCTTCACCCGGGCCGGTCTCAGGCCAGGCCGGCCCCTGCTGCTCCGGGGTCGTCGGGCGCCGGGCGGTCGTTCAGGTGCGCCGCGAGCGGTGCGGGTTCGTCCTCGGGACCCGTCGTGCGCCGGCGCCAGGACCGGCGCCGCGGGGCCGGGCCGCCCCGGGCCATCACGAGCAGCTCGGCGAGCGACAGCACCCGCGTACGAGAGCGGCGGCGTCGCAGGCCGGTCACGAGCTGGCGCTGGCAGCCCGGGTTGACCGTGACGAGGTAGTCGAGGTCCAGCGCCTCGATCGCGTCGAGCTTGGGCGCGAGCACGCGGCGGCTGTCGCGCGGGCGGAGCAGCGAGTACGACCCGGCCGAGCCGCAGCACGAGGCGGCGCCGGGCACCTCGACGTAGTCGGCCACCGCGGCGACGAGCGCGCGGGGCTCCTCCCAGACCCCGAGCCCGTTGCGCAGGTGGCAGGAGTCCTGCAACCCGACGCGGGCCCGCCGCCCGTCGACGAGGACCTCGCCGTCAGGCCCGTCCTGCGGGTGGGCGGCGACGTACGCCGACAGCTCCTGCACGCGGTCGCCGAGCACGTGGGCGAGGTGCCCGGCGCAGCCGCCGGCAGTCGTGACGATCGTGCCCGGCAGCCGCTCGCCAAGGGCCTCGGCGAGCGCGACGCCGGTGGCGCTGTCGCCGTTGTGGGCGTGCAGCGCGCCGCAGCAGCCCTGGTCGGACGGGCAGGCGAGCTCGGGCCGCAGCTCCAGCGCCGCCCGGCTCACCCGCGGGAAGAGGCCGCGCTCGAAGCAGCCGAGCATCAGGCTCGCCGGCTCCTCGTCCGTCCGCTCGTCCGGCTCGGGAGCACGGCCGTGCGGCACCAGCCGCCCGGCCGTCTCGATGAGCCGCGGGTGCTCGACGGCCTCCATCAGCGCGGCGACGACCGGCGGCTTGTGCACCCCGCGCCACTGGTGGTCGCGCCAGTGCTCGAGCAGCTGGCCGTACTGGACGCCGGCCGGGCAGACCGGCTCGCAGGCGCGGCAGCCGAGGCAGAAGGACGCCTCGTGCTGCAGCGTCGCGTCGTCGGGGTCGAGCTCGCCGGTCTCGAGCATCCGCATGAGCCCGATCCGGCCGCGTGGGGAGGACTTCTCCTCCTTGGTGATCGCGTACGTCGGGCAGGCCGGCAGGCAGAAGCCGCACGAGATGCAGCGGTCGAGCAGCTCGGCGGGGAAGATGCCGCGGCCCTCCGGCTCGGCCGACCCGCCCTCGTCGCTCACGAGCCGAGCTTGCCGGGGTTGAGGATCCCGGCCGGGTCGAAGGCGGTCTTGATGCGCCGCAGCAGGGCGAGCTGGTCGTCGCCGAGCCGGGCGCGGAGGTAGGGCAGCTTGGCGGCGCCGACGCCGTGCTCGCCGGTGATGGTCCCGTCGAGCTCGATCGCCGCGGCGAAGATCTCGGCGAAGGCCGCGTGCGTCCGCTCCACGGCGGCCTCGTCGTGGACGTCGAGCACGGCCGTCGGGTGCAGGTTCCCGTCGCCGGCGTGCCCGAAGGTCCCGATGGTCAGGTCGTGGCGCCGGGCCACGTCGGTGATCCGGTCGACCATCTCCGGCAGCCGTGGCCGCGGAACCGTCACGTCCTCGAGGACGAGCAGCGAGTCGACGCGCGAGAGGGCGGGGAGCGTGCAGCGGCGCGCACTGAGCAGCGCTTCGGACTCGGCGACCTCGCGGGCCAGCGTCACGTCGAGCGCGCAGTGCTCGGTGCACAGGTCACCCATCCGTCCGAGGTCCCGCGCGACGGCGTCGGCCTCCCCGTCGTCGCCGAAGAGCAGCAGCGCGCCCGCGTCGGTCCTCAGGCCGAGGTGCGCGAAGTCCTCGACCGCGGCGATGCAGGTCGCGTCGAGGAACTCCAGCGTCGCGGGCACGATGCCGGCCCGGAGGATCGCGGTGACCGCCCGGCTGGCGGCGGCGAGGTCGTCGAAGTACGCGACCCCGGTGCTGGCGGTCGCCGGCATCGGCAGCAGGGCGAGGGTCACCTCGGTGATGACGCCGAGCGTGCCCTCCGAGCCGGTGAGCAGCCGCGTGAGGTCGTAGCCGGCCACGTCCTTCCACAGCCGCCCGCCGGTCCGGATCACCTCGCCGGTGGGCAGCACGACCTCCAGCCCGAGCACGTAGTTGCGCGTGACGCCGTACTTGAGGCCCCGCAGCCCGCCGGCGCAGGTGGCGACGTTGCCGCCGACGGTCGAGACGGTCCGGCTGCCGGGGTCCGGCGCGAAGAGCAGGCCCTGATCCCCCGCCGCGGCCGCGACCTCGGCGGTGCTGGCGCCGGCCTGGGCGACCACGAGCAGCTCGTCTCGGCTCACCTCGAGCACCCGGTCGAGCCGGGTCAGGACGAGGACGACGCCGCCGCGCAGCGGGACCGTGCCCGCGGAGAGGTTCGAGCCGGCGCCCCGGGGCACGACGGGCACGCCCGCGGCCGACGCGACCCGCAGCACCGCGGCGACCTCGGCGGTGCTCCCGGGGAAGACGACGACGTCCGGCCGCCCGGAGAAGAGCGGCGTCGCGTCGTGGCCGAACGGCGCCACGTCGCCCGCGGTCCAGCGCACGTGGTCACGCCCGACGACGTCGGCGAGGTCGGCGACCAGGCCGCGCGCCGGTCCGCCGGGCCGGACGGCGTCGAGCAGCTGCCTGGCCTTCGGCACGCGACACCTCCCGCTCGGACCCGACCGCGCCGACGAGGTCACCGGCGACGACGACAGCGTACGAACCCCGGCCCGGGCGTCCGCACGCCGACGCGGCAGAGTGTCCGGCGTCCGCACCCTGTGAAGGAGCACCCGTGATCTTCATCGTCGTCAAGTGGCCCGTCCGTCCCGAGTACGCCGACGACTGGCGCTCGGTCGTGGACGACTTCACCGAGGGCACGCGCGGTGAACCCGGCAACGTCTTCTTCGACTGGTCGCGCAGCGCCGACGACCCCAACGAGTGGGTGCTCGTCGAGGGGTTCCGCGACGGCGACGCCGGCGGCGAGCACGTGAGGAGCGACCACTTCAAGGCCGCGGTCGACAAGCTCCCGGACTACGTGAGCGCGACGCCCAAGATCATCAGCGAGGACATCGCCGCGACCGGCTGGAACGAGATGGCCGAGATCCAGCCGCGCCGCTGACGGGGCGGACGGCCCGCCGCCTGGCGGCGCCCGGCCCGGACGGGCAGAGTGGCGCCGTGCAGGCGCGGCCGCGGGTCCTCTTCGTCGGCGACGACGCGAGCTCGCCCGAGATCGCGGCAAGCCTGCTGCGGAGCCTGGTCGGCGAGCAGGTCGAGATCCGCACCGCCGCCGCGCAGCGCCCGGAGCGGGGCGGGCGCGGCGACGACATCCTCGTGCAGATGGGCCTCAACCCGGCGAGCGAGGAGCGCCTGAGCGCGCACGCGCTCACCGAGGCCGACCACGTCGTCGTCCTGGGCCGCCACCTGGACGTGGCGCGGGTGGCCGGGCGGACGTACGAGGTGTGGGACGTCGAGAACGACGACCTGGCCTCCCGCGTACGCCGACTCGCGGTCGCCCTGCTCGGCGGGGCCGACGACGTACTGCCCCGCTGGTCGCGTGGCCGGGACCTCCTGCAGCGAGCCGGGCGCCTGCTGCGTGCGGTCGCCGCCCGGCTGCGTCGGCCACGTCGTCGCGAGGGACGCCCGGGAGCCTGACCGGCGCCGGCCGGACGGGCTCAGCGCCGCCGGTCGCGCTCGGGCTGCCTGCGCTCCTTGCGGCGGCCGAGGTCCTCGACGTGCCCGAGGCCGCGGGTCAGGCGCGTCTCCCCGGTCTTCTTCTCGATGCGGCGACGGATCGTGCGGACCAGCACGGTGGCGAGCGGCACGGCGACGGCGACGACCAGCCACTGGCGCAGCCGGGACGTGAAGAACACCCACATGGTCGGGCTCCTGGGCATGGGGACGGCGACCTGGTCGGCGGCGTCGAGGAGACCCGGACCTTACCGTTCCCCAGCACGGGCGGGGATCCCCGCCACCGGGTGGTGCTCACTCAGTAGACGCATGCAACGGACGCAGGTCGGACGAGGGTCGCTCGACGGGCACGGGAATGCGCTCGCGTCGAGGTGGTGGAGCGGACGACGGGAATCGAACCCGCATATTCAGCTTGGGAAGCTGATGTTCTGCCATTGAACTACGTCCGCAGGCCGCCCCCGGCCGAGCGGGGTGCCCGTCTGAGGCGGCAGCGCAGGAGTCTACCGGAACCTGGCCGCGGTCTCGTCCGACCGCCGCCGGGGTGGTCCCCGAGGCGACCCTGAAGCCGCTCCTCGACCCTCGCCAACGCACCGGGAGCAGTCCTAGCGTGAGCCCGTGAGCACCTGGACCCCGATGACCGGCCCGACCACCGCGGCGGGCCGTGCGCAGGACCACCCTCCGACCCACGCAGCGTCGGACGCGCCCCTCCCCGAACCCACCGGTGTCGGACCTGCGGCGAGCGGTTCGCTGCGGGCCTCCGACGCCGACCGGGACCAGGTCGCCGCCCTGCTCTCGGCCGCGTACGCCGAGGGCCGGCTCACCCACGAGGAGCACGACGAGCGCCTCGAGCGGGTCGTGGTCGCACGGACGTTCGACGACCTGATCCCCCTCACCGCCGACCTCGTGCCGCTCGACGCACCGTCGGCCAGCGTCGCCTCGACGCCGTCGACCTTCGTCGTGGGGACCGGGAGCAACACCGAGGTCGACCGCATGATCGCCGTCTTCGGCGGCGTGGAGCGCAAGGGCCGCTGGCGCGTGCGGGCCCGCAGCCAGGTCACGGCGGTCTTCGGCGGCGTCGACCTCGACCTGCGCGAGGCCGACTTCGACGCCCCCGTCGTCGAGCTCAACGTGCAGGCCTGCTTCGGCGGGATCGACCTCAAGGTCCCGGCCGGCATCACCGTCCGCAGCGAGACCGTGAACATCCTCGGCGGGACCGAGGTCAAGAACCTCGGGGAGCCCGTCGAGGGCGCGCCCACCCTGGTGATCAAGGGCATCGTGCTCTTCGGCGGCGTCGAGGTGAAGGGTCCGCGCCCGAAGCGCTGGGGGCGCGGCGTGACGCGGGCGGACGGGGTGGCCAAGCACCGCGGCTGGGGTGGCGGCTGCGGCGGCCGCTGAGCCCCCGCCGGTGACGGCACCTCCGCCGACCCCCGATGCGTACGCTGAGGGGACCATGGACGACCTGTTCGCCCCTCCTGCGTACGCCTGGCAGCGGCTCTCGCCGCGCTACGTCTCGCTGCGCCGGCTCACCACCCTGATCTTCGCCCCGGTGCTGCTGAGCATCCCGGCGCTGATCGCCGGGCTCGCGCTCGACCTGTGGTGGCTGGCGGCCATCTTCTGGGGCCTCGCCGCGGTGATCGTCGTGGTCCGCTGGGTCCTGATCGGGCGCACCTACCGCGCCTGGGGCTACGTCGAGCGCGACGACGACCTCTACATCACCAGCGGGGTGCTGTTCCGCTCGCTGGTCGCCGTCCCGTACGGGCGCATGCAGCTCGTCGAGGTCGCCTCGGGCCCGCTCGAGCGGTCCTTCCGGCTGGCCACGGTCACGCTCAAGACGGCCAGCGCCGAGACCGACGCGAGCATCCCGGGGCTGGACCCCGAGGAGGCCGCGCGGCTGCGGGACCGCCTGACCGAGCTGGGCGAGGCCCAGGCCTCCGGGCTGTGAGCCAGCCGCCCGTCCCCACCACCGCGGTGCCCGGAGGGGACGACCGAGCACCCGAGGACGCCGCCCCGGTGGTGCCCGACGCCCCGGTGGTCAAGCAGACGGAGCGGCCGCACCCCTTGACCCCGTTCATCCGCGGGTGGCTCGTGCTGGTCGCCGTCGTGGTGGGCTTCGGGCCGCGGTTGGTGGACCCCGACGAGCGCGAGGGGCTCGCGTCGCTGGGCCTGGTCTGGATCCTCGTCGGCGTCCTGGTGATCTGCCTCCTGGCCGCGGCCGCCGGCTTCGTCTCCTGGCGCTTCACCCGCTTCGTCATCGACGACGAGGAGCTGCGCATCGAGACCGGTGTGCTGTTCAAGACCTCGCGCAAGGTCGCCTTCGAGCGGATCCAGTCGGTCGACATCATCCAGCCGTTCGCCGCCCGCCTCTTCGGGCTCGGCGAGCTGCGCATCGAGGCCGGGGCCGGCGACAGCGGGCTGCGGCTGCGCTACCTGTCGCGGACCAAGGCCGCGCGGCTGCGCGACTACCTGCTCGCCCGGGCGCACGGCTCCACGGCCCGCCTGGCCGACTCCGACGACACCCTCGCCCCCGACGTGCTCTTCGACGCGGGCGTGGCCGACCGCACGCTGGTGACGGTGACGCCGCAGGCGCTGGTCGGCAGCTTCCTCACCTCGACCGAGTTCCTGGTCCCGCTGCTCGTCACGGTCGGCTTCGCCGTCGTGGCGGCGACCACCGGCATCGGCGTCGTGGCCCTCGGCGGCATCGTCCCGATGGTCCTCGGCGTCTTCTCGCTGGTCAGCCGGCGGGTGATCGCCATGTTCCACTTCACGCTGGCCGAGTCCTCGCGCGGCCTGCGGGTCACCCGCGGCCTGACGAACCTCACCAGCCAGTCCGTGCCGGTCGACCGGATCCAGGGCGTACGGCTCTGCCAGCCGGTGCTCTGGAAGCCCTTCGGCTGGTGGCGCGTCGACGTCGACATCGTCGGCTACGGCAGCCGCGACAGCGAGAACAACGGCGGGGAGGCGACCAGCGTCCTGCTCCCGGTCGCGACCCCGGCGCAGGTCCGGGTCGCGATGAGCCGCGTGCTGCCCGGCTTCGCCGTCGAGCAGATCGCCACGCACGGCGTCCCGCGGCGGGCCCGGTGGTTCCGCTGGTTCGACTGGTGGACCCTGCGCTACGGCTGGGACGAGCGCGCGATCGTCACCGAGCACGGCTGGCTCGTCCACGAGCGCCACGTGGTGCCCCACGCCAAGACCCAGTCCGTCCGCATCGAGCAGGGACCCCTGCAGCGCCGGCTCCGGCTGGCCGACGTCCACGTCGACACCCCCAAGGGCCCGGTGCACTCCGTCGCCCGCCAGCTCGACGAGGCGACCGCACGCAAGCTCGCCTGGACCCAGCTCGACCGTGCGCGCGCCGCGCGAGCCGCGGCCCGGGTCACGGCCGACCCCGCGGCCGAGGTCCGGCCCGAGTCCGAGGACGAGCGACGGAGCGCCGACGCCGTGCTCGCCGAGCTCGGCACCGGGCGCGACCGGCTGCTCGGCGAGGGCGGCGAGAGCCAGGTCTTCGCCCTCGACGACGACCGGGTGCTGCGGCTCTACCGCGGCGTCCACGGCGAGGACCAGCCGCTCTCCCCGGTCGTCGACCAGCTCCGCGGGCTCTACGGCTTCTGGGAGCGCACCCGGGCGCCGGGCGACCGCGCGCTGCAGCTGCCGCTCGTCCTCGACGCGGGCACCTCCCACGGGCGGACCTGGACGATCGACCGCCGCTTCGGCGGAGGTTCGCTGGCGGCCTGGCTGCCCACGGCCGACCTGGCCGGGCGCCGGGCGGCGCTGTCGAGCCTGCTCGACGCGGCCGAGGCCATGGCCGGGCTGCCGCTGCCGGTCGCCGGCTTCGCCCGGCTGGTCGGCGAGGGTGCCCCGCAGACCTACCCGTCGCTGGTCGAGCTGCTCCAGTCGATGCTCGCCGGGCCGACCACCCGCAGCCACGCGCACCTGACCCGCGACGTCCCCGACGTCGCAGGGGTGTGGGACCGCATGGTCCGCGACCTCGCGCGGCGGACCGTCACCCCGACGCTCGTGCACGGCGACTTCTGCGCGCCGAACGTCTACGTCTCCCCGCCCTCGCCGGGGTCGCCGGGCGAGGCACCGCGGGTCACGGGCGTGGGCGACTTCAGCCCGCACACGCTCCAGGCCGACCCGCTGATGGACCTCACCGGGGCCGTCGCCTTCCTCGAGCTCGAGACGTACGAGGGCGCCGTCGCCGACAGCGAGTGGCTGCTCGGCCAGGCCGTGCAGCGGTACGGCCCGGAGGTCGCGCGCTGGATCGGGGTCTACCGGCGCTACTTCGCCTTCTACTTCTCCGACACCGCCGACGTCGAGCCCCGCACGTACGCGTGGTGCCTCCGCCAGCTCGACGGGGCCTGAGGGAGACGGTCCCTTTCCGGGCGCCCTCTGCCGGCCCCTCCCCCGGGTGACCACTGGTCACTTGTCGTCGTCCGTACGGCCGTCGACCGACCACAGCTGACCACTGGTCCGCACCCCGCGGCAGGCACCCGGCGGCAGGACCTCAGCGGAGAGAGTGTTCAGCGGCAGAAGGCCGCCCGTACGGCGTCGGCCAGCGCGGTCCGCCGGCGGGCGTGCTCGGCCTCGGGGTCGTCGGCGGTGGCGGTGAAGGTCAGCGAGGACTGGGCCCAGGAGCTGGCCATGCCGACGACAAGGCTGTAGACGTCCAGCGGGTTGATCGTGTCGACGACCACCCCCTGCGCCTGGGCCATCTCGATGCGGGCCACCACCTGCACGTCGACGCCGCCGGCCCGGGCGTAGAGGTCGCCGGTCGGCGTGCGCTCCAGCCGGGCCCAGGTCGCGAGCCGGACCAGCACGGGGTCCTGCACGTAGTAGTCGTAGACGCCCGCCGCGTACTCCGGCAGTCGCTCGGGGTCGAACCAGCCGTTGGTCACGTGGGTCTGCACGTAGCGGTCGAAGACCAGGTCGAACAGGGTCTCCTTGTTGCCGAAGTAGTGGTAGAGCTGCGCCTTGTTCGTCCGGGCCGCCGCGGCGATGCGGTCCACCCGTCCGCCGGCGAGGCCGTGCTCGGCGAACTCCGCCGTCGCGGCTGCCATGATCCGGGCCCGGGTGGCGTCGGCGTCGCGGGGCGGCATGGTCCGAGGTTACTTCCAACCAGTCAGTTGATTCACCTCCTCGGCCGGTCTACGCTCCTAACCATCTAGTTGGTTAGCAGAAGAGGATCGACATGACGATGGACAGCATCAGGGGTCTCACGAAGACCTCCACCGCCGACGACGTGCTCGCCTGCATCGACCTGACCGGCCGGCGCGCCGTCGTCACCGGGGCCGCGAGCGGCATCGGCGTGGAGACCGCCCGCTCGCTCGCCCGGGCCGGCGCCGAGGTGACGATCGCGGTCCGGAACACGGCCAGGGGCCGCGAGGTGGCGGCCGACGTGGAGGCGACGACGGGCCACGCGGTGCACGTCGCCGAGCTCCACCTCGACGACCTGGCCTCGGTGCACGCCTTCGTCGGGGCCTGGTCGGGGCCGCTGCACGTCCTGGTGAACAACGCCGGGATCATGGACACCCCGCTCGCGTACACGGCAGCCGGCTGGGAATCGCAGCTCGCGACGAACCATCTCGGCCACTTCGCCCTCGCCACCGGCCTGCACGACGCCCTGGTCGCCGCCGGGACGGCCCGGGTCGTGTCGGTCGCCTCGAGCGGACACGCCAGCTCGCCGTTCCACTTCGAGGACCCGTTCTTCCTGCGCCGGGACTACACGCCCAACCTCGGCTACGGGCAGTCGAAGACCGCCAACGTGCTCTTCGCGGTCGAGGCCCAGCGCCGCTGGGGCGGGGAGGGCATCACCACCAACGCGCTGATGCCCGGCGGCATCTGGACCGGGCTGCAGAAGCACTGGGACCCCGAGGTCCTCGCCGACCTCAAGCGCACGGCCGGTGACGTGGTGAAGACGACCGAGCAGGGTGCCTCCACCTCGGTGCTGCTGGCCACCGCCCCGGAGCTGGAGGGCTACGGCGGGCGCTACTTCGAGGACAACCGCGAGGCCCGCGTGGTCGAGGAGATCTACGACGTCGTCTACGGCGTCCTTCCGCACGCGCTCGACCCGGAGGCCGCGGCCCGGCTCTGGGACGTCTCGACCGCGCTGGTCGACGCCGAGCTCGTCCGGCTGGGCCTGGGGCCGACCACGGCCTGAGGTCCCCTCGGCGTACGGGGAGGTCCTCGCTAGGGTGCGGAGCATGAGCGAGCAGCAGGCGAGCACCTCCCCGGTCCTGGGCATCGACATCGGCGGCAGCGGCATCAAGGGCGCGCCCGTCGACCTGGCGACGGGCGAGTTCGCGGACAAGCGGCTGCGGATCGACACCCCGGCCGAGTCCACCCCGGAGAAGGTCGCCGACGTCGTCGCGCAGATCGTCGACCACTTCTCCGGCCAGATCGCCCCGGACGGGCCGATCGGCGTGACGATCCCCGCGGTCGTGACCCACGGGATCACCCGCTCGGCCGCGAACATCGACAAGTCCTGGATCGACTGCGAGGCGGAGAAGGTCTTCGAGGACCGCCTCGGCCGCGACATCGTGCTCGTCAACGACGCGGACGCGGCCGGCGTCGCCGAGGTCAAGTACGGCGCGGCCGCCAACCACCCGGGCCTGGTGCTGCTCACCACCCTCGGCACGGGCATCGGGACCGCGATCCTCTACCGCGGCATTCTCGTGCCCAACTCCGAGCTCGGCCACCTGGAGATCGACGGCCACGACGCCGAGAAGCGCGCCGCCTCCAGCGTCAAGGACAAGGAGGGGCTCACGTACGAGAAGTGGGCCAAGCGCCTCCAGCGCTACTACGAGCGCGTCGAGGCGCTGCTCTGGCCCGACCTGATCGTCGTGGGCGGTGGTGTCAGCAAGGACTCCGACAAGTTCCTGCCGCTGATCAAGATCAACGCCGAGATGGTCCCGGCCAAGCTGCGCAACACCGCCGGCATCGTCGGCGCCGCCTGGCTCGCCGCCAACAAGGAGACCCAGCCGGGCCTCGTCCGCCACCCCACGACCGAGCAGCGGGTCGAGTAGGCCTCGCCCGCTTCGCGGACCTCCCCGTCTGCGCGCCACTCCTTCGCGTTCGGAGGCCTGACCAGCGACTGTGCCGGGGGTGGGCTCAGACCTCGCCGGTGACCCCGCCGCCGAGCTCGGCGACGATGTCGAGGTGCCCCAGGTGGCGGGCGTACTCCTGCATGACGTGCAGCACGACGCGCTCGAGCGTCGCTGGCTCGGCGCCGCCCCAGCGCGGGCTCGGGCGGCCGACCTCGCCGAGGTCGTAGCGCCGCAGGACGGCGTCGGTCACCGCGGCCTGCTGGCGCCAGGCCGCGAGGACCTCGGCCACGCCCAGGTCGGTGGGGACGAACCAGCGGCCGTCCACCTCGTCGCCGTCCGGGTCCACCACGTCCTGGCCCTCGAAGCCCCACACGAACCAGCGCCGCTCCATGAACGTGAGGTGCCGCACCAGCTCGAGCGGCGTCCAGCCCGAGGGCACCCGGCTGCGGCGGGCCTCCTCCTCGCTCATCGCCTCGACCCGTCGGCCGACGCCGTCGCGGAAGTAGGCGAGGTAGCGCAGGAACACCTCGGTGCGCGAGCCGGCGGGCTCGGTGGCGGAGGGGAAGGGGACGCTCACGGGCGCGAGCCTGCCACCACCCGCGCCCTGGCTCCGTGGGGGGACGACCCCCGCTGAGGACCACTCGCTAGCGCTCGCGGTCCTCGACGTCCAGGAACCAGCCGCCCCGGCCGTCCGGCACGAGCGCGCACGGCCGGTGCTCGGCGACGACCGCCGCGACGTGCTGCGGGGTGCGCGCGAGGCGGTCGGCCTCGCAGAGCCAGCGGGCGACGAGCCCACGGGTGTGCTTGGCCGCGTGCGACACGACCGTCCGACGACCGGCGACCTCGGTGAAGACCCGCACCGCGACGTACGCGCCGGCGGCGGGCCCGGTCGGGCGCCAGACGGAGGCGTACGAGGACGAGCGCCCGTCGACCACGACCCCGTCGCCGGCCAGCCCGGTCATGACCGGGGCGAGGACCGAGCGCCACCGCGCCGCGACCGTGCCGACGCCGGGGAGCGTGGCCGTCATCGGCAGCCGGTACGGCGCGATCGGGTCGGTGGGCGCGACCGGTCCCCACAGCGCGCTCTGCACGCGGATGGTCCGGTTGGCCCGGCGCAGCGCCCCGGTGCCGAGCGAGGCGTGGTCGAGGGCGGCGTACAGGACGCCGGTGTAGACCTCGATCGCCCGGCGGGCGGGCGTGGTGCGCAGGGCGACGTTCCGGGCGACCTCGTCGGCGAGCCCGGGGCTCAGCCCGAGACGTCCGGCGGCACCGGGCTCCGCGCTCACCGCCGCGAGGGCGTCGAGCAGCTCCTCGCGCACCGGCGTGAGCTCGGGGAACGGCAGCGCGGCCAGGTCGACCGGGCGGCCGCGCCGGGCCGGCGCTGCCTTGCCCTCGGAGGGCGGCAGGAGGATCAGCACGCCGCCCTACATCCGGTCGAGGGCCTCGATGCCGAGCAGGTCGAGCCCGGCGGCGAGGACGCTCTTCGCCGCACGGCACAGCGTGAGGCGGGAGTCGCGGACGGCACCCTCGGAGCGCAGCACCGGGCAGCGCTCGTAGAAGACCGACAGCGTGCCGGCGAGGTCGTAGAGGTAGGTGCAGAGCCGGTGCGGCTGCAGCGTCGCGGCCACGTCGGCCACGACCTCGCCGTAGCCGGACAGCGCGAGCGCCAGCGCCTGCTCCTCGGGGGCGTCGAGGACGCTGACCTCGGCCTGCGCGGGCAGCACGCCCTCGGCCGCCGCCCGGGCGAGCACCTGGCTCATGCGCGCGTGGGCGTACTGCAGGTAGGGCCCGGTGTTGCCGGTCGTCTGCACCATGCGGTCGACGTCGAAGACGTAGTCCTTGTTGAGCCCGTTCGACAGGTCGGCGTACTTGATCGCCGCGAGCGCGATCGGCGGCGCCGCGATCTCCTCGGCCATGTCGAGCAGGGTCGAGAGGTGCATGGCCTTGCCGTCGCGCGTCTTGTACGGCTTGCCGTCCGAGCCGAGCACCATGCCGTAGCCGACGTGCTGCGCCTCGACGCCGTCGGGCAGCCAGCCGGCCATCCGGCTGACGGCGAAGACCTGCGCGAAGTGGTCGCCCTGGCGCACGTCGACGACGTAGACCAGCCGGTCGGCGTGCAGGTCGCGGACGCGGTGCCGCAGGGCGGCGAGGTCGGTCGCGTCGTAGCCGAAGCCGCCGTCGCGCTTGCGGATGATCATGGGCGCGTTGAAGCCGGGCACGAAGACGCAGAGCGCGCCCTGGTCCATGATCGCGACCCCGCTGGCCTTGAGCTCGGCGGCGACCGAGGCCAGCTCGGCGTTGTAGATCGACTCGCCGGCCAGGTGGGAGTCGTCGATGCGCAGCCCGAGCCGGGCGTACATGACGTTGTGCCCGGCGAGCGAGACGTCGACGAGCTCGCGCCAGATGCGCAGCGTCTCCTCGTCGCCGGACTGCAGCGCGACCACCCGCAGCCGCGAGCGGTCGGCGAAGTCGGGGTCGGCCTTGAAGTGCGACGCCGCGCGCTTGTAGAGGGCCTCGACCTCGTCGAGCGTCAGCGTGGAGGCGTCGACCCGCTCGACGAGGATCTGCTCGACCAGCTGGCCGAACTGCGTGCCCCAGTCGCCGAGGTGGTTCTGGGGCAGCACCTCGTGACCGACGGCGGTCAGCACGCGGTTGAAGCAGTCGCCGATGATCGAGGTCCGCAGGTGCCCGACGTGCATCTGCTTGGCCACGTTGGGCGACGGGTAGTCGATCACGACGCGCTGCGGCTGCGCGGTCTGCTCGACCCCGAGCCGGGGGTCGGCGAGCTGGTCGCCGACGTACGCGGCGAGGACCTCCGAGCGGAGGCGGAAGTTCAGGAAGCCGGGCCCGGCGATCTCGACCGGCTCGCAGAGGTCGTCGACCTCGAGGCGCTCGAGCACCTCGGCCGCCACCTGGCGCGGCGGCTTGCCCTCGGTCTTGGCCAGGCGCAGCGCGACGTTCGACTGGAAGTGACCGAACTCGGGTCGCGTCGCCGCCCTCAGCTCCGGGTCGACACCGGCGGCGGCCCGGACACGGGCACCCAGCTGCGAGGGGAGGGAAGACACGATCGGCAATTCTTCCACCCCGGGCGCACGGCTCCGACCACGTTCCTGCTCCGGCCTCCTGCCGGGAGAGCCCACCCGGCAGCATGGTCCCGTGCCGCAGCCGCTCGAGCCCTTCCTGCACGACCTCGTCGGCCAGGTCGCCGCGCCCACCCAGGCCTGGTCGCGCCGCGACGGACAGGTCGTGCCGAGCGCCGACGGGGCGGCCGACGTCGCCGGGCTGGTCCACGCCGACGTCGTGCTGCTGAGCGGCATCGAGGCGAGCGTCGACGGCGACCCCGGCGTCCCGGTCGCGCGCCGCTCGCGGCCCGACGGGCGCGAGGTCTTCACGTCCCTGCTGCGCCGGCTCGACGCCGAGCACGCCGACACGGGCGACCCGCGCGTCCGGCTCGACCGCACGCGCGGCGTCGTCCCGGGGCGCATGGAGGAGGAGCTCGTCGTCGCCTCGACGCTCGACGTCGACCTGCGCGTCCGGGTCGAGGTGGCCCTGCAGCCGTCGGGGACGCCGATGGGGGCGGTGCGGCAGAGCCGTCCGGTCGTCCCGGTCGAGGTCGGGTGGACCGACGGCGCGGTCACCTGGAGCGCCGACGGCATCGAGGTCACCGTGGCCGCGCCCGACGCCGAGGTCGTCCGGGACGGGTCGCGCGTCCTCCTGCGCTGGGACGTGGACCTGCCCGCCCGCAGCGCGGCGACGGTGGGCTGGTCGGCCGCGCTCGCCGAGCCCGAGCCGTTCGTCGTCGCCGCGCCGCCGCAGGCGTACGAGGAGGTGGCCCTCACCGGTGCCGACCTGGACCCCCGGCTCGCCCCGTGGCTGGCCCGCTCCGTCGCCGACCTCGCGAGCCTCCGCCTGGCCCTGCCGGGCGAGCCCGGCGACGTCTTCTACGCGGCGGGGGCGCCCTGGTACTTCACGCTCTTCGGCCGCGACAGCCTCTGGGCCGCCCGACTCACCCTGCCGCTCGGGCTCGACATCGCCCGCGGGACGCTGCGGGCCCTGGCCCGCCTGCAGGGCCGCGACGAGGACCCGCGGACGGGCGAGCAGCCCGGCAAGATCCCCCACGAGCTGCGCCGCGACGACCTCCAGCTCGGCGGCTTCACGCTGCCGCCGCTCTACTACGGCACCGTCGACGCGACCCCGCTGTGGATCTGCCTCCTCCACGACGCGTGGCGCGCCGGCCTGCCCGACGACGACGTCGCCGGGCTGCTGCCCGGCCTCGAGGCCGCGCTCGGCTGGTTGACCGCGCAGACCGGTGCGCCCGGCGCGGACGGGTTCCTGCGCTACGTCAGCGCCGGCAGCCAGGGCCTGGCCAACCAGGGCTGGAAGGACAGCGACGACGCCGTCCGCTTCTCCGACGGGGCCTGGGCCGCGGGTGCCATCGCGCTGTGCGAGGTGCAGGGGTACGCGTACGAGGCGGCGATCTCCGGCGCGGCGCTGCTCGAGGCGTTCGACCGGCCCGGTGGTGAGGCGCTGCGGACGTGGGCCGCGGATCTGTCGGAACGGTTCCGGGCGCGGTTCTGGTGCGACCCGACCGGTGAGGGTGACGAGGCCTACCCCGCCCTCGCCCTCGACGGGCAGGGCCGCCGCGTCGACGCGCTGACCAGCAACATCGGCCACCTGGTCGGCACCGGCCTGCTGAACCTCGACGAGGAGTGGCGCGTCGCCCGCCACGTGACGTCGCCCGCGCTCGACTCCGGGCTCGGGCTGCGGACCATGGCCGCGACCGACGTCCCGTACGCGCCGCTGAGCTACCACTGCGGGTCGGTCTGGCCGCACGACACGGCGATCGTGGTCGACGGGCTCGTCCGCGCCGGGCTCGGCGAGGCCGCCGAACCCCTCGTGCAGGGCCTGCTCGCCGCCGCCGAGGCCTTCGACCAGCGCCTGCCCGAGCTCTGGAGCGGCGAGGGCGCGCCGGTCCCCTACCCCGCGGCCTGCCGACCGCAGGCCTGGAGCGCCGCCGCGGCGGTCGTCGTCGCCCGGCGGGCCGGGGTGTTCGGGGGCTGACCCTCACGGGCTTGGCCGGCCGCAGGAGGCGTGCGATCCTGGAGGTGAGGCCCGGTCACCGCGGCCTCCCGGACGAGGGGTGCTGTACCCGGCAGACGACAAGACGGCCCGTGGAGGCTCGTCATGTCCCCGTCCACCCTCGCGTGGGTCGTCCTCGTCGTGTCCGGCGTGCTCGAGGCCGTCTGGGCGACCGCGCTCGGCAAGTCGGAGGGGTTCCACCGTCTCGGGCCGAGCATCGTCTTCGTCGTCGGCCTGCTCGCCAGCATGAGCGGCCTCGCCTTCGCGATGCGCGACCTGCCCGTCGGCACCGCGTACGCGGTCTGGGTCGGCATCGGCGCGGTGCTGACCGTCCTCTACGCGGTCGCCACTGGCACCGAGCCCGTGTCGATCGCCAAGATCGTCTTCCTGCTCATGATCGTCGGCGGTGTGGTGGGCCTGAAGCTGGCGCACTGAGCAGGGCCGCCCCCCGCTCGGACCCCATGCAGGCCCTCGCACCGTTCGTCGCTCCTCGCACCGGGCAAACCCGGTGCGAGGAGCGGGAAGAGGTGCGAGGGACGGCAAGGGGTCCGAGGGGTACGGCGCGGAGTGGGCTCGCGCGAACCGTGTCAGAGCGGAGCGAGGGCAGAAGACTCAGCTCCGCAACGGCTGGCAGTGCGGGCACCAGTAGCTGCGCCGCTCGACGCCGGCCGGGCCGAACTCCTCGGTCTCGATGCGCGTCCCGCAGCGCCGGCAGTCCTGCCCGGGTCGCTCGAAGACCCAGTGCGAGCCGAGGCGGCGGTCGCCGGTCGTGGACTGGTCGTGGTGGTTCTTGTTGGCCTCGAGCAGCATCTTGGCCCGGGCGACGACGCGAGCCAGGTCGGGCACGGCCCGGACCGGCGTGCGCGGGTGCAGCCCCTGGAGGAAGAGCGTCTCGGCGCGGTAGAGCGTGCCGATGCCGGCGAGGTTGCGCTGGTCGAGCAGGGCCTCGCCGATCGTCCGGTCGGGGTCGGCCCGGATGCGGCGCAGGGCCTCGTCGGCGTCCCAGTCGGCACCGAGCAGGTCGGGCCCGATGTGGCCGACGACGGTGTCCTCCGCCTCGGTGCGCACCATCTCGGTCACGGGCAGGCGGTAGCCGACGGCCGCCGCCTCGCTGTTGACCATGAGCACCCGGATCTGCCAGGCCGGCCCGCCGGTCCACCTCCGCCCGGTCGGGTAGACCCGCCAGCCGCCGTCCATCCGCAGGTGGGTGTGCAGCGTCCAGCCGTTGGCGAACCGCGTCAGCTGGTGCTTGCCGCGGGAGGCCACCTCGTTGACCACCACTCCGGTGAAGTCGGTGGTGGCCAGCTGCGGCACCCGTAGCTCGCAGCGGGTGAGCGCGCGACCGGCCAGCGCGGCGTTCAGCTGGCGGCAGGCCAGCCAGACCGTGTCTCCCTCGGGCATCCCGCCAGTCTCCCGCCCGACGCCAACTCCCTCGGGGCGTCAGCCCGACGACGGTTCGGCCCGCTCGCGCCGCTCCCGCCGGGCGCGGGCCCGGGCGTGCGCGGCGGACAGCAGCGCCCGCAGCGCGTCGCCGGAACCGTCACCCGGGTCGACCACGCAGAGCCAGCCCTGCGCCGCGTACGTCGGGTGGGGCATCACGACGTCGGTCACGGTGGACGGGAGCTCCGCCGCTGCACCCGACCACCGGGCGAACTCCTCCTCGCTGGCGCCGACGTCGACCCGGAACGCCCCGGGCCGGTCGAGGCCCGAGGCCGGCTCCCCCGGGTAGTCCTTGGTCACCACGGTGGCGAAGGGCTGCCCGGGCGGCACGACCCCGTCCGGCGCCTCGTAGAAGAACAGGTCGCCCCAGGCCACCTCCGGCGTCCCGTCGCCGGGTCCGGGCGCGAGGGTGAGGACGCCGCCGAGCCCCTCGACGTACGCACGGACGTCGTCGGGCGTCACCGGGGCACCCGCCCCGACAGCGCGCGGAGCATGACCGCGACCCAGGTCCGGTACGGCCGCCAGCCCTCGCCGACGGCCTCCATCTCGGCCGGGGTCGGCGCGTGGTCGAACCCGTACAGCTCCTGCACGAGGTCCCGGGCGTGCGACTCCCCCGTCACCATCACGTCGGCGTGCCCGCAGGCCCGCACGACGACGAGCGAGCTGTAGAAGGGCCCGATCCCGGGAAGCCGCTGGAGGCGCGCCTGCGCCTCGTCGGGCGGGAGCGCCCGCAGCACCTCGACGTCGAGCTCGCCGCGCTGCGCCGCCTCGGCCACGGCGTGGAGCCGCGGCACCCGGTCGGTGGGCAGCCCGGGCAGCGACTCGAGCCGGAGCAGCGCGCTGGGCGTCGGGATGACCTCGACCGCCTCCCCGGCGAGCTCGACGGCCGACCCGAGCTCCTGGGCCAGCCGGCGGCGGAGCCCGATCGCCTGGGCCCGCGGTCGCCGGGCGCTGACGACCGACCAGACGGCCGCCTCGTACGGCGAGTAGAAGAGGGCGGGGCGGAAGCCCGGCGCAGCCGCGTGGACGGGCGCGAGGACCGGGTCGGCCCGGCAGAGCGCGTCGAACGCCGCACCGTCGTGGTCCACCGACACGACGCGGGCGACCTGGCGAGCCGCCGCCTCCACCTCGGCGGGGCCCAGCGGCCGGTCGTCCGCCGGCCGCACGACGAGGTCGAGGCGGCCTCCGGCCTGCCGGACCTCGACGCCGACCTGGCGCTCGAGGTCGGTGTCGAGGCAGAAGCCGAGCCGCATCACCCCGTCGAAGGACGCCTCGTCGCGGTGCCCGAACCCCATGGTCGCGACCTCGGCCAGGTCGTAGGGCCCGTTGAGCCGCACCGAGGTGCTGCTTGCCACCGACGTGCTCATGCCCGGATCATGCCGACCGCCACCGACAGTTCCTGCGGCGGTCGCCGAGGACCGGTGCTCAGCGGGCGCGGCATCGCGGAGCACAGCTGAGCCGAGCCGAGCCGCACCGCCCCTACCCTGGACGGATGGCCGAGCCGACGACCACGACGCAGGCACGCTGGCTCCGGCGCGGGATGGCCGCCGCCCTCGGCCTCGGCCTGCTGGCGGGCGCGGCGGTGCTGGGGTCCGTGGCCTGGGTCCGGGCCACCGCGGCCGGGCACACGTACGGCGACGACGACCTGGGTGCGGTCCCGCCGGCGCCCGTCGCCCTCGTGCTCGGCGCGCAGGTCTACCCGAGCGGGCGGCCCTCGCCGTTCCTCGCCGGCCGTCTCGACCGCGCCAAGGAGCTCTACGACGCCGGCCTCGTCCGCGTGATCCTCGTGTCGGGCGACAACATGGCCCGCGAGTACAACGAGCCCGACGCGATGCGCTCCTACCTCCTCGCGGCGGGCGTCCCCGCCGACAAGGTCGTCGCCGACTACGCCGGCTTCGACACCTACGACTCCTGCGCCCGGGCGCAGCGGATCTTCGGCGTCGACCGGCTCCTCGTGGTCACGCAGGGCTACCACCTGCCGCGGGCCGTGGCCACCTGCCGGGCCCTGGGCCTCGACGCGGACGGCGTCGCGGACACGAGCGTCAGCGGTTCGGAGGCCTGGCGTCGGGGTGCACTGCGCGACCAGCTCGCGACGGTCAAGACCGTCTTCGACGTCGTCAGCCGTCGCGACCCCGTCCTCGGGGCGCGCGAGACCTCGGTCGACCGCGCGCTGCAGGACTGACGCCCCGTCCACCACCTGTCGTTCGCCCTGGCCGAACGACCCTTCCGCATGCGCTGGAAGCGGTGTAATCATGTAAGCAGAGCGAAGGAGCAATCATGTGGAACGGGTTCGACGGGCACGGCGAGGACGAGGGCGGGCGGCACCGCGGACGGGGCGCACGGCCGGGTGGCTGGCAGAACGGTGACCTGCCGCCGGCCGACGACGTGGGGTCGTGGTTCGAGGGGCGGCTGCCGGACGGGTGGTTCCGGGAGGTCGAGGTCCTGGCCGACCGCGAGGAGATCACCGTCGTCGGCACCCTGGCCGACGAGACGACCGGCGACGCCGCGACGCAGGGACGCATCAGCCGCTTCCGCGAGGAGACCCGCGAGACCCGCATGACCATCGCCGACGAGGCGCAGGCCCGCTACGGGCGCAAGGTCTCGTGGGGCGTACGGCTCGGGGAGACCTCGGTGCTCTTCACCAACGTCTCGGTGCCGGTGATGACCCGCCTGCGCCAGCCGGAGCGGCGCGTCCTCGACACCCTCGTCGACGCGGGCGTCGCCCGGTCGCGCTCCGAGGCCCTGTCCTGGGCGGTCAAGCTCGTCGGCGAGCACACCGAGAGCTGGCTCGCCGACCTGCGCACCGCCATGCAGGAGGTCGACAAGCTGCGCTCGCAGGGCCCCGGCCTCTAGGAAGCACCCACCGCGGGGTCCGAGAAGGTCGCGCGCGACGGAACAGGACGCCGGACCGCGGGGTTGTCGCAGAGGATGACTACCACCGTGACCGCCCTGTCCGTCCCCGAGGCCGGCGCCTCGTTCGAGACCGTCGAGCTCGAGCGCCGCGACCTCCGATCCGACGACGTCCGCATCGACATCGCGTACGCCGGCATCTGCCACTCCGACATCCACACCGTGCGCGGCGAGTGGGGTGAGCGCCCCTTCCCGATCACGCCGGGCCACGAGATCATCGGCACGGTCGCGGAGGTCGGCTCCGCGGTCTCCCGCGTCAAGATCGGCGACACCGTCGGCGTCGGCTGCTTCGTCGACTCCTGCGGGGAGTGCGCTGCGTGCAAGGACGGCGAGGAGCAGTTCTGCGAGCGCGGCGTCGTGCAGACGTACGCGACCCCGGACTACCACGGCGAGGTCACCCAGGGCGGCTACAGCCAGGGCGTCGTCGTCCGCGACCACTTCGTCCTGACGATCCCTGACGGCGTGGACCTCGCCGCCACCACCCCGCTGCTCTGCGCGGGCATCACCACCTACTCCCCGCTCAAGGCGCACGGCGTCGGCCCGGGCTCCAAGGTCGCCGTCGTCGGCATGGGCGGCCTCGGCCACGTGGCCGTCAAGATCGCCAAGGCGCTCGGCGCCGAGGTCACCGTGCTGAGCCGCACGACCTCCAAGGAGGAGGACGGCCGCAGCTTCGGGGCCGACGACTACCGCGCGACCAAGGACGGCAATGCCTTCGAGGAGCTCGCGAGCTCGTTCGACTTCATCCTCAACACGGTCGGCGCCGACCTCGACGTCGACGCCTACCTCGGCCTCCTCGGCCGCGGCGGGACCCTGGTGAACGTGGGTGCCCCGAGCGCTCCGCAGAAGTTCGGGATCTTCTCCCTGCTCACCAACCGCCGCAACTACGCGGGCTCGATGGTGGGCGGCATCCCCGAGACCCAGGAGATGCTCGACTTCTGCGCCGAGCACGGCATCACCGCGACGATCGAGCTGATCGACGCCGGCGACGTGGACGCCTACTACGACAAGGTCGTGGACGGCGACGTGCGCTACCGCGCGGTCATCGACGCGAAGACCCTGCGCGCCTGAGAGACCGGCTCGCGACGACCCTCCCACCTCGTGGTGGGAGGGTCGTCGCATGTCACGACGCTTCACGCAGGTCGACGTCTTCACCCACGAGCTCGGCTACGGCAACCCGGTGGCCGTGGTGCACGACGCCGAGGGTCTCGACGACGCCGCGCTGCAGCGGTTCGCGGCGTGGACGAACCTCTCCGAGACGACCTTCCTGCTCCCGCCGACCCAGCGGGGCGCCGACTACCGCGTCCGGATCTTCACCCCGGCGCGCGAGCTGCCCTTCGCCGGGCACCCGACCCTCGGCTCCGCCCGCGCCTGGCTCGAGGCCGGCGGGCTGCCCGCCGAGGACGGCGTGGTCGTCCAGGAGTGCGGGGCCGGGCTGGTCCGCGTACGCCGTGACGGCGCCCGGCTGGCGTTCGCGGCACCGCCGCTGCTCCGCGGAGGGCCCGTCGACCCGGGCGACCTGCACGAGATCGTCGCCGCGCTCGGCGTCGACCCCGCCGCCGTCGTCGACGCCCAGTGGGGCGACAACGGGCCCGGCTGGGTGATGGTCCTCCTCGACCGCGCCGAGACCGTGCTCGCCCTCGCCCCCGACGCCCGCGGGATGCGGCGGTTCCCCGACATCGGCGTCGCCGGGCCGCACCCCGACGGCGGCGAGGTCGCGTACGAGGTGCGCGCCTTCTTCCTGCCCGGCCCCACCGAGGACCCGGTCACCGGGAGCCTCAACGCCGCCCTCGGCGGCTGGCTGACCGGCAGCGGACGCGCACCGTCGCGCTACGTCGCGGCGCAGGGCACGGCGATGGGCCGGCGGGGACGGGTCCACGTCGAGGCCGACGGGACGGACCTCTGGGTCGGCGGGCACACGGTGGTCGGGGTTCAGGGGACGGTCGAGCTCTGAGGGCGCTCCCTGAGCTTGTCGAAGGGCCCGGAACGGGTCGGCGTCCCGCCTCAGCCCGATGAAGGACGCCGACCTCTCCGAGGCCCTTCGACAGGCTCAGGGAGCGTGTCCACGTCCCGCGCCAGGCTCGGCAAAGCGTCGCCGAGGCCCTTCGGCGAGCACGGCTTGGATGCTCCGGTCGCCGTGGACAGGCCCCCACCACCAGGGGAAGGCGAGGTTAGGCTCACCTAACCCAACGAGAGAGGCCTCCCGATGCCCCGCCGTACCCGCCGGGCCCTGCCCGGCGTCGCCCTCGCCGTCGCCCTCCTGCTCAGCGCCTGCGGGGGAGGTTCCTCCGAGACGCCGGCCGCCTCCGAGGCACCCGCCTCGAGCGCCGCGGCCCTCACGATCACGCACAAGTTCGGCACCACGACCGTGCCCGCGAACCCCACCCGAGTCCTCACCGTCGGCTTCAACGAGCAGGACTTCGCGATCGCCCTCGGTGTCGAGCCGGTCGGGGTGCGCGAGTTCCTGGGCTACGACGCCCCGCAGCGGCCCTGGCTGCCCGAGGACCTGCGCGGCAAGGCGCTCCCGACCGTGGGCTCCCAGGAGATCGCCTTCGAGCAGGTCGCCGCCCTGGCACCCGACCTGATCCTCGGCATCAACTCGTACATGGACCAGGCGACCTACGACAAGCTCAGCGCCCTGGCGCCGACGATCGCGCAGAGCGACGCGTACGCCGACGGCGGCACGCCCTGGGACGAGCAGACCCGCCAGACCGGCGCCGCCCTCGGCAAGGCAGCCGAGGCCGAGCGGCTCGTCACCGACGTCAAGGACCGCTTCGCGGCCGTCCGCTCGGCCAACCCGTCCTTCGCCGGCAAGAGCGCGTCCTTCCTGCTCGGCGGCGACCAGGCCGGCGTCTACTCCCTCAGCCAGTCCGACTACCGCACCGGCTGGCTCACCGAGCTCGGCTTCACCGTGCCCGAGAAGGACGCCACCGTCAGCCTCGAGCGGCTCGACGCCGTCGACGCCGACGTGGTCATGGCCGAGGGTCTCCCCGACAGCGTGACCGGCAGCAAGCTCTGGGGCGCGGTGGACGCGGTGAGCGAGAACCGCTTCGTCGACTTCGGTCAGTTCGACCAGGACTTCGCCGCCGCGCTGGGCTTCAACTCCCCGCTCAGCCTGCCGTTCGTCCTGACCGAGGCCGAGCCGCGGCTCGCGGCGGCGACCGACGGCGACGCTGCCACGGCGCCGCAGCCCTTCCCCGCTTCCTGAACCCGGACCGCCGGACGGGGTTCAGCCCTGGTCGACGGCCCCACGGAAGCGACGGTGCAGACCGTGGACCTGCTCCGCCAGCTCCTCGTCGGGGCCGTCGACCGGGACGCCGGGAGCGACGTCGGTGATCGAGAGCGCCGCCACGGGCGAGGCCCCGCCGCCGAGCTCGGCGACCCACGTGGCGGTCTGCTGCCCCGACGAGGCGTACACGATCCGGCCGAGCCCCACCCAGGCGTGCGCCGCGGAGCACATCGGGCAGTGCTCGCCCGAGGTGTAGACCGTGGCGCCCGCCCGTGCCGCCGCGTCGAGGTGGTCTCCGGCCCACTGCGCCAGCGTCAGCTCGGGGTGGTGGATGGCGTTGCGGGTGACGGCCTCGTTGCGGTGGGCCTGCAGCACCGTGCCGTCGGCGGCGACGAGCACGGACCCGAACGGTTCGTCACCGGCGTCGACCGCCTGCCGGGCCAGGTCGACCGCGTGCCGCAGGTGCACCCGGTCCTGCTCGTCGATCGCCACGACCCTCCCTCGAACCGGCGCCGCCCCAGACCCGGGCCCGCCCTACGAGGACCGGTGCGCGCGGTAGTAGCGGATCAGCGACTGGGTCGACGGGTCCTGCTTCGCGAGGGCCTCCTCGTCGCCCCCGACGGCGGGGGTGACCTGCAGCGCGAGCTGCTTGCCGAGCTCGACGCCCCACTGGTCGAAGCTGTCGATGCCCCAGACGACACCCTGGGTGAAGGTGATGTGCTCGTAGAGCGCGATCAGCTGGCCCACCACGGACGGCGTCAGGGCGGGCGCCATGATCGAGCTCGTCGGACGGTTGCCGCTGAAGACGCGCGCCGGCACGATCGCCTCATCCGTGCCCTCCGCGCGCACCTCCTCGGCCGTCTTGCCGAACGCCAGGGCGCGGGTCTGCGCGAAGAAGTTCGCCAGGAAGAGCTCGTGCACGTCGTGCTCGCCGTCGCGCAGCGGCCGGGCCGGCGTCGCCACCGCGATGAAGTCGGCCGGGATCACCCGCGTGCCCTGGTGGATCAGCTGGTAGAAGGCGTGCTGGCCGTTGGTGCCCGGCTCGCCCCAGAAGACCTCGCCGGTGTCGGTCGTCACCGGGCTGCCGTCCCAGCGGACGCTCTTGCCGTTCGACTCCATCGTCAGCTGCTGCAGGTACGCCGCGAAGCGGTGCAGGTACTGCGCGTACGGGAGCACGGCGTGGCTCTGGCTGTCGAAGAAGCCGTCGTACCAGACGTTCAGCAGGCCCATCAGCATCGGCACGTTGCGCGCCGGGGCGGTGTCGCGGAAGTGCACGTCGACGGTGTGGAAGCCCTCGAGGAAGGCCGCGAAGTTCTCCTTGCCGACCGCCACGCAGACGCTGGTGCCGATCGCGGAGTCGACCGAGTAGCGCCCGCCGACCCAGTCCCAGAAGCCGAACGCGTTCTCCGGGTCGATGCCGAAGGCCGCGACCTTGTCGAGCGCGGTGGAGACCGCGACGAAGTGCTTGGACACGGCCTCGCGGGCCGCGTCGTCACCCTCCGCGACCGCGCCCGAGGAGCGCAGCCCGTCGAGCAGCCAGGTGCGGGCCAGCCGGGCGTTGGTCAGCGTCTCCAGCGTGGTGAAGGTCTTGCTCGCGACGATGAAGAGCGTGGTCTCCGGGTCGAGGTCGGCGGTCGCCTCGTACACGTCGGTCGGGTCGATGTTCGACACGAAGCGGCAGGTGAGCCCGGGCTGGACGTACGGCTTGAGGGCCTCGTAGACCATCACCGGGCCGAGGTCGGAGCCGCCGATGCCGATGTTGACGACCGTCTCGATGCGCTTGCCGGTGACGCCGACCCACTCGCCGCTGCGGACGAGGTCGGAGAAGGCGTAGATCTTGTCGAGGACCTCGTGCACGTCCTTGACCACGTCGGTGCCGTCGACGACGAGCGACTCGCTGCGCGGCATCCGCAGGGCGACGTGCAGCACGGAGCGGTTCTCGGTGACGTTGATGCGGTCCCCGGCGAACATCTGGTCGCGGCGCTGCGGCACCCCGGTCTGCTCGGCGAGCTCGACCAGCGCGGCGAGGATCTCGTCGTCCACGAGGTTCTTGGAAAGGTCCACGTAGAGGTCGCCGACCTCGCGGCTGTAGCGCTCGGCACGCTCCGGGTCCTGCGCGAACGCTGCGCGGAGGTCGGGCTCGTAGGAGCTGCGCAGCTCCTTCAGCCGGCCCCAGGCCGCGGTGGTGGTCGCATCGACCGGATCGCTCATGTCGTCCCCTCGCCTCCGGGCCCCTGGTGGCGGCCCCTGCGGCAGCCTAGTGAGGGCCGGGCCCGCCCTGGGGAGCACCCTGTCCGGACAGGCTGTCTGCTCCGTTCGCCGGACGCGGTGCGGCTCCGTCGCCTACGCTCGTCCCACCCGGGGACCCACACCTGGCCGCGCGCGCCGCGGCCTCGAGCCGATGGAGCGACGCCGTGGTCTCCACCCCCGCCGCCGACCGCACGACCCTTCCCGAGCAGGGCGCGACCGCCCGCCGCACGACCGCGACGGCCCTCCTGGCCGGGATGCTCGCCCTGGTCCTCGGGCTGAGCGTGCTGGCCGGCGCCCCGCCGGAGCCCGCCTCCGCCGCCTCCCCGCCGCCGGCGGCCGCGGTGACGCCGGCCGGGATCGAGGACCTCGCGGCGTACGTGCCCGCCAACTCCTGCTCCGTGGTCACGCGTCCGGGCACCAAGAAGCTCGGCACGCTGCTGGTGAAGACCTATCCCGGCACGTCCTTCGGCGGGGCGCGCAGCTGCGGCGCGAGCCCGGACAGCGAGCACCACGACGGGCGCGCCGTCGACTGGATGAACAGCGTCCGCAACGCCACGCAGAAGAAGCAGGCGCAAGCCGTCATCGACTGGCTCTTCGCGGCCGACGCGCAGGGCCGCCCGTACGCGAACGCCCGCCGCCTCGGCGTCATGTACGTCATCTGGGACAACAAGATCTGGGGCGCCTACCGACCGTCGGACGGCTGGCGGGAGTACAACGGCTGCAAGGCCAAGAGCAAGCAGAAGAAGTCGCTCGACGCCGCCTGCCACCGCAACCACATGCACATCTCGCTGAGCTGGGCCGGCGCGACGGGGCGCACCTCCTACTGGACCGGCGAGGTGGCCGCCCCCGACTACGGCCGCTGCCGCCCGGCCGACATGAGCTGGGCGTACGCCTACGACAAGCCCAACCCGACACCCTGCCCGCGCGGCGCCAAGGTCAAGGCACCCGCGAAGGCCTCGGCGACCCTGAAGACCCTGGTGACCTACTCGGGACGCAGCATCAAGACCGGCGACAAGTTCGCCGCGGTCAAGGCCGTGCAGAAGTCGGTCGGGGCCAGGCAGACCGGCACCTGGTCGAGCGCGTCGGTGACCAAGCTCAAGGCCTTCCAGCGCAAGCACGACCTCGACGACACCGGCAAGCTGAACTACGCCACCTGGCGCGCGCTGATCGAGTCGCAGCAGCCCTGACCGCCGACGCGTTCAGCCCGACGCCCTACGGTTTCCCCATGGACCCTCGGCTCGCCCGGGCCCGCCCGGAGGCGGAACGGCCGTACGCGCCCGGGGAGTCGGAGTTCCGGACCGACCTCGAGCGCATCCGCTTCGCGCAGTCCTTCTCCCGGCTCGCCGAGGTCACGCAGGTCGTGACGGCCGGCGCCCTGAACGGCGTCGTGCACAACCGGCTGACCCACACCATCAAGGTCACCGCGGTCGCCCGGGCGATCGCCGTCCGCCTGCTGCGCGGCGAGGACCGTGAGCTGCTGCGCGACCTCGGCGGCCTCGACCACGTCGTCGTCCAGGCGGCCGCGAACGCCCACGACCTCGGCCACCCGCCCTTCGGGCACCTCGGCGAGCGGGCGCTCGACCGGCTGGCCCGCGAACGGTTCGGGCTGAGCGACGGCTTCGAGGGCAACGCGCAGACGTTCCGGATCCTCACCGAGCTCGAGGTGCACGGCCCCGGCGACGAGGGCCTGAACCTCACCGCCGCCGTCCGTGCCGCCGTCCTCAAGTACCCGTGGGCGCGCAACCACTGGCCCGCGCCGCACCCGACGGGCTGGCCGGTGCCGCCACGCGGCGCGGGCCACGGCCGCGGCGGCACCGGTGCGGCGAAGTTCTCCACCTACGTGGTCGACCTGCCCGAGATGCTCGACGCGCTCGCCGCCTTCCCCGACCTCCCGCCGGGGCGCCAGACGCTCGAGTGCTCGGTCATGGACCTGGCCGACGACATCGCGTACTCCCTCCACGACGTCGAGGACTTCCACCGCTCCGGGGTGCTGCAGTTCTCCCCCGTGTCGAGCGAGTTCCGCTCCTGGGAGGCCGACGTCGCGACGATGGCCGGGCTCGACGAGCGGCGTCTGGCGGAGATGGGGCGCACGCCGGGGGCCGGGCTCGAGCGGCTTCGACGCCGCCTGCGCAGCCGTGACGCGTGGATGTTCGACGAGGCGACGTTCGCGTCGGCGGTGGCCACGGTCGGCGACGAGTTCGTCGACGGGGTGCTCGCGGTGCCGTACGACGGGTCGATGCAGAGCGACCGGGCGGTCTCCGGCTTCACCTCGCGCTGGATCGACCACCTGGTCACCTCGGTGACGCCGGACCCGGAGCCGTCCGTCCGCTCGGGCTACGTGCGCATGTCCTCGCAGGCGTGGCACGAGGTGCAGGTGCTCAAGTTCGTGAACTCCTACTTCATCCTCGAGCGGCCCGACCTGGCGATGCTGCAGCGGGGCCAGGAGAAGACGATCGAGCAGCTCGTCACCGGCTTCGACGAGTGGCTGTCGGACCCGACGGACGCCTTCCGCGCCCCGCGGCGCCTGGTCGACCTGGTCAACGCCGCGGCGTACGGCTACGAGCGCGTCGTGAAGGAGCACCCCGACCACCTCGACGCCCGGACCACCGACGCCGACCTGGCCCGGATGGCCCGCGGGCGGGGCATCGCCGACTTCGTCAGCGGCCTCACCGACGCGCAGGCCGTCGCGTTCGCGGCGAGGCTCGCCGGTGGCAGCGGCGTGCTCTGGACGAGCGCGCTGTAGCTCTGTCCTCGCTCCGCTCGGATCGGCGATCGTCGCGTTCGACTGGTGCCTGAACGCCAGGAAGGGCCCTCCTCCGGGTGGAGGAGAGCCCCTGGGGGTCGGGCGTCGAGCCTGGGCTCAGCGACCGGCGTTGGCGAGGAACACGAGCTCGGAGCGCATGTCCGAGCCGGACGCCGAGCGGAGGGCGCGGTTGAGCTCGCGCTCCTGGCGGGTGGTCTCGCGGTGGCGGCGGATGGCCTGGGTGAAGCGGGTCATGTCCTGCGTCCTTCCTGTGAACTTCGATGCGGTGGTGTTCGAACCGGAGGTGTTAGCTGTGAAAGCCTTCGATATCGAACTGTACCGGATCAACGCCTTCGGCGCGCAGTTATTCCATGTCGAAGTGATGGGCGTCTCGTGAACACACGGGGGCGGCCGATGGCCCGGGCGAGCAGGAGCGGAACGGGAAGTGCCGCCACGACCACTGATGGTCGTGACGGCACCGATACCCCGTCGTGCCGCCCCCGCTGCAGCACCTGAGCCGGAACGAGCGGGCGTCCCCCGACGAGACGCGCTGTTCGGGCAGGGACAAGTCTGCCGCACCACAATCGTGTGAGGGTGCATTTCTCTCAGGTTCCGTTCAGGCGTGTCGCCTCCCGAACCACGGCGAGGGCCCATGCGGCGACCCCCCGGTGCCGTCATGGACCCTCGCTCCGCAGGCCGTTCCCCAACGGCCTGCGGTCCCCGTGCGGCTCCCGGCCTCTCGGCCGGTCACCCTCGGCGCGCATCCCCGTGCGTCCGCCGAGCCCCCTGTGCGCCGGCGGCCGTCCCCTGCCGCTGCCGACGCTTCCCCGTGGCGGTCGATCCCCACCGACCGCCGCCGGACTCCCCCCTGTCCGGAACCTCGTCCCCCGGCCGGCCCCTCCCCCGACGGGAGTGCCGACCGCGGGTGTGGTGCTGGGCGCCTCCCCCTGGGGCAGCCCGTCGCCCGCCTCCTCCCCCGACGGGGAGGCGGCACGTCTTCTACGGCGTCGGCCCGCCCTGGTGGTCGGCGGACGCTGCGCGTGGTGGTCGTCGGCCGCCGGCGGCGGATCCCCGGTCGGTGCCGTGGGGCCGGCGTGCGCCGCGTACGGACGGGCTCGGCTCGGACATCGGGGGCCTCCTGCTGCTGTCGATCGTCGATGAGCCGGCCCCCGCCTGCTCCGCAGCCCCTGCGGGCTGGTGAGGAAGAGACTGCCGTGGTCACCTCGTCGCCGGCTCAGGCCGGGAGCGGGCGTTCGCTCAGGAGCGGCAAAAGATTGAAGCGTGAAGGATCGAGGCTCAAGAACGGCTCAGGAGAGCGTTGATCGCCTGCGCGGGACGCCGCCGACGTGGTGCGACCGAGGCCTGATGGGCCGGCGAGGTCGGCCCGGCGGGCTGCGCCGCAATGGGGTCGGGCGAAAGAGGGAGGAGCGTCAGGCGGCTTGGCCGAAGCCCCGGTCGGTGACCGTGACCCCCGCCCGCTCGAGCTCGGCCTCGACGCGGAACCGCTCGATGTCGCGCTCCATGCCCGACGTGTCCTCGGCCAGCTCGTGCTCGATCTCGAGCATGGAGCAGGCCTGGATGAGGATCTGGTCGTACGCGAGCCGGTTGCCGAGCTGCTGCGCGGCGGAGCGGTGCTCGTCGGCGCGCAGGACCTCGCGGAGGCGCCGCAGGTCGGCGGCGAGCCGCTCGAGGGGGACGCCGTGCATGCGGCGCAGGGCGCGGAGGGTCCGGCGCCGCTCGGCGGCCATGATCTGGCGCTGCCGGAAGTGCGAGATGCTCTCGTCCCAGCGTCCGGCGAGCAGGTCCCACAGCAGGACGCACCCGATCGGGACGAGCACCATGATGGCGACGGCCAGGGCGCCGAGCACCACCTGGTACGTGTCCGTCATGGGCAAACCCTAAGTCCGGCGGGAGGGCGCGACAAGCGAGCCCGGGCAAGGGCCGACGGTCTCCCGTTGGCGCCTCAGATGATTCGGAGCGACGAGCCCGGACGGATGCCCCCGACGTCTCCCGACCGGGTCCCGGAGCGCCGATCAGGCGGCGCGGTGGCCGTAGACCGAGACGTGCACGTGGTCGTAGTGGTTGGCCGTGGCCGACCCGCGGTCCGACATCGAGCGCCAGCCCTCGCTGCCGCGCTGGACGGTCCAGATCTTCTGCGAGTAGATGACCTCGCTGACCCCGAGCTCACGCGCGTGGGCCCTGACCCAGCGGGCGAGCTCCCAGCCGGCCTTGGAGTCGGAGATCATGCAGTCGACCGCCTGGCCCGAGCCGTGGAACCCGCCGCCCCCGCGTCGCCCGCCGAAGGAGCTGACCTGGGGGAAGTTCGCGCAGACCGAGCGGTGCACCAGGACGGCGTCCGGGGTCAGGCCGCTCTCCATCGCCGAGCCCTTGCCGCAGGCCGCGTCGGTGACCCCGCCCGATAACGCCTCGGGCTTCGGCTTCGGCTTCGTCGTGGACAGGTAGTCGGCGGTGACCCAGCGGCCCTCGCCCTTGAACACGACGAGGCGGTAGCCGTCGCGGAGGGTCTTCGTGACCGACAGCTTCGTCGCCGGGGCCACGACGGTGACGACCTTCGAGCGCTTGCTCGGGTCCGTCCGGATGTTCAGGTCGTCGGTCGCCCACATCGAGCCGGAGGCCTTGGCGTCCGCGGCCAGGTCGTCCGCGCTGGGCGCCTTCGGCTTGGCCTTGACCGGCTTCGCGCTCGCCCCGGCGGCCTTGCTCGGCGTCGCGGTGGGGGTGGGCGTCGGGGTGGCGACCGGCGTCGGGCTCGGGGTGCGGACGACGTCGCGGCTCACGGGCTGCTCGCGGAGCGCGGCGACGTCGGGGACGCTGCTCGCCGGGGCGGGGACGGCCGTCTGCGCGTCCGAGCCGGGGAGCGCGAAGGCGACGACACCGCTGGTGCCGAGACCGACCAGGGCGAGCGGGACAGCAACGCGGGCCACCCGGACGGTGGCCGACGGACGCATGGCCCGGCGTGGTCGGGGTCGTGGCACGAGGTGATTCCTCCGGGTGTCGTAACCGAATCGTGACCTGAAGCGACGGAGTCTAGGCACCACGACGCCCCCTTGCCCAATCCGTGACCGGGCCGACCCCGCCACCGCACCACCCCGGCTTCGGCGGCACGGCCTAGCGTGGTGCCTCATCGAGGACAGGAGAGGGACCGTGACGCGGTACGACGCAGTGGTGATCGGGGCCGGCCAGGCGGGGCCGAGCGTGGCCTTCGCGTACGCCGCGCAGGGGCGCCGGGTGGCAGTGGTGGAGATGGCGAAGCCGGGCGGGACGTGCCTGAACCACGGCTGCCGGCCGACCAAGGCGCTCCGCGCCAGCGCCGTCGTCGCGCACTCCGCACGCCGCGCGGCCGACTTCGGGGTCCACGTCGGGGAGGTCCGCGTCGACTTCGGCCAGGCGATCGGCCGGGTCCACACGCTCATCGACGGCATGCGCTCCGGGCTGCAGGAGTCCTTCGACTCGACCGAGAACCTCGACTACGTCCACGGCCGGGCCCGGCTGGTGGGTGACCCTGACGGCCGCGAGCACACGGTGCTGGTGACGCTCGACGACGGCTCGGAGACCGAGCTCACGACGGGCGAGGTCTACCTGAACGTCGGCAACCGCGCCGCGATCCCCCCGATCGACGGGCTCGAGGAGGTCCCCTACCTCACCGAGGTCGAGCTGCTGGCCCTGAGCGAGCTGCCCAGCCACCTCGTCATCGTCGGCGGCGGCTACATCGGGCTCGAGTTCGGCCAGATGTTCCGGCGCTTCGGCTCGGAGGTCACGATCGTCGCCGGCGGCGGCATCGCCTCCCGCGAGGACGCCGACGTGCAGCAGATCCTGACCGACCTCTTCACCGACGAGGGGATCCGCATCGTCGCCGGCCGTCCGAGCCGGGTCAGCGGCAGCACCGAGGGCGTCTCGCTCGAGGTGCCCGACGTCGGCACGGTCACGGGCAGCCACCTGCTGCTCGCCACCGGACGCCGCTCGAACAGCGACCAGCTGGGCCCGGACTCGGGCCTCGAGACCGACGACCACGGCTTCGTGCTGACCGACGACCGCTACGCGACGAACCTGCCCGGCGTGTGGGCCCTCGGCGACGTGAACGGGCGCGGGGCGTTCACCCACACCTCGTACCAGGACGGCGACATCTACCTGCACCCGCCGCGTACGGTCGCGGGCCGCGTGACCACGTACGCGATGTTCACCGACCCGCCGCTCGGCCGCGTCGGCATGGGGCTGCAGGAGGCCCGCGACTCCGGACGCCGCGTCCTCAAGGGCGAGGTGCCGATGTCGTCGGTGAGCCGCGCCAAGCTCGAGAGCGAGACCACCGGCGTGATGCGGGTGCTCGTCGACGCCGACACCGAGGAGATCCTCGGCGCGACCATCCTGGGTCTGCAGGCCGACGACGTCGTCCAGGTGGTCGGCGTGGCGATGCAGGCCGGCGTCCGCTACCCGGTCCTGCGCGACGCCCTGCCGATCCACCCGACGGTGTCGGAGTTCTTCCCGACGATCCTCGGGGCCCTCGAGCCCCTCGACTGAGGCCTCGTCCCCCGAGCAGCCACCGCACAGACCCGCCGAGCGGTAGGTTGCCGCGCCTTTCTCGGCTGATCCGGCGCGGCAACCTACCGCTCGGCGGGGACGAGGGGAGGCGACGCGTCAGGAGGACGTCGGGCCCGCGGCCGGGGCGCGGGGGCTGCGCTTGTACGCCGACACGTGGCGGTCGCCGGCGACCCAGAAGCGCCAGGGGACGTCCGCGGCCCGCGAGACGCCGACCCGGGGCCCGCTGGCGACCTCGGGCGCCGGCCCCTGGCGCGGCTCGAGCCGCACCGGGCCGCCGGCGAAGAGGTCGGCGCCGCGGTGCTCGGGGGCCAGCCCGAGCGCCTGGGTGAGCCGTCCGGGTCCCCGCGCGAGGTCGCGGTCGGGGCAGCCGTGGCGGCGCTCGCGCGCGAGCCCGACGCCGTCGACGACGCGCCCGGCGCGCATCAGGCACCCCGAGGCGGTCCCGTCCGGGCCGCAGACGACGTTCGCCGCCCAGTGCATGCCGTAGGAGAAGTACAGGTAGAGGTGGCCCGGCGGACCGAACATCACGTCGTTGCGCGGCGTCGGCCCGCGGAAGGCGTGCGAGGCGGGGTCCGCGAGGCCCGCGTACGCCTCCACCTCGACCAGCTCGACGGCCACCTCGCCGTGGCGCAGGACCGCGCCGAGCAGGAGCGGGGCGACCTCCTCGACGGGTCCGGCGAGCACGTCGGGCGTCAGCACCCCTCGAGCCTAAGGAGGACCGCCGGCGGGTGCGGCGGGCGCGGGCGGCCTGCCCTGGGCAGGATGGCGGCGTGGACGCCGCCCGGATCCTGCTCGTCGAGGACAGCGAGGCCATCCGCGTCCCGGTGCAGACGGCGCTGCGGGCGCAGGGCTTCGCGGTCGAGTCGAGCCCGGACGGCGGCGACCTCGAGTCCCGGCTCGCCACCTTCGCCCCCGACCTCGTCGTGCTCGACGTGATGCTGCCGGGGCGCGACGGCTTCACGCTGCTGCCGGTCGTCCGCCGCGCGAGCCGGGCCGCCGTCGTCATGCTCACCGCCCGCGACACGCTGGCCGACCGGGTCGCCGGGCTCGCCGCGGGGGCGGACGACTACGTGGTCAAGCCGTTCGCCATGGCCGAGCTCGTGGCCCGGGTCCACGCCGTCCTGCGCCGGTCGCGGCCGGGCGGGGCGGTGACGGCGGTCGCCGACCTGACCCTGGACGAGGACGTGTCCGTGGTCCGCCGGGGCGAGCGGACCGTCGACCTGACCGGCACCGAGCGGCGGCTGCTCGGCTACCTCGCCTCCCACCGCGAGCGGGTGGTGAGCAAGACCCAGATCCTGACCGCGGTCTGGGGCTACGAGGGCTTCGACGAGAACGTCGTCGAGGTGCACGTGTCGTCGCTGCGCCGCAAGCTCGAGGCCGGCGGCGAGCCGCGGCTGGTCCACACGGTGCGGGGCCGCGGCTACCGGCTCGGGGTGGAGCCGTGAGCGACGCGGGACCGCAGCCCGCGACCGCCGCGCCTCCGCCACGGCGCCCGCTCTCCACGGTGTCGATCCGCGTCCGCGTGATCGCCGCGGTCATGGCGGTGCTGGCCCTGGTCCTCGCGGCCTCGTCCGTGGCCGTCAACGCCACGTTCGTGTCGCAGTCCGAGCGCAGCCTCGACACGCTGCTCAGCGGCCGTGCCCAGCTGGCCCGCCAGCTCGCCCGCAACGGGGCCCGGCCCCAGCAGGTCGTCAACCGCGTCGGCGTCGACGGCGTCCTCGCCTCGCTCGAGCTGCGCGACGGGACCGTGCTCGGCTCCCCCGTGCCCACCGGCGACAGCGTCCGGACGGTCACGACGACCCTGTCGGGCTCCGGCCGCGTCAACGGCGCGCGGCTCACCCTCGCCGTGAACAGCTCGCTGGTCTCGGGCTCGCGCGACGCGCTGCGGCGCACCCTGCTCCTCAGCGGGCTCGCCGCCCTCGGCCTGAGCGCGCTGCTCGTCGCGCTCGCCGTACGCCTCGCCCTGCGTCCGCTCGACTCGATGGCCGGCCTCGCCCAGCAGGTGGCCGGCGGCGCCCGGGGCTCGCGGCTCGCCCCCACGCGCACCGGCACGGAGATCGGCCGGACGGCCCACGCCTTCGACGCGATGCTCGACGAGCTCGAGGGCGCCGAGACCCGCGCGCGCCGGGCCGAGGAGCAGACGCGCGCCTTCCTCGCCGACGCGGCGCACGAGCTCCGGACCCCGCTCACCGGCATCCAGGCGGCGGCCGAGACGCTGCTGCACCACCGAGACGCGATGGACCCCGACGAGCAGGAGCGGGTGGAGGCGCTGCTGGTCGGCGAGGCCCGTCGGGCGGGGCGCCTCGTCGGCGACCTGCTCGCCGTCGCCCGGCTCGAGGCCGGCGCACCCACCGCGCAGGCCCCGGTCGCGCTCGGCGCGCTGGTGGAGGCGGAGGTGGACCGCGCGAGCCTGCTGCGCGAGGGCACCACGCTGACCTCCGCGGGCGCCACCACGGGCGACCCTGCCGTGGTGACCGGTGACGAGGAGGCCCTGCGGGGCGTGCTGCGGAACCTGCTCGAGAACGCCTGCCGGGCCGCCGGGAGCACCGGGCACGTGCACGTCGAGCTGCGCCGCGAGGACGGGCGGGTGGCCGTCGACGTCGTCGACGACGGCCCCGGGGTGCCGCCGGCGGACCGCGAGCGCATCTTCGACCGGCTGGTCCGCCTCGACGCCGCCCGCAGCGTCGACTCGGGCGGCTCGGGCCTCGGCCTGGCCATCGCCCGGGGCACCGCGCGCGCCCATGGCGGCGACCTGGTCTGCCTGCCCGTCGACCCGCCGGCGCGCGGCGCTCACTTCCGGTTGACGCTGCCCCTCGCCCGCTGACGCCGGCCCGCAGGTCGCAGCCGCTGCAGCCGCCGCCGGAGCCGGCGCGCGAGCTCGCGGACCACGGCCGCCGTCGGCTGCTCCTCGAGCGTCGGGCGCCGTACGGGTGGTGCGGCCGGGCGCGGCTCCGGCGCGGCCCCGGAGAAGTCCCGCCCCCTCCCGAGCCCGGTCGACAGCATCGCCAGCAGCGCCTCGGCGGCGGCGTCGACCGGCACCGCCTTCGGCGCCCGGACCTTGTCGACCGAGCGCACCGGGCTGGCGAGGTGCGTGAGGTCGCCGACGACCCGGACGCCGGCGGCCCGGACCCGGTCGGCCTGCTGCTCGGCGAGGGCGGCCGCCCGCTGCACCGCCCAGGTCGGCGGCACGATGCGCTGGTCGCCAGAGGCCCCGCGCGCGAGCATCGCCTCCACGGCCCCGTCGCGGACGAACCGCTCGTAGTCGCGCCAGCCGACGTCCCCGCGGTCGCGCACCACCCGGTTGACCCGGCGCAGCAGCTCGGCCTCGGCCGCCGTCAGCGAGCGGTTGGCGTCGTGGCCCGCGAGCTCGTCCGCCGTCAGCACGTCCGTCGGCAGACCCAGCAGGCGCTCGAACGCCCGAGGCACCAGGGAGCGGTCCGCGGGGTCGAGGACCACGACGACGACGCGGTCCCGGCCGAGCACACGCACCCACGTGTCGACGACGTCCCCGACCGCGAGCCGCCGGGCGAAGCTCGGCGTCGTCGTCGGGTTCGGCTCGTCGCCGATCGTGCGCCTCAGCCAGGTCTCGAAGGAGATCCAGACCCCGGACTTGAGGTACTGCTGCCAGGCCGACGCCAGCTGGGCGGGCAGGGACCGCAGCGTCAGCACGACCGTCGCCTCGCGGTCGAGCTCGGCGACCAGCGACCGCAGGGTCTCCTCCGGCTCGTCGCTGAGGTTCTCGTTGCTCAGCCACACCCGCTGCCCCTCCGCGGAGCGCACCTCGTCGCGCAGCTCCCGCCACCGCGCGACCTTCGGCGTGGACGGCCCGGGCCCGTCCCAGCCGACGGGTCGCGCGGAGTAGGCGAACAGCGCCTTGCGGTGGTTGCTCCCCGTCCCGGGGTAGCGCACCCCGTGCCCGGCGAGCAGGTCGCGGCGGGCGGCGCTGACCCGCTGCAGGGCGGTGGTGCCCGTCTTGGGCATCCCCGCGTGCACCAGCAGGGATCCCGGCGGCACCGGGTCGAGGTCGTCGCTCATCGGGCGGCCCTCCTCGAGGGGGTCGTCGTCCGCGCGGCGTGGTCGCCCGCGCGCTCGGCCCCGGTCCGGAGCCCCCTCCCGTACGGCGGACGGCACCGGCAGACTGGGAGGATGAGCGACCCTACGACGCCCGACGGCGAGACCCGGACCGACCCCCAGACGCCCGCGGGTGCCGCTGACGACGGTGGCGCGGCCCTCGAGCGCGCGGAGGAGGCGATCGACGACGCCCGCGACGCAGGCGCGAGCGTCGCCGCCAACGACGACATCACCGCGCGCGACGCGGACAAGGCCGGGGAGTACAGCGAGACCCCGGACGGCCAGAGCGGCGCGCCGCTGACCTGAGGTCCGCCGCCCCACGACGACGAAGGCCCTGACCCGCTCGGCGGGTCAGGGCCTTCGTGCTCAAACGTCAGGCAGGTGCGGCGGGTCAGCCGCAGGACTCGGTGTCCTTCGACAGCTCGTACCAGCCGTTCATGTACTGGCTGTAGACCCGGCGCATCGACTCGAGGTACTGCGCGGAGGCCGCGCGCGTGTCGAGGGTGATCACGTGCTCCTCGCTGTAGCGCAGCCCGGCGACCGACATGTTCTGCGTGCCGACCAGGACACGGCCCAGGTTGCTGTGCTTCGGGCCGATCAGGATCTCCTTGGTGTGCATGGCGACCGACGTGCACGTCACGGGGATCTTGGCCTTCTTGAGGGTCTTGACCACCTTGGGCGAGATCGTCGTGCTGCCACCCTGCTTGGTGAGCAGCATCGAGATGTCGCAGCCGCGCGAGCGCAGCCGGCTGAGCGCGTTCACCATCTGCTCGGCCTTGGCGTCGGTCAGCTTGAACATCGCGATGCGGATGTTGTTGTCCACGGCGCAGTCGACGTCGTCGAACTGCTGCACGTAGAAGTCACGGGCGTCCTGCGTCGCCGGGGTGAACGAGACCGTGGTGCCGCGGCCGGGGTCGGTGTAGTGCCGGTAGATCGGGTCGACCCAGATGCCGCGCTGCTTGGTGAGCGTCATCGACTTCGGGAAGCCCGAGGCGCTCGGGCAGTTCTTCGTCGCGCAGTACTGCATCGCGTCGAAGCGGGTGTCGAACATGTCGAAGAGCTTGTGGTCGTCGTACAGGAGCGTCATCTCCTGGTGGTAGTTCCGCAGCTGCGAGCGGGCGAAGTTGCCCGACATCGAGAGGATGACCGGGTGCGGGCCGTCCGCGGAGTTGGACCACGTGGTGTCGGAGATCGTCAGGAACTTCTCGTGGTTGATCGCGTACGGCCAGACCTTGTCCTTGTTGACGTTGAAGCAGCCGTTGTCGCAGTAGTAGACGGACGCGATGTCCTGCAGGCGCTGGGCGATCTTGTCCTTCTCGCCCTTCGGGTTGATCGAGCCGCCGTCGAGGACGAGCCCGACCGTCACGTTGCGGTTCTTCTTGACCCACTCGAGGGCGTTGAAGATCAGCTCGGGGTCGGTCTCGGGGCGGGTGCCCAGCGCGGTGCCGGTGCCGGGCGCCTGCATCGTCCCGAGGGCGCGGATGAAGAACATCCCGATCTTGATCTCGGAGTCCTTCTTGGCCCCGCAGATGATCTGCGACAGCTTCTTGGAGTAGTCCCAGGGCGTGTTGTCCTGCGGGTCCCAGAAGCCCCGCTTCTCCATGTCGTCGATGTTGTACCAGGCCTCGTACGGCGCCGGCGTCGCGATGGTGGGGCACGAGTCGCCGCTGGGCAGCGCGATGTCCCCGGACTTGTCACGGGTGAGGGTGAGGGCGCTGGCGGGGCCGACGAGGAGGCCCACGGTCACCGCGAGGGCGCTCACCAGGGCCACGAGGCGGGCGCGCGCCCTGCCTCGGGGGCCGACCGACCTCGACGTCATGAACGACACCCTGCAACCCTTCGACAGCCCGACACAGGTCCCCCGCGGAGCACCGGGCACGGGCGACGGCGAGCCGGCGCCGACCGGCGATGACCCACGGTCGCACCGTGCGTGGGAGCACGGCCGACGACGCTCCGAACCATACAATGAAATCCGCCCGGTGCCGGTCGTTCACGGCCACCTGCAGGGAGCCCCGTCGGGGCCGCAGCGACCGGGTCAACCCCTCTGGAGGAGCGCTGTGGGACATCCCCGGGTCGAGGTCGTCGACCGGTCGCGGTCCCCCCTGCGCCCGTTCGGCCTGCCCCTCGCCGTTCTGGCGGTGCTGCTGCTCGGCGCCGTGCTGGCGGCCCGCCCGGCGCCCGCCCACGCGGTCGAGCCGGTCGCCGCGGAGCCGTACGCCCGCCAGGAGCTCTCCGACCCGCCCGGCGCGGTGACCCTCGCCTTCGGGCGCCAGGTCGACCCGAGCGCGGCCAAGGTCATCGTCTCCGGGCCGGACGGCAGGAACGTCACGAGCGGGCCGCTGATCGTCGAGGGCACGAACGTCACGAGCCGGCTGCGCGACGGCCTGCCCCGCGGGACGTACACGGTGCACTACCGCATCGACGGCTCCGGCGGGGAGCCCGAGGGCGGGGCCTACCAGTTCAGCTACGGCAGCGGCCGCTTCACCGACCTGCCCGACCGGTCGTGGTCCGGCGACGACGAGGAGCCCGCGGTGCTGCGCGGCACCGACCCGAACGGTTCCGAGGCGCCGGAGGCCCCGACGACGACCCGCGCCACCCCCGGCATCGAGGTCACGTCCGAGGGCGCGACGACCGACCCCGAGCCGCCCGCGACCGAGCCCGCGTCGACCGTCGAGGCCCCGCCCGGCGAGACGACCGAGGCGGGCAGCGGCCCGGCCACCGCGGCCACCGCGGACTCGGCCACCCCGCAGGGCGACGAGGGCGGCAGCAGCGGCACCCCGTGGATCGTCGGCGGGGTCCTGCTCCTGGTCGCCCTCGCCGGGGCCGGCCTCGGGGTGTGGCGCAGCCGCAAGGGGTCCGGCGACCACGCCTGACCCCCGGCCCACCGCGGCTCGCACGCCCTGACCTCCGGCCGATCCGCGACGGGCCGGGACGGCCCGCGACGGGATCGCGCGGGCTCAGCCGGCGTCGACGCCGCGCTCGTCGTCGCCCCAGCCCTCGGCGTCCAGGCGGTGGAAGAGCTCCGACCACCGGGCCACGAAGGTCTCCTCGCTGAACTCCGTGCGCAGCTGGGCGGCGTCCTCGCTCAGCCGGCGCCGCAGGGGCTCGTCGGTGAGGATCTCCACCACCCGCCGCGCCATCTGCTGCTGCATGGCCGAGCCGACCAGGAAGCCGTTGACGCCGTCGGCGACGATGTCGGACGGGCCGTACTTGACGTCGTAGCTGACGACCGGGCAGCCGTGGCTCAGGCTCTCGAGCAGCACCAGGCCGAAGCCCTCGAAGCGGCTCGTCAGCAGCGAGCAGGACGCCCGCTCGTAGACCTCGGCCGGGTTCTTGGTGTAGCCGGCGAGCCGCACGTTGCCGCGCAGCCCCAGCTCGTCGATCAGCGCCTGGAGCGCCGCCTCCTCCGGGCCCTGCCCGTAGATCTCCAGGCGCGCGTCCGGCAGGGCCTTGACCACGTGGGCGAAGGCCGCGATCGCGTGCGGGACCCGCTTCTGCGGGTCGAGGCGCGCCAGCATCACGACCAGGCGGGGGTCGCGCTGCTCGAAGGGCACCTGGGGCACGGGGGCGACCGGGTGCGGGATGACGGCGAAGTGGTCCTGCTCGCCGTAGACGGCCTCCGCGTCGGCGCGCTGGGCGTTGGTCAGGAACACCACCGCCCCGTGGGCGTCGTGGCGGTCCAGCATCGGCTTGTACGAGGGCCGGACCGCGGTCAGGTCGTCGAAGGGCGGCGCGATGTGCGGGTTGTGGAGGACGTAGACGTGCTTCACGTTCGGCCGCACGTAGGTGAGGGTCTCCCCGTCGGAGCGCCGCGACTCCACGGAGAGGAAGGCGTGGTCGTCGCCGATCAGCCGGTCGAGGTAGGACTGGATGAGCGCGACGTTGCTTCCGAGGACCTCGTACGGAGCCCCCCGCTCGTCGAGCATGGTGATGCGCTCCACGATGCCGAACGGCGACGCCGGGTCGACCTTCAGCCACTTGTTCATGTACGGCGTGCCGTCGGCCCGGTAGTAGATCTCCTGGCGCGGCTTGTTGAGGTGCAGGTCCATGTAGGTCGTGCGCCGGACGACGCCGTTGTCGTCGAACTCGTCGCGCCGGGTGCGCCCGCGGTTCTCGTTGAACCAGTCCCGCACGATCAGGCGGCCCTCGTGGTCGAAGCGCTTGTAGAGCCGGTAGACGCCGTTCTCGAAGTAGCGGTAGACCTCCTGGTCGGGGTCGCGGACGAGGTCCATGCCCGGCTCGGCGACCTCGTGGCGGACCGGCTCGGCGACGGCCGTCGACTGCTGGTCGAAGTAGTCGTGCAGGTTCACGATCTCGACACCGTCGACCAGCAGGCCGCGCCGGCGCAGGTCGGCCGCGATGTCGCCGACCTCGGAGGAGTAGTTGAGCGTGACGATGATCGAGTCGACCCCGCCCAGCTCCTTGAGCAGCCGGCACTTGCGCAGGATCGAGGCGGTCCGGCCGCCGAAGTTGCGCGGGATCGCCCCGGTCACGAAGACGTACTTGGCCGGCGGCAGCGGGCGCAGGTCGGGCAGCGGGTCGAAGCGCGGCGGCACGTCCGGCGCCTTCGCCGGGACGGCCTTCACGGCGGCGGGCGCCGGCCTCGGGGTCGACGCGGTGGACGCCGCGTCCCAGACGCGGCGCGCACGCCGGATGGTCTCTCTCGCCCGCGACCTCAGCACCGCCGCAGCGTAGCGGGACCGGACCGCCACGAGCCCGACCAGCGGCGCGGGCAGCCGCGATCCGAGCGGGCCGACCACTAGACTCCCAGCCGTCCGGGCACGCTCTCCCCCTCCTCCCGACGCCCTGACCACCGACGGAGAGCCGCGGCCCGGCGGGAGGAGCTCGATGTCCACGCGCGTCATCACCTACGGGACCTACGACCTCTTCCACGAGGGGCACGTGCGGCTCCTGGAGCGGGCGAAGGCCCTCGGCGACTACCTGATCGTGGCGGTCACCACCGACAACTACGACAGCACCCGCGGCAAGCTGAACGTGCGCCAGTCCCTGATGGAGCGCATCCACAACGTGCAGCAGAGCGGCCTCGCCGACCAGGTGATCATCGAGGAGTACGAAGGCCAGAAGATCAACGACATCCAGCGCTACGGGGTCGACATCTTCGCCATCGGCTCGGACTGGCTGGGCAAGTTCGACTACCTGAACGACTACTGCAAGGTCGTCTACCTCGACCGCACCAAGGGCGTCTCGTCGACCCAGCTGCGCGACGAGGGCGGCATCCTGCGGATCGGCGTGCTCGGGTCGGGCCGCATCGCGAACCGGATGGTCGACGAGGTGCGCTTCGTCTCCGGCGTCAGCGTGGAGGGCGTGTGGAGCCGCCAGCAGAGCAGCGCTCAGGCCTTCGCCGACGCCCACGAGCTGCGCTTCGCGGCCGCCTCGATCGAGGACCTGCTCGCAGAGGTCGACGCCGTCTACCTCGCCACGCCGCACGGCACGCACGTCGAGCTGGCCCGCCAGGCGATGGCCGCCGGCAAGCACGTGCTCTGCGAGAAGCCGCTCGCGCTCACCCGGGCCGACGCCGAGGAGCTGTACGCGCTCGCCGAGCAGCACCAGGTGGTGCTGCTGGAGGCCATCAAGACCGCCTTCTCCCCCGGTTTCCAGCGCATGGTGGCCGTGGCGCGCAGCGGCTCGATCGGCCAGGTCCGCTCCGTCGACGCGACCTTCACCAAGCTGGTGAGCTCGGGCCGCGAGCTGGCGGCGCCCGACGGCGGCGCGATCTCGGAGCTGGCCAGCTACCCCCTGCTCGCGCTGGTCAAGCTGCTCGGCACCGGCTACACGCGCGTGGTCAGCTCCTCGCTGCAGCCCGAGGGCGCCGAGGTCGACACGTTCTCGCGCATCGACCTCACCTACCCGCACGCGATCGCCTCGGCCCGCGTCGGCATCGGCGTGAAGGCCGAGGGCGACCTGGTCGTCGCGGGGACGCGCGGCTACATCTACGTCCCCGCCCCGTGGTGGAAGACCGAGTACTTCGAGGCGCGCTTCGAGGACCCGGGCGACGACAAGAAGTACTACTTCAAGTTCGACGGCGACGGGCTGCGCTACGAGGTCGCCGAGTTCGCCTCGCTGATCCGCAACGAGACGCCGGAGTCCTTCAAGCTGCGCTCCTCGGAGTCGATCGCCATCGCCGCGATCATCGAGGCCGCCCGGACCGACGCCACGCTGCTGCGATGAGCCCCGTACGCCTCGACCCGGCCACGGTGCGGCGCCTCGCCCGCGAGCGGGTCCGCGCGGCGCTGGTGGAGCTGGCGCACTCCGAGGACCCGCGGGTCGCCGCCGGCTACCGCCGGGCCCGGCAGGCCGCACGCACCCTCGGCTCGCAGGTGACCGGCCGCCAGCTCGGCTGGGTGGCGCACCTGCGCGCCGTCGCGTGGACGGGGCCGACCACGCTGGAGCTGCGCGGCTGGGCGTACGAGCGCGGGTACGGCCACCCTGACGCCCCGCCCGCGACGACCGTGTGGCTCGAGCGCGGCGGGCGCCGCATCGAGGCCGAGGTCGTCATGCGCCACGACGCGGAGGTCAACGCGGCGGCGCCGCAGGCCAGCGAGCACGACTACGCCAACACCGCCTTCACCGCGACGTTCGACGTGTCGGCCCTCCTCGACGACGCCGCGGGCGACGACGACGGCGGTCGCGAGCCGTGGGTGGTCCACGTCCGCGTGGTGGGGGCCGGCCGCGACCGGACCGGGACCTTCCTCACGCGCTACCGCTTCGGCGCCGCACGGCACCTCCTCGCCTCGACGTCCGGGACCCCGGGGAGCACCGTCCAGCTCGTCCCGCGCTGGGCCGGGCAGCGGGGCCTGGTGGTCCGCCGGCAGCGCCCGGCCGTGCTCGCCCGCTCGGTCGAGATCGACGGGCACGACGTCTCGCTGCTGGTCTCGACCGACGGCCGCGCGCTCGCCGGCGCGGTCGTCCGCAGCGCCGGCCAGGAGTCGGACCTGACCTGCGCGGCCGAGGGCCACGACGAGGCCGGGCGGCCAATGTTCCGGATCACGGGAGCCGTGCCCCGCACCATGCCGGTCACCGACGAGGGCGAGTCCTTCTCCGTCGAGCGCGCGCTCCGGGTCAGCACCGCCGACGGCGAGACCCTGCGGGTCGCCACCGCCCTCGACGGCACGGCCCCCGAGCCCGTCCCGGGCTCCACGCTCCTGGCCTCCGCCGACGCCGACGGCGGGCTCGTGCTCCTCGACGGCCCCGGTCGGGTGCTGGTCGACGACGTCACCGTCGTCGCCCACCCGCCCTCGCTCGAGCTGCGGGGGCGCCATGTGCTCGGCGAGCGCGCCGCGGCCGACGAGACGCTGACCATGGTCCTGGCCGGCGCCCGGCAGGTGCTGCCGGTCGAGGCCACCTTCGTCACCGGCCCGGACGGCACCGGCACCTGGACCGCGCACGCCCCGCTGCTCGCCTCCGTCTGGGGCCGCCGGCCGCTGCCGCCGCGCATCGGCAGCTACGTCCTGCGCGCCCGGACCTCGGGCGGCACCGTCGTGCCCGTGTCCGGAGTCCCCGAGGTCGTGCGTCGTACGCCCGAGCTGCACCACCTCCCGGGCTTCCGCCTGCGGCTGCTGTCCGGCGGCGGGCGCTCCGTGCGCCTCGCGGTGTCGGCGCCGCGCCGCGACGACGAAGCCGGCTCGTTCCACCAGCGCCGCCTCGAGCGGCTCTACAAGGGCCGCCGGTGGAGCCCGCGCAACGCGGTCTACTTCGAGAGCTTCTACGGCCGGGGCGCGACCTGCAACCCGTACGCGATCGACCGCGAGATCGCCGCGCGCTACCCCCAGCTCACCCGCTTCTGGGGCGTGGTCGACGCGTCGACCCCGGTCCCCGACGGGGCGATCACGGTCGTGCGCGGCACGAGCGAGTGGTGGCACGCGCGGGCGACCTCGCGCTACGTCGTGGCCAACGACTGGCTGCGGCGCACCTTCTCCCCCCAGCCCTTCCAGGTGGTCCTGCAGACCTGGCACGGCTCGATGCTCAAGCGGATCGGGCTCGACCGCTCGGGCCAGCCCCAGTCCAAGATCGACACGATCCGCCTCGAGCAGTCCAAGTGGGACGTCCTGCTCTCGCAGAACCACCACAGCAGCGTGATCCTCTCCTCGGCGTACGACTGGCACCGCACGCTCTTCGAGGAGGGCTACCCACGCAACGACCCGCTCACCCCGGGCAGCCCGTACGCCGGCGACGGCGCCGCGATCCGCGAGCAGCTGGGCATCCGGCCCGACCAGACAGCCGTCCTGTACGCCCCCACCTGGCGCGAGAACATGACCTCGATGGTCACCTTCCTCGACCTGGAACGGCTCAGCACCGAGCTGGGCGAGGGCTACGTGATCCTGCTGCGCGGCCATTCGCGCACGGTCAAGTTCGGCGCGAGTCTCAGCGAGGTCCCCGGCGTCATCGACGTGACGACCTACCCCGAGGTCACCGACCTCTTCCTCGCCGCGGACGCGATGATCACCGACTACTCCTCGGTGATGTTCGACTACTCCGTCACCCGCCGGCCGATGATCTTCTTCGTCCCGGACATGGACGACTACCGCGACTCGCTGCGCGGGGTCTACTTCGACCTGTCCGAGGTGGCTCCCGGCCCCGTCCTGTCGACGCAGGACGAGGTCACGCGGGCGGTCCGTGAGCTCGACCGGGCCGGCGAGCGTTACGCCGACCTCTACGACGCCTGGGTCGAGCGGTTCAACCACCTCGACGACGGCCACTCCGCCGAGCGCGTGGTCCGCCGCCTCCTCGCGATCCGCAAGTAGCTTCCCCGAATCTGCCGAAGGGCCGGCGGACGCCCCTGAGCCTTCGAAAGGGCCCCGGCGGACGCTCCCTGAGCTTGTCGAAGGGCCCCGAAGGGGTCGACGTCCGTCCACAGGTCTCGTCGAACAGGAGGAGCTGTCCACAGGCTCCACACCTCGACCGGCACGACCCGGATGCGGAGCACGACACTCCCGACGTGCCCTGGGTCTACCTCCTCCGCTGCGCGGACGGCTCCTACTACGTCGGCAGCGCCCGCAGCCTCGAGCAGCGTCTCACCGAGCACGCCGCGGGGAGCGTGAAGGGGTTCACGGCCAAGGCACCGGCCGGTCGAGCTCGTCTGGGCGCTCGAGGCCGAGCGCATGGACGACGCGGCCGAGCTCGAGCGGCAGATCAAGGGGTGGCGGCGGGCCGAACGCCTCGCGCTGGTCGAGGGCCGGCTCGCCGACCTGCCCGGGCTGTCACGTCCCGGCTCGCACGCGGGGCCGCACACATGCGCAAGTTGAACGACGCCAACCCCTGCGGGGCCCTTCGACAAGCTCAGGGAGCGTCCCCAGGGGAGCCCTCGTGGGTTCCGGGCGCTTCGGCGGGGCCGCCCTCAGGGGAGGACGACCGTCGCCCGCTGGAGGTTGTGGTCGGAGGCCTGCTTGCCGACGTAGTCGTGGGCGGCGTTCAGGTGGGCGACGTTCTCCCACTCGAGCACGCGCACCTTCTTCGACGTGAAGATGTAGTCGATGTAGGTGCCGTTGGGCCGCCGGCCGAAGTAGTCGGGGCTGGGCTCGCGCTGGAAGTCGTTGTAGCTGCTCAACGGGGTGTTGATCCGCCGCTCGACCGTGGCGCCCGGGGTGTCGGTGGTGGAGCCGGAGGCGTTGCCGAGCGGGTCGACGTAGCCGTAGCCGTTCACGACGACCTTCGCGACCGGGTTCTCGCGCTGGCCGGAGGGGTTGAGCGTGTTCTTGTGGGCGTTCATGTCGCCGGTGATGAAGGTCGGGAGGTGGTCGGGGTTGCGCTTGGCGACCTCCTTGACCAGCGCCGTCGCCTCGTCGACGTGGAGCTTCCAGTCCTTGTTCGGCTCGAGGTGCGCGGTGGCGAAGAAGAACTTCTTGCCCGTGCTGGCCTGGCGGAAGATCGCCCAGGCCATGTAGCGGTCGTCCTCGGGGCTCGGCAGCAGCTTGGAGCCCTGGGACACCAGCGTGACGCGGCTGGAGTCGAAGAGGATGCGGGTGCCCTTCGACGCGCCCTGGTCCTTGGCGGAGCACCGGGTCGGCGTCTTGGCGTTCACGCAGTTGTTCCGGTTGGTGTTGGTCAGCTTCCAGGAGCCGCCGAGCCGGTTGCGCAGGTCCTCGAACTGGCTCAGGTCCTGACCCTTGCCGCCCTTGGCGGCGGGGAGCCAGGCCTGGCTGGCCTCCTGGACGCCGAGGACGTCCAGCCGCTGCGACTTCACGTCGCTCACGACGTCGCCACGCCGGTCCCACCAGGACCGCTCGTTGGGGTTGTCGCCCTGGCAGTTGAAGCACTTGACGTTGAAGGTGCCGAGCCGCAGCTGGTCCGACCCGCCGGCCGGAGCCGCCGGCGCGGCGCTCGTCGAGGTCTTGACGGCCGCCGAGTAGGGGCTGAGGTTGACGCCCTTCGTCGTGATCACCCGGACCTTGACGTAGTAGGTCGTGCCCGCCGTCAGCCCCGTGATCGTGCCCGAGGTGCCGCTGAAGCGCTTGTACGACGCCCCCGACATGCTCGAGGACCGGGAGTACTGCACCCGGTACTTCGGTGCGCCGCTGACGGACTTCCAGCTGACCTTCAGCGTGGTCGGGCCGGTCGCGGAGGCCGCGAGGCCCGTCGGGGACTTGGTCGCGGCGTCGGCGGGGACGACCGACGCGCCGACCGTCCCGAGGCCGAGCAGCACCGCGACCACGAGCGGGGTGGCTCGACGCCCGCACCCGGCGAGGGCGCGGACGAGAACGTTGTGAAGCTGAGACATCGTGCTGGGCTCCTCGAATTGACATCCATCCGTCAAGCCCCCCGGTGCCGGGAACTTTAACCATGCGTTCAGGCCCAAGGCCAATTCTTGTCAAGATGCGCCCCGGCTTTCAGCAACTTCTCGGCCGAATTGTTATGCGTCCCGGACCGTCGAAATCTCGCCGTTACCTCAGGCCGCCTCGGCGAAGCGCCCGGCAGGAGCCGCCGGCGTTGTTAGACTCCGCGCGGACGAATGGTCGAGGATTGAGGTCAAGAACTGTGACGAGCGCCGAAGCACGCGCCGGCAAGACCACCGGTGGGCACGGCGCGAGCGCCGGGTCGCGGGTGCGTACGAGCCTCGGCGCGCTGGTCGCCGTCGCCCTGGTCGGGACGGGGCTCACCACGAGCGTCGCCGACGCGGACGTGACGAAGCCCAAGGTCACGACCGACAAGGGTTCCGCGACCGCGCTGAAGGTCGACTGGAGCGACGTCGACGACGCCGCCTCCTACCGCGTGCAGTACTCGACGTCCAAGAGCTTCGGCAGCGGCACGACGACGCTGCCGGCCAAGGGCGACGCAGCCATCACCGACAGCGACACCACGATCCAGGGCCTGTCGACGGGCAAGCAGTACTACGTGCGCGTCGCGGACGTCTCCGACGCGGGCAAGGTCGGCACCTACAGCGCCGCCACCGCCGCCACCCCGACGTACGCCTACGCCGCCCCGGGCGACCTCTTCCGCACCAAGGTCGACCGCGACAGCATGACGGTGTCGTGGAAGGCGATCTCGGGCGCGCCCGGCTACACGGTCCGGGTCTACTCCAAGGGCAACCCGACCAAGTACTTCACGACCACCTCGTCCTCGGTCGACCTGACCGGCCTGGAGTCGGGCACGACCTACTTCATCCGCGCCTACGTCGTGCAGCCCGCGGCCGGCACGGAGCCCGAGAAGCGGCTGAGCGAGGACTCGCTCGAGATCACCCAGGCGACGAGCACCTACAAGCTGGCCACGCCGGACGGCTTCGCGATGACCACCCAGGGCTCCACGTCGGTGGGGCTGTCCTGGAAGGCGGTCGCTGGTGCGCCGGAGGGCTCGGGCTACAAGGTGTCCTACGCGCTCGACCGCGACCAGAAGAACAAGCAGAAGACGTCGGGCTTCTTCACCGGGACCTCGGGCAAGCTGTCCGGCCTCAGCGCCGACACCACCTACTACGGGTTCGTCTACCTCGTCGACGCCGACGGGAAGCGGATCAGCGCGTCGAGCGACTTCATCACGATCAAGTCGATCGTCCCGCGCGGCACGATCAGCGGCAAGGTCGACGGCGTCACGGGCAGCGACCTGACCGCCGCGGCGTACACGACCGCGGGCAACGTCGCCGAGGCCGTGACGGTCGGCTCCGACAACCGCTACACCCTCGACGTGCGCCCGGGCACCTACAAGGTGCAGCTGATGTACACCGGCGGCGGCGACTACGCCTCGGTGTGGGCCCGCTCGGGCAACGACGGCGCGTGGACCTACGGCACGGCCTCCACCATCGAGGTCGCCCTCGGCAAGACCACCACCGCGCCGGACGTGGAGATCCACAAGGGCAACAAGGTCTCGGGCACGACGGTCGACACGAGCGGCAGGCCCGTGCCGAACGTCGACCTCACGGCCATCTCGGGAAGCACGGACGAGCGCGAGGTCATCGGCCTCACCCGCAGCGACAGCCAGGACGGGACCTTCGCGCTCAAGGGCCTGAACAACGGCACCTACTGGGTCCGTGCCGCCTACTCCGGCGACGGCTTCGCGACCGAGAGCGTGAAGCTGACCGTCAGCAAGGACCTCGGCGTCAAGGTCGTCCTCGACTCCCTGCCCTTCCGCAAGCGCTACGGCGCCTCGCTCAAGGGCACCACCAAGGTCGGCAAGACGATGTCGGTCACCGCCACCCCCTGGCTCGCCGGCACCTACCCGACGACCACCGCGACCATGAGCTACCAGTGGAAGCGCAACGGCGCGGCCATCAAGGGCGCGACCGGGCGCACCTACAAGCTCACCAGCGCCGACCGCGGCAAGAAGATCAGCGTCACCGTCACGGCCAAGCGCTACGGCTACACCACCGGGACGGTGAACACCTCGAGCAAGAAGATCTCCTGACCCCGGGTCGTCAGACCCGGGCCACGAGCCCAGAGACCCCGTCGGCCGCGAGGCCGGCGGGGTCTTCTCGCTCCCGGGCGCCGCGGCGGGCGGGGTCTACTTCTTGCGGAGCGACACGTTGCCGTGCGCGGTCGCGTACAGCTGGCTCGTGCCGGCGGTGACCGCCGCCTCGCCGTTCAGCCGGACGCGGCGCACCGACGAGCCCGCGGTCACCTCGACGTAGACGTCCGCGAGGCGCTCGCCGACCGCCGCCGCGAGCGGGTCGAACCGGCCGCGGAGCGCCAGCCGCACGCCGTCGGGCCGGGCCTCGACGACCTCGGCGTCCAGCTCGCGGCGCCAGGGCCGCCCGGCGTCGCGGCCGACCAGCAGCCAGCGGGCGGTCGGCGGGGCGGGCGGCTCCGCCGCCGTCCAGGCCTCGGCGTCCCAGGTCACCTCGGCCTCGGCCTCGAGCGCGAACCGACCGGTCTCGGAGGTCACCGTGAAGCTCGGCACGCGCACGGAGACCAGGCTGAGCCGCTTCGTCCGCGCCTCGACCGCCGTGCGCTGGACCTCGACCCAGCGTCGGTAGACCTCCGCGTCGCTGAAGGCGGCGAGCCGCTCCCGGGCGTTCGCGCGCAGCTCCCGGACGCGCTTGGGCGGCAGCCCGAGGAACCGCGTGATCGTGTCGGCGAGCGCCGCGACGTCGCCGGCGGGCACGAGGAAGCCGGTCTCGCCGTCGACCAGCAGCTCGTCGGGGCCGTAGCGGATGTCGTACGCGATGGGGACGCAGCCGGCGGCCATGCTCTCCAGCAGCACCAGCGACTGGCCCTCGGTGGTGGAGGTCATCAGCGAGAACGACGCGGCGGCGAAGTGCCGCGCCGCCCCGGGCGTGTAGCCGTGCAGGACGACGGACCCGGCGCTGCCGGTCTCGGCCACGGCCTGCTCGATCGACGCCTGGCTCCCGGCGTCCTTGCCGTAGACGTCGAGCCCGAAGTCGGCGGCCCGGCCCCCGGCCCTGCGGACGAGCGACACGGCCTGCACGGCGTGCTCGATCCGCTTCAACGGCTTGAGCGTCGCCACGACGATCCCCCGCTCGGGGCGGTCGGGCCCGGACCGGAACCGCGGCAGCCTCGAGAGCACGGTGCGCGGCCGGTCCGGCTCGACGTCGGGCTCGACGGGCGGCCCGGCGTTGGGCACGGAGTGCAGGTTCGGGGCGTCGCCGAACCGCTCGGCCACGTCCTGGCGCTGCTTGCGGGTGAGGAAGACGACGGCGTCGAAGCCGTCCAGGTGCGGCACGATCCGGCGGTGGGCGACGTAGAGGTCGCCCTTGTAGGGGTTCGTCGAGTCGGCGAGGTGCGACTCGTGGAAGACGTGAATCGTCGTGGCCCGCGGGTTCAGGTAGCGCGACAGGAAGCGCGCGGTGCTCTTGCTCTCGTTGGTGATGACCGCCGGACCGTCGCCGACGAGGTGGTCGAGCCACAGGGCGTACACGTCCCAGGTGCTGCCGGCGAGCACGGTCGGGCGGCCGTCCGCGTCGAAGAACTGCTGGTAGCGCCGCTTGCCCTCGTCCAGCTCGACCGGGAAGTCGCGGGCGAGCAGGCTGCCGTCGGCGCGGTACATCTCGGAGTGGACGAGCTCGCGGGTCTCGTCGTAGGTGCGCAGGCACCAGCGGGTGCCCTCCTCCTCGACGGTGGACACGCCGGCGTCGGGCGAGGGTTCGGTGGCCGGCATCGTCCTCAGCCGGTCGACGAGCGTGCCCTCGGCGTCCCAGGCACGCAGGTCGCTGAACAGCGTCCGCACGGTCACACCCTCCGGCAGCGACCCTCGACCCGTGAGCCGGTCGGTGATCTCGGCGCTGTCCTGCAGGGCGCTGAAGGTGAGCAGGTCGACCGGCCGGCCGCTGCGCTGCACCTGCTCGCCGACCCGCCGCAGGGTCGCGGTCGTCTGGCCCGCGTACTGCTCGGGGACCCACCACGTGGTCACGAGCTGACGGGCGGGCGGGAGCTCCTCGGGTGCCACGGCCCCACTCTCCCACCGGTCCCCGGCGAGCCCGCGGACCTCGCGCCGGACCGGGCGGGGTCTCGCCCCCGCGTCGGCCCCGCCGTGGGAGCGTGACCGCCGGGTACGTTAGCCCGGCTATGGCCTTGCTGCTCGACCTGACCCCGCTGCGTAGCGCCCCCGCCTACCGTCGCCTCTGGCTCGGGCTCAGCGTGTCCAACCTCGGCACCCAGTTCACCGTCACCGCGGTCGGTCTGCAGGTGTACGCGATCACCGGCTCGACGCTATCGGTCGGTGTGCTCGGCGTCTGCGCGCTGGTGCCGCTGGTGCTGCTCGGGCTGTACGGCGGCGCGCTGGTCGACCAGTACGACCGTCGGCGCGTGGCGATCATCGCCTCCGTCGGGCTCTGGGTCGTCTCCGGCCTGCTCGCCCTGCAGGCGTGGCTCCACCTGGACTCGGTCGGGCTGCTCTACGCCCTCGTGGCGCTGCAGTCGGCCGGCTTCGCGGTCAACAACCCCGCGCGCTCGGCGATCATCCCCCGCCTCGTCGAACCCGACCTGCTGCCCGCCGCGAACGTGCTGCAGACCGTCTCCTGGAACGTCGCCTTCGTCGTCGGGCCGCTGCTCGGCGCGTTCATGGTCGCGGGCGGGGACTTCGGGCTCGCCTACACGGTCGACGTCGTCCTCTTCACCGCGGCGCTGTGGGCGCTGCTGAAGCTGCCGGACCTCCCGCCCGCCGAGACCGCGACCGGCGAGCCGGGCCGCCGCGGGCTCGCCTCGGTGCTCGAGGGCCTGCGCTACCTCGCCACCCGCCCCAACGTCCGGATGACCTTCGTCGTCGACCTCACCGCCATGATCCTGGCCATGCCGCGGGTGCTGCTGCCCGCGGTCGGGGTCCTGTGGCTGGGCGGCGGCGCCGCGACGACCGGCGGCCTGAGCGCCGCGTTCGCCGTCGGCGCCGTGCTGGCCGGGCTGCTGTCCGGCGGCCTGGTCCGCGTACGCCACCAGGGCCGGGTGATCGCCAGCTCCATCGTCGTCTTCGGGCTCGCCGTGGCCGGCTTCGGCGCGGTCCTGCTCGGCGTCGGGCGGACGTCGCCGGGCGGGGTGCTCGTGCCCGCGCTGCTGGCGTCCTTCGTGCTGCTCGCGGTGGCCGGCGGCGCGGACGCGGTCAGCGCGGTGTTCCGGCAGACGATCCTCCAGGCCGCGACGCCCGACGAGATGCGCGGACGGCTGCAGGGCGTGTTCATCGTGGTCGTGGCCGGCGGGCCGCGCCTGGGCGACCTGGTCCTGGGCAGCGGGGCCGAACGGTTCGGCGAGGGCCTCGCCGCCCTGGCCGGCGGCCTGCTGTGCGCCGTCGTGCTCGTCGCCGTGGTCGCGGTCCAGCGGCGCTTCTGGGACTACGACGCGCGCGACCCCCAGCCCTGACCCGCGGGCGCGCGCGACCCGGGTCCGGTGGCGCGCGTTGTTAGGGTCGGTGCACAGCGGGCCGGGACGCGGCGTACGCAGGGAGCGGGGCCAGTGAGCGACGTCGGCGGGGTGCTGATCCACCAGCGCCGGCGCGTGGTCGAGATCGTCGACGTCTTCGCCCGGTACGGCTTCACCCAGCTCGCCTCGGCCTTCGGCGCGACCATCGGCGACCAGCCCACCTCCCTGCTGATGCGGTTGACCGGGCTCCACCTGGCCGACCCCGAGCTCGTCGCGCTCACCACCGGCGAGCGGCTGCGGGCGGCGCTCGTCGAGCTCGGCACCACCTGGGTCAAGCTCGGCCAGATGCTCAGCCTGCGCGCCGACATCGTCGGCTCCGACATCGCGGCGGCCCTGCGCGGGCTGCAGAGCGCCGTGCCCGCCGACGCCCCCGGGCTCGCGGCCCGCACCGTCGAGGCCGAGCTCGGCCAGCCGGTGCACCAGGTGTTCGCGACCTTCGAGACCGACCCGCTCGCCTCGGGCTCCGTCGCCCAGGTTCACGCCGCGACGCTGCACGACGGCACCGAGGTCGTGGTCAAGGTCCTCCACCACGACGCGGACCGCAAGGTCACCGGCGACCTGGAGCTGATGAGCGCGCTCGCGCGCTCCGTGGAGGCCCTGGACGTCGGCATGGCCCGCTACAACCCGGTCGCCGTGGTGGCCGAGTTCGCGGCGCTGATGAGCGCGGCGGTCGACTTCACCCACGAGCTGCACCACCTGCAGCAGATCGGTGCCAGCCTCGCGACCGAGGTCGACGTCGTCGTCCCCACGGCGTACCCCGAGCTCTCCGGCGCTAAGGTCCTGACGATGTCGCGCGTGCGCGGCGGCGCGGTCGACACCCGCGAGCACCTCGAGGCGTCCGGCTGGACGGTCGAGCGCTTCGTGCAGCGGACCAGCGACCTGTTCCTGGCGATGATCTTCCGCGACGGCATGTTCCACGCCGACCCGCACCCCGGCAACTTCCTGCTGCCCGACGCCGGGCACCTCGCCATCCTCGACTTCGGCGACGTCGGCTACCTGACCGCGCGGCGCCGGCTCGACTTCCAGGCGCTGCTGCTGGCCATCTCCGAGCGCGACGCCGACGACTTCACCCGCGCGCTGGTCGCGGTGACCCGGGCGTCGGTCGAGGTCGACGAGGAGGCCCTCCAGTCCGCCGTCGAGGCGTGGATGCAGCGCTGGCTCCGCGCCGGGGTCAGCGAGCAGGACCTGGGGCCGGCGCTGGAGCACCTGCTCGGGCTGTTCCGGGACAACCACCTCACCTTCCCCTCCGACCTGCTGATGCCGCTCCGCGTGCTGATGCGGCTCCAGGGCCTGGGGCTCGAGCTGGGCAGCACCGTCCCGCTCGACGACATGCTGCGGCCCTACCTCACGCAGATGATGGCGGACCGCTTCAAGCCGGCCGCGCTGCTCAAGGAGGGGCGCCGGACGCTGCGCAGCTGGCAGCGCCTGCTCGGCCCGCTGCCCGACGAGCTCGCCGACCTCGCCGTGCGCGTCCGCAAGGACGGCGCGACGCTCGACATCAAGGTGCACGACCCCGACGAGGTCGCCGACAACCTCATCGACGGGCTGATCGCCGCCGCCTCGATCATCGGCGCCTCCGAGCTGCTGGCCAAGCGCACGCCGCCGACGATCAAGGAGGCGTCCATCCCGGGCGTCGCCGTCTTCGCCCTCGCGGGGCTGACATGGGTCCGCCTGCAGAACCGCCGCGCCTCCCACAAGAAGCTGACCAGCCGCGTGGCCGGCTTCATCAGCCGGCGCTTCTGACCCTCCGCCCGGCGTCGCCGTCAGCGTCGTCGCCCTGACGACCCGACCAGACCCCGCACCGCCGAGCGGTAAGTTGCCGCGCCTTCTGGGAGGGAAAAGGCGCGGCAACCTACCTCTCGGCGGAGGTGAAGGGGTCCGGCGGAGGGGCAGCCTCAGCGCGTACGGGCGGAGAGCTCGGCCAGGGCGTCGGCGAGGGCGTCGAGCCCGGCGTCGAGCTGCTCCTCGGTGATGACGATCGGCGGGGCGAGCCGGATCGTCGAGCCGTGGGTGTCCTTGGCCAGCACCCGGCGGCGGGCCAGGGCCTCGCAGACCTCGCGGCCGGTGCCGAGCGCCGGGTCGATGTCGACCCCGGCCCACAGCCCGCGCACCCGGACGCCGACGACGCCGTGGCCGAGCAGGCCCTCGAGCCGGACGCGCATGCGCTCGCCCAGGCGGGTGGCGCGCTCCTGCAGCTCGCCCGTGGACAGCATCTCGACCACCTCGCGCCCGACGGCGCAGGCCAGCGGGTTGCCGCCGAACGTGCTCCCGTGGGTCCCCGGCTCGAGGACCCCGAGCACGTCGGCGTCGGCGACGACCGCCGACACGGGCACGATGCCGCCGCCCAGGGCCTTGCCCAGCAGGTACACGTCCGCCACGACGCCTTCGTGCTCGCAGGCGAGGGTGCGCCCCGTGCGCCCGAGGCCGGACTGGATCTCGTCGGCGATGAAGAGGACACGCTGCTCGCGGGTCACCGCGCGCACCCCGGCCAGGTAGCCCGGCGGCGGGATCCGCACGCCGGCCTCGCCCTGGATCGGCTCGAGCAGCACCGCGACCGTGTCCGGCGTGATCGCGGCGCGCAGGGCGTCGAGGTCGCCGTACGGGACGGTGACGAAGCCCGGCGTGAAGGGGCCGTAGTCGTCCCGGGCCTCCGGGTCGTCGGAGAAGCTGACGATCGTCGTCGTCCGGCCGTGGAAGTTGCCCCCGGCGACGATGATCTCGGCGCGGCCGGCGGGCACGCCCTTCACCCGGTAGCCCCACTTGCGGGCGACCTTGATGCCCGACTCGACGGCCTCGGCGCCCGTGTTCATCGGCAGCACGACCTCTTTGCCGACCAGCGCGGCGAGCGCGGTGGCGAAGGGCGCGAGCTGGTCGTGGTGGAAGGCGCGCGAGGTCAGGGTGACGCGCTCGAGCTGGGCGCGGGCGGCGGCGAGCAGCCGCGGGTGGCCGTGGCCGAAGTTGGTCGCGGAGTAGGCGGCGAGGAAGTCGAGGTGCTCGTCGCCGTCGACGTCGGTCAGCACCGCACCCTCGCCGCAGGCGACCACGACCTCGAGCGGGTGGTAGTTGTGCGCGACGTGCTCGGCCTCGGCGTCGAGCAGGGTGGCGACGGCGCGCGAGCGCCCTCCGACGAGCTCGGGGGTGTCCAGGACGGCGGTCATCGCGGTTCTCCTTCTCCGGCGGCGGGGCCGGCGGTGCGAGGGGCGGGCAGGGAGCGGATCTCCTGGGTGCAGCACTTGACGCTGCCCCCGCCGAGCAGCAGCTCGGAGGTGTCGAGCTCGACGCAGGCGTAGCCGCGCGCCTCGAGCTCGGTGCGCAGGTGGACCGCGCCGGTCGGCATGAAGACGTGGCGGCCGTCGCCGACCAGGTTGAGCCCGAAGGCGTACGCGTCCGCGTCGTCGGCGATCACGGCGTCCGGGAAGCGCTGCGCCAGCACCCGCTGCGAGGCGGCGCTGAAGGCGGGCGGGTGGTAGGCGACCTGGTCGGTGTCCTCGTCGAGGACGGCCAGCGCCACGTCCAGGTGGTAGAAGCGCGGGTCGACCAGCTCGAGGCCCACCACCTCGCGGCCGGTGAGGGCGGCCAGCTCCGCGTGCGCGTCGGGCGAGGTCCGATAGCCGTGGCCGGCGAGGACGACCGACGACAGCACGGCGAAGTCGCCCTCGGCCTCGTTGACCGCGACCGGCTCGGCGAGGCGGGCCCCGGCCAGCCCGCCGTAGAGCACCCCGAACCGCTGGTGCCAGGCCCGGTGCGCGTCGGCCTCGGCCGCGCGCTGCGGGGTCGCGAACCGCGCCAGCAGGGTCCGCCCGTCGACGACGGTGGCACCGTTCGCCGCGAACACCATGTCCGGCAGCCCGGGCACGGGCTCGAGGCGGTCGACGCGGTGGCCCGCGCGCTCGTACGCCGCGACGACCGCCGACCACTGGGCGTACGCGCGGTCGCGGTCGACCGGGACCGCGGGGTCCATCCACGGGTTGATGGCGTAGCTGACGTCGAAGTGGGTGGGCGGGCACATCAGGAAGTGCCGCGGCCGCACCCGGCGCTGGGAGCGCCCGGTCGTGGCCGCCACGGTCGTCGTCATACCGTCCATGGTATTTCTCGATCACCACAACAGGCGTAGCATGATCGACGAACTTCAGGGGGTTTAGTTGCGCATCGACGACATCGACCGCAAGATCCTTGCGGCCCTCGGCGAGAACGGTCGGGAGAGCTACTCCTCGCTCGGCGCCCGCGTGGGCCTGAGCGTGGCGGCGACCAAGCGCCGGGTCGACCGGCTGCGCGCCGACGGCGCCATCCAGCGCTTCACCGCCGAGATCGCGCCCGCCGCGCTGGGCTGGACGATCGAGGCCTTCGTCGAGCTCTACTGCGAGGGGCGCGTCCCGCCGGCCCGGATGGCCGAGATGGTCAGGACCATCCCCGAGGTCGTCCAGGCCTGGACCGTGACCGGCGAGTCCGACGGGATGCTGATGGTCCGCGCGGAGGACCCCGCGCACTTCGAGCGGGTGCTCGGCACCATCCGCGCCGAGCCGGGCGTCAGCCGGACCCGCTCCGCGATCGTCCTCTCCCACCTGTGAGCGCCCGCTCGACCGAGCCGCCCCGGCCGGAGGGGCCCGACCTCGAGACGCTCGTGCGCCGGCTGCGGGCGGCGGGCTGCGTCTTCGCCGAGGAGGAGGCCGCCCTCGTCCTCGAGCAGGCCGGCGGCTCGGCCGACCCGGCCGCCGAGGTCGAGCGGATGGCCGCCGAGCGGGAAGGTGGCCTGCCGCTGGAGCAGGTGCTCGGCTGGGCGGCGCTGGCCGGGGTCCGGGTCGCCGTCGAGCCCGGCGTCTTCGTGCCGCGGCGGCGTACGGAGCTCATGGTCGCCACCGCGGCCGGGCTCGCGTCGGCCCTCCCCGCCGACCGTGAGGTGGTGCTCCTCGACCTCTGCTGCGGCTCCGGCGCGGTCGCCGCGGCGCTCGTCCACGCGCTCGGGGGCCGGCGTACGCAGGTCGTCGCCGCCGACCTCGACCCGGCGGCCGTGCACTGCGCCCGCCGGAACCTCCCCGTTGCCACCGTGCTGCGCAGCGACCTCTTCGACGACCTGCCCGCCGACCTGCGGGGCCGCGTCGACGTCCTCACCGCCAACGTCCCCTACGTCCCGAGCGCGGCGCTGGCCCTGATGCCGCGCGAGGCCCGCGAGCACGAGCCGCGCCTCGCCCTCGACGGCGGGGACGACGGGCTGGCCGTGCTCCGCCGCGTCGCGCAGGCCGCGCCCGCCTGGCTCGCGCCGGGCGGGAGCGTGCTCGTGGAGACGAGCGAGGAGCAGCTCGAGGCCGCGCTGGCGACGTTCCGCGAGGCCGGGCTGGACGCCGCCGCCCGCCGCGACGACGACCTCGGCGCGACCGTCGTGCTCGGCACCCGCCGACCCTCGACGGCCGCGACCGCTCAGCAGGCCCGACGGTAGGCTCGCCGGGTGGACCAGCCCGGGAAGACCCCTGCCCCCAGCGGGACGCGTCGCATCCGGCTGGGCGACTTCGCGCGCGCCAAGCGCGAGGGCCGGCGCTGGGCGATGCTCACCAGCTACGACCAGTACACGGCCTCGATCTTCGACGACGCCGGCGTCTGGGCCCTCCTGGTCGGCGACTCGGCGGCCAACAACGTCTTCGGCCACGAGACCACGCTCCCGCTGACCGTCGAGGAACTGCTGCCGCTCGCCCGCGCGGTCTCGCGCTCCTCCCGCCGCGCGTTCGTGGTCTCCGACCTGCCCTTCGGCACCTACGAGGAGGGCCCGGCCCAGGCCCTGCGCACCGCCGTCCGCTTCATGAAGGAGGGCGGCGCCCACGGGGTCAAGCTCGAGGGCGGCGTCCGCGTGGCCGAGCAGGTCCGGGCGATCACCGACGCCGGCATCCCCGTGATGGGCCACATCGGCTTCACCCCGCAGAGCGAGCACCAGCTCGGCGGCTACCGCGTGCAGGGTCGCGGCGAGGCCGCCGACCGGCTGCTCGCGGACGCGCACGCCGTCCAGGACGCGGGCGCCTTCGCCGTCGTCCTCGAGATGGTGCCGGGTGACCTGGCCACCCGGGTGACCGCCGAGCTCTCCATCCCCACCGTCGGCATCGGGGCCGGCCCCGGCTGCGACGCCCAGGTGCTCGTGTGGCAGGACGCGATGGGCCTGCGCACGGCCGGCACCGCGCGGTTCGTGAAGCAGTACGCCCAGATGGCCCAGGTCCTCGAGCAGGCCGCCGCGACCTACGTCGACGAGGTCGCCAGCGGCGCTTTCCCGGCCGCCCAGCACACCTTCGCCGACAGCCCCGTGCAGGCATGAGGGTCGCGCGCAGCATCGGGGAGCTGACCGGCCTCCGCGCCGAGGTGCCCGCGGGGCACCGGGTCGGCTTCGTGCCCACCATGGGAGCGCTCCACGCCGGCCACGCCTCGCTGGTCGAGCAGGCCCGGGCGCTGACCGAGACCGTCGTCGTCAGCATCTTCGTCAACCCGTTGCAGTTCGGTCCGAACGAGGACTACGCCCGCTACCCCCGCCCGCTGGAGACCGACCTCGAGCGCTGCGCCGACCTGGGCGTCGACCTGGTCTTCGTGCCCTCGGTCAACGACCTCTACCCCTCGGGGCGCCAGGTGAGCGTGAGCGCCGGGACGATGGGCACTGTGCTCGAGGGCGCCGCCCGTCCCGGCCACTTCGACGGCGTGCTGACCGTCGTGCTCAAGCTGCTCAACCTCGTACGCCCGCAGGTCGCCCTCTTCGGCCGCAAGGACGCCCAGCAGCTGGCCTGCGTCCAGCGGATGGTCGTCGACCTCAACCTCGACGTGCGCGTCCTCGGCGGCGAGACCGTGCGCGAGCCGGACGGCCTGGCGCTGTCCAGCCGCAACGTGTTCCTCAGCCCGACCGAGCGGGCGCTGGCGATCGACCTGGCCACGGCCCTCGAGCGGGCGGCGGCACAGGACACGCTGACCACGGCGCTCGGCGCCGCCCACGCGGTGCTCGACCGCGCGGGCCTCGACCCCGACTTCGACCTCGACTACCTCGCCGCGGTCAACCCGGAGACGTTCGCCGAGGTGGCCTCCGACGCGGGCGGCGAGGTGCTGCTCGTGGCGGCGGCCGTGGTCGGCGGCACGCGCCTGATCGACAACGCGACGCTGCACCTGCGCGAGCCGGTCGACCCGCCCGCGGTCCCCCGCCTGCCCTCGCCGCGCTGAGCGGACCGGGACCCCTCCTCCGGCGATGACGGACCTCGAGGCCGCGGCGCGCGAGCTGTACGCGCTGGCGCCCGAGGAGTTCGTCGCCGCGCGCACCCGGCTGGTGCGCGAGGCCCGCGCCACGAAGGACCGGGCGCTGGCCACCGAGATCGGTGCCCTGCGCAAGCCCACCCGGACCGCGTGGCTGGTGAACGCCCTCGCGCGTGACGACCCGGACGCCGTCGACGCGCTGATCGGGCTCGGCGACGAGCTGCGGACGGCGCAGGAGGCGCGCGACGGCGCCGCCCTGCGGGCGCTCTCGGCGCGACGGCGTACGGCGATCGACGCGCTGGTGCGCCGGGCGGCGGCGCTGGGCGAGGAGGCGGGGCAGCCGCCGACGGAGGCCACGACCAACGAGGTGGCCCAGACCCTGCAGGCCGCGCTCGGCGACCCGGGCGTCGCCACGCAGGTGCGCGAGGGCCGGCTGGCCGGGGCGGCGGTCTACGGAGGGTTCGGAGGGCCGTCGGAGGACGCGGCGGGTACGTCGGACGGCGGCGACCTCGCGGCCCTGCTCGCGGCGTCGATGCCGGGCGCTAAGGGCGGCGGCAAGGGCGGCGCGGAGCAGGAGCGGGACGACGCCGAGGAGCAGGCCCGGCGCGAGGCCGAGGAGCGGCGGGCCGCGCTGGAGCAGGCCCGCGACGAGGCCCGTACGGCGCTCGACGACGCCCAGGACGCGGCCGACCGGGCTACCGAGGCCGCCGACGCCGCGGCCGAGGAGCTGGACCGGCTGCGCGACGCGCTCTCCCGCGCCGAGGACGCCGAGCGCGAGGCCCGCGCGGCCGCCCGGGCCGCCCGCGACGAGGTCCGCGCCCGCCGGGCGGAGGCCGACGAGGCCGAGCGGGCCCTGCGCGACGCGGAGTAGGACGGCAGGCCCCGCTCAAGGGGCGTCGCCGGGCGGCCCCTGCAACTCGAGCACGTACGCGACGTGGGCCCGGAGGCGGTGGCCCTCGGCGAAGCGGGGGTTGTCGAACGCGCTGTGGAAGGAGAGCCCCAGGCGGCGCATGACGGCGGTCGAGCGGACGTTCGCGGGGACGGTCATCGACCAGACACGCTCCTCGCCCCGCTCGCGCGCCAGGCGCAGGCCCTCGCGCGCGGCCTCGGTCGCGTACCCGTGCCCCCACGCCTCGCGCACCAGGCGCCAGCCGATCTCCCACTCCCCGGCGCCCGGCGTCCCGGGCGGCATCGGGTTGAGCCCCGCCCAGCCGAGGAACCTGCCGTCAGCGCGCCGCTCGAGCGCCCACAGCCCGTGGCCGCGCTCGGACCACACGGCCACGAGCCGGTCGAGCAGCAGGTCGCTGCCCGCGCGGTCCAGCACGGCGGGCAGGTGCTCCATGACGGCGGGGTCGGCGTTCATGGCGGCGAAGGCCGGCCGGTCGGCGTCGGCCCAGGGCCGCAGCCGGAGCCGTGGCGTGAGGACCTCGTCGGGCCCTGCGCTCGCGGGCGCGGTGAAGACCACGACGAACCGCTCGAAGACCAGCTCCGGGTCCTCGCCGAGGGACGTCCCCGTGGCCTCGGACACGCGTCGGAAGAAGGCGCGGTGCGCCGCGACCCACCAGTCGCGCGTGCGGTCGCCCTCGCCCTCGTCGCGGGCGAAGGCGTCGTCGACGCTGCTGAGCGGACCCACGCGGACCTCGGTCGTGCGCAGCACCGCGACCGGCGTGCCGTCGCCGCGCACCACCACCGCGTGGTCGCCGACGGAGGGCGGCGGCGGGTGCTCGTCGTGCTCCGCGAGCGCGCCGGCGGTCGCCCGCTTGGTGCCGGCGAGCACGAGGTCGGCGAGCTCGTCGGCCATCGCCGCGGAGTCGCCGAAGGCGAAGACGTCGGCCGGCTCACCGGGCACCCCGGTCGCGCTGCGGAAGCTCTCCCAGAACGCCGCGACGGCGGCCCGGTCGGGTTCGGCGGCGGCGTCCACGAACCCACCGTAGGGGGGACCGGTACCCCTAGGCTTTGCGCATGACGTTGCGGTGCGCGGTGGTGGCCAACCCCACGAAGCTGAGCGACGCCGACGCCGCGCAGGTGCGCGAGCGGCTCACCTCGGCGGGCTACGACGAACCCCTCTGGCTCGAGACGAGCAAGGACGACCCGGGACGGGCGATGACCCGGCAGGCCGTCGACGCCGGCGTCGACCTGGTGCTGGCCGCCGGGGGTGACGGGACCATCCGCGTGGTGGCCGCGGAGCTGGCCGGGACGCAGGTCGCGATGGCGATCATCCCCGCGGGCACGGGCAACCTCCTCGCCCGCAACCTGGGCGTCCCGCTGGACGTCCAGGGCGCGCTCGACATCGCCCTGGGCATCGACGAGCGGCGCATCGACACCGTCGTGCTGCGCGTGGACGGCGGCGAGCCGGACCGCTTCGCCGTGATGGCCGGCACCGGGCTCGACGCGATGATCATGGACGGCGTCGACGAGCGGGTGAAGAAGTTCATCGGGCCCGGCGCGTACTTCATCTCCGCGGGCAAGGCGCTCGGCCGCCTGCCCGTGCCGGTCCAGGTCACCGTGGACGGCCGCAAGCACAAGCGCAACGCGATCATCTGCCTCATCGGCAGCTGCGGGACCCTCACCGGCGACCTGCGCCTGATCCCCGACGCGCAGCCCGACGACGGCCTGATCCACCTCTACGTCGCCTACCCGACGCGGTTCACGCACTGGCTCAAGGCCTTCGCGCGCCTGGTCACGCGGCGACCGCGCAAGGACGACCACGTGCACGTCTGGGCCGGCCGCAAGATCGAGATCCGGCTGCAGGACAAGGACGCGTACGAGCTGGACGGCGACGTGGAGGGCGAGGGTTCGCTGCTGCAGGCCGAGGTCGACCCCGGGTCGCTGCGCATCCGCGCCTCGGCCGCGCATCAGTTCGACCGGGGCACCGCGAAGTCCTCCTGACGGGCGCGGCCACGGACGACCTAGGCTCGCTGCCCTGCGGCACGGAGAGGAGCAGGACATGGCGCTGACCGTGACGGTGACGGGGGCCTCCGGGTTCGTCGGCTCGCACCTGTGCCGGGCGCTCGAGGAGGCCGGGCACACGGTCCGCGCGATGACGCGCCACCCCGAGACCTACGACGGCGCCGGGGAGCCGGTGCACGGCGACGTCTCCGACCGCGACAGCCTGCGCGGCGCCCTCGAGGGGGCCGACGCCGCCTACTACCTCGTCCACTCCCTCGACCGCGAGGACTTCGAGGACGCCGACGCCGAGGCGGCGCGCGACTTCAGCGCGGCGGCCGCGGCGGCCGGCGTGCGGCGGATCGTCTACCTCGGCGGGCTCGGCCGGGAGGACACCGACCTGTCCGCGCACCTGCGCTCGCGCCGCGAGGTGGAGCACCTGCTCGGCGGCGACGGGGTCCCGGTGACCGTGCTGCGCGCCGCGATCGTCGTCGGCCACGGCGGCATCTCCTGGGAGATCACCCGCCAGCTCGTCGACCACCTGCCGGCGATGGTCGTGCCGCACTGGACGACGACCCGGACGCAGCCGATCGCCCTCGTCGACGCGGTCGCCTACCTCGTCGGGGTGCTCGAGCCCGCGGAGGCCGAGGGCCGGGTGTTCGAGATCGGCGGCCCGGACGTCCTGACCTACGCGCAGATGATGCAGCGGGCATCGAAGGTGATCAAGAACCGGCCGCTGCCCATGCTCGCCGTCCCGCTGCTCACGCCGCGGCTCTCGTCGCGCTGGCTGTCCTTCGTCACCGACGTCGACCTCGAGACGGCGCGCAACCTGATCGACTCGATGAGCAACGAGGTCGTGGTCACCGACGACACGATCAAGCGGGTCGTGCCGCGCCGGCTGCTCGGCTACGACGACGCCGTGCGCGCCGCCATGGCCGAGCGCGAACGGGCCCTCTCCGGCTCGACGAGGGACTGACCCCCCGGATGACGCGCAGGAGCACCGCGGCGCGCGACGCCCGCGCCGAGAGCCGCCGTGCCCGGCTGGCCGCGCGGGCCGTCGGCGTCGTGCGGCCCGTCCTCATCGACAAGGTCGAGCGCGACCACCGCCAGAGCGACGCGCAGTTCCTGCGGCGGCGCTTCGTGGTCGCGGGCACCCTCGTGGTCGGGGCCACGCTGCTCGGCCTGTCCTTCTCGACCGAGCCCGGGGACCCGTCCTTCTACCCCCTGACCGTCGGCCTCGCGGCCACCTGGGTCGTCGGCAGCCTCCTGTCCGGACCCCTGCACCTCGGCCACATCGTGCTCGGCAGCCGCGTGCGTCGCCCGGTCGTGACACCAGTCGCCGTCGGCCTGCTGCTCGCCGGGACCTTCGTGGCCGGCGGCCTGGTCATCCGCGAGATCCCGGTCCTGGCCGGCTTCACCAACGACGTCCTCGGCTACGCCAAGGCGGGCAGCCTGTGGCTCGTCGCCGTCATCACCCTGGTCAACGGGGTCGCCGAGGAGCTGTTCTTCCGCGGCGCGCTCTTCGCCGCCATCGGCGTGCGCCACCCGGTCGTGATCTCGACCGTGCTCTACGCGCTCGCGACCATCGCCGGCGGCAACCCGGTCCTCGTCTTCGCCGCCGCGATCCTCGGCCTCGTCACCGGTCTCCAGCGCCGCGCGGGCGGCGGCGTCCTCGCCCCGGTCCTGACCCACGTCACCTGGTCGATGACCATGCTCTTCGTGCTGCCGCTGATCTTCCGCTGACCGGCGAGGACGCCCCTACTGACCGCGGTAGCGCGTCTCCTGGACGTTCTTGGTCCGGCTGCGCTGGGCGTTGCTGATGATCACGAGCACGACGGTGAGCACGCCGGCGATGATCAGGATCGTGCCGAGCACGTCGTCGTCGACGTAGGGGATGTTGCCCGTCCACGCGAACTCGATGACCGCCCCGAGGACGATCAGCAGGACGCCGGTTCCGATTCCCATCGTCCCAATCTAGGTGCGGACGCTGTGGGCGCCGCTCACGCGGACTTCTTCTCGGCCTTCTTGGCGGGCGCCTTCTTCTTGGGCGCGGCCTTCTTGGCCGCCGCCTTCTTCTCGGGCGCCTTCTTCCTCGGCGGGGCCTTCGCGGGCTCCTTCGCCTCGTCGTCGCCGGACGCCGCCGCCCGCTTGGCCCGGTTGGCCTCGACGCTGCGCCGGAGGGCCTCGACGAGGTCGATCACGTCGGCCGGGTCGTCGCCGTCGCCCTTCTCGCCGAATGTCTTGGCCGTGTCGAGCGCGTCGCCCTGCTCGAGCTTGGCGGCGACGAGGGTGCGCAGCTGCTCCTGGTAGTCGTCGGTGAACGACGCCGGGTCGAAGTCGCCCGACATGTTCTCCACCAGCGAGGCCGCCATCTTCTTCTCGTTGTCGGCGACCTTCGGCGGCTTCTTGACCGCGTCGAAGTCGGCCTCGCGCACCTCGTCGTCCCAGAGCAGCGACTGGAGCATCATCACGTCGCCGTACGCGCGCAGCGCCCCGAGCCGGGTCTTCTGCCGCAGCGAGAACTGCACCACCGCCGTCCGCTCGGTCTCGCGCAGGGTGTCGAGCAGGAGCGCGTACGCCTTGGCCGCGTTCGCGTCCGGCTCGAGGAAGTAGCTGCGGTCGAAGCGGACCGGGTCGATCTGCTCGCTCGGCACGAACTCGACGACCTCGATCTCGCGGCTCCGCTCGACGGGCAGCGCCTTAAGGTCGTCGCCGGTGAGGACGACGGTGGTGCCGCCCTCCTCGTACGCCTTGTCGATGTCGGCGTAGTCGACCGTCTTCCCGCACACCTCGCACTTGCGCTCGTAGCGGATGCGCCCGCCGTCGGCGTCGTGCACCTGGTGCAGGCTCACGTCGTGGTCCTGCGTGGCGCTGTAGAGCCGGACCGGGACGTTCACCAGGCCGAACGTGATCGCCCCGATCCAGATCGCTCTCATGCGCCCTCCACCACTCCGCTCAGCGCACCGCGTGCGCACCCTTGTAGGGCAGCTCGACCGCGGCCTTCGCCACCCGCTTGCCCGGCGCCGCCACACGGCTCCCGTCGGGGTAGATACCCGACTTCGACGTCGCCAGCACGAAGGTGGCGTGCGCGGCCGCGTCGCCCAGCTCGAAGAGCGCCTGCGCGTTGACGTTCGAGACGTCGTCGCAGGCCTGGTGGTAGCAGGGGTCGTACGCCTCGCCGGCGGTGCCGCCGTAGGTCGCCGCCTCCGCCTCGGTCTTCTCGCCCTCGGCCCCGCTGAACAGGCCGCCGGCCGGGATGCCGGCCGCGATGAAGGGCCCGTAGTCGGAGCGGCCGTCGAAGGCGGTCGGCTCGGTCTCGAGGCCCTGCGAGGCGAAGTAGTCGTCGAAGATCTTCTCGATGCCCGCCGAGCCGGCCGGACCGGCCTGCGGGGTCTCCGAGCCGTCACCGTCGTAGACGAAGCGCACGTAGTTGGGCGAGCCCAGCATGTCGAAGTTCAGGTTGGCGTAGATCTTCGAGATCTGCTCCGGCGAGAGCGAGGCGACGTACGCCTCCGAGCCGAGCAGGCCGGCCTCCTCGGCGCCCCAGAAGGCGAAGCGCACCTGGCGCTGGAGCTTGCCCTTCTTGGTGTAGCCGAGCTTCTTCATCTGCTCGGCGATCTCGAGGATCGTCGAGGTGCCGCTGCCGTTGTCGTTGATGCCCGGGCCCTCGAGGACCGAGTCGAGGTGCGCCCCGACCACGACCGTGGTGCCGGTCCTGCCCTTGGGGGTGTCGGCGAGGACGTTCTTGGTCGTGGCGATCTCGCTCCGGGTCGAGGTCGTGACGCGGACGCTCACGGCCCCGTCGTCGACCTGCCCGGCGAGCGCGGCGCCGGTGGCGTAGCTGACGCCGACGACGGGGATCGTCACCGGCGTCCCCAGCGTCACGCCGGTGAGGAGCTCGTCGCGCCCGGGCTGGCCCTCGTTGAAGAGGACCACGGCGTCGTAGCCGGCGGCCTGCGCGTTCTCCACCTTGACGGCGAAGTTGCACGTCCCCCGCTGCACGAGCGCCACGGCCGGACCGCTCGGCGCCGCCGGGAAGTCGCCCGGCTCGCAGCCGGAGGCGCTCGACGGCTCGGCCGCCGGCGGGATGACCGTCCCCCCGGCCACGACCAGGGTGCCGGTCACGTCGCCGCTGCCGGAGTACTCGACGGTCGCGGACTCGTAGGCGCCCGCGGTCGGGCTGACCTCGCTGAGCGAGGACGGCGCCAGCTCCTCGTACGTCGGGAACTCGAAGGTCTGCGTCTTGACCTTGAAGCCCGCCTGCTTGAGCTTCTTGGTCACGTACTTCACCGAGGCCTCGTAGCCGGCGGTGCCGGAGGCCCGGTTGCCGTCGTTCTTGGTGGCGATCGCGTACAGGGCGCGCTCGTGCTCGAGGATGCCGTTGACCGTCACCGCCTGGCGGAGCTTGCCGGAGTCGACGGTGTTCAAGGCGGCGGCGGGGGTCACCGGCGCGACGAGCGCGGCGACGCCGAGGGCGGCCAGGGTGGCGAGCAGGGGCTTCTTCACGAGCGGCTCCGGTCTGCTGGGCGGGGTGTGCGACGCATCCTGGCAGGGCGGACGACGCTTGGGAAGAGGGTGATCTTGGTCGTGCACGACCAAGATCAAGAGCCTATCTAAGCAAGATCGGGCGGTCGCCCCATGCCGCGGCGCCGCCCGGCGTTAGGGTCGCGCATGGCCAGAGCGGCGCCCGGCAGGTCCGCGGGCCAGAGCGTGACCGTCGACGGCCGCACGCTCAAGCTCACCAACCTCGACAAGGTCCTCTACCCCTCGACGGGCACGACCAAGGGCGACGTCCTGGCCTACTACGCCGAGGTCGGGCCCACGATGCTGCCGCACCTGTGGCAGCGCCCGGCGACGCGCAAGCGCTGGCCGGACGGGGTGGAGGGCACCACGGTGTTCTTCGCCAAGGATCTTGCCGCCGGAACCCCGGACTGGGTGCGCCGCTACGGGATCGACCACCGCGACCACACGAACGACTACCCCGTGGTCGACGACGTCGCCACGCTCACCTGGATCGCCCAGCTCGCGGGCCTGGAGATCCACGTGCCCCAGTGGCGCTTCGCCGAGGACGGCACGCCGCTGAACCCCGACCGGCTGGTCCTCGACCTCGACCCCGGACCGGGGGTCAGCATCGCCGAGGTCGCCGAGGTCGCCCGCGCGGCCCGCGCGGTCCTGCGCGACATCGGCCACGACCCGGTGCCCGTCACCAGCGGCAGCAAGGGCATCCACCTGTACGCGCCCCTGGACGGCGACCAGACGCCCGAGCAGGCCTCGGCGCTGGCCCGCGAGCTGGCCCGGGCGCTCGAGGCCGACGCCCCGGACCGGGTGATCAGCAGCATGAGGCGCAGCGAGCGCGACGGGAAGGTCTTCGTCGACTGGAGCCAGAACAACGGCGCCAAGACCACGGTCTCGCCGTACTCGCTGCGCGGCCGCGCCGAGCCGACCGTGGCGGCGCCGCGCACCTGGGAGGAGCTCGACGACCCCGGGCTCGCCCAGCTCTCGTACGCCGACGTCCTCGCCCGCGTCGCCGAGCAGGGCGACCTGCTGGCCGCGCTCGCGCCGGCCGGTGCTCCCCGGCCGGCGGGCCGGGACCGCCTCAGCGCCTACCGCAGCATGCGCGACGCGGCGAGGACGCCCGAGCCGGTGCCGGCGACGCCGCCGCGACCCACGGCCGGGCCCGGCGACCCGATCTTCGTCATCCAGGAGCACCACGCCCGCGCGCTGCACTGGGACTTCCGCCTGGAGCACGACGGCGTGCTCGTGAGCTGGGCCGTGCCCAAGTCGCCCCCGAGCGACCCGAGGAGCAACCGGCTGGCCGTCATGACCGAGGACCACCCGATGGAGTACGCGACCTTCGAGGGCGGGATCCCGCGTGGCGAGTACGGCGGCGGTCAGGTGAGCATCTGGGACTCGGGCACCTTCACGCTGCACAAGTGGCGCGACGGCAAGGAGGTCATCGCCACCCTCCAGGGCCGCCCGGACGGCGGCCTCGGCGGCGGGCGGCGCTCGTTCGCCCTCATCCACACCGGCCGCGGCGGGGGCAAGCAGGAGCGCAACTGGCTGATGCACCTGATGGAGGCCGAGCCCGACTACCTCGAGCCTGCCGGCCCCCTTCGACAGGCTCAGGACACCGCTTCGACAGGCTCAGGGGACGTGGTCGAGCTTCCTGAACCCGCCGGACCGGGCCGAGGAACGCTCCCTGAGCCTGTCGAAGGGCCTCGACGAGGTCGGCCTTCCTCCCCGCAACCCGGTGAGCCGATCAGCTCGATCGAACCCGCCGAGGACTTCCCCGACGAGATCGCGCCGATGCTCGCCACGCTGGACAGCGGCGAGCACTTCGGGCCCGAGGAGGGCTGGGCGTTCGAGATGAAGTGGGACGGGGTCCGGGCGGTCGCCTACCTCGCCGGAGGCCGCGTACGCCTGCTCAGCCGCAAGGGCCGTGACGAGTCGTCGACCTACCCCGACGTGGCCGAGCCGCTGTCCCGGCTCGACGTGCGCAGCGCCGTGCTCGACGGCGAGGTCGTCGTGACCGACGCGTCCGGGCGGCCCGACTTCGGGCTGCTGCAGAACCGCATCAACCTCACCCGGGGCACCGACATCGAGCGCGCGGCGCAGCGGTGGCCGGCGCAGCTGATGGTGTTCGACGTCCTCGAGCTCGACGGCGAGTCCCTCCTCCAGCGCCCGTACGCCGAGCGCCGCGAGCTCCTCGAGGGCCTCGGCCTGGACGCCCTCGGCGACCGGGTCCACGTCCCGCCCGTCTTCGAGGGCGACCTCGAGGCCGCGCGCGCGATCAGCCGGCAGCTGCGGCTCGAGGGCGTGGTGGCCAAGCGCACCGACTCCGTCTACGCACCCGGGCGCCGCGGCCGGACGTGGCTCAAGATCAAGAACTTCCTGACCCAGGAGGTCGTGATCGGCGGCTGGCGACCCGGCCAGGGCGGTCGGAGCAGCACGTTCGGGTCCCTGCTGATGGGGATCCCCGGGACCGACGGCCTGCAGTACGTGGGACGGGTCGGGTCCGGCTTCGACGCCAGGAGCCTCGACGACCTGCAGCGCCGCCTCGAGGAGCGCGCCCAGGCGACGCCCTCGCTCGTGGGCGTGCCCCGGGAAGACACCCGGGACGCGCACTGGGTGGTGCCCGACCTCGTCGGCGAGGTCACCTACGCCGAGCTGACCGGCCCCGGTCGCATGCGGCACCCGGTCTGGCGCGGGCTGCGGCCCGAGAAGGACGCGGCCGAGGTGGTCTGGGAGCGCCCGTCCTGACTGCGGGGACGATCCGGCACCTCAGGGGTGCCGAACCATCCCCGTTCAGGTCCAGGTGATGCCGGTCAGACTCACGCCGCGGTGCGCGGCGAGGCGCTCGGCCTGCTCGCCGACGCGCTCCCGGTCGGAGGCCGCCACGCGGTCCCACGCCTCGACGCCGACCGCCAGCCTCCTGCCCGACGCCTTGGGACGCCAGACGCCCACGACCTCGGTGCCGACCAGCACGGCACCCGGGCGGCCGAGGGTCGGCCACAGCGCCTTGTGCCGCGACTTCTCCGGGACCACCACCTCCCGGTCGCGCGCCTGCAACCACAGGTCGAAGGGGCCGAGCAGCCGGACCAGCCCCTCGGTCCCGGCCGGGTCGGGCAACGGCGGCGGGACCTCGGGCCAGTGCGCCGCGACCACACCCGGCGGCACGTCCAGGAACGTCGCCGTGGCCGCGGGCGTCGTCGGACCGCACAGGCGGGCGTACGCGTCGACCACGCGCAGGTGCGCGGGCGCCCTCTCCGGGTCGCCCAGCGCGGGAGGCCGGCGCCAGCCCGGGATCCGCCGCAGCACCGGCGGCGACGTGCCCGGCTCCAGCTCGAGCCCGGCCGGGAGCGAGGCCAGCCGGAACGTCTGCTCGTACGCGTGCGTCGCCTGGCAGGGCACGCACCAGCGCAGGTAGGGCTCGGGGAGCCGTGCGGCGAGCGCTCCGGAGAGCTCGCCCTTGACCGTCGGCCGCGTCACCACCGCGCGCATCGTCGTGGCCACGACCCCCATGGCCTCGCGCATCCCGATGCCCGCCGCAGTGAGAGGACGGCTCGCGTCGAGGGTGCGCCGGCGGGCGTCCGCGTCGTCGTACGGGCTGGTCGCGTCGAGCACGCCGCGCAGGTCGGCCCGGCGGTAGACGTGGGGTGCGCCGCGCAGCGTCCACACCAGCGCGAGGTCGTCGGCCGCGGCCAGCGCAGCGGGGCCGTCGAGCGGCACCCCACGGTTGACGAGCGCCCAGCCGGCACCGTCGCGCCCCGTGTCCTGGACGCCCAGGTCGAGCACCGCCGCGTCGGTCAGCGACCGTCCGGGGTCGGGCGCACGGTCCAGCTGCTGCGCGGCGAGCCGCCGCGCGAGGGCCTCGTGACGCTCCACGACGAACCTCCCCCGTCGTTCCGACCGACGCACCCTAGCGAGGCCGAGCCCGGCGGGGTAGCAGGATGACTGCGTGACCCCAGTCCCCGCCATCGGCCTCTGCTTCACCCCCGACATGGCGCCGGAGACGCTCGTGCACCTCGCGCAGGGCGTCGAGGCCGCCGGCCTGGACGAGCTGTGGGTGTGGGAGGACTGCTTCAAGCAGAGCGGGATCGCCTCGGCCGCGGTCGCGCTGGCCAGCACCACCCGGATCCGCGTGGGCATCGGCCTGATGCCGACCCCGTTGCGCAACGTCGCGCTGACCGCGATGGAGGTCGCCACGCTCGCCCGGCTCTTCCCCGGGCGGCTGCTGCCCGGCGTCGGGCACGGCGTGCAGGACTGGATGGCCCAGGTCGGCGCCCGCGCGAGGTCGCCGCTGCGGCTGCTCGACGAGTACGCGACCGCGCTGCGGGCGCTGCTCGCGGGCGAGTCGGTCACGACGGACGGGGAGTACGTCCACCTCGACGGCGTCCGCCTCGACTGGCCGCCCGAGACCGTGCCGCCGCTGCTCGTCGGCGGGACCGGCCCGAAGTCGGTCGCGCTGGCCGCCCGGGTCGGCGACGGCTACCTCGGCCCGTGCGCCTGGACCGACGCGCGGGTCGCCGACGTCAGCGCCCAGGTGACCGCCGTGCGCGGGATCGGCCACCCCTTCGTCTACAGCGAGATCGCCGCCATCGGCGAGCGCGCCCAGGAGCGCCTCGACGCCGACCTGCCGCGCTGGGGCGGCGAGCCGGGCCAGGGCATCGGCACCGCCGGTGACGCCGGCACCCTCCTGGAGCGCGTCCGTCGCCTCGCCGGCCTCGGCGTGACGAACCTCGTCGTCCAGCCGACCGGCGACGAGCCCGACCTCGACGGCCTCGTCACGCTCGTGGGCGAGGTCCGTGCGACCCTGCACGCCGAGGAGGCCGTGGGGGACGCCGCCCCCTGAGCCCGCCGGCGGGTCAGGCCCTGTCGGCCCCGACGGAGGGCCGTACGCGGACCTCGGACCAGCCCCGCAGGACGAAGGTGGGCCTCCGGGTCGCGGACACGAGGTCGAGGGCGGGCCAGCGGCGCAGGAGCGCGCCGAGGGAGACCTGCAGCTCGAGGCGGGCGAGCGGGGCGCCGAGGCAGAAGTGCACGCCGGCGCCGAACGACAGGTGCGGCGCCGTCCTCCTCGGGTCGAAGACGTCGGGACGCTCGAAGCGCGCCGGGTCCCGGTTGGCCGCACCGAGCAGCGCGGCGACGCGCTCGCCGGGCTCCAGGTCGACCCCGGCCACGGTGCAGGGCCGGCCCACCGTCCGCTCGAAGAGCTGCAGCGGCGCGTCGTGGCGGAGCATCTCCTCGACCAGCGGTTCGACCGGGGCGGCGGGCGAGGAGGCCGCGAGCCAGGAGACCAGCCCGTTGCCCAGCCCGTTGACGCTCGCCTCGTGGCCGGCGTTGAGCAGCAGGACGACCGTCGCCACGAGCTCGGCCTCGCTCAGCCGGTCGCCCGCGTCGCGGACCGCGACCAGGTCGCTGACGAGGTCGTCGGCCGGCCGCACGGAACGTTCCCGGGCCAGCTCGACGACGTAGGCCGCGAACGCGTCCGCCGCGGCCCGCGCGGCCGCCTCGGCCTCCGGCGTCGGGTCGAGCTCGTACATCGCCACGATCGCCTGCGACCACGGCCGCAGCAGGTGCCGGTCGGCGGCGGGCCAGCCGAGCAGCTCGGCGACGACCAGCACGGGCAGCGGCTCCGCGTAGCCCGCGACCACATCCACCGAACCCTCGTCCGCCAGCCGCGCGGCGCACGCGTCGAGCAGCCCGTCGGCGAGCTCGGCGACCCGCGGCCGGAGCCGCTCGACGTGCCCGCGAGCGAAGGCGCTCGCGACCAGCCGGCGCAGCCGGGGATGGGTCGGCGCCTCGACCTCGAGCAGCGCGTGCTCGTGGAGCGCGTTGAAGGTGTCCCACTCCCCCGCCGGCCGGCCCGGCCGCGGGACGCGGAGCGTGTAGGTCCGGCCGAGGTCGCGGCTGCGCAGCACCTCGGTCGCGTCGGCGTACGAGGCGGCGAGCCGGACCCCGAGGCGGTCGTCGTACGGCAGCGGGCCGAGGTCGCGCACCGCGGCGAGCGCCGGGTACGGGTCGTCCCGGAAGCCCGGGTCGGCGAGGTCCAGCAGCCCGTCCGCCTGCACCACGCCGGCTCCTCCCGCACGTCCCGCTCGGGCGGCCGCCCGACGCGGGTTGACCGTACGCCGGCGCGCCCCGGGTGTTTGACTGACGCCATGCCGACGGCGATGCAGCTGAGGGGCCTGACCAAGAGCTTCGGGGCCAAGCGCGCGGTCGACGGGCTCGACCTCGCCGTGCCGTCCGGCTGCCTGTACGGCCTCGTCGGGCCGAACGGCGCGGGCAAGACCACCACGCTCTCGATGGCCACCGGGCTGCTGCGGCCCGACGCCGGCACGGCGCACGTCCTCGACCGCGACGTCTGGGCCGACCCCGTCGCGGCGAAGGCCCTGATGGGGGTGCTGCCCGACGGGGTGCGCCTCTTCGACCGGCTGAGCGGGCGCGAGCTGCTCACCTACGTCGGCCGGCTGCGCCGGGTCCCGCCCGCCGACATCGCGTCCCGGTCGGGTGAGCTGCTCGAGGCGCTCGGCCTCGCCGGGGACGCCGACACCCTGGTCGCGGACTACTCCGCCGGCATGACCAAGAAGATCGGCCTGGCCTGCGCGCTCGTCCACGCGCCCCGGCTGCTCGTCCTCGACGAACCCTTCGAGGCCGTCGACCCGGTGTCCGGCGAGGGCATCCGGGCCATCCTGCGCCGCTACAGCCGCGACGGCGGCACGGTGGTGATGTCGAGCCACGTGATGGAGCTCGTCGAGAGCCTGTGCGACGAGCTGGCCGTGGTGGCGACCGGGCGGGTGCTCGCCTCCGGCCCGCTGGACGCGGTGCGCGGCGGGCTCACCCTGCAGCAGCGGTTCCTGGAGCTGGTCGGCTTCCACGCCGGCGGCGAGGAAGGACTCGCGTGGTTGCGCTCCTCGTCGGCCTGAAGCTCACCCTGCTCCGCAACAGCCTGCGCCGCAGCACCTGGCGCACCGTCGGGCTCGTGCTCGCCGCCGTCTACGCGCTCGGCGTCGTGGCCGCCGTGTACGCGGGCCTGGTCGCCCTGCGCTGGACCTCGACCGCGACCACCGGCCAGGTCACGGTGCCGGTCTACGCCGGCCTCACGCTCGGCTGGCTGATGCTGTCGCTGCTCGTCTTCGGCGTGGACGAGACGGTCGACCCCGCCCGCTTCGCGCTGCTGCCCGTACGGGCGCGCGACCTGGTGCCCGGTCTGCTCGCCGCCGCGCTGGTCGGGGTGCCCGGCGTCGCCACGGCCCTGGTCGCGCTCGGGCTGGTCGTCACCTGGGCCCGGACGCCGGTCCTCGCCGTGGCGGCCCTGGTCGCGGCCGTGCTCGGCACCCTCACCTGCGTGCTGCTCTCCCGGACCGCGACGTCGGCCTTCGCCGCCTTCCTGTCGTCGCGCCGCTTCCGCGACGTCGCCGCGGTCCTGCTCGCGCTGGTCGGGGCCTTCGTGGGCGTCGGGGCCAACCTCCTCGGCCGGGCCGCCTCGGCCCAGGACCCCGCCGCGCTGCCCGGCCTGCTGGCCGGGGTGGCGGCGGTGGCCGCGTGGAGCCCGTTCGGCTGGGCCTGGGCGGTGCCGGCCGACGTCGCGCGCGGCGCCTGGGGGTCCGCCGCCGCGCACCTCGTCCTGGCGGCGGCCCTCGTCCTCGGCCTCGGGGCCGCCTGGACCCGGGTCCTGGGACGGCGCCTGGTGGAGCCCACGCTGGGCGGCACCGGAGGCGGCCGGGTCGTCGCCGCGGGCCGCATCGAGCGGCTCTTCCCGGCCGACGCGGCCGGAGCCGTCGCCGTCCGGTGCCTGCGCTACTGGCGCCGCGACCCCCGCCACGTCACCCTGCTCGCCAGCTACCTCATCGCCCCGGTCGTGCTCGTGGTGACGCTCGGGGCCGGCTCGGCCGACGTCACGACGTTCACCGTCTTCGCCCCGTGCGTGCTCGCGTTCGTCGTCGGGACGGGCCTGGCCCAGGACCTCTGCTTCGACGGCAGCGCGGTCTGGACGCACCTCAGCGCCGGCGTCGCGGGCGTCGACGACCGCCGCGGCCGCGTGCTGGCCACGCTCGCCCTCTTCGGGCCGCTGATGGTGGTCGTGCACCTGCTCACCGCCCTGCTCTCCGGCGGCTGGGCCTTCGTGCCCGCCGCCGTCGGGCTCAGCGCGGCCCTCGCGCTCGGCGGCCTGGGGGTCGGGGCGTGGGTCGGGGCGGTCTGGCAGTGGCCGACCCCGTCGCCGGGGGACAGCCCGTTCCAGCGGGGGAGCTCGGGCGGGCTGCCGGCGCTCGCGTCGGCCGGGGCGGTCCTGCTCGGCACCACCCTCGCGGGCCTGCCGCCGCTCGCGCTGCTCCTCGGCGGCCTCTTCTGGCGGCCGTGGCTGGGCTGGGTCGCGCTGCCGGTCGGGGTGCTCGTCGGGGTGGTCGTGCTGCGCGTCGGGATCGTGCGCGGCGGGCGGCTGCTCGACCGGAAGTGGCCCGAGGTGCTCTCGGCGGTCTCCGAGCGCGCCGCGTGACCCTGCCGTCCAGGCCGGGCGGCGACTGGCCTAGGTCGTGTTGATCAAGTCCCGGCAGGTGCTGACGGGGCATCCGCGCCCGGTCCGGCAAGCCGGAGGAGCGAGAGCGCAGCGGGCTGCGCCGAGCGAGGCCGGCGCAGCCGGTCGGGATGCGGGGCCCCGTCAGCGCCCGTCGGACTTGATCAACGCGGCCTAGTCGCGGACGCTCGGCCGCTCGCCGCGCTCGTGGGAGACGAGGTGCTCGCCCGGGCAGAGCACGAGCAGCGACTTGAACTCGTGCGGGCCGAGGCGGACGCCGAAGCTGTAGAGGTCGTCGACGGTCCCGACCTCCTCGTCGGTGAACATGTCGACCAGGACGCTGCCCGGCACGAGCTGCTCGGAGCGCACCCCGCCGGACACCTCCTCGCCGCTGAAGTTGAGCACCGTGATCTGCTCGGCGTCGCTCAGCCGGTGCACCATCACGAGCATCGCCTTGTTCGACACCGGCGGCACGTCGAGCTGCACGCCGGTGGCGATGCCGTAGCGCTTGCGCACGTCCAGGACGTGCGCGAGCCGCCGGGCGAAGGAGTCCTCGTCCTGGAGCTGGGCCGGCAGCGGCCCGTAGAGCGCGACGCCCTTCGGCATCTGCATGAGCGACTCGGTCGCGTCGGGCCGGTAGTCCATGAGGTCGTACGCGGAGCGGTGGATCCAGCGTGTGTCCCCGTCGCCGAGCAGCCGCGCGACCTGGCGGCGGTCCAGGGTCAGGGCCCCAACGAGGTCCCAGCCCGAGAGCGCGAAGACGCCCGGCTGCAGGGCGTTGAAGGCCGCGAGCAGCAGGTGCGCGCGGCGGATCTGCTCCGTCTGGTCCTCGTCGAGGTCGTCGATAGAGGTGAAGCCGAGCGACGCGGCGATGATCGTCGCCGTCGTCGAGGCGATGCCGTTCTGCGTGAACGTGGCGTTGTACGGGCCCGCGTCCCCGGTCAGGTGCGCGAGCAGGTCGTTCCTGATCTTGACCGCGAGGTCGCGGCCCTTGATCGGCACGCGCTGGTAGACGAAGTCGTCGTCGGAGTGCAGCGTCGCGAAGTGCACGAGCTCGTAGGTCATCTCGTCGTGGTTCTGCAGCGCGTGCACGAGCGAGGCGGGCTCGACACCCATGTCCTTGGCCAGGTTGAGCGTCAGCCGCACGAAGGCGGTGTCGCCCGTGGCCATGGCGTGGTGGTAGGCGGGACGGTTGACGAAGTCGTACGACAGGTCGGCACCGCGCTCGGCGGTGTTCTTGATGTCGTCGATCGTGAGGTTCAGCTCCTGGAAGGTGAACCCGCCGACCTTGCGGACCATGCTGGCGATCAGCTGGTTGGCCGCCTCCGACAGCGGGTGGCCCTCCGACCAGGCCGGGGAGTCCTCGGTGCTCTTCTCCACGCCGAGGAAGCCGTTGGCGTCGAGGCGGAGCGCGCCGCTGCCGAGGTCGCCCAGGGAGTGCAGCGCGTCGCCGATGACCAGGCGCATGCCGGCGAAGCTGGGGTCGAGCCAGTTGATCGAGGGCTGGCCCTCCTTGAAGTAGTGCAGGTAGACCCAGCGGTGCTCGACGCCGTCCGGCCCGAGCACGGGCGGGGTGACGCTCCAGTTGGTGTCCTTGACGCCGGGCTCGTAGAAGATGACGCGCTGGAGCCGGCCGATGATGTAGCCCTGCTTGGCCAGCAGCGCCTCCGCCTCGTCGTCGAGGTTGACCGAGTCGCGGCCCTTGGGGACCTTGGGCAGCAGGTGCCAGTCCTTCTCCTCGATCTCCACCATGTGGTAGATCCCGGGGAAGTCGCCGACCTTCATCTCCGCGAGGCGGAAGTCCGCGCCCTTGCCGGTGTGGCCGGGCACGATGTCGTCGATGATCATGCCGAGGTGGCTCGCCGCCACCTCCGTCATCGCCCGGAACTCGTCCTCGGTGCCGAAGGCGTCGTCGATCTGGGTGCTGATCCGGTCGAAGTGGCCGTCGACGCTCGGCGTCGACTCCCAGCCGAGGATGCCGCCGGCCCGCTTGACCGGACCGGTGTGGACGCCGTCGATGCCGATCGCCTCGAAGGCCGCCCACAGGTCGTCGTCGCCGAGCGTGCCGAGGAAGGACGTGCCCGGCTTGGTGATCATCGAGATCGGGTACGCCGTGAACCACACCGACGCCTTCTCGATCGCCGCGCGCGGGTCGGGGTTGGCGTACGGGTTCTGCCACATGCTCCCCTGCCCGGAGAACTGCTTGGCGAACTCGTACGCGTCGCCGAGCATCGACTGCTCGCGCAGCCAGTCGACGTAGTCGGGGTTGTCGCCCTTGGGCCGCCCGGAGCGCTCCTTGGGGCGGCGCGGGAAGAGCCCGCGCAGCCGGCCGCGGGGGCGCAGCCGCTGGGGGCGCGCCGGGTAGCGCTGCTCGTCGAAGCTGATCTCCGGCTCGCGCGACTCCTCGGCGTCGGTGCCCGGCGGGGTCGGCTCGACCTCGGTCACGTCGTCGGGGCGCGAGTCGTCGGTCATCGTTCTCCTGGGGCGTGCGCGGTTCCGGCGAGGACGGGGCGTGGGGGCGGTTGTTGCGCGACCAAAGTAGTTGACTCCGCCAGGTCGTGTCTCTCGACGTCCGGCAGGTGCTGACGTGGCCTCCGCGCCCGGTCCGGCAAGCCGGAGGAGCGAGAGCGCAGCGGGCTGCGCCGAGCGAGGCCGGCGCCGCCGGTCGGGATGCGGGGCCGCGTCAGCACCCGTCGGAGGCGGGAGACGCGGCCTACAGGCCGGGGGGCGGGTTCAGCAGGCTGGACGAGTGCAGCTTGAAGGGTGCGCCGGTCGGGTCCAGGAGGTCCGCGATGCGCCCGAAGGGGGTGTCCGTGGCCCCCATCAGCACCGTCGCGCCGTGCTCCTCGGCGACCCGCTGGGCGGCGTCGACGTCGTCCACGCCGAGGTAGACGGCCCAGTGGCTCGGCACCGCGTCCGGCAGGATCCGGGCGGAGTCCATCAGCCCGGCGACCTCCGTCTGGTCGACCTTCGCGGTGAGGTAGCGGAAGTCGTCCTCGTCGCTCGTGACCTCGAGGTCCCAGCCGAAGACGTGCTCGTAGAACTCACGGCTGGCCCCGAAGCCCTTGCTGTGGACCTCGGCCCAGACGACCGAGCCCGGTTCCGCGTGGCGCCCGAACCCGGTGTGCCGGCCCGCCTGCCAGACGCCGACGACGGCGCCCGCGGGATCGACCAGCACGGCCATCGTGCCGAGGTCGCCGACCCGCAGCGGCGGCGCGAGCACCGTCGCGCCCGCCTCGACCGCCCGGGCGACGGTCGCCTCCGCATCGGCCGTGGCCAGGTAGGTGCTCCAGGTGTCCGGGGTGCCGGAGTCGCCGCTGTTGCGCATCAGGCCGGCGACGTTGGCCCCGTCGGACGTAGCCAGGGTGTAGCCGCCGTACGCCTCGCCCTGGTCGGCGAACTCCCAGCCGAGCACCGCGGCGTAGAAGGCCTGGCTCCGCTCGGGGTCGGAGGTGAACAGGTCCACCCAGCAGGGGGCGCCTGGCGGGAAGGGGGTGCTCCGGGTCGTCACGGCCTCACCCTAGCGACGGGGCTCCTCGCTGCGGGGCCCTCGACGGGCTGGGCCGGGCGAGGGCGGGACCGGGGACGACAGGAGGGTGGCGACGGGACCGTCGCCACCCTCCTCGGGCTGCGTCCGGCGAGGCGTGGCCCCGCTCGACGGCAGCGTCGTTGCCGCACCCCCTGGTCCGGGACCACTCCCCACAAGCGGTCTCCCCGGGCGCTGCTGTGGCCCCCCGACCGGCAACGAGCACACCCTCTCCCGCGGCCGGGCCGGCGTCAAGAGCCTCTCAGCGTCTTTCTCAGCCTTCGGCTCCGGGCAGCACGACCTAGGGCCGGCGCCCCACGAAGAACTCCCGCGGCAGGCGGTCCTCGCTGGTCACCTCCGCGACCGAGCGGGCCTCGAAGCCGGCCTCGCCGAGCACCCGCAGCCACGTCTCCCGCGCGAAGAGCCCGAGCGTGTGGGTGTCGTGCGCGACCTGGACCGAGCCGTCGGGCGCGCGCAGCAGGAAGGCGTACTCGGTCACCGTCGTCGTGTCGGCCGGGTCGGGGTCGGTCGACCAGGAGAGGTAGCGCACCCCGCGCCCGTCCGCGGCGTCGCGTCCGCCGTGCTCGGTCGAGGGCTCGAAGTTCTCCGCGATGTCGTCGGGCACGAGCACGGCGACGCCGCCCGGGCGGCAGTGCGCGTACGCGGTCGCGACGGCCGCCCGCAGGTCGTCCTCGGTGGTCATGTACTCGATCGCGTCGTGGACGAACACCGCGTCGAACTCCCGACCGAGCCGCAGCGTGCGCATGTCGCCCTGCAGGTGCTCGCAGTCGGGGTTGAGCGCGCGCGAGACGTCGAGCATCTGCTCGGACAGGTCGACCAGCGTCATCGCGAACCGCTGCTGGAGGTGGTGGGCGTTGTTGCCGCCGCCGCTGCCCAGCTCGAGGACGGTGCGCGTGGGCGGCTGCGCCCCGGCCAGCAGCTCCGCGGCGAAGGCGGCCTCCTCCGCGTACTCGTCCGGCGCCGAGATCAGCGGCCACCACGGGGCGAGGTCGCCGTAGAAGGCGGGCGCGCCGCCCGGCTCGCTCACGCGACGCCCGCGCGCTCGGCGAGGCCCTTCACGTACGCCGCCTGGCCCACGTGCTGGAGCGTGTCGCTGACGACGCTGACCAGCCGGACGGCCGCGGTCACGGGCGGGTCCCAGTCCTCGTCGACGACCCGGGCGAGCTCGGCCTCGCCGCCCTCGGAGCCGATCCGGTCGAGGTAGCGCAGCGTGAGCGCGTGCACGTCGGCGTGGTAGCCGGCGAGCAGCTCGGCGTCCACCGCCACCTGCCCCGCCTCGTCGGGGCTCTGGCCGTAGCCGATGACCCACGGGCCGAAGGGCAGGTCGAAGCGGTCGCGCCACGCCGGCCACACCTGGTCGACGCCGGCGAGCCCGGCCACGTGGTCGTCCTGGACCCGGGTCAGGTGCCACAGCAGCCAGGCGATCGAGTTGGCCTCGGGGTCCGCGCGCCAGGTGGCGACCGCGGGCGTGAGGCCGTGCGCCAGGCCCTCCACGAGCCCGTGGACCCGCTCGAAGGAGTCGACCAGCAGGTCGTGGAGGGGACCCGTCCCCGCGGCGGGCGCGTCGGGACCGGAGGTGCCGGAGTCGGTCATGGTCCGACCCTAGTGAGGCCGACGGGCGCGGGCCCGTCGGGCCCGGGGCGTCCGTACGGTGGGCGGGTGCCCACCGGTCCCCGTCCTCCCGCCGCCCCGCCCGTGCTCCCGGTCGGGCTGCGGCCCTGGCCGGACGGCGACGAGGACGACCCGCTCGCCCTGCTGCTCGAGGACGGTCTCGACGGCCGGCTGCTGGAGGACGCCGACCTGGGCGAGGCCGACCTGGTCGCGGGCTCGGTCGTGGCGAGCCTGCTGCGCGGCTGCCGCCTCGACGGGGCGGACCTCAGCCGCGCCCACCTCGTGGACTCGCTGCTCGAGGCCTGCGACGCCGCCGCGCTCAAGGCGCCGCGGTCGACCTGGCGCGGCTGCGAGGTCCGGGCCTCGCGCCTGGGGGCGGTCGAGGCGTACGACACGTCCTGGCGCGCGGTGCGCCTCGAGGGCTGCAAGGTCGACTACCTCAACGCCCGGTCGGCGGTGTGGCGCGACGTCGAGCTGATCGACTGCCGGATCGGCGAGCTCGACCTGGGCGGCGCGGAGGTCCGCGGCCTCCGGCTGGACGGGTGCACGGTCGGCGCGCTCGGCGTCCGGGGGGCCCGGCTGAGCGATGTCGACCTGCGGGGCGCCCGGATCGACGCGGTCGAGGGTCTCGACGGGCTGGGCGGCACCTGGATCACCGCGGCCCAGCTCGACGGCCTGGCCCCCGCCCTCGCCGAGCAGCTGGGGATCCAGGTGCTCGGCTGAGGGCTGGGCTGGGGCTGGTGCGCGGCCGGGCGGCTAGTGCGCGGCCGGCCGGCGCGGGGCGTCGGTCGGGTTGGGGTCCGGGCGGTTCGGGTTGACCCTGGCCCACACCAGGAAGAGCACGCCGAGGACTAGCATCCCGAGGCCCAGCCACAGGTTCATGTTGATGTCGGCGGCCTTGGCCAGCTCCGCCGGCGTGGTGAAGAACCCGGCGATCGTGAGCATCACGCCGTACAGCACGAACAGCGCACCGATCATGATCCGGATGTCGAAGAGCTTGGACGCGGCCGACGCCGTCGTCTTCTCGGTCTGGTTCTGCTCGCTCATCTGCTTCCTCCTCCTCAGGCGAAGACGATGGAAAGGACGACGACGATGCCCAGCGCCGTGAAGCCCAGGAGCTTCGGCGACTCCCACCAGCGTCGCACGTAGCCCTCGTGCGGGTCACCGGCGTCGGGGTCGGGCACGCCCCAGACGAGGCCGCGCAGCTCGACCAGCGGCTTGGACTTGGTGGTCAGCGTGACGATCACGGTGACCACGGCGTCGAGGACGAAGGCGGAGATGGCCGCGTAGAAGTTGATCATCTGCGCGTTGGCGGTCTGGGTCATGTCGCCGCCGGGGTACATGTGCGACCAGTTCGGACCGATGAGGAACTGGTAGATCGCCGCGCCGGCGGTGCCGGCCACCAGGCCCCACAGACCGGCCTTCGGCGTCGTCCGCTTCCAGAACATCGCGATGATGAAGGTGGCGAAGAGCGGCGCGTTGAAGAAGCCGAACAACGTCTGGATGTAGACCTGGATGTTGTTGTAGCCGGCCGCGATGAACGCCGTGCCCACACCGATGAGGATGCCGACCACGGTGACGATGCGGCCGATGTTCAGGTAGTAGTGGTCCGGGAAGTTCTTCTTGATGTAGCTCTGCCAGATGTCGTACGTGAAGACCGTGTTGAACGAGCTCACGTTGGCGGCCATGCCGGCCATGAAGGCGGCGAGCAGGCCGGCGAGCGCCACACCCAGGGCGCCGTTGGGCAGGTAGTGCCCCATCAGCGCCGGGATCGCGTAGTTGTAGTCGGTCTCGCCCTGTGCGTTCTTGAGCATGTCCGGGACCACGGTGATGGCGATGAGGCCCGGGATGATCGTGAGCGCCGGGATGAAGATCTTGGGGTACGCGCCGATGAGCGGGGTGCGCTCGGCGGCCGAGAGGTTCTTGGCCGAGAGCGCGCGCTGGATCTCGGCGAAGTTCGTCGTCCAGTAGCCGAAGGACAGCACGAAGCCCAGGCCCATGACGATGCCGATCCAGTCACCGAGCGGGTTGGTCCAGTTCCAGCCGGTGCCGCTCCACGTGGAGAAGAAACCCTCCTGGCCGGGCTGGGAGACGACCTTCTCCTTGAGCCCGCTCCAGCCGCCGACGTCCTTGAGGCCGATGATCACCAGCGGGATGAGGCCCGCGATGATGACGAAGAACTGCAGCACCTCGTTGTAGATGGCGCCCGACAGGCCGCCGAGGGTGATGTAGGCGAGCACGAAGCCGGCCGAGACGAGGATGGCGAGCCAGGTCGGCCAGCCGAGGAGCGCCTCGATGATGATCGACATGGCGTAGAGGTTCACGCCGGCGTTGAGGACCGCGGCGGCGGCGAAGCTCAGGCCGTTGAAGAGGTGCGCGCCGGTGCCGAAGCGTCTCTTGAGGTACTCGGGGACGCTCCGCACCCGGCTGCCGTAGTAGAAGGGCATCATCACGAGGCCCAGGAAGATCATCGCCGGTACGGCGCCGATCCAGTAGAAGTGCACCGTCGACAACCCGTACTGGGCCCCGTTGGCCGCCATGCCGAGGATCTCGATGGCGCCGAGGTTGGCCGAGATGAAGGCCAGGCCCGTCACCCAGGCCGGCAGCGACCGGCCCGACAGCAGGAAGTCCTCGCTGGTGGCCACGGCCCGGCGCGCGAGCACGCCGATCGCGATCACCAGGACGAAGTAGATCGCCAGGATCGAGTAGTCGAAGATGTTCGTGTCGAGACGACCCATGACGCTCCTTCGCAGCGGGAACTCGCGAACTCGGGGTCACGTTAGACCCGTTCCACGGACGCGTGCGGCCGGGTGCCCCTGGGACACGCGGGACGACTGAGGTGGCCCCTCCCGGGCTCTGGCGTCCGGCGTACGATCGACTAAGTTACTCACCAGTAACTTGTGCCGGCACCCGAGGAGCCTCGCCCATGAGCCACTACCGGTCGAACCTGCGCGACACCGTGTTCACCCTCTTCGAGGTGCTCGGGCGCGAGGAGGTGCTGGGCACCGGGCCGTGGGAGGACCTCGACCGCGAGTCGGTCGAGGCGATCCTCGACGAGCTCGACCACCTCGCGAGGACGAAGCTGTCGGACTCGTTCGCCTCCTCCGACCGGCAGCCGCCCGTCTTCGACCCGGACACGCACACGGTCACGGTCCCGGAGGCGTTCAAGCGCTCCTACCGCGCCCTGCTCGACTCGGGCGCCTGGCAGCTCGAGCTGCCCGCGGACCTGGGCGGCCAGCCGAGCCCGCCGTCGCTGCAGTGGGCCGCCAACGAGCTGCTGCTCGGGGCCAACCCGGCGGCCTTCCTCTACGCCGCCGGCCCGAAGATGGCGCAGGTCCTGTGGCGCGAGGGCACCGAGCGCGACCGGAAGCTCGCCCAGCTCATGGTCGAGCGCGAGTGGGCCGCGACGATGGTGCTGACCGAGCCGGAGGCGGGTTCCGACGTCGGGGCCGGCCGGACGAAGGCCTACCCGCAGGCCGACGGCACCTGGCACGTCGAGGGCGTCAAGCGGTTCATCACCTCCGCCGAGCACGACCTGACCGAGAACATCGTCCACCTGGTGCTCGCGCGGCCCGTGGGCGTCGAGGGCAAGGGCGGCCCGGGGACGAAGGGGCTGTCGCTGTTCCTGGTGCCCAAGTTCCACGTCGACCTGGAGACCGGCGAGCTCGGCGAGCGCAACGGCGCCGTGACCACCGGCCTCGAGCACAAGATGGGCATCAAGGCCTCGGCGACGGGCGAGGTGACGTTCGGTGCGCAGGGCACGCCCGCCGTCGGCTGGCTGCTCGGCGACGTGCACGACGGCATCGCCCAGATGTTCCACATCATCGAGTACGCCCGGATGATGGTCGGGACCAAGGCGATCGCCACCCTCTCAAGCGGCTACCTGAACGCGCTCGCGTACGCGAAGGAGCGGGTCCAGGGACCCGACCTGACGCGGGCGGCGGACAAGACCGCGCCGCGCACGACGATCGTGAACCACCCCGACGTGCGCCGTTCGCTGATGACGCAGAAGGCCGGTGTCGAGGGCATGCGGGCGCTGGTGCTCTTCACCGCGAGCGTGCAGGACCGGGTCGCGCTCGCCGCGTCCGAGGGCCGGGTCGACGACGAGGCCGTACGCCTCAACGACCTGCTGCTGCCGGTGGTCAAGGGTTACGGTTCCGAGAGGTCGTGGGTGCTGCTCGGCACCGAGTCGCTGCAGACGTTCGGCGGCTCGGGCTACGTCGAGGACCACCCGCTCGAGCAGTACGTCCGCGACGCCAAGATCGACACCCTCTACGAGGGCACGACGGCGATCCAGGGCCAGGACCTCTTCTTCCGCAAGATCGTCCGCGACCGCGGGCGGGCGCTCGGGGACCTGTCGGCGCAGGTGCAGGGCTGGATCGACGGCGGCGGCGGCAACGGCCGGCTCAAGGAGGAGCGCGAGCTGCTCCAGACCGCGCTCACCGACACCGCCGGGATCGTCGAGGCGATGATCGGCAACGCGATGGGCTCGCAGGTGCCCGGGCAGGAGCGCGACATCTACCTCGTGGGGCTCAACACCACGCGGCTGCTGATGGCGCTCGGTGACGTGGTCTGCGGCTGGCTCCTGCTGCGCGGCGCCGAGGTCGCGCTCGCCCGCCTCGGCGAGGACCAGCCGGCAGGCGAGCAGGCCTTCTACGAGGGCAAGGTCGCCGCGGCTCGGTGGTTCGCCCGCACGGTCCTCCCCCGCCTCACCGCGGAGCGCGTGGCCGCCGAGCAGACCGACCTCTCCGTGATGGACCTCCCCGAGGCCGCCTTCTAGCCGCCTTCTGCTGACATCGACTCACTCGATGCTCGGCGGAGCAGCCGCTGAGCGTGGCGGCGAGCTCCGGGAGGCATCGAGTGAGTCGATGTCAGCAAGAGCGCGTCCCTGATCGTCTGCACGACGTGGTCAGGACGGTCCCGCAGCATCGCCCAGGTGAAGCGCAGCACCGTCCACCCCTCGAGGACCAGCGCGTTCTGGCGCCAGCGGTCGTTCTCGAAGACGTCGACGTCGTCCTCGTGCAGCCGACCGTCGATCTCCACCACGAGCATCGCGTCGGCGAACGCGACGTCGAGGTAGTAGCGGCGTCCACCTGCCCGGACCGGGAGGTTGGCCTTCCACCCTGAGATGCCCGCCTCCCGGAGCAGCCGGTGGCAGAGGCGCTCGGCCGCCGACCACGGTTCGTCGCGCGAGTCGAGCAGGTGGCGGAGCCGCTGCCGGTTGCCCCGCCGTCCCGCCGTCAGGTCGAGCGCCTCTGCGAGCCCGGTCAGCGTTGCCGCCCTCGTCCGGAGCACGTCGTCGATAGCATCCGCGTCCTCGAGAGCGAGGTCCAGCGCCGTGAGGGCCGGGGCCGTCAACCTCAGGCCCTTGCGCTCCCACACCAGCTCGTCCGGGACCCGGCGTCGCACCAGCCGGAACCCGGGTCGCTCGAGCTGCCGGGTGGTGGCCGCCTCCACCACGTCCACCCGGGCCGTCGGCCGGAAGGTGAGACGGGCCGCCGCCGCACCGGTGAGCACCGCGTCCGGGCACCACCGACGCAGCGCCAGCACCCGGACCCGGAAGTCGTCGACCTGGTCCGCCGCGGCGTAGACGCCCGGGAGAACGGGTGCCAGCTCTCCGGCCCGGACCAACGCGTCGATCGAGGTCCGCAGGGCGGCGTCCTCCCTGCGGCAGACGACGCCGTCGCGCCGCAGCGCGAGCCGCACCTCGTCCTGGAGCCTCGACACCGGACCAGGAGGCCAGACGGCCACGCGTCGCGGAAGGCGCGTGGCGGCACCGACAACACGCGGTGCCGGGCGGACGACACCTGCCTGGGTCAGCGCCGGTCGCGGTACTGGGCCGGGGTCACGCCGACGAGGGCGCGGAAGTCGCGGGTGAAGTGGGCCTGGTCGTACCAGCCGTGCTCGGCGGCGAGGTCGGCCAGCGAACCCTCCCAGCCCGCGTCGAGCGCGCTCACCACGTCGTGCATGCGGTGCCGCGCGAGGACCCACTTGGGCCCGAGCCCGACGTAGCGCGCGAACAGGCGCTGCAGCCGGCGGTCGGAGAGGCCGTGGCGCTCGGCGACCTGGGCGACGCGGACCAGCGAACGGTCGGCGAGCAGCTCGGCCAGGACCGCGAGCACGAGGTCGCGGTCGGGGTCAGGTCGCGCCGCCGCGGCCAGCGAGCGCAGCGCCGCCTCCACCCGCGCCCGGTCCTGATCGAGCGGGGCGCCTGTGTCGTGCAGCGTGCCCAGGACCTCGACGACGGGCGCGGGCAGCAGGTCGGCAGCCGCCACCGTGCGCTCGACGAGGCTGCTCGCGTCGAACCCGGCGAGGGCCGGCAGGCCGCCCGGCCGGAACCGCACGCCCCACACCCAGCCCTGCCCGACCGTCTCGACGTCGAACCGCCGCGCCACGGGGCCGGTGACCAGCACCGGCTCGGGCGGGGCGCCAGGACGGCGTACGCCGCGCTCGACGGTGAGGTTGACCGTCGGGTGCGGGAGCACCTGGCTGCTGTACCGGACGCCCTCGGGGAGCGACCACCGCAGCACCCAGTGGTTCTCGACCCAGGGCGCGAGGTCGGGCGCCGGGGCGAGGCGGACGAGGTCGACGTGCCGGGCGAACTCCTCGGGCCGCAGGATGCCGCCGGTGCCGACCGTCGCGCCCGGGCGGCGTCGCGTTCGTCCTAGCCGGCACGGCTCGATCCTAGGGACGCTGGGCCCATGACGACCGAGCTGAAGATGACGACCCTGGACTGCGCCGACCCCCGGGCGGAGGCGGCCTTCTGGGCTGAGCTGCTGGGTTGGTCGGTGCTCGCGGCCGAGGACGAGTACGCGATGCTCGCGCCGGCGGGCGGCGGACCGGCCCTCGGCTTCGGGCGGGTCGAGGGCTACGAGGCGCCGGCCTGGCCGAACCCGCACGGCACGAAGCAGTTCCACCTCGACCTGGCCTGCGACGACCTCGCCGCGGAGGAGCAGCGCGCTCTGGCCCTCGGCGCCGCGCTCGCCGAACCCCAGCCCGGCGACACCTGGCGGGTCCTGCTCGACCCGGCCGGGCACCCCTTCTGCCTGACCGACGCCGCCCGTTGGTGACCCGGGCCAGACTGGATCCCCACCCGTACGCCGACGGGTAGGTTGCCGCGCCCGAAGGCCCTCGAAAGGCGCCGCAACCTACCGCTCGGCGTTCGTACCGCCGACCGCTACCGCTCGGCGTTCGTACCCCCGACCGCTACCGCTCGGCGCACGTACCGCCGACCGGTAGGTTGCGGCGCTCTGCGAGCCGAGAAACGCGCGGCAACCTACCGCTCGGCGGGACGAGCGCGGGCGAGCGCGGGTAGGGAGAAGGGGTCAGAAGAGCAGGCCCAGGCCCGGGTCCGTGAGGATCTGGGCGACGGTCGACAGGAACACCGACCCCTGCTCCCCGTCGACCAGGCGGTGGTCGAAGGACACGGCCAGGGTCGTGACCCAGCGCGGCTCGATGCGCTCGTCGCGCCCGCTGCCGACGACCCACGGCCGCCGGGCGATCTGGCCGACGCAGAGGATGCCGGCCTCGCCCGGGTTGACGATCGGCGTGCCCGCGTCGACGCCGAACGTGCCGACGTTGGTGATCGTGAACGTCCCGCCGGCCATGTCGGCCGGCGTGGTCCGGCCCTCGCGCGCGGTGCTGACCGTGGCGTTGATCGCCTGCGCCATCTCGAGCAGGGTCATCGCGTCGGCGCCCTTGAGGTTGGGCACCACCAGGCCCCGCGGCGTCGCCGCGGCGATGCCGAGGTTGACGTAGTGGAGCGTGGCGATCTCCTGCGCGGCCTCGTCCCAGTACGCGTTCAGCTGCGGCACGCGGCTCAGGGCCACGCACACGGCCTTGGCGATCACGAGCAGCGGGGAGATCTTCACCCCGCGGAACTCGCGCCGGTCACGCAGCCGCTCGACGAGCTCCATCGTCGCGGTGACGTCGCAGGTGACCCACTCGGTGACGTGCGGCGCGGTGAACGCCGAGCGGACCATGGCCTCGGCGGTCGCCTTGCGCACGCCCTTGATCGGGACGCGCGTCTCGCGGCTCGAGTCCGGGTCGGGCGTCCGCGACGGCGCGGGCGGGACCACGGCCCGACCGGGTGCCGGGGCTGCCGCGACGGCCGGCGCGGGAGCGGCAGCAGCCGGCTGGCTCGCGCGGTCGACGTCCTCGCGGGTGATGACGCCCCCGGGGCCGCTGCCGGTCAGCGTCGTCAGGTCGACGCCCCGGTCGCGGGCGAGCTTGCGGACCGGCGGCTTGGCCAGCACCGCCGGGCCGCCCACCGGGGGCTGCGCCGGCGCGGCGGGGGCCCCGGGCTCGGCGGGCAGCGCGTACGACGACACGGGCGCCTGGACCGGAACCTGCGCGGCCGGGTCGTCGGCGACCGGGCTCGCGGGGGCCGCGGGCTGCGCCGGAGCGCCGCCGGTACGCCGGGGCCGGCGCCGCGCCTCGGTGGACCTCGGGCCGTAGCCGACCAGGTTCGCGACGCGGGCGGGACCCTCGCCGTCGGCGACGCTCGGGACCTTCTCCCCCGGCATCGGCGGCACGAAGTCGTGCTTGCCCGTCGGCTGGTGCTCAGCGGGCTCGGCGGAGTCGGCCGGCTCCGCCGGAACCGGCTCGTCGTCGGCACCGTCCGAGATCGCGATGATCGGCGCGCCGACGTCGACCATCTGGCCCTCGTCGGCGAGCAGCGCGGTCACGGTGCCCGCGTACGGGCTGGGCAGCTCGACCAGCGACTTGGAGGTCTCGATCTCCACGACGATGTCGTTGATCTTGATCTCGTCGCCGACCGCCACCCGCCAGGTGACGATCTCGGCCTCGACCAGGCCCTCGCCGGGATCGGGCAGGCGGAAGTGGTTCGTCGCCATCGCTTCGGAGTCCGTTCGCTCAGTAGGCCAGCGACCGGTCGACCGCGTCGAGCACGCGGTCGAGGTCGGGCAGGTAGTCCTCCTCGGCCCGGCTGGGCGGGTAGGGCACGTCCATGCCCGCCACCCGCAGCACCGGGGCCTCGAGGGAGTAGAAGCACTCCTCGCTGATGCGCGCCGCGACCTCCGCGCCCAGCCCGACGCTCACCGGCGCCTCGTGCACGACGACGGCGTGGCCGGTGCGGCGCACCGACTCCAGGACGGGCCCGAGGTCCAGCGGCGAGAGCGTGCGCAGGTCGATCACCTCGAGCTCGCGGCCCTCGTCGGCCGCGGCGGTGGCGGCCTCGAGGCAGGTCTTGACCATTGGGCCGTACGCGATCAACGTGCCGTCGCGCCCCGGGCGGACCACCCGCGAGGAGTGCAGGCCGAGCGGCTCGGTGGTGGTGTCCACCTCGGCCTTCTCGTAGTAGCGCCGCTTGGGCTCGAAGAAGACCACCGGGTCGTCGGAGGCGACGGCCTGCTGGATCATCCAGTAGGCGTCGACCGGGTTGGAGCAGGCGACGACCTTGAGCCCGACCGTGTGGGCGAAGAGGGCCTCGGGCGACTCGCTGTGGTGCTCGACCGCGCCGATGCCGCCGCCGAAGGGGATGCGGATGACGATCGGCATCGCGACCTGGCCCTTGGAGCGCCAGCGCATCCGCGCCACCTGCGTGACGATCTGGTCGAAGGCCGGGAAGACGAAGCCGTCGAACTGGATCTCGCAGACCGGGCGGTAGCCGCGGATCGCGAGCCCGACGGCGGTCCCGACGATGCCGCTCTCGGCCAGCGGGGTGTCGATGACGCGCGACTCGCCGAAGTCCTTCTGCAGGCCCTCGGTCACGCGGAACACGCCGCCGAGCTTGCCGATGTCCTCGCCGGCGAGCAGGACCTTGGGGTCGTCCTCCATCGCCTTGCGCAGCCCGGCGTTGAGCGCCTTGGCCATGGTCATCGTCCGCACCGGGGCGGGCGTGCCCTCGTCGCGCCCCCGGGAACCGGGACCGCTGCTCGCGCGCACGCTGGTGGTGCTCATCGGGCCTCCTCGAAGCTCGCGGCGTACTCCTCGTGACGGGCGAGCTGCTCGACCAGCTCGGGTGACCTCGTCGCGTACACCCAGTCGAACGTCTCGGCCAGGGTCGGCTCGGGGAGCGCGAGGCACTCCTTCCGCAGCCGCATGGCCAACTCGTCGGACTCGGTGTCGACCGAGGCGAAGAAGTCGGCGTCGGCCGCACCGGTGCGCTCGAGGTAGGCCCGCACGCGGGTGATCGGGTCGCGGTCGCGCCACTGCGCGAGCTCGTGCTCGAGGCGGTACTTCGTGGGGTCGTCCGACGTGGTGTGCGCGCCCATCCGGTAGGTGTACGCCTCGATGAACGTCGGCCCGTTGCCCGAGCGCGCCCGGTCCAGCGCCGCCGTCGTCACCGCGTGCACCGCGAGCGCGTCGTTGCCGTCGACCCGCACGCCGGGCAGGCCGAAGCCCGCCGCGCGGCGGTAGAGCGGTGCGCGCGACTGGCGCTCGATGGGCTCGGAGATGGCCCACTGGTTGTTCTGGCAGAAGAAGACGACCGGCGCGTTGTACGAGGCGGCGAAGACCAGGCCCTCGTTGATGTCGCCCTGGCTCGTCGCGCCGTCGCCGAAGAAGCACACGACCGCGGCGTCGCGCTCGGGGTCACCGCTGCCGACCAGGCCGTCGCGTTCGAGGCCCATGCCGTAACCGGTCGCCTGCAGGCCCTGCGTGCCGATGATGATCGCGTAGAGGTGCACGCCGTGCTGCACGACGTCCCAGGTGCCCGGGTCGGTGCCGCGGAACATCGCCAGCAGCCGGAGCGGGTCGACGCCGCGGCCGATCGTGATGCCGTGCTCGCGGTAGGTCGGGAAGGCGTAGTCCTGGCCGCGCATCGCGTGCACGGCGCCGATCTGCGCACCCTCCTGGCCGAGCAGCGAGGGCCACAGGCCCAGCTCACCCTGGCGCTGCAGCGCGATCGCCTCGGCGTCGACACGGCGCACGCGGACCATGTCGGCGTAGAACTGGCGGACCAGCGCGTCGTCGCCGGCGAAGGCGTAGTCGGGGTGCTCGACCCGCTCGCCCGTGGGTGTCAGCAGCTGCACCGCGGCGTCGGGACCGCTCTCGTCGAGCCCGCTCAGACCGTCGCTCACCGCGCTCCTCTCGTACGCCGGAAGGGTCGCCCCCGGCGGTTCGGGTCAACGTACTCCCGGCCCCCGGGCGGGGGGAAAACAACTTGCGGTGCCTACTTCCTCGTCCTGGCAGGCCTCGTCCGACGATGACCGCGGCGTCCCGATGAGTCCGGGGCGCCGGGACGGTCGACACCCCGACGCGGACGGAGCGCCGCCCCGCCAGGCGCAGCGCGCGCACGAGCAGACGGGGGACCCATGGGCGAGCAGGTGACGACGAGCCGGGGCGACGTGGTCGCGTACGACCGGCTGGGCGAGGGACCGACGGTGGTCCTGGTGGCCGGGGCGGGTTCGCTGCGCGGCGACGCGCGCGTCGTCCGGACGACCGAGCTGCTCGCCGCCGCGGGCGTGACCGCCGTCGTCCCCGACCGGCTGGGCCGCGGCAGTAGCGCGGCGGAGGGCACGCTCGACCTCGACCGCGAGCTCGAGGCGCTGCGCGCGGTCGTGGACGCGAACGGCGGCACCGCGGTGCTCTGCGGCCACTCGTCGGGGTGCTCGATCAGCCTGCACGCGGCCGCCGCCGGGCTGCCCGTGGCCGGGCTCGTGCTCTGGGAGGCCCCGCTCGCCGCCCCGGCCGCCCGGGTCGCGGACTGGGTCGAAGGGCTCGAGCAGCGCATCGACGCGGGTGAGCTCGAGGCCGCGCAGGAGTGGTACATGCGCGACATGCCGCCGGAGTGGCTGGCCGGCGCCAAGGCGTCCCCGGCGTGGCCGGCGATCTACGCGGGGGTCGTCGCCCTGCGCGCCGACGCGCAGTCGCTCGGCTGGGCGACGGAGCAGCTCGAGTCGGGGGGCCTGCGCGACGCCGTCACCGTGCCCGTCCTGGCGACGTACGGGTCGTCCACCCAGGCATCGATGGTCGAGGCGGCCGACCGCGTACGCCGCGTGCTGCCCCGGACCGAGGTCCGCGAGGTGGCGGGGGCCCACCACACGTGGGAGCCCGACGCCTTCGCCCCCGTCCTCGCCACGTTCACCCGGGCCTGCCTGCCCGGCTGAGCGGCCCTTCGACAGGCTCAGGGGTCGTGGTCAGGAAGCCCTTCGACAGGCTCAGGGAGCGTGGTCGCGCACGCGGGTGCGCGGACGAACCCGACCACGATCCCTGAGCTCGTCGAAGGGCGCTCACCCCCTGCGGACCGACGCCCGGTCGACAGGCTTACGGACGGGGTCGGGCGAGCCCAGGAACGCGGACGTGCCCTGGACCAGAGGTCCAGGGCACGCCGGGGGTCGAGCAGCGTCCGGGGGGTCCGGGGTCAGAAGACGCTGTTCGGGTCGTAGTACTCCTTGATGTTCTCGCAGCCGATCCCGACGGCCTTGGTGAACGACTCCGGCGGGTAGTCCGACGGCTTCTTCGCCCCCGTCGCGACGTCGAGGGCGATGCCGAGCGCCTGCTCCGCGGCCAGCGACGGCGAGTTCAGCCCCGTCGAGATGTAGCGCCCGTCGCAGCCGCCCTGGTCGATCAGCGCGAGGGCCTCCTTCTGCCCGTCGGCCGACGCCGCGACGTACACGTTCTTGTACTGCGGCTTCTGGATGACGTTGTACGCGCCCAGCGCCATCGAGTCGTTCAGGCCCAGCACGAGGTCGGTGTCGGGGTTGGCGGCGAGCATGTTCTCCGCCGCGACCTGGCCCTTGTCCTGCTGGTAGTCGCCGGACTGCTCGCTGGCGATCGTGTACTGCAGGCCACCCTCCTTCAGGCCGTCGAGGAAGCCCTGGCGCCGGTTCGGGCCGACGAACTCGTCGGTGGCCGGGCCGGTGAGGATGACCATCTTGATGCTCGACTTGCCCGCGTCCAGGAAGCGCTTGGCGGTGATCTTGCCCGACTCGCGGCCGATGGTCAGGTTGTCCGAGGACACGCTGGTCATGCCGGTGTCGGGGACGCCGGTGTCGATGTAGATCACCGGGATCTTGGAGGCGATCTGGGTCATCATCTGGTACTGGCCCTTGACGCTGGTGGCGTTGACGATCATCACGTTCGCGCCCTGCGCCATCATGGCCTGCATCTGGTTGTACTGGATCGCCGGGTCCTTGTTCGCCGACTGGAACAGCAGCTTGAAGCCCTTGTCCTTGGCGATCTGCTCCGCCTGCACCTGCATCGCCGCGAAGTACGGCGCCTGCAGCTGCTGCTGGGCGAAGCCGATGGTGACCGACTGCGCGTTCGGCTCGACGCCGCCCGCCGGGCCCTGCGCCGGCTGCGACGAGGGGTAGATCTGGCCGCAGGCGCTCACGCCGAGCAGCAGGACCGTGCCCGCGGCGGCCGCGGCCGAGCGGAGCAGGCGCGTCCGGCGCCGGTTGGGTGCTCTCATCGTGCGTCCCTCCGTCCCGTCGTGCTCACTTGCCCGCCGTCGCGCGGCGCTTGCGGCTGAACTGCACCGTCGCCAGCGTCACCGCGACCAGGATCAGGGCGCCGCGGAAGGCGTCCTGGAGGAAGGTCGAGACGTTGAGCAGCGAGAGCAGGTTGGCGATCACGGCGAAGATGATCGTGCCGACCACGGCCCCGAACACCTTGCCGAAGCCCCCGGAGAGGCGGGCGCCACCGATGACGACCGCGGCGATGGCCTCGAGCTCGAGCAGGTTGCCGGCGGTCGAGGTGCCGCTCGCGAAGCGGCCCAGGAACATCCAGCCGCCGAGCCCGACGAGCAGGCCGGCCAGGATGTAGACCGACCACAGGGTGGTGCGGACCGGGATGCCCGAGCTGCGCGCCGCGTCGATGTTGCTGCCGATCGCGTACACGCGGCGGCCCCACACGGTCCGGTAGAGCAGGAAGGCGATCAGCGCCACCATGACCAGCCAGATGATCGCGAGCACCGGGATGCCGATGATCGTCGTCTGGCCGAAGGTCGCGTACGAGGCCGCGGCCTCCGGGTTGATCGGGATGCCGTTGCCGTAGGCGTAGACCAGGCCGCGGGCCAGGGCCAGCATGCCCAGCGTCACGATGAAGGGCTCGAGGCCGCGGAAGGCGACCAGCCAGCCGTTCACGGCGCCGACGATGCCGCCGATGATCACGGCGACGACCAGCCCGAGGAAGACCGACGGCCCGCCGAACAGGCCGGCCGCGATCACCGCGGCCAGGCCGAGGGCCGAGCCCACGCTGATGTCGATGCCGCCGGTGAGCACGACGATCAGCTCGCCGAGCACGACCACGCCGATGATCGACATCTGCAGCAGCAGGTTGGTCAGGTTGGTGCCGCCCCAGAAGATCGAGCCGCGGGTGATCGTGGCGACCAGCAGCAGCGCCACCAGGATGTAGAGGGCGTACTGGCTCTTGAGCCAGTCAACCACCGGGCTGCTCCGCTGAGCCTCCGGCTGGGCCGACGGGGCCGGAGCCGTCGCGGTTGCGGTCATCTGTTCTGACTCCTTCGTCGGGTGCAGCGGGGGTGGTGCGTGGTGCTCGTCGTACGGGGTCGTGCGCAGGACGGGCCGGCCGTCGGCCCCGCTCAGTCCTGGTGGGTGAGGGCGGTGCGGATCAGGTCGTCGGTGTCGGCCTCGGACGGGTCGAACTCGGCGACGACCTTGCCGTTGCGCATCACGAGGATCCGGTGGCAGAGCGAGAGCAGCTCCTCGGCCTCGCTGGAGATCACCAGCACGCCCTTGTCGCGCGCGGCGACGCTGTGGATGATCTCGTAGATGTTGGCCCGGGCGCCGACGTCGATGCCCTTGGTCGGCTCGTCCAGGACGACGAAGTCCGGGTCGGACTCGAGCCACTTGGCGATGACGACCTTCTGCTGGTTGCCGCCGGAGAGCGAGCGCGTGTAGGTCTTGGGCCCGCCCTTGACCTGGAACTCGCTGATCAGCTCGCGGACCCGGCTCTTCTCCTTGGTGGTGTCGATGACGCCGCCCTTGGACCACTTCGGCAGCACGACGAGGCTCATGTTCTCGCCGTTGTCGAAGTCCTTGACGAAGCCCTCGAGCCGGCGGTCCTCGGTCAGGTAGACCACGGACTTGTCGAGCGCCTGACCCGGCGAGTTCAGCTGGACCTCCTCGCCGCGGATCTGGATGGTGCCGCTCGCCGCCCGCTTCTGGCCGGTGACCGTGCGCCCGACCGAGGAGCGGCCGCTGCCGACGAGGCCGTAGAGCCCGACGACCTCGCCGGGGTAGACGTCGAAGGAGACGCCGGCCGCGGTCCCGCCGTGCAGGTCGCGGACCGCCACCAGCGGCTGCTTGCCCTCGGTCTGCACCGGCGCGGGACGCTCGACGGCCCGCAGGGCCTGGCCGATCATCAGCGTGGTGACCTCGTCCGGCGTGGTCTCGGAGGTCTTGAGCACGTCGACGAGCTGGCCGTTGCGCAGCACGGCGATGCGGTCGCTCATCGCGAACACCTCGTTCAGCCGGTGGCTGACGAACATGATGTGCGTCCCGGCCTCACGCTCGCGCTTGACCAGGTCGAGGATGTCGTTGAAGTGCTCCTCCGACGTCGACGCGGTCGTCTCGTCCAGGATCATGATCTGGTGGTTGGTCACCTCGGCCCGGCTGAGGGACAGCATCTGGCGCTGGCCGGGGCCGAGGTCCCGGGCCAGCTGGTTGGTGCGCAGGGCGCCGAGCCCGACCTTGCCCAGCACCTCGCGGGTCTGGTGGGAGTTGGAATCGACCTTGGTCGCCCAGGGGCGGATGTCGCGGCCCTCGCGCAGCTTGTAGAGCCACACGTTCTCGCCGACGGTGAAGTCGTCGATGATCAGCGGCTCCTGGAACATCATCAGGACGCCGGCCTGCTCGGCCTCGGCGGCGTTGCGGACCGGGTGGTCGTAGCCCGCGACCCGGATCTCGCCGTCGGTCGGGGTCTCGACGCCCGCGAGGAGCTTGGCGAACGTCGACTTGCCGGCACCGTTGGCCCCGCAGACCGCCAGCACCTCGCCGGCGTAGCCCTCGAGGTCCACGCCGTCGAGCGCCTTGACGCCCGGGTAGTGCTTCTTGATCCCGCGGGCGGTGAAGGCGACGTCACCGACCTGGGGGCGGGCGCTCTGCCCCCGCTCCACCGTCGTCGTCACCGGGCCACACCGTCGTGGAATCGCGTCACGGTGACCAACCTCCTGCACCACTGGTCTGGTGTCAAGGACATGTACGGACAGGGTTTGGCCACGGTTCGGTGCAACGCGTGTGACGCGTGGGAGCAGCAGACCCGGTCCCGGGACGGGGGCGGACGGGCCGGTCAGGGCACCAGGACGGCCTTGACCACCGCGCTGTCGGCGGTGGCGGCGAGGGCGTCGGCGTACGCGTCGAGGCCGAAGCGGTGGGTGACGATCCCCGCCGGGTCGACCCGACCGGTGCGCAGCAGGCGCAGCGCGCGGTCGAACGAGTGCTGCTGCGCGAACGAGCCCTTGATCGTCAGCTCGCGGCGGAACACGTCGTACGAGCGCACCGGCCAGACGGCGGCCTCGGGCGGGACGCCGTAGACGAAGACGGTGCCGCCGGTCCGCACCAGCGGCAGCGTGGTCTCGAGCACGCCGGGTGCGCCCGTCGCCTCGACCACCACGTCGAACCCGTCGGGCGCGAGGGCCGCCAGCTGCGCCGCCCCGAGCTCCGGCTCGCCGCGCCGCAGGCGCACGGCCTCGTCGGCGCCGCGGGCCCGGGCCAGCGCCAGCTTGGCCTCGCTCGGGGCCGCGACGGTGAGCCGACCGGCCCCGCCGCGGGCCAGCAGCGACGTCAGCACGAGCCCGGTCGGGCCGGCGCCGAGCACCAGCACGTCGGCGCCGGGCTGCAGCGCCAGCACGTCGAGGCCGTGGACGACGCAGGCGACCGGCTCGGCCAGGACCGCGACCTCGGGGTCGAGGTCGTCGACGAGGAAGCAGCGGTCCGCGTCGGTCAGCACCAGCTCGGCGAAGCCGCCGGGCGCGTTCACGCCCTGCGCCACGAGGTGGTGGCAGAAGGCCGGGCGGGCGCGCCGGCACTCGGCGCAGCGCCCGCACGAGGCCGTGTTGTCGACGACGACGCGGTGGCCGAGCAGGTCCTCGGCGCCGGTGCCCGCCTCGACCACCTCGCCCACGAGCTCATGACCCGGCGTCAGCGGGTAGGTCGGCCCGAACTCGCCGTCGTGCAGGTGCAGGTCGGTGCCGCAGACGCCGGCGACCAGGACCCGGAGGACGACCTCGCCCGGTCCGGGGTCGGGCACCTCGACGTCACGGACGCTGAACCGGCGCGGCTCGTCGTAGACGACCGCGCGGGCCCTGCGGGTCGACGGGCCGGTCACGGGATCGCGTACCCGCCGTCCATGAGCAGCTCGGTGCCCACGCAGAAGGCGGCCTCGTCGCTGAGCAGGTAGCCGACGCCGCCGGCGATCTCCTCGGGCGTGGCGAAGCGCCCGGCCGGGGTCTGCTCCTTCCACAGCGGGTGCAGGTCGGTGCGGTTGGTCAGCAGCGGCGTGTCGACGTAGCCGGGCGAGAGCGCGTTGACCCGGACGCCGCGACCGACCCACTCGTACGCGAGCGACTTGACCATGGCGACCACGCCGGCCTTGGAGGCGTTGTACGCGACCTGGCGCTGCGGGACGTTCACGACGTGCTGCCCCGACATCGAGGCGATGGCGACGATGCGGCCGGAGCCCTGCTCGAGCATGACCCGGCCGAAGTCGCGGCAGGTCAGGAAGACCCCGGTGAGGTTGACCCCGATCGTCAGCGACCAGCGCTCGAGGCTCATGTCCTCCGCGCCCGTGTCGCCCTCGGCCACCCCGGCGCCCGCGACCAGCGCGTCGACCCGTCCGGCCCGCTCGACCACGGTGGTCACGGCGGCCCGCACCGACTCCTCGGAGGTGACGTCGACCTCGACCACCTCGCCCACCGGGTCGCCGACCGAGGGCGTCGCGCCCGGCCGGTCCAGGCTGAAGACCCGCGCCCCCCGCTCGGCGAACCAGGTGGCCGCGGCCAGGCCGATGCCCCCCGCCGCTCCGGTCACCACGACGACCGCCTGCTCGGGCCAGGTCATGAGCCCACCTCCTCCAACGTCACGACCACGGCCGGTGCCGGGTCCTGGGGCTTGTCGTGGTGCAGCGACACCGCGCGCTCGAGGTCGACCTCGAAGCGGGTGCGGTCGCCGCGGTGCAGCGCCACGAAGGACTCGACCGGGCGTTCGCCGGCCCAGGTCGTGCTGCGCAGCCGCAGCAGCGGGTCGCCGGGGCGCAGCGCCAGCAGGCGCGCGGTCTCCTCCGACGCCGGCACGGCCTCCACGCTGCGGCGCCCGTGCGTGAGCCGTACGCCGTAGCGGCTCTCGAGGACGCCGTACAGCGACTGCTCGGTGAAGTCCTCGTGCTCCAGCTCGGGCGCGACGTCGGTGGGGAGGTGCGTCGTCGTCAGCACCCAGGGCTCGCCGCCGACGTGGCGGAGCCGTTCGAGGACCAGCACCGGGGCGCCGACCTCGAGCTCGAGCGCCGCGGCGACGACGTCGTCGGCGGGCACGACCTCCTGGCGACGGACGGTGCTGCTGACGCCCACGCCGCGCGCGCTCATCTCCTCGTGCAGCCCGGTCAGGCGGGCGACGAGGTGCTCGGTCGTCCGGGGCCGGGCGACGTAGGTCCCACGGCCCTTGACCCGGACCACGACGCCCTCCGTCTCCAGCTCGGCGAGGGCCTGGCGCACCACGCTCCGCGAGACGCCGAGCGCGCGGCAGAGCTCGTTGTCGCCCGGGACGCGCGCGCCCGGTGCGAGGTCCTCGGCGCGGACCTGGGCGAGGAGGATCTGCTTGACCTGGTGGTACAGCGGCAACGCCGACCCGCGGTCGAGCTCCTTCGCCGTCACACGGGTGACAGTAACCGGGCCGGACCTTGTCCGTACAGGGTCCCCGTCGGTAGGCCCGGTCATGGCCGGGTCTCGACCGGGACCGGACCGTGGTGGCTCGAGCGTCGATCGTGCCGGACTCGTGCATCGCGTTGACGAACTTGTCCGGACAGGTCTACGTTCGCCGGGTGCCCGTCCCCCTCCCCCCTGGTGGGACGGGCACGCCTGTCCTCGTGACCAGCCGCTCCTTCTCCAGCGGCGACCTCGACCTGCGCGCCGAGCTCGAGGCGGCCGGGTGCGCGGTGCGGAGCGGTCCCCCCGACCACGACCTCGCGCAGCTCGCTCCCCTCCTCGCCGACACCGTCTGCTGGGTCGCGGGCACCGGCCCGGTCACCGCGGCCCACCTCGACGCCGCTCCGCACCTGCGCCTCGTCGCCCGGTACGGGGTCGGGGTCGACGCCGTCGACCTCGCGGCCGCGGCCGGGCGCGACGTCCTCGTCACGAACACCCCGGGCGCCAACACCGAGGCGGTCGCCGACCTCGCCCTGGCCCTGACCCTCGCGGCCCTGCGCGATGTCGTGCCCGGCGACCGCGGGGTCCGCGCGGGCACCCCGAAGGTCACCCGCGGCCGCGAGCTCGGCAGCCTGACCGTCGGGGTCGTCGGCTTCGGCCGGATCGGCCGCGGGGTCGCGCGGCGGCTCTCCGGCTTCGGCTCGCGCGTGCTGGCGTACGACCCGTACGTCGCCCCCGGCAGCGTGCCCGAGGTCGAGCTCCTCGACCTGCCCGACCTCGTCGCGCAGTGCGACGTCCTCACGCTGCACGCCCCCGGCGAGGAGGTGCTCGTGGACGAGGCGCTCCTCGGACGGTTCCGTCCCGGCGCGGTCCTCGTAAACACCGCGCGGGCGGCGCTCGTCGACGAACCCGCCGTGGCGGCGGCCCTGCGCGAGGGCCGGCTGGCCCGCTACGCCGCCGACGTCCTCGCCGCCGACGGCCCCGACGCCCCGCTGCTCGCCGACGACCTGGTCGCGCTCACCACCTTCACCGCCCACGCCGGCGCCCACACCGTCGGCGCCGTGGACGGCATGGGCCGGGGCGCGGTCGACGCCGTCCTCGACGTCCTCGCCGGCCGCACGCCCGCCCACCTCGTCAGCCCGAAGGGGTCCTCATGACCGCACGACCGCCCGAGCGCGACGGGCTCGCCGCCCTCCGGGAGACCGTGGTCGTCGCCGTGCTGCGCGCCCCGTCCGCCGCGGCCGCGGTGTCCACCGTCGACGCCCTGGTCGCCGGCGGCGTCACGGGCATCGAGATCACCTACAGCACGCCGAACGTCCCGACCGTCCTGCGCGAGGTCCGCGACCGGCACCCGGACGTGCTGCTCGGCGCGGGCACCGTGCGCACGCCCGCCCACGCCGAGGAGGCCGCGGGTGCGGGCGCCGAGTTCCTGGTGAGCCCGGGGACGCTGCCCGAGGTGAGCCGCGCGATGCTCGGCACCGGGGCGACGGTGCTGTCCGGGGCGCTGACGCCCACCGAGGTCATGACCGCGGTGGACCTCGGCGTGCACGTGGTCAAGCTCTTCCCCTCCTCCCTGGGCGGGCCGGCGTACCTCAAGGCCCTGCGAGGGCCGTTCCCGGACGTGGCCTTCTGCCCGACCGGTGGCGTCAACCCCGGCAACCTCGGCGACTGGCTGGCGGCCGGAGCCGTCGCCGTGGGGGCGGGCGGGGAGCTGACCCCGGCCGAGGCGCTGGCCTCCGGCGACTGGGCGGCCGTGACCGCGGCGGCGCGCGAGTTCCGCGCGGCGGCCGACGCCGTACGGGGGTCGGGCTCGTGAGCGCCCGGATGGGGTTCGTCGGCGTGAGCACCGGCGGTTCGTCGATCCTGACGGTCTTCCCGCGCTGGGCCGAGGTGCTCGGGCTCCCGGCCCGCACCCTGGTCGGCCACGACGTGCCGCTCGACGCGCCGCCCGAGGTCTACCGCGACCTCGTCTCCGCGATCGCCGCGGACGACGACGAGACCGGCGCGCTGGTCACGACGCACAAGGTCGCCGTGCACGACGCGTGCGCGGACCTCTTCGACGAGCTCGACGACCTGTCGCAGACCTTCGGCGAGGTCTCCTGCATCAGCAAGCGCGACGGGCGGCTGCTGGGCAGCGCCAAGGACCCGCTGACCGCGCGGCTGGCGCTGGAGGAGTTCCTGCCGTCCGACCACTTCGCCACCACGGGGGCGTCCGCGCTCGTCCTCGGCAGCGGCGGTGCCGGCACGGCGCTCAGCCAGCAGCTCGGTGTCCGCGGCGACCGGCCCGGGCAGGTCGTGTGCACGGCGCTGGAGCAGGGCCCGCTCGACCACGCCCGTTCCGTGCACGAGCGCTCCGGGGTGCCAGACGGCCTGGTCCGCTACGTCCGGACGGCGGGCCCCGAGGACGTGACCGCCCTGGTCGAGGCCCTGCCCGCCGGCAGCCTCGTCGTCAACGCGACCGGGATGGGCAAGGACCGCCCGGGCTCGCCGGTCCCGGACGGCGTCGAACTCCCCCGCGACGGCTACGTGTGGGACTTCAACTACCGCGGCAGCCTCGAGCTGCTCGCCCAGGCGCGGGCCCAGCAGGCGGAGCGCGGCCTGCACGTCGAGGACGGCTGGCGCTACTTCGTGCACGGCTGGAGCCAGGCCGTGGCCGAGGTGTTCGCCGTGCCGATGCCGCCCGAGACCGTCGACGAGCTGGGGCGGGTCGCCGCCAGCACCCGAGCTCCGTGAGCGCCAGCGAGCGGAGCTCAGCGGGGGGTGCGGGGGGTCGTCCCCCCGCACCGGCACGGTGATCCCTCGGGGGCAGGTCCGGACGGTCCTCGGCGACGTCGAGGCCGAGTCCCTCGGCGCGACGAACTACCACGAGCACCTCTTCCAGGTCAGCCCGCTGCTGCCCGGCGACGAGCTCGACGACGAGGTTGCGAGCCAGGCGGAGGCGGCGTCGCTGCGGGGATCGGGCTTCGACGCGATGGTCGACGCGACGCCGACCGGTCTGGGCCGCAACCCGCTCGCGCTGAGGCGGATCAGCGCGGCGACCTGGCTGGGGGTGGTGGCCACGACGGGCGCCCACCGGGCGGAGCACTACGGCTCGGGCCACTGGCTGCTCGACGCCTCCGAGGAGGCGCTGGCCCAGCGGTTCACGGCCGACGTCCTCGACGGGATCCCCGAGTCCGACGGACCGGAGCCCGGAGCGAGGACGCAGGTCCGGGCGGGGGTAGTCAAGGCGGGCATCGGCTACTGGACGATCAGCCCGTACGCCCGTCGTGTCCTGGCCGCGGTCGCCGCGACGCACCGCGCAACCGGGGCCGCGGTGATGGTCCACCTCGAGCACGGGAGCGCGACGTTCGAGGTGCTCGCGCTGCTGGCCGACCTCGGCGTGCCCGCGAGCGCCGTCTGCCTGGCCCACGTCGACCGCAACCCGGACCCCGGCCTGCACGCCGAGCTGGCCAAGGCCGGGGCGTACCTCGGCTACGACGGCTGGGCCCGGACCCAGCGCTGGCCCGACTCGGTCCTGCTGGACTGCCTGCTCGCCGCCGCGGAGCAGGGCGCGGCCGGGCGGATCCTGCTCGGCGGGGACGTCGCCCGCGCCACCCGCTACCGCGCTTACGGCGGGCTGCCGGGCCTGGCCTACGTCGGGAAGCGCGTGCTGCCACGGTTGGAGCGCGCGGCGCCCACTGGTCTGGTCGACCGTCTGCTGCGCACCAACCCGGCCGGCTGGCTGGCCGGGACCCGATCGAAGGAGCTCGGCTGATGATCATCGCCCACGACCTCGGAACGACCGGTGACAAGGCGACGCTCGTCAGCGCCGACGGCGAGCTGGTCGCCGCCGTCACGTCCTCGTACGCCACCGACTTCGGTCCGGGCGGCAAGGCGGAGCAGGACCCGGAGGCGTGGTGGACCGCCCTCGGGACCGCGACGCGCGAGCTGCTCGAGCGCACCGGGACGCGGGCGAGCGACGTCGAGGCGGTGTCGTTCTCGGGCCAGATGATGGGCGCGGTGCTGCTCGACGGGCACGGCGACCCGGTGCGGCCGGCGACGATCTGGGCCGACACCCGCTCGACCGCGGAGACCGCGACGCTGGTCGAGCGCGTCGGGATGGAGCAGGGCTACGCGATCACCGGCCACCGGCTCAACCCGACCTACTCCACGACCAAGGTCATGTGGGTGCGTGAGCACGAGCCCGAGGCGTTCGCCCGGGCGGTGACCGTCGTCAACGCCAAGGACTTCGTCGGGCACCGGCTGACCGGCGAGCTCGCGACCGACCCGTCGGACGCCTCCAGCACCAACGCGTACGACCAGCGCACCGGCGAGTGGTCGGCGGAGATCCTCGAGGCGGCCGGGCTGCCGGCGTCGCTGTTCCCGCAGGTCCTGCCCTCGACGGCCGTGCTCGGCCGCGTCACGCGCGACGCCGCGCGGGCGACCGGGCTGGCCGAGGGCACGCCGGTCGTGGTCGGCGGCGGCGACGGGCCGATGGGCGCGCTCGGCGCGGGGATCACCGGGCCGGAGTCGGGCACGTACTGCTACCTCGGCTCGTCGTCGTGGGTCTCGCTGGCCTCCGACGCGCCGCTCTACGACCCGGGCATGCGGACGATGACGTTCAACCACGTGCTGCCGGACCGCTTCGTGCCGACGGCGACGATGCAGGCGGGCGGGGCGTCGCTGGAGTGGGTCGTCGACACGCTCGCGCCGCGCGAGGCGGACGTCGACGGGAACCGCTACGCCCGGCTGCTCGGCGGCGCCGACGAGGTCGAGGCGTCCGGCGACGGCCTCTTCTTCCTGCCGCACCTGCTCGGCGAGCGCTCGCCCTACTGGAACCCGGCCGCGCGGGCGGTGTTCGCGGGGCTGGCCCGCCACCACGGCCCGGCACACCTGACCCGGGCGGTGCTCGAGGGCGTGGCCTTCAACCTGTGGACGGGCCTGCGCGCGTTCGAGGAGCTGGGCGTCGAGGTCACCTCCGTCGACGCCATCGGGGGCGCCGCGAACTCCCCCGTCGTCCTCCAGGTCCTCGCCGACGTCTGGGGCGTGCCCGTCGTCCGCCGCAGCCTCACCGACGAGGCCACCGCCGTCGGCGCGGCCGTGGTCGCCGGGGTCGGCGTGGGCATGTTCGACGACTTCGACGCGGCCAAGCGCTTCTCCGCCGAGGTCGCCACCGCGACGCCGGACCCCGAGCGGCACGAGCGCCTCGCGGCGTCGTACGCGCTGTTCATGGAGGCGTACGAGCGCCTGGAGCCCTGGTTCGACAAGCTCTGAGCCCGACGAGCCGCGCGGATCTGCTCAGAACGCGCGCCGAGATGGTCGGGGCGGGCCGGCCGCACGCTCAGGTCGGGCCCACTCCGCGATCTCGGGTGGCGAATTGAGCAAAGACCGCCGCGACTCAGCCCTCAGCCCCGCGCCGCCGGGCGCGGTAGGCGGCGACGTTGGCCCGGTTGCCGCAGTTGCCGGTGTCGCAGTAGCGCTTGGAGGAGTTGCGCGACAGGTCGACGAGGACGGCCTCGCAGTCCTCGGCCGCGCAGGTCTTCAGGCGGGCGAGGTTGTCGGTGCGGATGAGGTCGAGCACACCCATCGCCGCCTCGGCGCCGATGCGGTGCGCGAGCGGTGCGGTCGGCTCGGTCATGTGCAGGTGCCAGTCGAGCTGGTCGTGCTTGGTGAGGTAGGGCGTGGTCGTCGTCTCGGCGAGCATCGCGTTGACCAGTCCGGCCGCCTCCGCCCGGTCGCCCGCCGACCACAGGGCCCGGAGCCGCTCGCGGATCTCGCGCACCGCGTCGACCTCGGCCTGGGTCCGCAGCCGCTCCCCCGACATCGACACGACCTCCAGGAACGCGTCCAGGTCGGCCACCGACTCGAGGGTGTCGACGCCGTCGCGGCGCGTGTTCACCAGGACGGCCGCCGCGGCCAGGCCGTCGGTCGTGTCACTGGTGAAAAGCATCTTGACTCCTGACAAGGGCGGGTTCTAGTGTCACGAGTGTAAAGCCCCTTCGGTCATGACACGATGATCGCGAGGACCAGCACCACCGAGGAGCCTGCCGTGGCCACGACCGAGACCGCCAGCCCCGCCACCACCCCGACGGGCTCCGCGCCGGCGTCGGGCCGCGGCGTCGGGCTCGCGATCGCCCTCTCGTCGGCGGCGTCGTTCGCCCTGTCGGGGTCCTTCGGCCACGCCCTGCTCGACCTCGGCTGGTCGCCGACCGCGCTCGTCGCGGCGCGCGTGGGCGGGGCGTTCCTGGTCCTGGTCGTCCCGTGCCTGCTGCTGCTGCGGCGCACCGGCCTGCCGAACCTGCGCCAGTCCGGCCGCCTCGTCGTCTACGGCGTCGTCGCGGTCGCGGGTGCGCAGCTCTTCTACTTCAGCTCGCTGCAGTACCTCTCGGTCGGCGTCGCGCTGCTCCTGGAGTACCTCGCCCCCGTCGTCCTCATCGGCTGGCGCTGGGCCCACGGCGACCGGCCGACGCGAGCCGTCGTCCTCGGCGCCGCGCTCGCGCTGGTCGGTCTCGCCCTCGTCCTCGACGTGGTCCACGGCATCACCGTCTCGCCGGTCGGGGTCGCGTACGGCCTCGGCGCCATGCTCTGCCTGGCCGGCTACTTCATCCTCGCCGAGGACCAGCCGGGCGGCCAGGCCGTGCCGCCGCTGCTGCTCACCACCGCCGGCACCGGCATCGGCGCCGTTGCGCTGCTCCTCGTCGGCGGGATCGGCGTGCTGCCGCTGAGCGTCGGCTTCGGCTCGACCGTGCTGGCCGGGGTCTCCGTGCCCTGGTGGGTGCCGATGGCGCTGCTGGTCCTCGTGGCCGCGGTCCTCGCCTACCTGACCGGGATCATCGCCGTCCGGCGCCTCGGTGGCGCGGTGGCGTCGTTCGTCGCGCTGACCGAGGTGCTCTTCGCCGTGGTGTTCGCCGCCCTGCTCGTCGGCCAGATCCCGAGCGGCACGCAGGTGCTGGGTGGGGTGCTCGTGCTCGTCGGCATCGTCGTCGTGCAGGGCGGCTCCGCGACCGCGCCGCCGTGGGAGGCCGGGCGGGTCCTGCTGCGGCGGATGCGGGGCGGGCCCCGCTCCTAGCCTCCTAGGATCGAGCGGTGACGTCCGGGCTGCTCGTCGCCGGGACGTCGTCCGACGCCGGCAAGTCGCTGGTCGTCACCGGCCTCTGCCGGGCGCTGGTCCGCCGCGGGCTCGACGTCGCGCCGTACAAGGCGCAGAACATGAGCAACAACTCCGGCGTGTGCGCCGACGGCGCCGAGATCGGCCGGGCCCAGCTCCTCCAGGCCACGGCCGCCCGCGTCGAACCCACCTCAGCCATGAACCCCGTCCTCCTCAAGCCCGGCACCGACCGCCGCGCGCACGTCGTCGTGCGCGGTCGCCCGGGCGGCGTGCTCGAGGCGGGCCAGTACGCGACCGGGCGCCGGCACCTCGCCGAGGCGGCCTGGGCGGCGTACGAGGAGCTGGCCGCGGAGCACGACCTGGTCGTCTGCGAGGGCGCCGGGTCGCCCGCGGAGATCAACCTGCGCTCCGGCGACTACGTGAACCTCGGCCTGGCCCGACGCTTCGACCTGCCGGTCGTCGTGGTCGGCGACATCGACCGCGGCGGCGTCCTCGCGTCGTTGTACGGGACGGTCGCCCTCCTCGAGCCCGAGGACCGCGCGCTCGTGCACGCGTTCGTGATCAACAAGTTCCGCGGCGACCCCGACGTGCTGACGCCGGGGCTCGAGGAGATCACCCGCCGTACGGGCGTGCCCTTCGCCGGCGTGCTGCCCTGGCTCGACGGCGTCTGGCTCGACGCCGAGGACACGCTCGAGGTGGGCGCCTGGCGGCGCTCGTCGTCGGCCGGGCCCGGCCTGCTGCGGGTGGCGGTCGTGCGCTTCCCGCGCGTCTCCAACGCCACGGACGTGGAGGCGCTCGCCGCCGAACCGGGCGTCGAGGTCCGCGTCACCACCGACCCCGCCGTCGTCGCGGGCGCCGACCTGGCCGTGCTGCCCGGCACCCGGGCCACGTTCTCCGACCTCGCCTGGCTGCGCCGGACCGGCCTCGCCGACGCGGTCCTCGCCCGCGCCCGCCGCGAGGCCCCGGTGCTGGGGATCTGCGGCGGCTACCAGATGCTCGGCCAGCAGGTCGAGGACCCCGACGCGGTCGAGTCGGCCGAGGCCGGCACGGTCGACGGGCTGGGGCTGCTGCCGGTCACGACGCGCTTCCACCCCGACAAGTCGCTGGGCCGCCCGGCCGGCACGTGGCGCGGGCACGAGGTGCGGGCGTACGAGATCCACCACGGCCGCGCCGAGCCTGCCGCGGGCGGCGTCGACGCCGAACCCTTCCTCGACGGCCGGCGCACCGGGTCGACCTGGGGCACCGTGTGGCACGGGGCGCTGGAGAACGACGGGTTCCGGAGGGCGTGGCTCGCCGAGGTCGCCGCGGCGGCCGGCTCCTCGTGGACCGCCGCGGCGGACGCGCCGGCCTTCGGAGCGCGGCGCGAGACCATGATCGACACCCTCGCCGACGCGGTCGAGGAGCACCTCGACCTCGACCTGCTGCTTGCGCGCACGCGGGTCGGCGCGGGGGCCCGCGCATGAGCGTCCGGGTGCTGGTCGTCGGCATCGGCAGCGGCGACCCCGCCCACCTGACGGGCGAGGCGGTCGCCGCCCTGAACGCCGTCGACGTCTTCCTCGTCGCCGACAAGCGCGAGGCGACCCGCGACCTCGTGACCCTGCGCGCCGAGCTCTGCGCGGCGGTGATCACGCACGGGCGCTACCGGTTCGTCGAGGTGCCCGACCCCGAGCGCGGGCCGGACGCCCAGCGCGGGTCGGCGGCGTACGCGGAGGCGGTCCGCGCCTGGCACGCCGAGCGCGCCCGCCGGCACGCGGGGACGATCACGGACGAGGTCGGGAGCGAGGGGACGGTCGGGTTCCTCGTCTGGGGCGACCCGTCGCTCTACGACTCGACGCTGCGCGTGGTGGGCACGATCGCCGGGCAGCTGGAGGCGTCCGGCGTCGAGGTCGACCTCACCGTCGTGCCCGGCCTCAGCAGCGTCACCCTGCTCGCCGCCCGGCACCGGATCGCGCTCAACCGCGTCGGGCAGCCGGTGCACATCACGACCGGGCGCCGGCTCGTCGAGGAGTACGACCCCGCGCTCGGCGACGTCGTCGTCATGCTCGACGGCGACCTGGCCTGCACCGGGCTCGTCGACGCGCACCCGGACCTCGAGATCTTCTGGGGCGCGCAGCTCGGGCTCGCCGACGAGGCGCTCGTCGCCGGTCGGCTGGTCGAGGTGCTGCCGGAGATCCGCGCCCGCCGGGACGCCCTGCGCCAGGCGCGCGGCTGGGTCATGGACACCTACCTGCTGCGTCCCGCCTGACGTCAGACGCGCCCGAGCAGCGCGGTCACCCGCTCGACCAGCAGGTCGGTCGCCGCCGGGTCGTGGTCGGCGTACCCCGCCTCGGTGAACAGGTGCGTCGCGCCCGGGTAGCGGAAGAGCTCCGCGTCCGGCACGACCTCGACGATGCTCCGCGCCGCCGCGAGGTCGCCCTCGTCCATGAGCGGGTCGTCCTCCTTGAGGTGCACCTGGACGGGCACGCCCCGAGGCCACGGTGCGTCGAAGTCGCTCGGCGCCCCCGCCGCGCTGATGAGGACCGCGGCCCGGGCGCCGAGCCGGGTCTGGGTCAGGAGCTGCGCCGGCAGCGCGCCGAGCGAGATCCCGGCGTAGACCAGCTCGCGGGGCAGGTCCTCGGCGACGACCCGGCCCCGCTCGACCAGGGTGTCGAAGCCGACCTCGTCGACGTACGCGCGGGCCGTCCCGCGGTCGGTGAAGGTCCGCCCCTCGAACAGGTCGGGCAGGTGCACGGTGTGCCCGGCCTCGCGGAACCGCTCGGCGAGCGCCTCCATGCCCGCCGTCCGCCCGAGGACGTGGTGGAACAGCAGGACCTCAGCCATGGGTCTCCTTCACGGGGTCTGCCATCGGAGGCCCGGGAACCGGGCGAAGTGGCGGTCGAACGTCACCCAGGTCGCCCCGGCCTCGATCGCCGTCGCGGCGTGAGCCGCGTCGGACACCAGGGGCCCGCGCGCCGACGACTGGACGCACAGCTCCCGGAAGACCGACCACCAGCTGCGTCCGGGCCTGACGACCTGCGTGACCGCTCGGAGCCTCTCGAGCTCGCCGAGGATCTGGACCGCAGGCGTGGGCGTCCGGAAGATCCGCGGGTTCGTCACGACGCGGACGACGGCGGCCAGGACGCTCTCGGTCACGCCGACGGGCTCGACACCCGCGACCGCTGACTGGAGCCACGAGCGGGCGACGTCGTGGTGCTCGTGGTCCGACCGGAGGGCCGCCACCAGGACGTTAACGTCGGGAATCAACATCCGTGCCCTCCTCCTCGAGCTCGAGGAGTGCGGCGTTGCTGGTCAGGTCCACTCCGGGCATGACCCCGTCCCCCCGGAACGGCCTGACCACGAACGGCGGCTTGTCGCCCGCCTCGTGCCGGGCGAGCGCGTCACGCAGCGCCTGCTCCAGGAACGACGTGACCGTCCGTCCCTCGTCGGCCGCCCGCCGGCGCACCTCGCCGTAGAGCTCGTCGGGGAGGTTGACCGTCGTCCGCACGCACATCAGCATACGGCGGCGTATGCCGATATGGCTCAGCCGTGCCCGAGGATCCGCTCGACGTCGATGACGAGGACGACCCGCTCGGGGTTGACCCGCGGCTGGCGGTAGCGCCGGGCGTACCGCTCGACGGCGTCGGCGACGGCCGCCTCGTCCCGCTCGACGTGGACCGGCCCCTGCAGCGTGAGCCAGCGACGCCCGTCGACCTGGCAGACGGCGGCGACGGCGCCCGGTCTCGCTGCGAGCCTCGCCTTCACCGAGGTGCCGCCAGTGATCACCCGGGCCAGCCGGGTCTCCGGCTCGTAGGTGAACCCGACCGGGACGACGTGCGGCGTCCCGTCGGCGCGGACGTTGGTCAGCGTGGCGAGGTGGCGCTCGGTGAGGAAGGCCAGCGTCTCCGCGTCGAGCGCGGCGAGGTCGAGGCTCATGACGGGATCTCGACACTCGATCGGCTGGGCAGGTTCGACGCACGCTCAGCGCGCGGGACCAGCGCGATCGAGTGTCGAGATGCCGTCGGCCGGCTCACGAGACCCGGTCCTCGAGGTCGCCCTCGACGTCGAGGTAGACCTGCTGGAGCTGGTCCATCAGCTCGGGGTCGGGCGCCGACCACAGGCCGCGGTCGGCGGCCTCGCTCAGCTTCTCCACCATCGCGTGCAGCGCCCAGGGGTTGGCGTGGCGCAGGAAGTCCTGGTTCTCCTTGTCGAGGACGTAGGTCTCGGCCAGGGTCGAGTACATCCAGTCCGGTACCACGCCCGCCGTCGCGTCGAACCCGAAGAGGTAGTCCACCGTCGCCGCCAGCTCGAACGCGCCCTTGTAGCCGTGCTTGCGCATGCCGGCGATCCAGCGCGGGTTGACGACCCGCGACCGGAAGACGCGCGCGGTCTCCTCGGTGAGCGTGCGCGTGCGGATCGCGTCCGGCGTCGTGCTGTCGCCGACGTACGCCTTGGGGTCCTCCCCGGTCAGCGCGCGCACGGTCGCGACCATGCCGCCGTGGTACTGGAAGTAGTCGTCGGAGTCGGCGATGTCGTGCTCGCGGGTGTCGATGTTCTTGGCCGCGACCGCGATGCGCCGGTAGGTCGACTCCATGTCCTCGCGCGCGGGCGCGCCGTCGAGGTCGCGCCCGTACGCGAACCCGCCCCAGGCCGTGTAGACCTCGGCCAGGTCGGAGTCGTCGCGCCAGTTGCCGGACTCGATGACCTGGAGGATCCCGGCGCCGTACGAGCCGGGCTTCGACCCGAAGATCCGCGTGGTCGCGCGGCGCTCGTCGCCGTGAGCGGCGCGGTCGGCGTCGGCATGGCGGCGGACGTAGTTCCGCTCGTGCGGCTCGTCGAGGCCGGCGACCAGGCGTACGGCGTCGTCGAGCATCGCGACGACGTGCGGGAAGGCGTCCCGGAAGAAGCCCGAGATCCGCACGGTCACGTCGATCCGCGGACGGCCGAGCTCGTCGAGCGGCAGCGGCTCGAGCCCGACCACGCGCCGCGACTGCTCGTCCCAGGTCGGCAGCACCCCGAGGAGCGCGAGCACCTCCGCCACGTCGTCGCCGGAGGTCCGCATCGCCGACGTGCCCCAGACCGACAAGCCGACCGAGGCTGGGTACTCGCCGGTCTCCTCCAGGTAGCGCGCCAGCAGCGAGTCGGCCATCGCCTGGCCGGTCGTCCAGGCCAGCCGCGACGGGACGGCCTTGGGGTCGACGGAGTAGAAGTTCCGCCCGGTGGGGAGCGTGTTGACCAGGCCGCGCAGCGGCGAGCCCGACGGTCCGGCGGGGACGTAGCCACCGGCGAGGGCGTGCAGCGTGTTCGTCAGCTCGTCGGAGGTGCGGGCCAGGCGCGGCACGACCTCGCGGCAGGCGAAGGTCAGCGACGCCGCCACTCCCTCGTTGGCTGCGCCGAGCACCGACTCCACGACCCCGGGCACCCGCGACTCGTCCCAGCCGGCGTCCGCGACCGCCTGGACCAGGGCGCGCGCCTGCTCCTCCGCGGCGTCGGCCTCGGCCGTCGTCGACTCGTTCTCCTTGAGCCCGAGCGCGACGCGCAGGCCGGGGACGCCGTTGACCTGGCCGCCGAACACCTGGTTGGCCCGCAGCACGGCCAGCACGAGGTTGACGAGGTTCTCGCCCTCGGGCGCCTGGCCGAGCACGTGCAGCCCGTCGCGGATCTGGACGTCCTTGATCTCGCAGAGCCAGCCGTCGACGTGCATGACGAAGTCGTCGAACACCTCGTCGTCCGGCCGGTCCGACAGCCCGAGGTCGTGGTCCATCTGCGCGGCCTGGACGAGCGTCCAGATCTCGCCGCGCAGCGCCGGCGCCTTGGCCGGGTCCATCGCCGAGACGGTCCCGTACTCGTCCAGCAGCTGCTCGAGCCGGGCGATGTCGCCGTACGCCTCCGCGCGCGCCATCGGCGGCACGAGGTGGTCGATGACGGTGGCGTGCGCGCGGCGCTTGGCCTGGGTGCCCTCGCCCGGGTCGTTGACCAGGAACGGGTAGATCAGCGGCATCGAGCCGAGCGCCGCGTCCGTGCCGCACGAGGCGGACAGGCCGAGGTTCTTGCCCGGCAGCCACTCGAGGTTGCCGTGCTTGCCGACGTGCACCACGGCGTGCGCGCCGAACTCGCGCTCGATCCAGCGGTAGACGGCGAGGTAGTGGTGCGTCGGCGCGAGGTCGGGGTCGTGGTAGATCGCGATCGGGTTCTCGCCGAAGCCACGCGGCGGCTGCACGAGGATGACGACGTTCCCGGCCTGGAGCGTCGCGGCCACGATCTCGCCGTCGGCGTCCTGGCTGCGGTCGACGAACAGCTCGCCCGGCGCCTCGCCCCAGGTCTGCGTGACGTGCTCGACGAGGTCGTCCGGCAGGTCCGCGAGCCACCGCTTGTACGCCGCCGCGGGGATGCGGACGCGCTGACCGGCGACCTGGTCGCTGGTCAGCCACTCCGGGTCCTGCCCGCCCGCGTCGATGAGGGCGTGGATGAGGGCGTTGCCCGCCGTCGTGTCCGGCTCCTCGTCCTCCACCTCGGGCAGCGGGGCGGTGCCGGGGATCTCGCCGGGCTCGCCGAGGTCGTAGCCCTCCTCGCGCAGCGCGCGGAGCAGCCGGATGACCGACACGGGTGTGTCGAGGCCGACGGCGTTGCCGATGCGCGAGTGCTTGGTCGGGTAGGCCGACAGCACGATCGCGATCTTGCGCTCGCTCGGCGGCACGTGCCGCAGGCGGGCGTGGTTCACGGCGAGCGAGGCGACCCGCGCGCAGCGCTCGGGGTCGGGCACGTAGTGCGGCAGCCCGTCGGCATCGACCTCCTTGAAGGAGAACGGCACCGTGATGATGCGCCCGTCGAACTCGGGCACCGCGACCTGCGTCGCCACGTCGAGCGGCGAGAGGCCCTCGTCGGCGTCGGCCCAGTCCTGGCGGCTCGTGGTCAGGCACAGGCCTTGCAGGATCGGGACGTCGAGCCCGGCGAGCTTGCGCACGTCCCAGCCCTCGTCCTCGCCCCCGGCCGAGGCGTTCGCCGGGCGGGTGCCTCCAGCGGCCAGGACGGTGGTGATCAGCGCGTCGTACGTCCCGAGGTGCTCGATGAGGTCGTCCGGCGCGTCCCGCAGCGAGGCCGCGAAGACGGGCACCCCGACGCCGCCCGCGGCGTCGATCGCATCAGCGAGGGCGGAGACGTACGCGGTGTTCCCGGCCGTGAACTGCGCCCGGTAGAAGAGGATCGCGACGCGCGGGCGTACGGGGAGAACGCCAACCCCTTCAGGGCCCTTCGACAGGCTCAGGGAGCGTTCTTCGGAGCTCGGCAGCGGCCGCGGCAGCGCGCCCCACTGGGGCTGCTCGACCGGGGGCTCGAAGCCCTCGCCCGTCAGCAGCACGGTGTCGGAGAGGAAGGCGTGGAGCTGGCGGAGGTTCTCCGGGCCGCCCTGGGCGAGGTAGCGGTGGGCCTCGGCGCAGGTGCCGATCGGGACCGTCGACTGCTCCATCAGCGCCGCGTCGGGAGCCTGCTCGCCGCCGAGGACGACCATCGGCTTCCCGAACGCGCGGATCCGCGCGAACCCCTCGCACAGGTCGCGGGGCGAGCCGAGGACGCGGGCGACGACCAGGTCGGCGGACTCGAACGCCGCAGCCATCGTCTGGTGCGCCGGGCGCCCCGGGTTGGCGACCACGTAGTCGGCGCCGCTCGCGCGGGCCGTCAGCAGGTCGGTGTCGGAGGTGGACAGCAGGGCGATCCGGGGCACGAATCTTCTCCTCACCGAGGGTCCGCGCCCTCGGAGGTAGGGACAGGTCGCGACGCCGGGCAGTTCCTGACTCACCTCGTCCGGGGACGCGGGCTCACAGTGGCGGGACCGCGCCGGAGTCTCACCGGCTTCCTGGGTCCGAGGTCGTGGCGCGAGCCTAACCGCCCGCGGGTCGGCCGGCGCCCGACGGCGGTTCCGCCGCCTGCTCGGACCGGTCTGGACGCGGAGAGGCCCGGGCCGCACTCGCAGCCCGGGCCTCGTCGTCCTCAGACCACGCGTCAGCCGATCGACGCCCCGTACCGGGCCTGGCCGCGGGCGGCATAGCCGTAGTCGCGCAGCTGGTAGGAGTCGCGGTCGCCCTCGCCGTCGAGACCGGTGCCCGTGGCGTGGAGCGACACGACACGACCGCCGTCGTCGCCCTTGCCGGGGATCCCGACGACGACGTCGGCGCGGCCGTCCAGGTCCCGGTCGACCAGGCCGAGCGCCGCCCCGAAGTCGTCGCCGGTCTCCGACCCGCCGGGCACGCCCGCGGTCTCCTGGTCGAAGGAGCTGTTGCCGCTGGACGCCAGGCCGTTCGCCCCGCCCCTGACCAGGACGACCCGGCCGGCGTCCTCGTCGCCGACAGGCTGACGCGGCGCGCCCACGACCAGGTCGTCGTACGCGTCACCCGTGAGCTCGGCGACCAGCAGCGCGGCGCCGAAGCCGTCCCCGCGGGTCCGGCCCGGCAGTCCGAAGCCGTTCTGGTGCTGGAACGTCACGGCGGCCTTCGTCCCGGTGCCGGTGCCGTTGAGCCTCAGCACCGCGATCCGGTCGTCCACCTCCTCGCCCGCGCTCACGCCCACGACGATCTCGTTGCGGGCGGTCCCGAGCAGGTTGCCGACCGCGAGGGCGCGGATCCCCGCGAGGTCGACGGTGCGCACGATCCGCGTGCAGGCCGACGGTGCGGCGGACCCGCCCGGGCAGAACGACACCGAGCCCGCGGCGGCCGCCCCGTCCCGGTTCTCCCGGCCGGCCGACACGACCACGACGTCGGGCTTGCCGTCCCCGTCCGCGTCCGCCACGGCCAGGGCGGAACCGAACCGGAAGTCCTGGTCCTCGGTCCCCCGTGTCCCGCGGACCGACGTGCGACCGGTGGTCGTGATGCCCTTCTTGCCGCCGAGCAGCACCGTCACCGTCCCGCTCGCGGGGAAGTCCTCGCTGGCGGCGCTGTCCTTGTCGTCGCCCGGCGCGCCCACCACGAGGTCGGCGTACCCGTCCCCGTTGAGGTCGCCGGCGGCGAGCGCCGCACCGAACTGCGCGCCCTTCTTCTCCGTCGGCCGCGAGAAGCGCGTGGAGCCCTTCCCGGTCGGCCCGTCCGGGCTGCCGTACAGGATGGTGACCGATCCCGCGTCCTTCGCGTCCCCGTCCTCGCCCGGTGCGCCGACGGCCAGGTCGGCGTACCCGTCGCGGTTGAAGTCGCCGCTCGCCACCGCAGCGCCGAAGTGGTCGCCGGTCTCCGAGGCGCCGGGCACCTTGGACGTCGACTGGGTCAGGACCGCCCGGTCGGAGGTGACCTGGCTCGACCGCGACATCTCCCAGGCGACCCCGCCGGCCTCGTCCTTGCCGTTCACGTCGAGGTCCGGCGCTCCGGCCACCAGCTCGGGGAACCCGTCGCCGTCGAAGTCGTACGGCTTCGCCGCCGTCGCGGCCGAGGCCGGGCCCGCGCCCAGGGCGAGGGGCAGCACGAGCCCCGCCGCTGCCGCCAGTGAATACTTCCGTGTCCGTCGCATATCGCTCCCCTGTGCCTCGACCGTGAGTGGCGGACATCATCGACGGCACGGGGGTCGTCCGTCCAGGGAGTTCGGGCCCGAGAGCGACGGTGTCCTCCGCAGGGAGGACACCCGCCGCGCGGATTGATGGGGCGGAGCAGGATCGGGCGGTGGACGAACCGGTGGGACGGGGTGTCGAGGCAGACGTCGACGTCGACCTTGACGTCGACGTCGTGGTCGTCGGGGCCGGGCTCTCCGGGGTGGGCGCCGCCTGCCACCTGCGCCGCGAGGCCCCGCAGGAGTCCCTCCTCGTGCTCGAGGCGCGCGAGCGGATGGGCGGGACGTGGGACCTGTTCCGCTACCCCGGCGTGCGCTCGGACTCCGACATGTTCACCCTCGCCTACGACTTCGCCCCCTGGCGCGGGGAGCGGGCGATCGTCGAGGGCGCCGACATCCGGCGCTACGTCGAGGACACGGCCCGCGCGTACGGGATCGACGATCGCACCCGCTTCGGGCACCGCGTGGTCCGGGCGGAGTGGTCGGGCGCGGAGCAGCGGTGGCGGCTGACCGTCGCGCACGCCGGTGACGAGCGCGTCGTGACGTGCCGGTTCCTGTGGGTGTGCACCGGCTACTACCGCTACGACGCCGGCCACCAGCCGGCGCTGGCCGGGGAGGAGGCGTTCGGCGGGACGCTCGTCGACCCGCAGCGCTGGCCCGAGGACCTCGACGTCCGCGACCGTGACGTCGTGGTCCTCGGAAGCGGCGCCACCGCGGTCACCCTCGTGCCCGCGCTGGCCGCGCAGGGGGCCCGCGTCACGATGCTGCAGCGCTCGCCCTCCTACGTCGGCGTCGTCGGGCGCCGCGACCGGTGGGCGCGGCGGTTGTCGGGCCGGGTCCCGCCGGGCGTCGCCGACCGCGTGCTCCGGGCCCGCCACGTGCTCGTCCAGCAGACCGTGACCGGCGTCAGCCGGCGGCGCCCCGACCTCGTGCGGCGCGCGCTGCTGCGGACCGCGGCGCAGCGGCTGCCCGAGGGCTACGACGTCGAGGCCACGTTCGGCGCCCGCTACGACCCGTGGGACCAGCGGCTCACGGTCAGCCCGGGCGGCGAGCTCTTCACCGCCGTCCGCGACGGCCGCGCGGAGGTCGTCACCGGGACCCTCGAGCGGCTCACGCCGGACGGCGTCCTCATGACTTCGGGCCGGGAGGTGCCCGCCGACGTGCTCGTGCGGGCGACGGGGCTCGAGATGCTGGGGTTCGGCGGGATGGAGGTCGTGGTCGACGACGAACCGGTCGTCCTCGGCGAGCGGCTCGCGTACGCCGGCGTCATGCTCGAGGACGTGCCGAACCTCGCCTTCACCGTGGGTTACGCCCGCGCGTCGTGGACCCTGCGCGCCGACCTCGTCGCGCACTGGGTGACCCGCCTGCTGCGCCGGATGCGGCGCGAGGGCCTCGCGGTGGTGACGCCCGACCGGGCGCCCGCGGCGGAGCACGAGGCCCGACGGCCGCTGATCGACCTCAACTCGGGCTACGTGCGGCGGGGCCGCGGCCGGATGCCCGAGCAGGGCGCGGGCCGGCCCTGGCGCTCCCCGGGGAACCACCTCGAGGGCGTGGCCGCGCTGCGCTGGCGCCGCCGCACGCCCGGGCTGCGCACGACGCCGGCCGGGAGCCGGGCGTGAGGCCGTACGCCTTCGCCGGCGGCACGGCGGTCGTCACCGGGGCGGGGAGCGGCATCGGCGAGGCCCTGACGTACGGGCTCGCCGAGCGCGGCAGCCACCTCGTGCTGGTCGACCAGCACGCCGACCGGCTCGACCGGGTGCGGACCGTCGTCCTCGAGCGGCACCCGGAGGTCCGGGTGACCACGGTGGTCGCCGACCTGTCCGACCACGACGCGACGGTCGCCCTCGGCACGCGGCTGGCCGCCGAGCACCCGGGGACGACGCTGCTGGTGAACAACGCCGGCGTGGCCCTGGCCGGCGACCTGGCCGAGCTCGAGCTCGCCGAGCTGGAGTGGCTCCTCGAGGTCAACCTCCGGGCGGTCGTCAGCCTGACCCACGGCCTGCTGCCGGTGCTGCTGGCCAACCCGGGCTCGCACCTCGTCGTGGTCTCGAGCATCTTCGGGATCTTCGCGATGCCCGGCCAGGTGCCGTACGTGACGGCGAAGTTCGGGGTGCGGGGCTTCGCCGAGGCGCTGCGCCACGAGCTCGCGGGCCGGGTCGGCGTGACGGTCGTCCACCCGGGCGGCGTGGCCACGCGGATCGCCACCGACGCACGGGCGGCAGCGCGGATGGACCAGGCGATGTTCGTCAGGGCACGCGAGCGGCTGGGTCCCCTGCTGAGCATCAGCCCCGAGGACGCCGCGGGGGCGATCCTGCGAGGCGTCGCCGCGCGGCGGCCGCGGGTGCTGATCGGGTGGGTGTCGGCGCGGGTGCCGGACCTCCTGGTGAGGGCGCTGCCGGGGTCGTACGCGCGGGTGCTGCGGCTCTTCGCCGGGAGCCGGTTCGACCTGCGTAACCGGCGCTGAGCCTCTCGCCGGTCCTGCCGTCTCGCTCCGGAGGTCTCGCTCCCAGGCCCGCTCGGGGCCGCCCACGGCCGTCGCCCGGGTCAGATCCCCACCCCGAGGGTGGCGACCCGAGCCGGGCGACGGACGGGTGGCGGTGTCGTGGCACCTCTTCCGCCCCTGCTCGTGAGGTGCCGATGACCTCAGCGAACCATCGATCCGGACCGCTGCCGAGCACTTCGTACGGATGTCAGGAGATCTTCAGACGGGCCGGACCTGTCGTGCACGACGGACCCGCCCGCAGGCCGACCGCCGTCGAGGGGTAGACATCGAGGGACACCTCACCCAAGGAGCTGCGCATGCGTGCCCTCGTCTACCACGGCCCGAAGGACGTCTCCGTCGACGACGTCCCCGACGCCACCATCGAGAAGCCGACGGACGTGCTGGTCCGGGTCACCTCGACCAACATCTGCGGCAGCGACCTGCACATGTACGAGGGCCGCACCGACGTCGAGCAGGGCAAGGTCCTCGGCCACGAGAACATGGGCGAGGTCATCGAGATCGGCTCGGCCGTCGACAAGGTCAAGGTCGGCGACCACGTCGTGCTGCCCTTCAACATCGGCTGCGGCTTCTGCAAGAACTGCGAGTCGGGCCGCACCGGCTTCTGCCTGACGGCCAACCCGGGCAACGCCGGCGCCGCCTACGGCTACGCCGACATGGGCCCGTACTCGGGCGGTCAGGCGGAGCTGCTGCGCGTCCCGTGGGCGGACTGGAACGCCCTCGTGCTGCCCGAGGACGCGACCGAGAAGCAGCTCGACTACGTGATGCTCTCCGACATCCTGCCCACCGGCTGGCACGGGACGGTGCTGGCCGGCGTCGTGCCCGGTGACTCGGTCGTCGTCTACGGCGCGGGCCCGGTGGGGCTGATGGCCGCGCTGTCGGCGCGGGTCAAGGGCGCCGACCAGGTCTTCGTCATCGACCGCCAGCCCGACCGCCTGGCGCTCGCCGAGAAGCTCGGCGCGACGCCGGTCGACGACTCCAAGGGCGACGCGGTCGACCAGATCATGGAGGCGACGCGCGGCGAGGGCGCGGACCGCGGGGTCGAAGCCGTCGGCTACCAGGCCCACGGCCCGTCCGGCGAGGAGGAGCCCGGCACGACGATCAACAGCCTCGTCGCCGCCGTGCGCCCGACCGGCGGGATCGGCGTGGTCGGCGTCTTCGTGCCCGAGGACCCGACCGCGAAGGACGAGCTCGCCCAGCAGGGCAGGTTCGCCTTCGACTTCGGGACGTTCTTCTTCAAGGGCCAGTCGATGGGCACCGGCCAGGCCAACGTCAAGCAGTACAACCGCGCGCTGCGCAACCTGATCCACCGCGGGCTGATCAACCCCGGCCAGATCGTGTCGCAGGAGCTGAGCCTCGAGCAGGCCGTCGAGGGCTACAAGAACTTCGACGACCGGCTCGACGGCTGGACGAAGGTCGTCCTGCACCCCTGAGCGGGGCCGGCACCAAGGACGGGGACGATCGGGCACCTCAGCGGTGCTCGATCGTCCCCGTCGTCGTCCGTGCGGGTGCCGCCGGCCTCAGCCGCGGCGCGCGTACGAGCCCGAGCCGAGCTCGCTGACCAGCGTCGGGCCCTGCGGCGACCAGCCGAGCGCGGTCGCCTTCGCGCTGATGCCGAACTGCTGGTCGAGCAGCAGCGCGTCGGCGAAGTCCGCGCCGAGGCGGGCCCGCGTGGCGTCGGCCGGCTCGCCCACGACGTCGGCGCCGCCGGCCTCGCCGAGGTCGATCACGGTCGGGTTCTCGTCGGTCACCGCGAGCACGCGGCCCTGGGCCTGGCCGCTCTCGAGCACCGCGACGTAGAGCGCGGCCACGTCGTCGACGTGCGCGACACCCCAGTGCTGCGTGCCGTCGCCGATGAGCACGACCCTCCCCGAACCGTCCCGCGGCGCGTCGACCAGCAGGTTGGGCAGGCCGCCGCCGTGGCCGTAGACCACGGCGGGCACGACGATCGAGGCGACGAGGTCGGCGTCGAGCACCTGCTGCTCGACGGCCGGGCGCCACGCGGTCAGCGCGGGCGGGTTCAGGGGGCTGTCCTCGTCGAGGCCCTCGCCGCTGCCGTAGATCCACAGGCCGCTGGTGTGCACGTACGGCTTGCTCGTCCCGCCGAACGCCTCGCGCACGGCCGCGACGACGGCGCCGTCGAAGTCGGGGCTGCTCGCGTCGCCCGGCGAGGCGGTGTGGATCGCGGCGTCCACCCCGGCGAGCTGCCCGGTGAGCCACGCGTGGTCGGTGAGGTCGCCGAGGGCGGCGCTCGCCCCCGCGTCGGTGACCCGCTGCGCGGCGCTGTCGCTGCGCACGACGGCGGTCACCCGGTGCCCCGCCGCCACGAGCTGAGCGAGCACCACAGAGCCGATGTAGCCGGTTCCCCCGGTCAGAAGCACGTCCATGCCCCCTGCTTACCCGCTGCGGCGAAGCCGTCGCGCCTGGGTGGCGAGGTTCACGCGCGCCCGACGCTGGCCGCCGCGCCGCGCGATCGCCTCCTCGAGCGCGGCGAGCACCCGGCGCACGCGCTCCTCGTCCGCGGGCCAGCCGCGCTGGAGGCACTCCTGCAGCCACTCGGCCGCACCACGGTGGCCGCGCTCGCCGTTACAGCGGCGGCAGGCGGCGACCTCGTTCTCCAGCCAGGACGGCCCGCCCTTGAGGCGCGGCACGAGGTGGTCGGTGGTCGGGACGACGCGCACGTCGAACGTCCGTCCGCACCACGTGCAGGTCGGCCCGTCGCGCTCCAGGACGACCGCCATCCGCTGGACGCGGTCGAGCTGCGGCTGCTCCATGTCGCCCCCCATGCTCCGCGCCCGACTCAACCGCGCGGCGCCGGCAGTCCTGGTCCGTGCGGGCCTGGGGCAGGGTCCGTACGGTCGGGGGCCGGGGAACCGCGCCGAGGCCCGGACGCGTTCCCCCTCCGAGGCGTCTGCCCCGCGCCCGCCCACACCCCGTACGCACCAGGAGGACCGCACGTGCCCGACCCGCTCGTCCCGCTACTCGCCCGGCTGCCCCGGCAGCTCTCGGCGCTGCCCGACGCCGCGAGCCGGGTCGACCTCGCCGTGGACCTGCTGCACGAGCTCGTGCCCGCCTGCGAGGCCGTCGCGGTGCTGGTCCCCGGACCCGCCGGGCCGGCGACCCGGCCCGGCCCGGCCGACCGCGACGAGGTCGGGAGCCTGGTCGCCCGGCTCGAGCAGGAGGTCGGCGAGGGACCGGCGACCGAGGCGGCCCACGGCACGGTCGTGACCTCGCCCGACCTGGTGGCCGAGGACCGCTGGCCCCGGTGGACGCCCCGCGCCACCGCGGACCTCGGGCTCCGCTCGGTGCTCGCGGTCGCCCTGACCTCGGCGTCCCACCCGCTGGGTTCGCTGGGGCTCTACGCGCGCCGGGTCGACGCCTTCGACGACACCGACCGCGTGCTGGCCGGCAGCCTCGCGGAGCACCTCGGGCGGGCGATCGACGTCGGGCGCGACCCCGTGACCGCGCCGGCGGACCGCTCGGTCGTCGGGCAGGCCGAGGGCATCCTCGCCGACCGGCTCGGGCTGGCCCCCGGGACCGCGCCGGCCTACCTCACCGGCGTCGCCCGGGCCGCGGGGACCAGCGTCGCGGGCGCCGCCCGCGAGGTCGTGGACACCGGGCACGTGCCCGGGCCGGCAGAGGACGCCGCGGGCTGACCGGTGTGGTCGCCGCGGACGTAGGTTCGGGGCGTGCCTCTCACGCCCGCCACCTCCGTCCGCACCGCCCCGCTCGTCGCCCTCGGGCTGCTCGGCGGCTACACCGTCGCCCGCGAGACCGGGATCCGCCCGCTCGGCGGCGTCGTCCTGGCCGCCGCGGGGGCGTAGGCGGGCCGCACCTGGGCCGTCAAGCGCGGCGCCGGCGTGACCGTCGGGCTCTCGGCGCTCTACGTGCTGGGGTTCGGCGCGTCGCACCCGCTGGCCAGGCGCATCGGCGCGTGGCCCTCGGTCCTCGCCGTCACCGCCGTCGCCACGGCCGCGAGCTGGGCCCTGGTCGACCGCGACGCCTGAGGGTTCGCTGCTGGTCCCTTACCACCCCCGCCGGACCGCCGAGAGGTAGGTTGCCGCGCCCTCCATCGGCGTGTCGGGCGCGGCAACCTACCGCTCGGCGAGGTCGAGGGGTGGGGTCGAGGGGTCAGGCCTCGCGCGCGGCGCGGAGGGCCCAGAGCACCAGCGGAACCTGAAGCGGGAGCCTCGCGAGCGTGACCGCCCGGGCCCGCGGGGTGCGCGCCAGGGTGGCCATGTGGACGTTGCCGGGGAACACCGCGACGAACAGCGCCGCCGAGGCCAGGCCGCCGAGGTGCTGCGTCCGGGGCACGGCGACGAGGGCGCCGCAGGTGAGCTCCACCACGCCGGAGCCGAGCGCCCACGCCTTCTTGCTGCCGGGCAGCCAGTCCGGCAGCGCCGCGTCGAAGACGTGCGGCCTGACCAGGTGGATCGTCCCCGCGCTGAGCAGCAGACCCGCCAGGGCACGGGCCGCAAGGGTTCGGCGTACGGGTCTCATCCCCCCATCCTGCGCGCTGGACGGGCGCGCGACGGCTCCTACGATGACCAGATGCCCCCCGAAGCCCCGCGCGACGACCGCTGCCCCGGAGTCCTCCGGCCGCACGAGGCCGCCGACGGGGCGATGGTCCGGATCCGGGTGCCCGGCGGGCAGACGACCGGCACGGCGTTGCGCGAGCTGGGACGCCTGGCGACCGAGTACGGCAGCGGGCTGCTGCAGCTGACCTCGCGCGGCAGCGTCCAGGTCCGCGGGCTGCCGGAGGTGGTCCCCGAACCGTTCGAGGACGCCGTCGCCCGCGCCGGCTTCCTGCCCTCGGCCGCGCACGAGCGCGTCCGCAACATCGTCGCGTCCCCGCTGACCGGGCTGCGCGGCGGCCGGGCCGACCTGCGCCCGCTCGTCGCCCGCCTGGACCGGGCCCTGGTCGCCGAGCCGCGCCTGGCCGACCTGCCCGGCCGCTTCCTCTTCGTGCTGGACGACGGCCGCGGCGACGTGGCCGGGCTGGGGTGCGACCTCGGCTACCGCGCCCTCGACGCGGAGCGCGGCGAGCTGCTGGTCGGCGAGCGCCGCCGCGTACGCCCGGTGCGGCTCGGCGAGGCGACGGAGGCGCTGGTGGACCTGGCGCTGCGGTTCGTCGAGCGCCGCGGCGACGCCTGGCACGTGCGCCAGCTCAGCGAACCCCTCGTCGAGGCCGGCGAGGGCACCGAGACCGACCTCCGCCTGCCCTCGACCCCGCAGCCGGCCGGCGCGACCGGCCCGCACCTCGTCGTGGACGTGCCGCTCGGCCTGCTGTCCCCGCCCCAGGTGGAGGCGGTGCACGCGGTCGCCGACGGCGGCCCGGTCGTGGTCACGCCCTGGCGCAGCCTCGTGCTCCCCGACGCCGCGGCCTCCCGGAGCGCGCTCGAGGCGGTCGGCCTGGTGACCGACCCCGACGACGCCTGGAGCCTGGTCAGCGCCTGCGTCGGCGCGCCCTGGTGCGCCAACGGCCGCTCGGACACCCGCACGCTCGCCGCGCAGCTGGTCCGCGCCGGCGGCCCCGGCGTCCGTACGCACCTCAGCGGCTGCGAGCGCCGCTGCGGCGCGCCCACCGGACCCCACACCGACCTCGTCGCCCCCACGCGGGTCGACCTCGCCGAGCTCGTGCTCGCCCGTGCCTGACGCGCGGACGGAGGACGGGCCCGCGACCGGGGCGCTGCGGCCGCCCACCCGGCGCTACGTCTACGGCTCCGACCCCGGATCGATCTACCGCGACTCCTTCGCGACGATCCGCGAGGAGACCGACCTGTCGAGGTTCAGCGAGGCGGAGTCGGTCGTGGCCGTGCGGATGGTCCACGCGGCCGGCGACACCGGGCTGGTGAGCGACGTCGAGTTCCACCCGCGGCTCGTCGAGGCCGCCCGCGGCGCGCTGCGGGCCGGGGCGCCGGTCCTCACCGACGCGCAGATGATCGCCTCCGGCGTGACGCGGCGGCGCCTGCCCGCCGGCAACGACGTCCGCTGCCTGCTCGGCGATCCCCGCACCACCGAGCTCGCCCGGGCCTGGGGCACGACCCGCTCCGCCGCGGCGGTGTCGCTCTGGGGCGACGCGCTCGAGGGGGCCGTCGTGGCCATCGGCAACGCGCCCACCGCGCTGTTCCACCTGCTCGAGATCGTCGCCGACGGCGGCCCACGTCCCGCGGCCGTGCTCGGCATCCCCGTCGGGTTCATCGGCTCGGCCGAGTCCAAGGAGGCGCTGGCGGCCAACCCGTACGACCTGCCCTTCCTGGTCGTGCACGGGCGCCGTGGCGGTTCCGCGCTCTGCGTCGCCGCGGTCAACGCCCTCGCCACCGAGGACGAGCTCGCGTGACCGGCCGCCTCTGGGGCGTCGGGGTCGGACCCGGCGACCCCGAGCTGATCACGCGGCTCGGGGCCCGGCTGATCGCCGCGGCCGACGTCGTCGCCTACCACTCGGGCACCGCGGGACGCTCGATCGCGCGCAGCATCGCCGGCGACCTCGTGCGCGCCGACGCGGTCGAGGAGCTGCTCGTCTACCCCGTCACCACCGGGACGACGGACCACCCGCTCGGCTACTACGGCGCGGTGAGCGACTTCTACGACGCCTCGGCCGAGCGGCTCGCCGCGCACTTGGACGCCGGGCGCGACGTGGTCGTGCTCGCCGAGGGCGACCCGATGTTCTACAGCTCCTACTCCTACCTCCACGACCGGCTGGCCGACCGCTACCCCTGCGAGGTCGTGCCCGGGGTGACCGCGGTGAGCGCCTCGACCGCCGCGCTGGCCACCGCGGTGTCCAAGCACGAGGACGTCCTCACCGTGCTGCCCGGGACGCTGCCGGTGCCCGAGCTCGCCCGCCGCCTCGCCGGCACCGACGCCGCCGCGATCATGAAGCTCGGCCGCACCTTCGCCGGCGTGCTCGAGGCGCTGCGCCAGGCCGGCCGGCTCGACGACGCGCTGTACGTCGAGCGCGCCAGCACCGAGGCGCAGCGGGTCGTGCCGATCACGGAGGTCGACCCCGCGCAGGTGCCCTACTTCGCGATGGTCCTCGTGCCGGGGCGCGACCGGCGGGCCGACAACGCCGCGCGATCGGCAGGCCTCGCCGCGGCCCCGTCGGCAGTGACGACGGGCGGGCACCTGCTCGTCATCGGTCTCGGCCCCGGACCGGACCGCTGGGTGACGCCCGAGGTCGCCGCCGCGCTGGCCGACGTCGAGCACGTGGTCGGCTACGGCCCGTACGTCGAGCGCGTCCCGCCGCGCCCCGGCCTGACGCTGCACGCGACCGGCAACACCGTCGAGGTCGACCGGGCCCGCGACGCCTTCCGCCTCGCCGCCGACGGGGCCCGGGTGGCGATCGTCTCCGGCGGCGACGCCGGGGTGTTCGGGATGGCGGCGGCCGCGTACGAGGTGGCCGACGAGTTCCCCGACGTGACCGTCGAGGTGCTGCCCGGCCTCACCGCCGCCCAGGCCGTGGCGGCGCGGGCAGGAGCCCCGCTGGGCGCGGACTACGCGGTGCTGTCGCTCTCGGACCGGCTCAAGCCGTGGGAGCTCGTCGAGCGGCGCCTGCGCGCGGCGGCCGAGGCCGACCTCGTGCTCGCGCTCTACAACCCCGCCTCGCGCAGCCGCGACTGGCAGGTCGCCGCCGCCCGCGACCTGCTCCTCGAGGTCCGCGCGCCGGAGACCGTCGTCGTCGTCGGCCGCGACGTCGGCCGGGCCGAGGAGTCCGTCGTCGTCACCACCCTCGGCGACCTCGACCCGGCGGTCGTCGACATGAAGACGCTGCTCGTCATCGGCAGCAGCGCGACCCGCGTCAGCGCCGCCGGCCAGGTCTGGACCCCGCGCAGCACGGCCTGAGCCGGGCGCCGCGGGGGTCAGGCAGGCAGCAGGTGGGCGCCGCTCAGCCGGCGGCCGGCTCGTCCTCCGCGTGGGCGAACGCGCGGCGCAGAGCCGCGGCGCCCTCGGGGTCGTCCCGCTCGCCCAGGTCCAGGCAGAGGTCGCCGTCCTCCGGCGCCGGGGCGGTGGCCCAGTACCTGACGAGGTGCAGGGCCTGCTGGTCGGCCGGCGTCTGAGGCTGGTCCGCGAGCCACGCGAGGGCGCGCCGAGCCGCAGCCGGGTAGTGACGGACCACGAGCAGGTCGTCCTGCTCGGGCAGCACGACGCGGTCCAGCGAGTAGCCCTCGATCTTCGACTCCTCGAAGACCGCGCGGCTGAAGTCGGCGGAGAACATGGACGGCGACACGGGGTGCTGGAGGGCCCGGCCGCTCACCAGGAGCGTGTCGAGGACGCCGGTGAAGACGCAGTCGACGACCTCGCAGTCCTCGATGAGCAGACGCTTCGTCGTCTTCTCGAACGTGCACGCCTCGAGCAGGCAGCCCCGGAAGGTCGCCTCGCGCAGGTTGGCCCGGTCGAAGGCGACGCGCCTCCACACGGTGCGCCGACCGTGCCACTCCCCCGTGCCCAGCGCGCGGGACCGCAGGTCGGCCCGCTTGAAGGAGCAGTCGACGACCTCCGTCCCCCAGAGCTTGAGGCCGGTCAGGCTGGCGCCGTCGAAGCGGCAGTCCCGGACGGAGCCGCCGAAGAAGCGGAGCTCCTCCAGCTGGGCGCCGGACAGGTCCAGCGACTCCCAGGCCACCCCACGCGCGGGGTCGTCCGGGTCACCGATCGTCGCCGGGGTCGCCGTCAGGGGGATCCCCCGCAGGTCGACACGCCCGCCCACGACGCCGAGACCGTCGGGCTGCGGTCCCTGACCCGTCAGCCAGGTCCGCACCGCGCGGACCGACCGCGCCGCCTCGGGGTCGTCCCAACGTCGCCTCAGCTCAGCCGCACTCGGCACGGGCGTGTCCTCCTGGTGGTCGCTAGTCGGTGAACACCCCGATACCGGGTCCCAGGTGCTCGTACTTGGTCTGGTGCATGTCCCATTGTCGTTGGGTGGTGATGTCCCACCAGCGACCGGTCTGGAAGTCCATCACGTCGGGCCCGTAGTGGCCGGCCGGCGTCGTGTAGAGGTGCTGCAGGTCGGGGTCCGCGTCGATGTACCCCTTGGCCTGGCGGTCGATCATCGTCCCCCGGGTCGCGGAGGCCACCCGCGGGTTGTTCAGGTTGGCCAGCTCCCTGCGCGACGCCGCGATCGCCTGGTTGTCGAAGTCGGCCTTGGCCGCCGCCACGTGGTCGGCGATCCGCGCCGTGTCGTGGTCGACCGGGCTCGGTCGCGCCGGCACCGCGGGCACGTCGTCGAGGGTGCGGACGGCGGTCGACCCCGCTCCCTGCGTGGCGGCGCTCGAGCCGGCGCCGGAGGCCGTCGCGCGGGCGCCCGAGCTCGCGAGCGTGCTGATGCCGTGGGCGGCTGCCCCGCCGGCGCCGCCCGTGACCCCGCCGACGACGGTCCCCGCGGCGGTGCTCTGCACGAAGCCGGTGACCGAGTGCGGGCCCGGCCCGACGAGGTAGCTGCCGCCGCCGTTCACCGCGCCCTCGGCGGCGCCCCCCGCGGCACCGGCCGCCATCATCCCGCGCAGGCCCGTGCCCGCTGTCCGGGCGACCGCACCGCCGACCCCGAAACCGACCGCACCGGCCGCGCCGGAGATCGCGACCTGGCCCCAGTTGACCTCGCCGGTCGTCGCCTTCTGGATGATCGTGTCGGCGCCGGCCGAGATCAGCATGACGCCGACCGGACCACCGACGCCGGTCGCGACGAGGACGCCGCCGGCGACGACCATCGCGCCGCCGGCGACGTACTCCCAGTTGTCCTTCAGCCATCCGCCGACCGCGCTGGTCGCCGCCCTGAACGTGCCCCCGATGCCGTTGTCGTCGCGGTACTGCTGCAGCTCCGCGTCGGTCACCGGTCGCAGGCCCGCCGGGTCGAGGGCGTGCACGGGGTCGTTCCCGGCGTAGGCGTACGGGTTGCCCGACCAGCCCGCACCCGTCACCGGGTCGAGCGGGTCGACGGACAGGAAGCCGTGGGTGGCCGGGTCGAAGACCCGGGCACCCATCCACTCCAGCCCGTCCACGCTGACCTCGCCCGAGGCCCCGACGGACGTCGCCCCGAGGTCGGCCACGGTCGCGGCCGGCGCGACGGCGCTCCACGGGTCGGCGGTCGTGGCCCGGCCGGTGCGCCAGCCGGGTGCGGTCCAGGAGGACCCGTCGGGTCCGCCCACGCCGGTCACCGCACCGGTCCCGAGCACGGAGGTCTCGCCCACCAGGACCGGAGCGCCGACGAAGGCGGCCGTGTCCCAGAACAGCTCGGTGCCGTCCACCGAGGCCAGCTCCCCGAGCGCGTCGGTGTGCACCCGCGTCCGCCGGACCCCGTCACCGGAGCGCCGGACGATGCCGGTCAGGTAGCCGCTGGGGTTCCAGACGAGCTCGGTGGCCGTCCCGCGGTCGTCCCGGGTGGACGTGCGACGCCCTGAGGCGTCGTAGGTGTGGGTCGTCCGCCTCCCGGCGGCGTCCGCCGTCGCCAGCAGCTGGCCCGCCGCGTCGTGCACGTGCTCGAGCACCGAGGCCGCGTCACCGACGACGCGCGACTCGCGGGCGAGGCGGCCGGCGGCGTCGTACTCCCAGCGCTGCACGGAGGTGGTCGCGTCGGAGGTCGAGCGCACCTCGACGAGCTGGCTCGCACCGTCGTAGGTGTAGCGGGCGGTGCTGCTGCCCGCGGCGTCGGCCCGGCGGACGGCGCGCACCCGGCCGTCGTCGTCACGCTCGACCTCGGTCCGGGCCACCCCGGCTTCGTCGGTGACGCTGTGGGCGACCACGAACCCGTCGCGGTGCTCCCACGCCTGGATGAGCCCACCGGCCACCGCGGAGACGAGCCGGCCGGCCGCGTCCCGGTCGAAGGCGGCGCGCCCGAGCACCGAGTGGTCCACCGCGACGAGGCGTCCCGCGGCGTCGTAGCCGTACGAGGCCGACGCGCCGTCCGGGGTCGTCATCGACGTGCGGCGACCGTCCGCGTCGTAGGTCCAGCGGAGGGTCCGGCCGTCCCGGCTGCGGCGGACGAGGTGGCCCCGGCCGTCCCACTCGAGCTCGTGCTCGACCCGCCGCTCGCCGGTGTCGTCGCTGACCCGGACCGTGCGCCGGCGCAGGTCGCGCGTCAGGGCGGTGACGGTGCGACCGTCGACGGCCATCGAGGCCGGTCGTCCCGCGCCGTCGTAGGTCCAGGTCGTCCGGCGCCCGTCCGGGCTCTCCTGCCAGACGAGCCGGCCGGCGGCGTCGTAGCCGGCGCGCGTCGTGCGCCCGACGGGGTCGGTCTCGGCGACGCAGCGGTTCATCGCGTCGAACACGCGCCGCGTCACGCCGCCCAGCGGGTCGGTGATCGTCGTCGCGCGGCCGTTGGCGTCGTACTCGTAGGTGGTCGTGCCGCCGTTGCCGTCGACCACGGCGACGAGCTGGCCGGCGTCGTCGTAGCGGAAGGTGCGCCGGCCGAGGCGCGGCTCCTCGGTCGCGACGACGCGGCCGGCCAGGTCGTGCTCCCAGCGCAGCGTGCCCGCGCCGGGCGCGCGGTGGAGGACGACGCGCCCGCAGACGTCGTAGGTCGTCCGCGCCACCTCACCGGTCGGCAGGGTCTGGGTCACCGGGCGGCTGTCGAGGTCGTAGCCGATGGTCGTGACGGCGCCCAGGGGGTCGGTGATGCGCGCAAGCCGGCCGCACGCGTCGTACGCCCGGCGGGTCACGGCACCCGTGGGACTGGTCACGGCCAGGACCCGGCCGGCGGCGTCGCGCTCGACCAGGGTCAGGCCGCCGTCCGCGTCGAGGGCCTCGACGGGTCGCCCGCAGCGGTCGTAGGTGTAGACGGCGGCCGTCCCGTCCGGCTGCCCGACGCTGGTCGCCCGACCGAGCGGGTCGACCACGAGCACGGCGGAGCCGCCCTCGTCACCGACCTCGGCGCGGCCCGCGGCGACGTCGACGTCGACCCCGGTGCGGACGCCGGTGGGGTCGATGCTCGCGAGGGCGTGGCCGGCCGCGTCGCGCTCCTCGCGCCAGACGCCCCCGGTGGGGTCGGTCGTCGCGACCAGGCGCGAGAGCGCGTCGTGGGCGAACTCCCACCGCGACCCGTCGGGGAGCGTCACCGTCGCCAGGTTGCCGAGGTCGTCGAGCTGGCGGTCGAGGCGCCGGCCGAGCGGGTCGACGGTCGCCGTCTCCTCGCCGTGCGTGCCGCGCTCGAGCGTGGTGCGCGCGCCGAGCGGGTCGACGGTCGCGACCCGGCGGCCGGCCGCCGTGTGCTCGTGGCGCCAGGTGCCGCCGTCGGGGTCGGTGCGCTCGGCGAGCAGGCCCGTCGCCTCGTCGTAGGCGTACGTCGTGCGGTGCCCCGACGGCGTGATCGCGGCGGTCACCCGGCCGAGCGCGTCCCGCTCGAGGCGCGCGGTGGCGCCGTCGGCGTTGGTCGTGCCGACCAGGTCGCCGCGCTCGTCGTAGGTGAGGCGGACCACGACGCCGGTCGGGTCGACGACCTCGGTGAGCAGGCCGTCCGTCCAGGTCAGGCGGGTGAGGCCGCCCTCGGGGTCGGTCACCGTCGACGGGTTCCGGAACCTGCCCTCGTACGCGTACCCGGTGACCGCACCCTGCTCGGCCACCACGGTGGTGACGCGGTCGAGCTCGTCGTAGCCGTAGGTGAGGTCGGCGCCCGAGGGCGTGACCGTGCGGACCCGGCGGCCGCGCTCGTCGTAGGCGTGGACCGTCGTGGCCCCGTCGCGCTCGGTGAGCAGCACCGGGTTGCCCCAGCGGTCGTACGAGGTGGACTGGCGCCGCTCCTCGGCGTCGACGACACCGACCAGGCGGCCGCGCTCGTCGTGGATCCAGGTGTTGGAGCGCGAGCCGTCCTCGTCGGAGACGACGGTGACGCGGCCGGGGAGGTAGACGAAGCGCGTCGTGCGGCCGAAGGGCGAGCGCTGGCGGGTGACCCGGCCCTGCGCGTCGTAGACGTTCTCCGCCTCCACCACGCCGTCGGCGTCGACCACGGCGGCCACCAGGCCGTCGTCGCCCCAGCGGTAGGTCCGCGTCCCGCCGGCGCCGGTCGCCGCGACCAGGCGGGCCTCGGCGTCGTAGGCGTACGCCACGCTGCGGCCGTCGGCGGTGCGGGCACCGACCACGCGGTCCGCGGCGCCTGCCTCGCCGCCCAGGCCCCAGACGAGCTCGACCCACTGACCCCTGGCGTGCGTCAGCCGGAGGACCCGGCCGGCCTCGTCGCGGGTGACCTCGACGTACGCCCGGGCCGCGCGCGGGCCGGTCCCGTACGCCCGCAGGTCGCCGCCGTCGCCGAGGCGCCACCACGAGCCCTCGTTGCCGGTGACGACCAGCTCGCCGGTGGCCTCCTCGCGCCCCAGCCACAGGCTCTCGCCGACCGCGCGGTCCCAGCCGGTGCCGAGGCGCGGGAAGAAGATCTGGCGGCCGTCGGGCAGCACCAGGCGGGCGCGCTCGTCGTCGAGCCGCAGCCCGGCCTCGACGACCGAGGACCAGCCCGGGCCGAAGGCTCCCGCACCCGGGGCCTCGGGCGTCTGCGTGGCCTCGGTGCGGAACGAGTTGTACGTGCGCGACAGCACCAGCGTCGACGCGGCGCCCGGGAACACGACGTCGGTCTCGGTCTCGACGAAGTTGCCGGTCGCGGTGTTGACGGGGTCGTCGGCGTAGCCGGACGTCGGCGGGTGGCCCTGCGCCTGGACGGCGTCGATGACGAGGTCCTGGCGGGTGACGGTGACGTTCGCGGCCTGCAGCGCGGCCTGGACGGCGCTGTTCGACAGGGTCGAGACCTCCCCCTCGCCGCCGGCGGCCTTGAAGGCGTCGGCGACCGTGGTCGCCCAGGTCACGTCGATGTCGTTGGCGCTCAGCCAGGCGTCGAAGCCGGTGAAGACGCCCGACGCGCTCAGCGTCCCCCAGCGGCAGCGGGCCTGGAAGTTCTGGTACGCGGTCCGCAGCGCGGCGGGCCGCGGGCGCAGCGTGTCGTTCGCGCCCTTCGACCCGGTGGCGAAGGTGCGCAGGTTCGACGGGCGGGCCGAGGAGGTCCCGCCGCCGCCGGAGGAGCCGCCGCCGGGCGCCGGGGTCTCGCGCGACCGGTTGACCGCGGGCGACACCGCGACCGAGATCGGGTCCGCGGGCGGGCCCACGGGCGGGTCGTCGCCGCCGGTCGCCCAGTCCCAGCCCTGCTCGAGCAGGTTGCGGTTGTCGTGCTCCTTCTTCCACTCCCGCGCCTTCTGGCGGCGCTCCTGCTCCTTGTGCGCCTCCTCCTTGAGCCGCTCGGCCGCGGTGGCGACCTCGCGCAGGCGGTTGGCGAGCTCGGTCGCGTCGCCCGCCGCGGTCTGGGCGTTCGCCTTGAAGAGCTCGGAGAAGTGCCCCTTGAAGTCGGTCATCGCCGTCGTCACCCACGACGAGCGCTGCCCGGCCTGGGCGTCGACCGCCGAGGCCGCCGAGCGGCAGGCGGTGATGAGCGCGGTGGCCGTCCCCTCGTCGAAGGGGACGTCCTCCTCGATGGCACCCAGGTCAGGCATGCGGATCCTCCGAGCGGTTCGGGCGCGCAGCACCACGGGGCCGCGCGGCGGCCGGGCTGCGTCGGTGACGCGATGGCGGGTGGAGCAGAGATGGTGGAGCGAGGAGCACGGGCGGCGCGCAGAGAGGCGCTGCCTCGATGGCCGGGACCGGGGCCGGGTCGCAGGTGCTGCGACCCGGCCGGGGTCCGGTGGCCGGGGGACGCCGCGTACGGGCGTCCCGGGCGGACTAGCTGCCGCCGCCGGCGGTCATGATGTTGCTGGAGATCTGCTGGAGCTGGCCGCGGAGCTCCTCGAGCTCGGTCTTGGCCTTGTCGAGCGCCGACTTGGTCTCCGGCCAGGTGGAGCTGCGGAACCGCTCGGCGAGGGGACCGTCCCAGTTGTTGGGGTCGGACAGGGCCTGGCCCTGGGTGTTGAGGTTGTTGATCTCGTTGGTGAGGCCGCCGTTGATGATCGACTGCATCTGCGTGATGGCCGACTTGGCCTGCTCGCTGGAGAGAACGCGTCCGGACATGTGAACCCACTTCCCGGCCGGCCCGTGCCGACCACCCTCGATGGACTAGTAGCCAGGCTCAGGACCCGACTTCGCCTGATCCTGGCAGAACCAGGGGTCACCCCCCGCGCCCTCAGCAGAAGCACGGGAACTCTTCATCGAGCCGCCGTACGCCCGTCATCGAGGGACCTCCGGGTCAGAAGCGCCGGAGCCCGTCGACGACCAGGACGAGGCCGACGAGCACGAGCACGACGGCGGTGATGGTCCGGCCGTGGGTGTCGAGCCAGTCCTGCGCCGCCTCCAGCCAGCGGCGGGTGCGTGACGGCGCCGCGTACGTCGCGAGCACCGGGAGCAGGACCGAGGACGACGCGATCGCGAGGTAGACGAGCAGCACGATCACGGCCTCGGGGATGGGCATCGACCCCGCCCGCACGACCACGCCCGACGAGAGGCCGAGCACGAGGCCCTTGGGCTGCAGGTCGACGATCACGCTGGTCAGGAAGACCGCCGGCAGCGACGCCTCCCCCAGCCGGCGCTGCCAGGCCGGCTCCTCCTTCGTGCGCGCGACCTCCCGCCGGACCCAGGTCACCGCGCCCACGACGACGAGCGCGACGCCGGCGAACACCTCCGCCCCGGCCACGACGGGCCCCTCGAGCGTCGGCGCCGATCTGGGCGTTGGCAGCGCCCGTGCGCCAGCGACGAAGGCCACGGTGATCAGCGCGAGCCCGAAGACCCGGCCCACCACGAAGGCCCACACGCGGGCCATGCCGGAACCCGCCAGCAGCAGCACGACGACCCCGGTCACCGGCAGCCAGCTGAAGGCCCCCGCCAGGCCGAGCGGGATGAGCGCCCCCAGGGTGTCCCAGAAGCCTGGCTGGTCGGTCATGCTCGGTCCCCGTCGTGGGTCTTGGCTGCCGGAGCGGTCGCGGACCACGGCGCCGGACAACCATCCGCCCGGGCGCGTGATTCACGCCGTACCTCGTACGCGGTCGCGCCCGGGCTCCCGCCAGACCCATCCACGTCCGGCGCCGTGGCCCGCAACCCCTCCTTCGGGGTCACCGTCCGCTCGTTGCTGAGTCGGGCCTCGGCTCCGGCTCCTGGTCGCCGCGCTCGTCGCGCTCGGCTCCGTGGCGGGGGCGGTGGCTGTCGTAGAGGTGTGACTCGGGGAAAGTCCGCGCAGCCAACGCCCTGCCGACCATGATCACGGCGGCCTGGCGGAGGTTAGCGGCCTCGACCTGGGCACCGATGTCGGCGAGCGTGCCCTGGAGGACGGTCTCGGTCGGCTGGGAGGCGTTGCCGACGACGACGACCGGGCAGTCGGCGCCGTACGCGTCCACCAGGCTCTCGGCGAGCTCGCGGGTGCGGCGGACGGCGAGGTGGAGGACGAGGGTGGCGCGGGTCGCGGCGAAGGCGCTGAGGGCCTCGGTGTCGGGCATCGCGGTGGAGGCGGCCTGGGCGCGGGTGAGGACGACGGACTGCGCGACCTCGGGGACGGTCAGCTCGCGGCCGACGATCGCGGCCGCGGCGGCGTACGCGGGGACGCCCGGGGTGACGTCCCAGGGGACGCCGGCGGCGTCGAGACGCCGGGTCTGCTCAGCGAGGGCGGAGTAGAGCGAGGGGTCGCCGGAGCAGAGGCGGGCGACGTCGTGGCCGGCCTCGTGCGCGGCGACGAGGTGCGCGGTGATCTGGTCGAGGTCGAGGTGCTGGCTGTCGACGAGGGTGGCCCCGGGCGGGCAGTGGGAGAGGACGGCCTCGTCGAGGTAGGTGCCGGCGTAGACGCAGACGGGCGAGGTCTCGAGGAGGCGGACGGCGCGCAGGGTGAGGAGGTCGGCCGCCCCTGGGCCGGCTCCGATGAAGTGGACCGTCACCGGGCCGGGTCCTCCTGGCGCGTGCCGTCGGCGGAGGGGGTGACGAGGCTCCACTGGACGACCGGGCGGGCCGGGACCCAGCCGCGGAACCGTCCCAGCGGGCCGAGCGACTCGACCGAGAGGCGGGCGAGCTCGCCGCCGAGGCTCGCGTGCAGGTCAAGCAGCAGGGTCTCGGTCTCCACGGTGACGGCGTGCACGACGAGCCGGCCGCCGGGCTTGATCATGCTCAGCACCGTGTGGAGGAGGTTGGTGTCCGCGCCGCCGCCGACGAAGACGGCGTCGGGGGCGGGTAGCCAGGTGAGGGCGTCGGCGTTCACGCCGCTGATGACCTGCAGGCCGGGGACGCCGAGGTGGCGGGCGTTGCGGGTGATCCGGGCGGCGCGCTCGCCGTCGCGCTCGACGGCGATGGCCCGGGAGCCGCGGACGGCACGGCACCACTCGATGGCGACGGAACCCGCACCGGCCCCGAGGTCCCAGAGCAGCTCGTCACCGCTGGGGCGGAGGTGGGCGAGGGCGGCGGCGCGCACCACGCGCTTGGAGAGCTGGCCGTCGTTCTCGTACGCGTCGTCGGGCAGCCCGGGCACGGGCGAGCCGTCGGCCTCGGGCTGGTCGGTGGCGCAGGCGACGCAGACGACGTTCAGCGCGGGGACCTCGCCGTCGACGCCGGTCGCGGCGAGCGACTCGCGCCGCGTCTCCGCTGGCGTCCCGAGGTCGCCGAGCACGGTGACGACGCTCAGGCCGAATCCGGCCTCGCCGAGCACGCCGGCGATGGCGGCCGGGGTCCCGGCGTCACGGGACAGTGCGACGAGCCGGCGGCCGGGCGCGAGGAGCGGTCGCACCTCTTGGGCACCCTCGGAGGCGATACGGACGACGTCGAAGGTGGCGGCGTCCCAGCCCATCCGCGCCCCGGCGAGGGCGACGGAGGAGACGGCCGGGTGGACGCGGACGGCGTCGGTGCCGAGCAGGTCGACCAGCGTCGACCCGATCCCGGCGACGAGCGGGTCACCGCTGGCCAGGGCGACCACGCGACGATCGGAATAAGCGTCGAGGAAGCCGGGCAGCTGCGGGCGCAGCGGGCTCGGCCAGGCGTGCCGCTCCTGCCCCTCGACCTCGGGGACGAGACCCAGGTGGCGCGGTGCTCCGAGGAGCACCTCGGCCGAGGTGACGAGGTCGCGCTCGGCCTCCCCGAGTCCCGACCACCCCACGGCGGGCAGCCCCACCACGTCCACGACCACCCCGTCAGGGTAAGGATCCGCGCGCAACCCGCCGTCGACCTCGGAAGGCGTGGACGCGCCCGGGCTGGTCCGAGTGCCAGGTCATCGCCGCGCCGGCGCGGGCGGCCGACCTGGACCCGGCCGCCGGAGGGTCAGGCGAGCCGCGCCCTCAGCCGTCCCTCCATCACCTCCTGGATGAGGTCGACGGTCGCCGGGTGGAGGTCGACGCCGAGCATCCGCGCCTGCTGAGCGAGCTGGAGGGAAAGCCGCTCGGTTTCCGCGGCGTTGCCCGCGAGGTGCTCCGTACGGATCCGCCCCGTGAGGAGCAGCTCGTCGCCGGGTGCGGCCAGCAAGGCACGGGCTGCCGCCCAGCGGGCCAGGTCGAGGTCCCGCTCCTCCAGCGCGCGCCGCGTGAGCTCGACCCCCAGGTCTCGGACGCACGAGATCATGTCGGTGCGTAGCGACTCGGCCCAGTGCCACTGGACCGGCGCGGCGTCGGCGAGCGGCGCTCCGCGCACGAGGCGCAGACCGAGCTCGAGCACCGAGGTCGGTGCCTGGTCGACGCCGTCGGTGAGCAGGAGCCGGAGCTGGTGCCAGTCGGAGCTGACGACGGGGTCGAGGAAGATCCGGCCGCTGTAGGCGTCGGGCAGGTACGGCTCGCCGTCGGGCCCGTTGCCGAGCCAGGTACGCAGGCGGCTCATGTTGGAGCGACGGGTGCCCTCGGCGACGAGCAACCCCGAAGCCATGGACTGCGCGGTGGTCCCGGGGTGCTCGAGCAGCCAGGCGCAGTACTCCAGGCACTGGCGTGCGGCGCGGGTCGGCGGGGTGCCGGCCGCACCCAGCAGCTCGACGGGGCCGAGGAGCTGCAGCAGCGGGTCATGCAGCGTGCCGTCGACCGCCTCGGTCATCCGTGCCTGCACCGCTGCCCTCCTCTCCTGCTCGTCCCCGTCGTCGGTCCTGCGTCGCCTGCCCAGGTAGGTCACGTTGTCGGGCGGCGCCTCCAGCGGCTCGTCGGGCGGCTCGTCCGACGACCACCACGGCGCCGGGTCGGTGTCCTCACGTCCTGTGACGCCGACCAGCGCGACGACGGGCCCGAGGCCCTCGCTCCCGAGGGCCTGCGGAACCAGCCGCACCGCGTCGGGCAGCAGGGTGGCGCGGCCGTCCTCGCCCAGCGCGAGCGTCGCCCCGGCGCCCTCCGCCTCGCCCCTGAGCACCACGGTCAGGCCGGAGCCGGGCCGGGCGGTCGCGACCCGGACGAGGCGCTCGACCTGCTCGGCCGCGACGTCGACGTCGACCACGACGACCTCGGGGGTCCAGGCCTCGGCCCGGTCACGGTCCAGGCGCAGGTCGCGAGCCGCTCGACCGTCGGCATGCCGTGCACGCGACGCGGCGGTGCGCTCGAGCCGCTCCAGGACCGCGTCGAGCTCGGGCTCGGCCCGCACGTTGTGCTGGGCCAGGGCGGGAGCGAGCGTGCTGTCCCCGACCAGGGTGAGCTGCAGCTCGTCGGTCCACGGCGAGCAGGCCAGCTCGAGGGCGGCCGCGGCCAGCACGGCGGTCGCCCTGGCGCGGTCCCCGGTGACGGCCAGGAGCCCCAGCGACTCGAGGTCGACGAGTCGCTCGGCCCCCTCGTCGTCGGTGCCGAGGGTCACGAGCAGCGGCCACGGCCGGGGGACGTCGCCGAGACCGCGGACGGCCCGAAGACCATCGACGGCGTCGGCCGCGAGGCACCAGGTCCCGCCGGTGTCGACGAAGCAGCGCGGCGCGGGCGGCGTCCGCCCGGACAGCTCGAGGACGAGCCACTCGGGTGAGAGCGTGGCCGACCGCAGCGCGGGGACCTCGACGCCGGCCTCCACGGCGGCAGCGGCGACCGCCCGGCTCGCCCGGTCCAGCGTGCGCAGGCCGATCGGACGGGCCCGCCGCGCCAGGGCGACCTCGACCGGCCTCGTCTCCGGCGGAGGCTGCGCCACCCGCCGTCCGACGGGCCGCTGCTGCAGCTGCCAACGCCGCCGTGCGGCGAGCCCGCCGACCAGGGACGCGGCCAGCAGCCCACCGACGGTCGCCAGCCCGGGGAGCAGGACACCGTCCTCGTCGTCGTCGGGGTCGTCGGCGCCCGTCCGGTCTCCCGGGGTGGCCTGGGACTCGGACTCGGACCCCTGCGCAGCGGTCGGAGCGGGTGCGGCGCCGGTCGGGCCAGCGGCGGGTGCCGTCGGCGCCGCCCGTCCCGCTGTCTCGGCGGGCGGTGCGGGTGCTGGTACGGCGCGCAGCTCGTCCTCGGCCGGCTCCTCGTCGACCGGCTCGTCCTGGGACCGCGTGTCCTCAGCCTGCGCGTCCTCGGCCGGTACGTCCTCGCCGGCGGCGGCCTGGACCTCGTCGTCCGACGCCCGCGCTCCCTCCGCGTCCCCCGGGACGCGCAGGACCACACCGACGGGGAGCTCGTCCGGGTCGCCCAGCTGGTCGCGGTTGGCCCGGTAGAGCTCCTGCCACCGCCCGGGGTCGCCGAGGACGCGGCCGGCGATGGAGCTGAGCGTGTCCCCGACCCGGACGCGCACCCCGGCTGCGGCGGTCGAGCCGCCGCCCTCGCCCGTCTGAGCGACCTCGGGGACCACGAGACGCCAGCCCACCGTGAGGCGGTCCGGGCCGCCGGTGAGGAGCCCGGGGTTGGCCGTGGCGATGCGGCGCCACTCCTGCCCGCGGCCGTAGTAGCGCTCGGCCAAGGACCAGAGGTCGTCGCCGGCCTCGACCACGTGCACCCGCTCCCGCCGCCCCGAGGGCGCCGCCAGCGGTACCGGCGCAGCTGACGACGTCGCGGCGGCGTCCACCGCAGGCGTCGGGGCGGCCTCGGGCCCCGAGGGCGAGGAGGTGGCGGCCGGCGTCCGCCCGGGCTCCGGCGCAGCCCGTGCGACGGTGGCCTCCGACGCCGCCGGGCCGGACGACAGCTGCGCGGCTCCGCCGATCGCCACCACCGCCAGCATCAGCCCGGCCGCCCACTGCTGGACCCCGCCCAGCCCGGGCAGGACGACGTCGTGGCGACGGTGGCGGACGAGGTTGACGAGCTCGACGACCAGGCTCAGCGTGAAGACCGCCCAGGCGAGCCAGCCGACCAGGGCCAGGAGGCGCACGAGCACGGTGCCGTCGTCGGGCTGCAGGAGCAGGTCCCAGAGCACGCGTGCGTCGACCGACCGCGGCAGCGGGTCGCCGCCCAGCCCGACCAGGGCGGCGGGCACCCCGACGACTAGGCCCGCCAGGAGGGCGAGCGACGCCAGGCCCCGGCACCGGCGCACCAAGCGCTCGCTCACGTCCCTCCCCTTCCGCCGCTGCTGGTCTGGCGTCCACCCTGGCCGAACAGGCGTCTCCGTGGGGCCGGAAAGTGTTGTCCGTCCGGCACGGGTGTTGTCGGGCATCGCCGGTCCCCGGTGGGACCGCTCATCCGAGGACGATCTGCAGCAGCGCGGCGGTGAGGAGGATGAGGCCGAAGGCCATCGCGGGCAGGGTCATGTAGATGGTCATGCCCTCGGCGTCGGCGCTCGCCCGGATCTGCTCCGCCGTCAGGTGCGCGTCCCTGAGCTCGCGGACCCGTGCCCGCAGCGTCCCCGACAGCGCCGCCCCGGTCTCGTCGAGCTGCATCACGTCGGCGATGTCGGCGAGCTCGGGCAGGTCGAGGGTCTCGGCCAGCCGGCGGAGCTCGGCGTACGGGCTCTGCTGCTCGAGGGTGGCCCGCTCGAGGGCCGTACGGATCTGCACGAAGAGGGGCACCTGGCTCAGCCCGGCCGCCCGTACGAGCGCCTGGGGAGCCGACGCGTTGGCGAGGCGCTCGAGCGTGACGAGGTCGACGTAGACGAGGAGGGCCTCGAGCGCCGACGTGCGGGTCCCGGTGGCGGAACGGAGCAGGAGCAGGTCGGGGACGAAGAAGCCGAGCACCCCGCCCAGCACCGCCGCCAGCGCGGGCACCGCCGACACGTGCCCGAGCAGCGCCCAGCTGAGGCCCGATCCGAGCAGGGCCGGCAGCACCGCACCGATCACCGCCATCACGAGCTTGTCGGCGTAGAACTCGGCGACCGACTTGTCCTGCAGGCGCAGCGCCCGCCGCTGGCGTCCGGTCAGCCCGACCGGCGTGTGGCGCTGCAGCAGCGCGCCCCAGCGCTCCGAACGGCTTCCCGGCGGCGCCGCCTCCCCGTCCACCTCGACGACGCCATCGGCGCCGTCCACGCGTTCGAGCGCGGCCCTCAGCCCGGGTGTCGAGCGTCGGACACCCGCCACCACCGCGACGAGCCCGGCCGCGACCAGCACCCCGGCTAAGAGCGCCCACCCCGGTGTCACGAGCCGCTCCCGACGAGGATCCGCGGCCGGTCGGGCTGGCGGGCCTTGCGACGCATCAGCAGCAGCGAGCCGAGGTAGACGGTGACGAGGACTGCGAGCACCACCTGGCCGACCGGCGTGCGGTAGCCGGCGAAGAACTCGGGCCGCAGCAGGAACAGCCCGCCCAGCGTCACCAGGGTGATGACGGTGACCTGGCGCACCACGACGTACGGCTTGGAGCGCTCGACCTCGATCACCCGTCGCGCCCGCAGCTGCGCCTGGATGGACTCGGCGAGCGCGTGCAGCGTGGTCGACGCGCCGGCGGCTCCGCGTCCGGCCGCCAGCATCAGCGCCGCCACCACTGCGTCGGTGTCCGGGGAGTCGAGCGCGTCGGCGAACCGCTGGAGCGCGCGACGGGTCTCCCAGCGGCTGTTGAGCCGGAGCACGAGGACCTCGACCTCCTCGGCGATCGCCGCCGGAGCCGTCCGCCGGGAGACGCGGATGGCGTCGGTGACCGAGCGGCCCGTCGCGAGGGTCGAGGCCAGCGTCCGCACCCAGCGGTCCATCGCCTCGAGCAGGGCGACGTCACGGGGCCGCGGTGCCCGGAGCAGGTAGGGCAGCCCGAGCACCAGCCCCGGCACGACGATCACCGCCGCGACCCACCCGCTCAACGCCGCGAGGGCGAAGCCGCCCAGCACGCTCCCCAGCACGAGGAGGTCGCGCCGCCGTCCGGCCGGTCCGGGCGGTCGGCGCGTCACGCGCGCCCACCGTGCCGCCAGCGAGGAGGGCCGCCGCACGGCCTCGACGACCGGCCGGCGCCGCAGGCCGGCGACGAGCGCCACCACACCGGCCGAGCCGAGCAGCCCGGCGAGCACCGCCACGAGCGCGGTCACCGAACCCTCACCCTGCGCGTCCGGCGGCCGGGTCCCGGTGCGACCGGAGCTCGCGACGGAACGGCGCCAGCTCCTCGGCGAAGCCGGCGTCGGGGAAGAAGCCGGGCGCCTGCCCCGGCGTGCCCTCGGCGCTGTAGGTGAGGTGGGTGACGGGGCGGTCGTTCTCGATCGAGCCCACGACCTGGCGGATCTCGGACACGAAGCGCCGCCGCCGGCCGCCGCGCCAGGTGTCGTCGACGAGCCGCACGTGCACGAACAGGTGGATGTTGTGGGCGATCTGGCGGTACGCCTCCTCGACGCTCAGCACGCCGCCCTGCGCCACGCGGGACGCGAGCCGGTCGACCGTCGACGCGGCCGAGTGCGAGTGCGTCGTCGAGAGGGTGCCCGTCCCCGTCTGGGCAACTTGCTATACCCATAGTAAGAGTCCTACAGGGGCTCCTTCACCGAGAGGTCAACATGACCGCAGCAGACCCGTTCTCGATGCCGACCACAACCCCGTGTCCGCCGTGGTGCACCCGCACGCCATTCCACGCTTATGACTGTGAGTGCCTAGACGACCGCTGGGAACGAGAGCACGTGGCGTTCGAGTGGTCGATGAGACTGGTGTGCATCAACGAGCACGGCAACCACGAGCATCTCGAGGTCTCTGTCGTCGCCGAGGAGATGGTCGTCGGAGAGGACGTAACCCACCCGCTGCTCCGCAAGCCGACCATGTTCGTCTTCGCTGGTGATGGCAACCTGAAGCTGACGCCCGCTGAGGCTCGCCAGTGGTCTGCCGCTATGGCCGATGCGGCTGGGCACCTTGAGACCGCGCTTCTTCACTGGGATGCCGCCCGTTCCGCGTGAAGGTGTTAAAGAAAGCGCCCTCCCGGCGGAAGAGCGGAGCGGGTCAGCACCGGAGGTCAAGGTGCTAGTTGCACACCGAACCGGCGGTCAAAATCATCTCGGTCGCTCACTGCGAGCGCCTGTGCGTGACGGCTCATCGTGACCGTGAACGTTCTCATGAAAGCCACTTGACCTAGAAGCACGGGCCAAGTTGGTCTCCAGCTCCGAAGAAACCCAACCTCGTCATGCCACTCGAAGAAATCGGTCTCATCGCCGCCGGGTGCTAGCAGACGAACTCGCACATCCAGGAACCGAACGAGAACGTTTTCTCCTCCTAGACCCAGAACGATCTGCCTGTCCGAGTCGTCGGGATCTACTCCGATCTCGTCTGCCAACCAAGGCGCCGCAAGCGTGTGGCCGCAACCCGAATCGACAAGCGCGTAGACAGGCGCTCCTGCGCCGGCGTCGCCGACGAGAGCAACGCTGACTACTGGTCGGAGCACCGCTACACCGAGGCGCGCGCTGTCTTCCTCATAGGGGTACACCCACGGGAAGGGCGTTACCACGGGTGCTGCGAGCCCTACCCGAGACCAACGAGCTCCGGCTCCGAGGGGTCAGGGGCCCGCACAACTGCGACACCGGTGATCCGGTTGGCCTTCAGCGTCGCCGACAGCTCGTAGGGCGTGCTCGCGGCCGCCATCGGCTCGTTGCTTCGGCGGTCAACTGCCACCCAAAGCCCCGGCAGCTGAGCGAGCACCTCTGACAGCGGCCGCTTGGCGGCGACCTCTGAGTGCTTCTTTGCTGCCATAGCACGACGATAGCCGACCCTGCGTCCGACACGCCGTAGCATCGACCTCACGAGAGCGTTCTCCCTTGTGCGTAGTGCAGTTGGCATAACGCACGGTAACGGACAGACAGGAGCCGGTGTGAGCGAACCGCCGGCACGCGGCCGCGGAGCCTCTTCTGCTCTCTTCAACAACGACAAGCTGTTCGAGGTTGTCCTGGAACTTGACCGATGGCGCGGGAGCGGTGTCACCACTCGTCAGGTGTCGCGTTCCGTCGGCATCAGCGACGACCTAGTCAAGAAGGTTCTAGTGCGGCTTGAAGCGGTGGGGTTGCTGAAGCAGATGCCTCGAATCGGCGGAAGCCGAGGAGCGCTGCCCTATGAGGTCCAAGAGGGCTCTTCGTGGTCGGCCCTCGTGGCGCTTGTCGAGTCCCTCCGCTAGTTGACTTCAGCGAAGCCAGCTCTTGCGACTATGGCTTCGTGTCCACACTCGGCAAGCGCTGGTCCACTCTCGACCTCGAGGAGGCCCGCCGGCTCTACGAAGCCGGCATGAGTTTCCGCGAGGTTGGGGAGCGACTGGGCTTCGCCCCGAGCTACATCGCCGCGCGCTTTCGACGGGACGGCGTACCCTGCCGCGCTCCTGGTCGGCCGCTCCCGACGCCAGCGCCTGAGGTCGATCCGGCTGAGATCGTCCGGCGCAAGCAGGGTGGCGAGTCCTTCATCGCGATCGCTGCCGATCTGGGTATCAGCCGCGATATGGCACGCGACCGGTACCTGCTCGCAAGCGGGCTGCCTAGGAGAGCCCCTAAGTCCCACGTATCACGACCGAAGCAGGGAGACTGAGGGGTATGGCCACAGTCTTCATTCACACACCACGCGCCGTGCTCGAACTGACAGTCACCGGCAGGGCGCTTGGCAAGATCATGAACCAGGTCTCGCTTCTCCAGCGACCTGACTTCCGAGGCGTGTGGGTGACGCCTGAGATAACCGAGCTGGACGACAGGACTAGTTACTGGGTACCGGCCGGGACGGTTTTGGAAGTCATCGACGACACCGACGAGCAGGCGGCGGCCGAGCTGAGAGCTGAGCAAGAGGAGATCTTCAAGTCCTAGGCAAGATGGTCACTGAGCCATAAGGCGAAGACTTCGCGTGGGATCCGGTGCGCTTCAAGATCACGGACGCGCCGATCAACTTCGGCGGCAGGGATGTCAACGAGTCGCTGACCGTTGAGGTCCAGAAAGACGGTGCAGAGGTCCCACGCGAGCCGCTTGTTGCCGTCGGTGAAGGCGTGCGCAGTCACGACTGCCTCGAGTAGCTTGGCGGCCTTCCCCGTGAGCGATGGGAACGCTTCTACGCCAGCGAAGGTGGCGAAGGGTGCCAGTAGGGCGCCCTCGAGCTTGCCGCGGTCGATGAGCAGGCCTGCGCCTTCTGCCTCGTGCATCAGGATCGCCTGACGCAGAGTGATGATCCGAAGAGTCACTCAGCAAGGAGTGCGCGAGCGTCGGCCCATCGCAGTCGATTGCGTCGAGCCAGGGCAAGGACGGTGTCGTCAGGTGCCTCGGCTACGGGAGTGTCGGGCTTCGCGGGACCTTCGCCGCGCAGGCTCATAGCGGTGTAGAACGTGCGGATCACGGTACGAGGGATGATCCGGCGCGACGACTCACCTGGCTGAAGATCGCCACGAGTCATAACCCAGGGCACCTCTTGGTGAGTCTGCTCGGACAGGGTCCATCCGTAATGCACGCCGTAGTAGCTGACGACAGCGGAGATGGCTTTTCTGGATTCGTCGTCGAGGCGGTAGTCGCCCGGCGCGACATCAAGCACCTTGCGGAGAGATGGGACGACGGGTCCGCCCTTCCACGCCTCGATCTCTTCGAGGAAGAGGGGGGCTCCGTTCCAGACCATGTTCCAGGCCTGGGAGTAGTAAACGAGCTTCTGGAGCTGCACCTCACCGCTCGGCGTCATCCGCGTGCGGATGAAGTCAGCAACCTCAAGAGCAGTACTCATGAAGGGCCTCCTTCCCGTGATGCGGCCGCTTATACACCTTCTCGCCGACAACACTAACCGCTCAGGAGCGCTCAGCCCGGCTGAAGTGGCGCGAACGGACGCGCTTGGCCCCGCACGGTCCACCCCCCCACGTGCGGGTCAAGCTCGACAACACCCCCCACGCTGCGCCCATGCAGCGATACGTGCTCGAGTGACGGCGACACAGCTACCGCTGGTGCGCGAGCGCCGTGTCAGTCCGTGTCGACGAAGCCGGGAGGCCACGGGCAGGAGTTCGATGGGTCGAAGTCGAGAGACTGACACCGGTACGCAGCGACGCAGATGACAGTGGCAGCATGCGCCGGCTGTCCTAACTGAGTTATGTGATCTGTGTCACACAAGACCTTCTCAAGTCGCGCTCGTCGGTGTAAACGCTATAGCGTTGTCCCCATCAACACCGGCCCCTCTCTCGGCTACCGACCTCTGGTCACCAGTCGTGCATGGGCCGGTTTTCGTTTGTCCGGAGAGAAGTGCCGACGGCGATGCGCTACGACAAGCCTCATCTGACGTACCCCGAGCAGATCCGACTCCTACTTAGCCGCGGCCTCGACGTAGGCGATCCGGCCGAGGCGACTCGCACCTTGCAGAGGATCGGCTACTACCGCCTGTCCGCCTACACATACGTCCTGCGGCAACCCGGCTCCGGCGACGCGTCAGACGGACGAGTGCCAAGATCAGACCAGTTCGTCGAGGGCGCAGCCCTAGCCGACGCTACTAAATTGCATGACTTCGACCAGCGTCTCCGCCGCACGATTCTGGACGGTCTGCAAAGGGTCGAGATCGGATTACGATCGTCCGTTGCCTATCAACTAGGCAAGGCAGACCCATTCGGGCACCTCGATCCTATTTTCCTTGACGCAGAAGCTTGTTCGAAGCCACCCGAGGCCGGCGCCGGAGGGTCGGCGAATGCTTACGACGACTGGCGCCAGAAGTACGACGAGCTTCAGCATCGCAGTCGTGGCGAAGACTACGTCAAGCACTTCCTGACTGCATACGAAGGTGAGATACCTGTCTGGACCGCAACCGAGTTCATGACGATGGGCTGCCTTGTCTACCTAGTGAAACTGCTGAGCGCCACCGATGCGAGACGAGTAAGCGAGAAGTTCCGCGTCAAGAATCGCGAGGTATTGCACGGTTGGCTGAAGGCCCTTAACGTGCTGCGGAACGACTGCGCTCACAACTGTCGCATCTGGAACCGAAGTACGATCTATCCACCGAAAAGGGTTAACGCGCGCATGGTGGAAGACGATATTCATCACCTCTCGCAGGTCGATACCGACAAGCTGTATGTCTTAGTGGCTCTACTCGCCTACCTGCTGAAAGCTGTGGAACCGAAGAGCACGTGGATCTCGGACTTTACGACGACGATGAACAAGTTCCCTGCCAGCCATGGAATGACACCCGAGAACATGATGGGGTTTCCAACTGACTGGCGGAGATTATCAATCTGGCAGGTCGCGAAGTAACGATCGAGTAGTCCAGTCTCATCGCGTCGGTAGGGAAAACGCGCGTCCGCTCGAAAATTAGTGGTGCGGTCACTCATCACCAGGTGGGATGTAGCGCCTGCTGCTTGGAGTAGAGGTCTTAGAACTCGCGCGCTACGTCCTTCGCGTCGAGCCGGTGCGGTTCAATGAGGACTGCGGGGCTGGCGCGATCCGCTGAGGTAGACACCGGCAGCTCCCGCGACTGATCCGAAGGCCCATAAGAAGATCGCTATCAAGGGCCAGTCGCTGGTGCCGAACCAAGTAGCAGCGAAGAGGGCGAAGACTGCGAGGACGACCTCGAATCCGACTGCTTTCGCAACCCCGGAAGTGGTGACTGCCACGAGCGTGGCGTCTCGCGCGACATTCGGTCTGACGTGGAGATCATTGCTTTGCGATGGTGTGTCCAAGTCACGGGTCAGTAGCGCGAGGTCGACGTCGGTCACGGCCGACAGGGATCTGTCGAGCCGGCCCTCGAACTCGTCGTGGGTCAGGCGCCCTGCCATGAATGCTTCGGCGAGCTGGTCAGCGCACGTCTGGCGTTCGGTGTCGCCGATCCGGTGGCCGAGGCGGGGACGAGCTGGCGACGTATCGGTCATGGGCTCATGGTGCACCCCGACATCGCGTGAGAACGTCACGACTCTCACGCACCCCCAGGCACTCTGCCAACCATCGTGCGGCCGTCGAGAGCGCCGGTCCCGTCTGCACCAGTGACCGCTACGGCCGACGACCACGTCCGTGTCACCCTTACGGGGGACGGATTAGTTCGCACGCCGTCCGGGATGCTTCTCGAACCCGACCACCGGGCAGGCGCTCTGACGGGGCGCCGAATACTCGAGGAGGCACAATGAAGTCGATCCGAAGGACCGTCACGGGAGTCGCAGCGGGCGCTCTGCTCGCCGGGGGCATGGTCGCGTTCACCGCTCCCTCCGCCAGCGCGAACATCGAGCAGTGCACGAGCGGGCACGCCTGTGCCTGGGGTGAGAACACCTACACCGGCTGCTTCACAGACTTCACGGTGTCGAACTCGGTGATGGGCGACTGGGAGGCGTGCTCTCGCAGTGGCATCACCGCCAACAACGGCGCGAACTCGGTGAAGAACTACATCAGCGGACGCAACGTCACTTGGTACGAGGAGACCAACTACAACGGCGTCGGGATCCGCTTCCAGTCTCAGCAGTCGGGGGCCAACTACCAGGACCCGAAGCTGAGCAACGGCGGCGGCACGGGCGTCGGTGGCAACGTCGCCGGCCAGAACTGGCAGGACCGAATCAGCAGCGTTCGCGTCAGCTGAGTGGGTAGAAGCGCTTCTCTGGTCAGGGCGGCCGCCGTTGCGGCTGCCCTGATCGGCCTTTGCGGGTGCTCCGGCGACCCGAGCAGGATCGAGCCAACGCCGGCGCCTACAACCATCGAGCCGCTCATCGACCCCCAGAGAGGCCAGATCCTGCTGCCTCTCGACCAGTTCATCACCGACGAGCAGCAGGACAAGACCCTCAATCTCGCCCAACAACTTGTCGTTCGTGACTGTCTCGACGCGGCCGGGACAGTCGTGCCGGTAGTCGATGTGCGCAACACCGCGGTGTTCCAGTCCCGTCGCTACGGGCTGTGGACTTCCGAGCAAGCTGAACTCGGCTACGGGCTACCAGCTCCTACAAGGGCAGACCGCGACTACGACGCGTACCTTAAGGACATCGAGAAGATCAACAAGACCGACACCTACAAGCAGTGCGTCGCCGCACCGGACTACACCAAGTTCACCCTGCAGTTCACTGAAAGCCAGGTCGTGGCGGCCGACACCTACCACACCTTCATGGACAGTAGCCAGGCACGGCAGGTGATCAGCGAGTGGGAAGCCTGCCTGCGCGCGGGCGGCGTGGACCCCAATCCCGACCAGAACAACCTGTGGAGCCCGGTCGGGTCCACTGGTGGCCCCTTAGCCACTCGCAAGCGTGTCGCCGAGACCGATGTCGCTTGTAAAGGCAGAACCAACCTTGTCTCACGAATGAGCGCCCTCGAGGCAACCGCAGAACAGCCGACTGTGGCGAGATACTGGGTCAACCTGCAGCAACAGCGAGAACGTATCGACAGCACGATGGCCGACGCCGGAGCACTCATCGCTCAACACGGCTACTGAGCCCGACGATCTAGGGAGTCAAGTGAGCGCCGTCTACGTGTCGACAAGGTACGAGGAGTGACTCTGCATCACTCCGAGACTGCTTCGTGGCTCTCGAAAGCGGTCCGGAATCGACGGGCTTGGAGCGGCTTTTTTGCTCTCGTGATCTTCGCAGCGATGATCCCGCTCGCGGTCCGGTTTCACAACCAAGCCAACGTGGCGCTGCACGACGAAACCGTGGCTATAGGCCCAGGCGGGCAGACCATATTTGTCACCGACGCCAGCCGGCTAGTCCCCGGATACCGCGTCACCGTAGACAACGAGGACGCTGCTGCAGCAGTCCGCGAGCAGCAGGCCTGGCTCGACCGGGGCACCATACCTTCCGCCGCTAGCGTGCCCAGCCCAGACTTGGCACGGCTCGCGCTGCTTGACCTGCATGTGCTTAGCCGCGACCACAACGTGGCCGTCGCCGGCTGGAGCCCAAAGTGGCGTTACGTCTGGCCTCGCGACCTCGCCTTCGTTGCTAGCGCCTTCTCCAGGACCGGTCACTACGACGACGCCGTGAGCGGGCTGGCCTTCCTGCAGCGGGTGCAGCCCAACGACGGCGTGTTCATGGCTCGGTACCTCCCCGACGGTAGCGGCGTTCCTGACGCCCGTGGGCCGCAGCTAGACGGGTCTGGTTGGTCGCTCTGGGCGATCGGTCAGGTCCTGCAGGAGGCCCCATCTGCGGAAGTCCGTCGCGCTACTGCCGCGCAGTTCCGTCCAATGCTCGACCGTTCGACACAAGCCACGCTTGCGGCGGTACGCACCTCTAATGGGCTACCGCCTAGTACGTCGGACTACTGGGAGGTCAAGCCGGCCGGGACCACCCTGGCCACCTCTGCGGTGCTGCTCGCTGGCTTGCGCAACAGCGCCTATGCCTACAGCGTCCTCGCGGACCCCGACAGGAGTCAAGAGGCTGCTGATGCGGCGAACAAGCTACAGGCGGCGATCGCCGAAGGCTTTGGTCCGGACGGATATCCGCGCTACCTCGGAGGGTCACACACCTCGGTCGACCTCGGAGTTTCGTTCCTGCTGCCGCCTTTCGGCAACGACACCGATCCGGAAGCGCTAACTAGCTGGCGCCGGGCCCCTAGATACATGCACAGGCCCGCAGGCGGACTCGCTCCTGGCGGGTCGTGGCGGAGGGATGGCATCAGCTGGACTCCGACCGTTGGGACCGTGGCCGTTACCGCCGCATGCGTCGATCCGCCAACGGCTGCGACGTGGCTAACCTGGATCGCGAGCCACCGCACCTCAGCAGGATCCATCCCGGAGAAGGTCCTTGACGACGGGCAGCCGGCGTCCGTAACTCCGCTCGGATGGAGCGCGGCGTCTGTGGTTATTGCCCTCGACGAGCTGAGTCACGGCTGCAACTCAATCAAGTCAGACTAAGGCGCCCTGTCGCTAGCTCACTGAGCGCGCAGATGCACCCGACCCGTGCGTGCCTAGGGTTGCGACCGCCCTCAAAGAGTGGCTGCCACTGGCGGCGCTTCATGCATCCTCCTTAGTCCTAATCTGGCAATCTGCCGTTCACCTTGTGTGCGTTCAACTGAATCTCAGATTTTCCTAGGCTGACGACATGGCCTCCACCCTTAAGCGCCTCGCGCGTCTGTCCCTCCGTCTCGCTACCTGCACTGTTGTGGCTAGTGCTGCGGCGACAGGCGTCGTTCACTCTGCCGAGGCCGCGACCAAGCTGTCCCCAATCAACGTCTACAGCACCGACCTTGGCGCCCGCGGCACCTTCACGATCACCTGGTACGGCGCCAATCACGCCTACGTCGACTGGACGAACACCGACCGCAAAGCCGACGGTCGTGGCGCTTACCTCGAGATCGAGTCCACGGCCGCCGGTACCGGCAGCGACTACACCAAGGGATGGGCGACCGACCACCTCACCGCCGGCAACGGCTCCACGACCTACTTCCACACCGACATCGTCGACAGCGGCGGCATCAAGAATCTGATCCTTACCGAGTGCAACGGCATGACTGGCCCCTTCAACTCCCCTGATCGCTGCGATCACGTCACCAGCAAGAACCCCTACGCCTGAGCGATCTCAAACTCGCCCGGCCGGCTGCCCTAAAGCAGCCGGCCAGGCTTTCGGTCGTCGCCCTACTTCATCAGTAGCGTTTGAAATTGCCCGTGCTTACATTGGTATCGGGGTGCCAAACTCCCACCTAGAAGAGACTTGGCACGAGGAGTTCTAGCGATGGTGTGGTCGAAGAATCGTCAGCGCCCGTACGAGCAGCGCAAAGGTCGAGCGGACGTATTGAGTCGAGCAGCTGGCCAGTGCCAGATCAAGGGCCCCGGCTGCACGCGCCTAGCCACGATCGATGACCATGTCGTGCCCTTGAGCCTCGGCGGATCGCTAGGACTCCACAACCGGCAAGCTGCGTGCAAGACCTGCCACGACCTCAAGACTGCACGCGACGCCCGTTCCGCAAAGACAGCCATACAGGCGAAGGCCAAGCCGCCAGCGCGAAAGCATCCAGGACTGAAGTGACGTCGACCCCCAGGCCTGGGACCCCCCTCCCCGGTGGTCGAGCATCACCGGAACGTACTGCTTCTGCCAATCTGCGCGACTCTGGGACTTTTGGTCAGGAGCTTTCTGAGGGTCTGCCGTGCCCCAGTTGCGGTGCCCTGGTCGACCGCTCAGCCTCCCGTGGGACCCCTCGCGTCTACTGCTCGACGGCCTGCCGACGTCAAGCAGAGCAGCCCCGCCGTCAGCTGCAACGCGAGATCGTGAGAGCCCGCGAGCATGTGGCCGAGACTGAGCAGTGGATACGGAATTGGGATACGCCTTACGCCCGCAGAGAAGCCGCTGAGGCCCGCGAGCACCTGGAGCAGCTGGAGGCTCAGGCGGCAGCCTGAGACGCACGAGAGCCCGGCACGCCACCCCCGTGGACGTGCCGGGCTCTACTTGTGTGTGGCGCAGGTCAGGTCACTGTGGGGGAAAGGAGCGCGTGACCCCACTCGCCGACCTTGGCTCGACAACGCCTGCGCCCTACGAACATGGCGTGTCGTGACTTTGACGCCACAGGAACTCAGGCCGCCGCTGCGCGGGCCTCGGCCACCTGGTCCAAGTGCAGGTCTCGACGGTGGTTTACAGCATCACGAACCATGGCGCTGGCCCTGCTATACCGCTCGTCGTCCCGAAGGTCAGGCACCTCACGCGCCAGGATCGCGGACAAGGCGTCAGCTGCGTTAGCCGGAATCTGCGTAAGGGGCCGAGACAGGTTCGCCAGGTTCGCCTCAGCCTCCCGCTTGGCGTGGTAGGTCTCGACCGGTCCCAGGACCGCACGAATGAGGCGGTGGTCACTGGTACCCATGGCAGCCTGCGAGGCCATGCCCTTGAGCGCCTGCACGTCCTCCGGGCTGATCTTGGCCGGGTCGGCAGGAAGCCGCTGGATCCAGGCCAGGTCTGCGGCGTCCAGCGGCCTCGCCTTGCCCGGTCGGATGCTCACCCGCCGAACGGGGTTGTCGTAGTTCGTCACCTGTGCGGTGGTGGCGGTGGTGTCCCACATGCTCTCCCAGAACTGCTTCTCTGCCACCGTGGTCGCCGAGGCCCGCAGCTGACGGAACCGGCCCCGATCGGTGCCCTTGTTCGTCGTGCCCTTCGTGAGCACGTCAACGAACTCTCGTGAAGTCATGGCCATGTCAGCGGATTCCCTTCGGCTTGCGAACGGTGGTCTGCGCCTTGCGGACCTGCTGCCCGGTCAGCCCGGGGCCGGTAAGCAGGTTGGACAGTTCTGCGACCTTCGGTGCGGTGCTCGGGTTCTGCCGGACGTACTCCTCGACGATGCCGGCCCAAACCGGTGACGTGAGCCGGCTGTCCTCGCGGCTCTTCTCCCACGCTCGGGCGAAGCCGGCTCGCAGCAGCGTGCGGTCGCCCAGGGCTTCGGCCTCGTCCATCAGATCGCACAGGGCCTGCGGGTCTGCCTTAGCCACTCGAGCCCGAGCATCTCGGAAGCTCGTCTCGTCCATGCTCGACGTGATGCCGAAAAGGCTGCGGGTCAGTTCGTTGGTGCGGCTTGAAACGATCTCGTCGGAGGCCGCACGCATCGCGCCGACCTTGGCCTGCGCTTCCTCGTAGATCCTGGCCTTGAGTTCGAGCTTGCCCTCGTCGGACAGGCCTCGGTCCTCCTCGACCTCGCGGATTCGCTGGTTATAGCGACTGACGTAGTCGCCTATCTCGTCGGCGTGCTCATCGGTTGCATTGCGCTCAGGCTCAGGAAGCGGGTTCCAGGCCGGGTGGCTTGCGCGCTCGAGGCGGTAGGCCTCCAGCTGCTCGCGATGCCCTGCGAGTTCGATTCCATTCAGACTCACTGGTTTGCCTTTCTGTTGGTTTGGATCATGTTTGCGACTCGTTGGGGTCTGGCTCTCCCGGATGTTGCGTCCTCGACTGGAGGCGCCCTGCGCCGGGTGCCACTCGAACTCAAACGCGGCCCGAGTCGATCCGGACACACGCGGGGTTCTTCTAAAGAACCCCCCGCGCGTGAAGGGTCCTGCCGCGTGATGCCCGTGAAGGGGTCCGTGAAGGGGTTTAAGAGCGCGAGACGTGTAGGTCGTGGAGGGGTCGTGAAGGGTCGGCGTCGAAAGGCACCCGTGAAGGGGTCCGTGAAGGGTCTGGTGGGGTTCACGCGGCCTCCCAACGGGCGGCCTTGCTCGACGTTTTATCGCCGTGATCGAGCACCATCAGAGACCCAGCGGAGACGAGCCGCTCGAGCCGCCGACGCGCCTTCTCCCGCTCGGCTGGTGACGGCTTGTCGGTATCGAAAAGGGCGCTGGCAGCGTCTTGCGCCGTGATACCTCCGGGCTGCTTGGCAAGCACCACCAGATCCGCGGCATGCCAGACCTGCGAGCGACCGGCGCCGTGATCGTGAACGATCTGCAAAGGGCCAACCTCAGAGGCAGGCTGCTTAAGGTGCCGAACACCGACTACTGGGTCGCCGGGGTTGCCGGTCAGGAGCAGGACAGACCCAGCACCTGAGGGCAGCCACGTCGAGCCGTACAGGTCGTCGATTCCGGTCGTCTCGCCACCCTTACCGCTGACTGACTTGCGCTGGTGGTGCAGCTCGATGACCTCGACTCCGCTGGCGATGGCGGTCTGGCGGGCGCGGTTGTAGCCGGCGCCCACCTCGTCATCGGTCAGGCCTATCGCTGCATCCTTGAGGCTGTCGACAACGACGGTGTCGGCCCCGGCCTGCTCGCACAGTCGAAGCAGGATCGCCGGGTGGCGAGCCATGTCGTACGGCGGCGGGCCGGGCCAGACCGCAAGGCGTGCATCCAGCTCTGACCGCCACGCCTCACCCACCATGCGTCGGAACGACCGCGCGGCCTGCTGCGGCCGGTCCATCGCCAGGTACAGGGTGCGGCGCTTGCCAGGAGCAACGGGGAAGCCGAGGAGTTCGGCGTACTCCGGGAAGCCGCAGCGACCTAGTGCGAGTTGCTGAGCGAGGGTCGTCTTACCGGTGCCCTGCCCTCCAGCGATGATCAACGCCTCGCCTGAAGAAAGCAGTACCTGGTCGTCGATGCCCCAGAGCGGTCGCGGGTTGGGGTCGGCGTCGAGGATGAACGACCCGCCTGAAGTGAACTGGTACGCAGCCGCACCCGCTGCGAGCACTTGTTCGAGCTCATCGTCGATACGGCTACTCATGCGGCCTCCAGCAGGACGCCAATGACCTGAGGAGAAGGGCTTGTGGGCTCTGCCTCATGTAGCAGCCGAGCGTGACGGCGACAGGACTCAGCCATGTCTCGGCAGCGCTCATCGCGATCGCGCAGTTCGACGCTCGACGCGCGACCGTTGAAGTCGCTCTGACGAGGACGCGCAGCCTCCCAGGCTTGCGCCCGTCGCTCCCAGACGCTGGGCAACGCCGACGAAAGGCACTCCTGGAGCATCCGCGCCCGGAAGCCGAACTCGAACGCTTGCGTGACCCTCACTCGGCCACCTCCAGCCCCTTGAGTAGCCACAGAGGCTTCAGCTCGGCTAGGTAGACGCTGGGGTTGTGACCGGCAGCGAGAGCGCGAGCAGCGGCCTTCTCCGCGGCCGCCGCTGTGAGGAAGCATTGCCTCCGTAAACGACCGTTCTGTAGCTCGACGACGATCACGAAAGTGCCAGCCACAACCGAAGCGAGTTCGTCAAGTGCGTCAAGCTCAGCGGGCGGTAGCATTGGTTCTGCGAGCAATGCAGAGGCGGTTTCCTGGCCGGGGCCGCCTCTTCGCATGTCAGGACTCATTCGGCACCGCCGTCCGAACGCAGCAGCGATGCGATACGCGCGCGCTGCTCAGTTGTCAGCGGCGGCGCCGATTCGACGACGCTACGGATGTGATCTGCAAGCCGACTGGCCTTGAGAGATTGCCTTGCGGCAATCAAATCAGGATCGTTAGCCGGTCGCGATCGGGTAAGCGATGCAACACGTGCTCTGTCTTGGGTCCAAGACACAAGAACCTCCGGGCAGGGTCAAGCACCCTCTGCTCGGAGGTTGAACCACGAAGCAACTAACGCCGCGTGCTGCTTTCGACAATAGCACGACGGACCATCGGTAATGGAACCTCAGGACCGACTAGACGCAGAAACTGAAGAACCCGCTGGGCTGACTCTTGTCGCAACTCGACGCTATCGCCGCAAAGATGGCACTTGAGCTTGTACCGGAGCCGTAGATCGGGGTCGAAGATATTCGCGCTCCGCTCGTCGATCTGACGAGGTTCGTCGCCCCCAGCAATCGACTGGAGGCTTCCGCGGCCCTTCCGCTCAGCTACGCGAAATCCTTTCTCTACGTACCACGGCGACTCAGTCCAACGCTCCATCAGGACGAACGTGGCGATTGACCACGGCGTCGACTCGTGGCTCCGAGCTTGGCAGCCGATGGAGACGTAAGGTCGATCTTCGCGCCGCGGCCGTGGAACTCTCCGGAAGCTCATCAGACCCTCCACGCGATTTGGACCGTCTCGGGATTTACGATCCGCGCTTCAACGTCCAGATAAGCACGCTCTTTCGTCCCGACGGGTACGAGCCGAACAACCATCAGGACGTCGATCACCTGACGACGCACGTCGATATCCAACGACCCCCAGACCTCTCGCGGATCTCGGGCAGTCGCCAAGTGAGCCAGGGCCGGCAGTCCGGGAGTTGGAACCTTCGCCTCCAGCTCTTGCATCCGCGCTGACAGCCTCGCGTTGGCCGCCTTGAATTGCGACAGGGAGACGCTCCCATCAGCAAAACCCTCAGCGATCGCGTCACGTCGCACGTTGAGCGCTCTGATATCGCGCTGCACCTCAGACACATCGTTGGCATCAGCGGAGGAGATCAACTCGATCGCGTCGGGTCTGTTTAGCCTGGCGATAACAACCTCACCGACATAGTTGTCGACTGGTTCTGCCTCCCGGTACGCGTGCCCGCCCTTCTGCGAGCAGCGGTAACGACGGCGACCGTTGCGCGCACCGCCCGAGTGAATGGGTGCGTCGCAGGCGCCACACCGCGCAACGCCGGAGAGCAACTGGCGCGAGGCGCCCGGCCAGCTGGGCGCCCGTGCGGACAGGACTGCCTGCACCGAGCGCCAGGTCTCAAGGTCAACAAGTGCAGGCCACGCGGCCTCTACCGGCTCCCCGCTGGAGTCACGCACAACTTCGCCTCGATAGGTCTTGATCCCTGCAAGGCGCTCGGTGCTCAGCGTTCGGCGAAGCACCGTCGAGGTCCAGGGGTTGCCAGCCTGGGGCGTCACTAACCCCCTCGAGTTCCAGCCACGGGCGATGCTCGCCAAAGACTTGCCAGCAAGAACGTCGGCACAGCCAGAGCGGATCGCCTCGACCTCGTCCGGCCGAGGGGTGACGCCATCAAGCTCGAAGCCGAACGGACGACGCGTGCCGAAGTGACGACCCGCCTCGGCTCTCTGCTGGTTCGCGCGGCGCTGGCGCTCCGCTTTCTGCTCGCTTTCGTACTGCGAAACGCTGCCCAGCGTGCGCGCCACCATGCGACCCGACGGCGTAGCGAGGTCGAGAGGACCCGACTGCACGGTGTACGTCGGCACGTTGCGCGGCTGGCAGATCGCAATGAACTCCTCTAGCTCGGTCGTGCGTCGGTACAGGCGATCGACGTGCCACACGAGGACGGCTTCGATTGCGCCGGCCTCGATGTCAGCGAGCATCCGCCGATATCCGGGTCGCGGGGTGCCCGAGTAGGCAGAGGTGTCGTTGTCGCTGTACACGCGCCCGACCGTCCAGCCGTTGGCGTCGGCCTTGGCTCGGCAGTCCTGCTCCTGGCGCGCGACACCCGCGCCTTGGCCCGTGGAGTCTTTCGAGATCCGGGTGTACAAGCCGACTCGCATGGGTATATCTTCTCATGCAGGTGCCGGCCTGCATGGCCTCGAACATCGAGGCCGCCTCCACCCCGCGGACCTCGCCGACGACGAGGCGCGAGAGGTTCTGGCGCAGTGCCTCGGGCATGAGGTCGGCGATGGTGAACTCGCCGACCGCGCGGCCGCCGGTCGACTCCCCGTGCCCCACGCGGGCCTGGAGGGCGAGGATGTTCTGCCGCCCGGGCTGGAGGTGGGTCATCAGCTCGTAGTCGGTCTCGAGGGTGCCGAACCGCTCGTCGGCGGGGATCGCGTCGATCAGCGCCCGCAGCAGCGTCGTCTTGCCCGCGCCCTGGTCACCGGAGATGACGATCGAGCGGCGCGCGAGGACGGCCGCGTCGAGGAACGCCGCCACCTCGGGCGGCATCAGGCCGCCGTCGGCCAGGTCGGCGAGCGACACCGAGGTCATGGTGTGCTGCCGGATCACCACGCTCGGCCGGTAGGACAGGCCGAAGCCGATCGCGTGCAGCCGGAACCGCTCGCCCAGGGCCAGCGTCATCGTCGGGTGCAGGTCGTCGAACGGGCGGGCGGGCTCGGCGTTCTGGCCGAGGAAGCGGATCGCCTCGACCAGCTCGGCGTCGTCGTCGGCGACCGGGGCCATGACCTCGCGCCGGCCGTCGCCGTGCTGCACGACGACCGAGTCCCAGCCGTGGATCTCGATGTTCTCGACGTCGGGCAGGGCGAGCAGCGGCTGCAGCCGGCCGTAGCCGAAGACCGCGTCCTCGACCGCCTCCACGTACGCCTGCTCCTGCGAGGGCGACCAGAGCGCGGCGCCCTCGCGGTGCAGCGTCCGGACGTGCTCGGCCACGACCCGGCGGATGACCGAGCGACCGAGCAGCAGCCGGTCGTCACCGACGATCGGCGTGCCCGTGGTGCGGAGCTGGTGCTCGCTCTCCCCCGCGATCTCCTCCGACGCCCGCCGCCGGAGCTGGACGACCGTGGGCCAGTCGAGCTCCGCCGTGGGCAGGGGCAGGGTCGCGGCCCGCAGCTCCTCGCGCCGGAAGGCGCCGTACGACTGGAGCGCGCGCCGGGTGACCGGGCTCGAGGCCTCGCCGACCTCCTCCACGGTGTCGACGAACAGCGGCACCTCCTGCAGCGACGGCGCCTCGGCCTGGGGCCGCAGCTCCGCGGTCTCCTCGACGCTCACCGGCCGACCGTCTCTGTCGTGCGGGCCATGCGTCCGGCGAGCACGCCGGCGGCCGCGCGCAGGCTCCGCACCAGGGGCGACGCCTCGAACCGGCGCGGGCGGACCGCGCCGTCGGACAGGTGCGCGGCCGCCTGCGGGTCGTCGGCGACGACCGCGTGCACGCCGACGCCGAGCGCCTTGGCCACCTCCCGACGGCCGTAGGGCTCGCCCTCGCCGACGAGCACGAGCCCGGTGCGTCCCGCGGTGCTCAGCCGCTCGTGCTCGGTCAGCGACGGCAGGTGGACCCGGGCCGCCATTACCGCCCGCAGGCTCGTCCGGAGCACCAGGCCGGTCACCGCGCTGCGCTCGACCAGCGGGCCGGGCAGCCCGTGGGGGCCGAGGCGTCCGGCGTCGACGATGACGTCGTAGCCGACCTCGCCGAGGCGGTCGAACGCGTCGGCCAGGTCGTCCCAGACGCCGCCGAACAGCCCGGCGCTGGCGGCGCGGCTGAAGCCCGGCAGGAAGAGGTGCCGCTCGCCGTCCTCGCCGGACACCGGCAGCGTCTGGTCGAGGACCGCCTCGCGGAGCGGGCGGCGGTCGCGGTGGGCCTCCGCGACGCGCAGCAGGCCCTTGCCGCCGGCGCTCTGCCCGGCGAGGAAGCCGGCGAGGACGGCCTGGTGCGCGCCGGGGTCGCAGTCGGCGAGCAGCACGGGCCGGGGCCAGGACAGCGTCAGCCCGACCGCGAGCGTCGTCACCCCGGGCGCCCCGGCGGCAGAGGTGAGCAGCAGGATCGCCACGGCTCAGCTCCCGGCGTCGCGCACCAGCGCGATGCGGTCCTGCGCGGCGAGCGAGGCGATCGTCGGCGCCTGACCGGCGTCGACCTCGAGGTCGACCACGGTCGAGGTCCCGTCCGCGCCCGGGGTCGAGCCCACGACCCGACCGGCGTACGTCTTCCCGACGAGGGAGTCGCGGGCGCCGGAACCGTTGGCGGGTGCCGGCAGCGCCACGACCCGCACCGGCGACGAGGGGTCCAGCAGGGTGGCGGGCGCGCGGCCCGTGGCGAGCCGGAGGCCGACCACCGAGCGCCCGTCGCCGGGCAGGGCGGTGTCGGTGACCGAACCGGGGGCGACCAGCGAGCCGGCGGGCAGGTCGAACGCGGCGCGCTTGCCGACCACCCCGGCCTGGTCGGCGACGCTCACCGTCGGGCCCGGCGGCTGCCCGTGCAGCACGACGCTCGTGAGGTCGCCGGCCTCGACCACCTCGCCGCGGTAGAGGGTGGAGGCGAGCGCCAGGACGCGCGTCTCGGTGCTGATCCGGGCGTAGACGGCGTACGACAGCAGACCGCCGAGGCAGATGGCGACGACCCCGAGCGCGATCCAGCGCGGGTTGCGCCTCCCGGGGAGGCGGGGCGGCACCGGGGTGCTCGGTGCGGCGTCCGGAGACGGACGTGACGGTCGCCGGCGGGACGGCCCGCTGCCGTTCCGTGTCGCTTCGACGTCGAGGCTCATGCGCTCAGCGCTCCTGCCCGGTGGGGACGACGGAGGCCGTCGCCGTGCCTGTGCCCGTCACCGCGTCGATCCCGATCGCGGTGAGGAAGAGGGTGGGGGCGTCCGCGGACGTGTCGACCGTGACCACGCCGCCCACCAGCCGTACGGAGCCGGTCACGCCCGGCTGTCCCGCCAGGTACGCCTTCGCCGCCAGCACCGCCGTCCCCGCCCCGTCACGTCCGGCCAGCCGCTGCGTGGCCGCGGCGTTGCCGGCTGCCCGCGCGGCCCCGTCCGCGGCCGCCTCGGCCTGGCTCGCAGCCGTCACCTTCTGCCCGCCGTCGATGACCAGCCCCGCCGTGGCGACGAGGGCGGCGAGGATCACGAGCACGAAGACGCTGACCGTGAGCCCGCGCTCGTCGCGCCCGACCCCGGTCCGGGCCGTTCCGCTGCTGCTCATCGCGCGCGGTAGGTGTCGAGGGCCGCGCTGCCGCGGCCGGTGAGGTGGAGGGAGCCCGGCATGCCGGGGAGGAGGACGTCGCCGAACGGGACGTCGCAGGTGATGTCGGAGGTGAGCGTCGCCGGCGTGCCGACCGGGACCGCGAACGCCGCCGTCGACACCTGCACCGAGCTCGTCGCGCAACGGAGGCCGGCCGTGATCATCGACTGGCGACCCGCATCGGTGCCGACCGCCGCCGCTTCGCCGGCACCCCGGGCGAGCGAGGCGGCTCGCGCGGAGGCCTGCGCCGCCTCCACGACCGTCGTCCGGGCGAACCACAGCCGCCCGCCGGCCACGAGGAGCCCGAGCACCAGCACCAGGGCGGGTGCGAGCAGGGCGATCTCGACGGCCACCGAGCCGGCCTCCCCACGCCGTCTCGCGCCCGGGCGGGTGCTCCTCACGGCGTGCTCACCCGCTCCCGCGGGCCGGACGCGGTCTCCTCGATGGTCCCGAGGCCCAGGTCGAGCACGAGCGTCGCGTGCGCCGAGACGCGTGCCGTCACCTGCTGCGGACCGCGGTCCACCCGCACGACCACCTCGCTCAGGCCCGCGGCCGCCGCCAGGTCCCGCGCTCGCGCCTCGCCCTCGCCGGCGGTGCCGTAGCTGCCCCGGGCGACGTCGACCGCCGCCGTCGCCGCGCGCTGGGCGACGTTGCGGGCGTGGAGCCACAGACCCGCCTCGACGATGCCGAGGGTGAGCAGCATGAGCAGGGGGAAGACGACGGCCAGCTGGGTGGAGGAGCTCAGCCCACGCTGGTCCGACCGGCCGGGCAGACCCCGGCCGGACCCGCTGGACCGACGACCGTGCACGGCTACTTGGGCAGCTTGGACTTGACGAAGGCGGTGATCACCGTGACGACGATCCCGGCCACGACGACCGCGCCGGCCAGCAGGATCGCGGTCTCGGCCGACTGGCTCAGCCCGCGCTCGTCGTGGGCGCGGCGCGTACGGGTCGACGCCGGGGCGCGCAGGCCGACCTGCAGCACGACGAGCACGCCGACGACGAGCGCCGCCACGTTCTTGATCTTCATCACGGTCCTTCCGGGCAGGGGAAGGTGTGCCGGGCCGGCGCCGCGTCGCGCCCTACCATCCGCACTCCCCCGAGGCTGACATCGACACGCTATAGGTGACGGCGGGCGCGAGCAGGGTGTTTGTCGATCTTGGGGACGTTCACAGGATCAGTCTGGTCAACGGGTGTTGTCCGAGGTGTTGTCCGAGCCAGCCCAGGTGTCGTCCGTCGCGGGGCGGCCGGACCGTACCGCTGGTCAAGAGCGACCAGTGGTCAGCAGTGGGCGGTCAGCAGCCCGAACACCGACCACAGGTGACCAGTGGTCGGTCGAGCGGAACCGGGCGCCGGCGAGGGAGCTGCGCTCTGCCCTTCGACAAGCTCAGGGCGCGTGGGCGCTCAGCGCGGGGAGGCGCTCGAGTCGAGGGGCTGGGCGTGCTGGAGGTCCAGCGAACCCTCGTGGGCCGGGAACGTCACCGAACCCTCACGCCCCTCGTCGTAGACCAGCCCGTACGCGTCGACGTACTGGCGGTAGATCTGCACCGAGGTCGACGTGGCCAGGGCGGTCTCGAGGCGGCCCTGGTCGCCGATCGCGCTGATGACGTACGGCGGGGCGTACGGGACGCCGTGCAGGACGACGGTGTTGCCCACGCACTTGATGCCCGTGGTGGAGATGACGCGCTGGCCCTGGATGGTCATCGCCTCCGCACCGCCGGACCACAGGGCGTTGACGACGGACTGGATGTCCTGCTGGTGCACGACGAGCAGGTCGGCGTCGACGCCGTTGGCGGCCACCGAGGACGGGGCGTCGTTGAGGGTGACCGACACGGCCGGGCCGATGACCGGGGTCAGCCCGGCCTCCTGCTCCTGGCGCTCGAGCTCGGTCGAGAGCCCGGAGCCGTTCGCCTCGTTCTCGGCGGCGGCGAGCGCGTCGACCTGGGTGCGCAGGTCGGTGACCTGCCGGGTGAGGTCGGTGTTGCGGCGCGACTGGTCGGCCACCAGGCTCGTCAGGTCGGTGTTGCGCCCGGGGCGCAGGTCGCTGCCGCGGGCGTTGACCGTGCTGAGCACGATGAGGAAGGCCGCGACCGCGCAGACCGCCGCCGTGAGCACCCGGGCGGCGGGCCTACGACCGGCCCGGCGACGCCGGGACGCCTCGCGACCACGCAGCAGCGCGGCGACGACGCGGTCGCCCCACGTGTGCTGGTCCTCGCGCAACTCCGGTGCTCCTCCGCCTCGCCTGGTCGCCGACGGGGGACCAGCAACTACGCTAACGGCTCGTAGTCCAGGCGCGGCCCAGTCACGGGTCCGCCCGTCGGGCGGCATCTCCCAGGCCTCCCCCGAGCCCGAGGAAGTTGGTCGTGCCCGAGTCCCGCACGCGGAAGTCCGCCGACGAGAAGAAGGTCCGCAAGCAGCGGGCCGACGCCGAGACCAAGAAGAAGGTCAAGGCGCCGACCAGCCGTCGCTGGGTGCCGCCGACCTTCATCACCGTCGGCCTGCTCGGGGTCGCCTGGCTGATCGTCTACTACGTCGCCGGCCAGGACGTGCCGCTGATGAGCGACCTCGGCAACTGGAACATCCTCATCGGCATGGGCGGCATGGCCGCCGCGTTCGGCCTCGCGACCCTCTGGCGCTAGGCCCGAACCGGCTCGTCCGACCCGGAGAGCTCGCCGACTTACACCGGTGTAGTTCTCCACACTGGGGACAACTCCTGTGGACAACTCCGCTCCGGCGGCACCGTCGGGTGCGCGGGCGCTCGACCGGCGCATCCTGGCGCTGGCCCTGCCCACCTTCGCGACCCTGGTCTCGGAGCCGCTGCTGCTGCTCGCCGACTCCGCCGTCGTCGGCCACCTGGGCACCGAGCCGCTCGCCGCGCTCGGCCTCTGCTCCAACGTGCTCAACGTCCTCGTCGGGCTGTCGATCTTCCTGGCGTACGGGACGACGGGCACGGTCGCGCGCCGGCTCGGGGCCGGTGACCGTCTCGCCGCGCTGAGCGGCGGGATCGACGGGCTCGTCCTCGCCGTGCTCGTCGGGGTGGTCCTCGCCGTCGCGCTCGAGCTGGCGCTGCCCTTCGTGGTCGGGCTCTACGGCGTGGACCCGGCCATCGAGACGCTGGCTCTCCGCTACCTCCGCGTCGCCGCGCTCGGCCTGCCGTCGGTGCTCGTCCTGCTCGCGGGGACGGGCGTGCTCCGCGGGCTGCAGGACGCGCGGACGCCGCTGGTGGTCGTCGTCGCCACCAACCTCGTCAACATCGCCCTCAACGTCACGCTCGTCTACGGCGCCGGGCTCGGCATCGCCGGCTCCGCGCTCGGCACGCTGATCGCCCAGACCGGCGCCGCCGTCGCGGTGGTCGTCGTCGTGGTGCGGCGTACGCGGGCCGCGGGTGCCACCGTCGCGTTCCGGCCGCGGGGCGTCGCCGCGGTCGCCCGCTCGGGCGGTTGGCTCGTCGTGCGCACGGCGCTGCTGCAGGCCGCCGTCACCACCAACACCGTGGTCGCGGCCGCGCTCGGGGCCACGGCGCTCGCCGCGCACCAGGTCATCGGCGGGCTGTGGGTGCTGCTCGCCTTCGCCCTCGACGCCGTGGCCATCGCCGGGCAGGCGCTGATCGGCTCCGCCCTCGGCGCCGGCGACGTCGCCCTCGGCCGGGCCCTGACCCGGCGGATGCTCGGCTGGGGCGTGGTGTCCGGGCTCGTCTTCGGCCTCGCGCTGGTCGTGGCGCGGCCGGCGTACGTCGGGCTCTTCACCCCCGACCCCGCCGTGCAGGAGCTCGTCGGCAGGGTCGTGCTCGTGGTCGCCGCCCAGGCCGCGCTGGCCGGCGTCGTCTACGTCCTCGACGGCGTCCTCATCGGCGCCGGCGACGCCCGCTACCTCGCGCTGGCCGGGCTCGTCTCCCTCGCCCTCTACCTCCCCGTCGCCCTGCTCGTGCGCCACCTCGGCGTCGGGTTGGCGTGGGTCTGGGCCTCGTACGCGGTGTTCATGGCCGCGCGGGCGCTCACCCTGGGGTTCCGGGCGCGGGGGATCGCTGGGTTCGAGTGGGGGCCTGAGGGTTCCGGTCCCGGGGTCGTGAGAGACGCCGACCCGTTCCGGGCCCTTCGACAGGCTCAGGGAGCGTCTCGGGCGCAGGCCCTCCAACAAGCTCAGGGAGCGTCTCGGCGCAAGCCCTTCGGCGGGCTCGGAAATCGCGAGCCGTCCGGATGCAGCCTGTTCGGCTTGTCACACCTGGTTGCCGAGCAAGGCGAGCCTGCCTTAACTTAGGCGAGGCTCACCTACGAGCCGCGTCGACGACCAGCACGGGCCGCCGAGCACCACGGCAACGAGGAGCGCCTGCAGCATGGTCGCCAACTTCCTCATCGGCCTGCGCGAGGGCCTCGAGGCCGCGCTCGTCGTCAGCATCCTCATCGCCTACCTCGTCAAGACCGGCCGCCAGCACCTGCTGCCCCGCGTCTGGCTCGGCGTCGGGATCGCCGTCGTCGTGTCCCTCGGCTTCGGTGCCGCGCTGACCTTCGGCCCCCGCGGGCTCACCTTCACCGCGCAGGAGGCGATCGGCGGCTCGCTGTCCATCGTCGCCGTCGCGCTGGTGACCTGGATGATCTTCTGGATGGCCCGCACCGCCCGCTCGATGTCGACCGGGCTGCGCTCGGCCGTCGACCGGGCGGCGGACGGCAGCGCCTGGTCGCTCGCCGTCGTCGCCATGCTGGCCGTCGGGCGCGAGGGCCTGGAGACCGCGATCTTCCTCTGGGCCGCCACCTCGGCCGCGACCGGGACGACCGGCAGCACGGTCGAGCCGCTCCTCGGCGCCGTCCTCGGGCTCGCCGTCGCCGTCGCGCTCGGCTACCTCATCTACCGCGGCGCCATCAAGATCAACCTGAGTCGGTTCTTCTTCTGGACCGGCGTCTTCCTGATCTTCGTCGCCGCGGGCGTCCTCTCCTACGGGGTCCACGACCTCCAGGAGGCGGGCATCCTGCCGGGCCTCAACACCCTGGCCTTCGACGTCTCCACGGTCGTGCCGCCGACCTCCTGGTACGGCACCGTCCTCAAGGGCGTCTTCAACTTCTCCCCCGCCACCACGGTGCTCGAGGCGGTCGCGTGGACCTGCTACCTCGTGCCCGTGCTGGCCGTCTTCATCACCAAGGCCCGGCACCGCGCCGCGCCCCCTCGTCCCGTCGCCGCTGCGCCCGCGCAGCCGGTGGCCTCCGGAAGGAACTGACCGTGCTCGTCCCGACCCGCCGTCCTGCGGCGCGCCGCCTCGTGCCCCTCGCCGCGGCGGGCGCGCTCCTCGCCCTGCCCGTGCTGAGCGGCTGCACCGACAACACGACGACGTCCTCCACGGAGGGCTCGGCCGACCCGCGCGCCCTGACGGTCGCCGCGAGCGACACCGCGTGCGCAGTTTCGGGCACCGAGGCCCCCTCGGGCAAGCTGACCTTCAGCGTCACCAACAGCGGCTCCAAGATCAACGAGTTCTACCTGCTCGCCGGCGACGGCCTGCGGATCCTCGGCGAGGTCGAGAACATCGGCCCCGGCATCACCCGCGACCTCGTCCTCACCGCCCCCGCCGGCAGCTACTTCACCGCCTGCAAGCCGGGCATGGTCGGCGACGGCATCCGGGCGCCCTTCACCGTGGCCGAGTCGAGCGACGGCGCGGCCGCCAGCACCGACGACGGCGAGCTCGTCGCCGCGGCCAACGCCAACTACGCCTCCTACGTGCGCGACCAGACCGACCAGCTGCTCAGCAAGACCGAGGAGTTCGCGGCGGCGTACGAGGCCGGGGACGACGCGAAGGCCCGCGCCCTCTACCCCGTCGCCCGGACCCACTGGGAGCGCATCGAGACGGTGGCGGAGTCGTTCGGCGACCTCGACCCCAAGATGGACCTGCGCGAGGCCGACCTCGAGCAGGGCCAGAAGTGGACCGGCTGGCACCGCATCGAGAAGGACCTGTGGCCGGCCCGCGCCAAGGGCTACACCGCACTCTCGACCGCGCAGCGCACGACCTACGCCGACGACCTCGTGAAGAACACCAAGACGCTGCACGAGCGCACCCGCGACATGACCTTCACCGTCGACCAGATCGCCAACGGCTCGCGCGGCCTGCTCGACGAGGTCGCCACGGGCAAGGTCACCGGCGAGGAGGAGTACTGGTCGCGCACCGACCTCTACGACTTCCAGGCCAACGTCGACGGCGCGCGCATCGGCTTCGAGGGGCTGCGCCCGATCCTGGCGACCAAGGACAAGGCGCTCGACAGCCAGCTCGAGACGCGCTTCACCGCGCTGCAGACGCTGCTCGACCAGCAGAAGTCGGGCGACGGCTTCAAGAACTACGACGACGTGAGCAAGAGCGACATCAAGGCCCTCTCCGACGCGGTGAACGCGCTCGCCGAGCCGCTGTCCAAGCTCACCGCCGCCGTCTCCTGAGCCCCGAGACCCACCGAGAGAGCTCCCTGACCGTGACCGACGCCCCGTCCCCCTCCGACCCCCAGGCCCCCGGCACCGCGCCGGCGGCCGGGACGGGCGCGCCCCGGCGCGGGCTGTTCTCCCGGCGCCGTGCACTCGGGGTTGCCGGGGCGGGCGTCGCGGGGACCGCGGTCGGGCTGGCCGGAGGCATCGGCGTCGCGCGCGCCTCGACGGTGGAGACGCCCGCGCCGAGCGGGCCGAAGGTCTACGACTTCTACGGCGAGCACCAGGCGGGGATCACGACGCCGGCGCAGGACCGGCTGCACTTCGCCGCGTTCGACGTCACCACGACGGACCGCGCCGAGCTCGTCTCGCTGCTCCAGGACTGGACCGAGGCCGCGGCGCGGATGACCGCGGGCCAGGGCGCCGGCGAGTACGGACCGACGTCGGGCCCGTATGACGCGCCGCCGGACGACACCGGCGAGGCCATCGGGCTGCCGGCGTCGGGTCTCACGCTGACCTTCGGCTTCGGCCCGTCGCTGTTCCGCGAGTCGGGGCGCGACCGCTTCGGCCTCGCCGCGCGCCAGCCCGCCGCGCTCAAGCGGCTGCCGCTCTTCCCCGGCGACAACCTCGACGAAGCCCGTTCGGACGGCGACCTCTGCGTGCAGGCCTGCGCCGACGACCCGCAGGTCGCCGTGCACGCCATCCGCAACCTCTCCCGGATCGCCTTCGGCCGCGCCGCCCTGCGCTGGTCGCAGCTCGGTTTCGGGCGCACGTCGTCCACCTCGACGAGCCAGGCCACAGCCCGGAACCTCTTCGGGTTCAAGGACGGCACCATGAACCTCAAGGCGGAGGACCCCGCCGGCGTCGGCGCCCACGTGTGGGTGCCCGGCGGCGCCGACCCGCGCGCGGGCTGGCTGACCGGCGGCTCCTACCTCGTCACCCGCCGCATCAGCATGACCATCGAGACCTGGGACCGCCAGCCGCTGAGCGAGCAGGAGCGGGTCGTCGGTCGGACCAAGGCCGAGGGCGCCCCGCTGTCCGGCGGCGGCGAGTTCAGCCAGCCGGACTTCACCATGGCCGGTCGCGGCGACCAGCCGATGATCGCCACCGACGCGCACGTGCGGCTCGCCCACCCCGACAACAACAAGGGCGTGCAGCTGCTGCGCCGGGGCTACAACTTCGTCGACGGCTCGACCGGGCTCGGCCGGCTCGACGCGGGGCTGTTCTTCATGGCGTACGTGACCGACCCCCGCACGCACTACATCCCGATGCAGACCAAGCTCAGCAAGTCGGACGGCCTGCAGGAGTACCTCCAGCACACCGGCTCGGCGCTGTTCGCGGTGCCGCCGGGGGCCAAGCCGGGCGAGCACATCGGCCAGGCGCTCTTCGCCTAGGACGCCCCGGTGCGTCCGTCAGGACCGTCGATGGTCGTCACCAGCCGCGTCAGCGACGGGCGGCGCAGCGTGGAGGAGAAGCCGAAGGTGACGGGCGGGTCCACGTCGGCCAGCCCGCCCAGGTCCTGACCCTGCCAGCGACCCGAGGCCGAGGTGACGGCGAACGCGTCGTACGCGCCGTAGGACTCCGTGCGCCCGCCGCCGGCCGAGCCGTGCGTCGTCACGCCGCGCAGCCGCGCCACGGGGGCCAGCAGCGCCAGCCAGCGCGGGTCGGTCGCCAGGCGCCGCGGGACCAGGCGCAGCAGCCCGCCGAGCAGCGTCCGGGCGCCGATCCCGACGTGCAGCTCGAGCCCGGGCGCGCTCACGACCCGGCTCGTCGGGCTCGTGGTCATGCGCACGGGACCGATGACGGTCTCGTCGAAGGAGTAGACCTCGCCGACCAGCGCGGCGTGCGCGTCGCCGGGCGCGAGCAGCACCCGGTGCCCGTCGGGCTCCTGGACCATCACGTCGGTGAAGCGGCCGAGCGGGCTGTCGTACCAGTCGCCGACGACGAACCGCGTGCCCGCAGTGGTGCCGACGCCGGTGATCTCGCCCGTGAAGCGCTGCCTCACCGGTCGCTCTCGGCGAGCCTCGTGCCGGCGCCCTCGGTCCGTACCGAGGAGCGCGGGACCACCGTCGGCTCGGGCCGCTTGGCCGTAACGCCGAGCCCGTGCGGCACGTGGCGGACCGCCTTGCCCAGCCACGGGGAGAAGTGGTGCACGACCCAGTCGAGGTCGCCGGCGAGCGTGTCGCGCGCCGAGCGGGTCGGGGGGTCCTCCTCGAGCGGGTCGGACCAGCTCGCGTCGGAGCCCGGCAGCCCGAGGCCCCAGGCCAGGGCGGCGGCGATCCGGGCGTGGCCGAGCGCGCTGTTGTGCAGCCGGTCGGGGCACCACAGCCGGGGGTCCACCGCGACCGGGTAGGCCTCGAAGTCGACGAGCACCGCCCCGTGACGCAGCGCGGCCGAGCGCAGCAGCCGGTTGAGGCGGAAGACGCGGCCGCGGACGTGGCGCACGAGCGGGTTCACCGCGCCGGGGTCGACCATCGTGAAGGTCGCCAGCGTCGCCCCGCTCGTCGCCGCCCCCGCGAACAGGGCCTCCAGCTCGGCCTCGAGCGCCGCGAAGTCGCAGCGCACCGAGATGACGTCGTTGACGCCGGCGAAGACGGTCAGCAGGTCGGGCTGCAGCTCCAGCGCCCGCGGCAGCTGGGTCTCGCGGATCTCGCCGGCGTGCAGGCCGCGCACCGCGAGGTTGGCGTACTCCACCGGCTCGTCCTGGCTGTCGGCCACGTGCTGCGCCAGCCGGTCGGCCCACCCGCGGTAGCCGCCCGCGTCGTCGAGGTCCATCAGCCCCTCGGTCGAGGAGTCGCCGATCGCCACGTAACGCCGGAAGCCCGTCACGCCCCGATTCTGCGACGCCCGAGCACGCTGCCTCGAGCCGGGGCATCGGCCGGGGCCGACGGCTCCGAATAGGCTCCGACGAGGGGGTGGCGCCGAGGCCATGACCAGCCTGACGCGGGACCGCGACTACGCGACGTTCGTCGAGGACGAGCGGGCGCTGCTGCAGCGCTGCGCCTACCTGCTCGTGGGGCGCCGCGACGCGGCCGACGAGCTCGTCCAGGCCACCCTCGCCGACCTGTACGCCCGCTGGCGCCAGGTGCGGAACCCACGGCTGGTCGCGCTGCGGCTGCTCTACACGACCGACCTCGGCGCGCTGCCCGCGTGGTCGCTGCGCGCCCGCTTCGAGCTGGTCGACTCCCGGCCGGCCCACGAGCCGGTCGACCCGGTCGTGGGCATGCTCGGCCACCTGTCCGCCCGCCAGCGGATGGTCGTCGTGCTCGAGTGGGTGGCCCGCGTGCCCCGCGTCGAGATGGCCGCGGTGCTCGACTCCTCGGCCGCGACCGTCGCCGACGTGGCGCGCGACGCCCGCGCGGCCCTGGTCCGGCAGGCCCCCGAGCTCGCCGACGACGCCGTCCTGGTCGCCCGCCTCGACGCCGCGGTCCCCGCCGAGATGCGCGCGGTCCGCCGCTACGACGACCTGACCCACGGCCAGGAGCTCGTCCGGCGCCGCCGGCTCCGGCGCTCGGGGGTCGCCGCCGCGGCCCTCGTGCTGCTCGTGCTCGTCGTCACCCAGCTGCGGCCCGCGGCGCCGACCCCGGCGAGCGGTCCCGCCCCGAGCGTGCCGGTCGTGACCCCAACGGTGACCGTCACCCCGAGCCCGACGACGCCCTGCGACCGCACGCTGCGCACCTGCCAGGCGTCGCTGACCCGGGCCTGGCGGGCGACGGTCTTCGAGGTGGTCGCGACCTACCTCGACCCCGAGGGCACCTACTTCAACGCCTCCAGCTACTACGCCCGCGACGAGACCGACGACCTGTGGACCACCAAGCAGGGCGCGCTGGCGATGGAGGTCTTCAAGGTCGGCGACGGCGGCGGCTCGACCGAGGTCTACGTCCAGATCGCGACGAGCCGCGCGTACGCCCCCCGCTGCGGCGAGGCGACCGGCAACGCCTGCGCCTCGATCCGCTTCCTCGACGGCAACCGCTTCGTCCTCAGCGACGGGCTCGACACCAACGACGGGCTCGAGGGGCAGTACCGGCCCGAGGGAACGCAGGTCATCACCGTCGTCGCCCGCAACACCGCGTCCGGCCGCCCGCTCGACATCAGCCGCGCGGACGTCGTCCGGATGCTGCAGGACGACCGCCTGCGCCTGCCCACTCTCTAGGGGCGCTCGGGCGCCGGTCTCCCGTCAGTCGCCCGCCTCGCCCCGTCGTCAGTGGGCGCCCTGCTCCAGGTCCATGACGTGGGGGACGACGGCGACGAGGGCCACGACGACGACCCCGATCAGCGTCACGAGGGCCGTGGCCAGCTGCGTGATCTCCATGTCCTCCAGGCTGCGTCGGCGCGGTGTGCCTCACATCAGCCCGCGGTGTGCGTCTGCTGTGCGCCGGCGGAGCGCGGGTCTGGACCCCGGTCAGACCGCGGTCGGAGCCGGGTGCCGTCCGATCGCCGCCGCGACCGCGCCGATCTCCTCCGGGCCCACCCGGCAGCAGCCGCCGACCAGCCGTGCGCCGGCCTCGACCCAGCTCGGCACGAGCCCGGCGACGGCGGTCCGGTCGCCCGTCCAGCGCCGCGCCGCGGCGTCCCAGCGCTCGCCGGCGTTGGGGTAGACGACGACGGGCTTGCCGCTCGTGCTCGCCGCGAGCGCGACCAGCTCCGGGGTGTCGGCGGGGTCGAGGCAGTTCACGCCGACGGCGATGACCTCGTCGACCTCGGCCGCCATCGCGAAGGCCTCGGCGACCGGCTCGCCGGCCCGGGTGCGGTCGCCGTCGCAGGTCATCGAGAGCCAGGCCGGCTTGGGCAGTCCGCGCACCTCGGCGAGCAGCGCCTCGGCCTCGGCGAGGCAGGGAACCGTCTCCAGGGCGAGGACGTCGGGGCCCACGTCGGCCAGCACCTGGATCCCGAACTTGTGCCAGCGTCGCAGCTGCGCGACGGTCAGCCCGTAGTCGCCGCGGTACTCCGACCCGTCGCCGAGCGCCGCGCCGTACGGGCCGACGCTCGCCGCCACCCACGCGTCGCCGTCGACCTCGTCGGCGGCCTGCCGGGCGATCCGCACGCTGCGGCGCAGCAGCCGGCTGATGTGGAGGCTGTCCTGGCCCACGCTGGCGAAGCCGCGCGAGGACACCTGGTACGACGCGGTGGTCGCGACCTGCGCACCCGCGGCGAAGAAGGCTCGGTGCGCGGCGAGGACCGCGTCGGGGTCGTCGGCGAGGACCTGCGCGGACCAGACCGAGGAGGAGAGGTCGCGGCCCTGGGCCTCGAGCTGCGTCGCGAGGCCGCCGTCGAGGACGACCGGGCCGTCGGCCATCGCCTCGGTGATCGTCCGTGCCACGCAGCCAGGGTAGGGCGGGCCCGCCCGCGGGTCGGCAGCGCACGACCCGCGGGGGCACCGCATACCGTTGACGACCCGACGCACCTGGAGGCCCGCCCATGAGCCCGTACGCCCGTCCCGTCAGCCGCCGCACCGTCCTCGGCGCCACCGGTCTCGCCGCCGCTGCCCTCGGTGGGCTCGCCGCCTGCGGCGGGGGTCCGGACGCGTCGGGTGCAGGTTCCGCGGCGCCGGTCACCGCCAAGACCAGCGACATCGAGGTCGGCGGCGGCAAGGTCTTCGCCGACGCCCAGGCCGTCGTGACCCAGCCGACGGCGGGCCAGTTCAAGGCCTTCTCCTCGATCTGCACGCACGCCGGCTGCCCCGTCGCCGACGTGACGGACACGATCAACTGCAACTGCCACGGCAGCAAGTTCTCCATCACCGACGGCTCGGTGGTCAACGGCCCGGCGACCCAGCCCCTCGCGGCCCGCACCGCCACCGTCTCGGGCGACTCCGTCTCGGTCGCCTAGCCCGGAGCCTGCCCGTCGGACGGGTCCAGCCGCCGCAGCCGCTCTCCCGTGGTCGGGCCGTCTTCGCCGACGGCCGGGTCACGCCAGGGCGCGCCCGCGGTGAGCCACGCCTCCCCGGAACCGGGCTACCCCGGAAGGCGAGGAGTCCTGGTAGGCCCGCTCCACGCCGCAGCACGGGCAACGCGAACGTCGGGGTGCGCCGTCCGGGTCCCAGGGCGGTTCGGCATCCCGCAAGCACGAGCCCCCGGCCGGCCGAGCTGCTGCGAAGGCCTCCACGCGAGGGCACGAGGTACGAGGAGACCGCTCGTCGCCATCGTTCTTGGGCATATGGACCACCGGGTGGCACGAGAGGCACCCGGAGGAGGGTTCAGGCAGACCGCCGCCGCAGCCCTCGCCTACCGGTCCGGCGCAGGAGCGAGCCACGCCTGGGCGACGCGTCTTCCTGCCTGCTCGAGCAGCGAGGCAGCCATGGCCATGCTGCGTGCCGGGTCAGGCTCGACCTCCGACAAGGCGTAGACCTCGGCGAACCCGGTGTCGCCGGCCTGCGCGGGCGTCAGGTGGCTCCTGCCGGCGACCACGACGACCGGCGCGCCGTGCCGCCCGGCGGCTCGGGCCACGCCCACAGGTGCCTTTCCGCTGAGCGACTGCCCGTCCAGAGAGCCCTCCCCGGTGATCACGAGCTGCGCGTCGAGGAGGGCCTCGTGGAAGCCGACCAGGTCGAGGACCAGGTCGATCCCCGGGCGGACCTCGGCCCCGAGCAGGGCCAGTGCAGCGAACCCCGTGCCGCCGGCCGCACCGGCTCCGGGCTCGTCCGCCCACGGCACCCCGGTCGACCTGGTGACGTGGGTGGCCCAGACCCCGAGCGCCCGGTCGAGCGCCCGCACCTGCGCGGCGTCGGCACCCTTCTGCGGACCGAAGACGGCTGCCGCTCCCCGCTCGCCCAGCAGGGGGTGGTCGACGTCGCTCGCGACGACGACCTCGACGTGATCGGTCCGGACGAACTCCCTGAGGTCGAGCTCCGCGAGTCTCGCGAGCTCGCCGCCCCCGCGTCCGAGCTCGCAGCCGTGCTCGTCGAGCAGACGTGCGCCGAGCGCCTGGACCATGCCCGCGCCGCCGTCGGTCGAGGCGCTTCCACCCAGCCCCAGCACGACCCGTTCGACGCCTGCCTCGAGCGCGTGCCGCAGGAGCTGTCCGACCCCGAACGTCGATGCCCTCGTCGGCGCGCGCAGGCCGTCGGGCAGACGATCCAGCCCGCCGGCCTTCGCCAGCTCGACGACCGCATCCCGGCCCCGACGGGCGTACGGAGCGAGCAGAGGTCCGCCGGTGGGTCCTTCCACCTCCACCTCGACCCTCGAGAACCCGGCGGCGAGTGCGGCCTCGACGGTGCCCTCCCCGCCGTCGGCGACCGGCATCTGCACCAGCGGCAGATCTGGTCGAACCTGCTCGATGCCCCGCGCGAGGGCCCGTGCGACGTCGGCCGCGGCCAGCGAGCCCTTGAACTTGTCGGGGGCGATGAGAACCGCGAGCCTGGTCCCCGACGGCGCGGTGAGCCGCGGCGACCTTCCGGGGGTCGTCACGCGCCGAGGTCGGCCGAAGGCTGGTCGACGTGCATGAGGATGGCCTTGCGCCCCGACTGGGTGACGGTCCCGTGCTGGTTCAGCACCCGCGCGGCGAAGGTGACGATCCCCTGGCTCGGGTCCTTGCGCCGCAGCCGTAGCTCGGCGACCTCGAACTCGACGTGGATGGTGTCGCCGAGCATGATCGGCGCGGAGAAGCTCCACTCCGAGAGGCCGAGGAACGCGATGGCGTTGCTGCCCAGGAGCCGGCCGCCGAGCATGAGCCCGTGGGCGAGCCCCAGCCCGAGGAGCCCGTGCGCGATCCTCCCCCCGAACTGCGACGCCCGGGCGAACTCGTCGTCGACGTGCATCGGGGAGAAGTCAGCGGTGAGGCCCGCGAAGGAGAGCACGTCGCTCTCGGTCACCGTCCGCCCGGGCGAGACGAAGCCCTGCCCGACCCGCAGGTCGCTCCAGGTGAGGTCGCTGGGCACTCGTTCTCCCTTCGTCGAGGCGCCGTCGTGGCGCCTCCGGGTGGTACCGATAGTCTAGAGGTAATCGCTTACCTGCACAGGAGCCGGCATGCCTCTCACCCTTCCCGACCTCGACGGGGCCCCACGAGCCCTCGAGTGGCGACGTCCGGCAGAGCTGACGCCCGCGTCGGCGCCGCCCACCTCGCGCCGCGTCTTCGCGGCCGCGCACGTCGTGCCCGACCCCTGGCGGTCCTCGCGTGCGGGGACGTACGGCGGAGAGGCGGCGATCGACCTCGACACCACGCTCGCCCTGCGGCACCGGTTGTGGTCCTACGGCCTGGGGGTCGCGGAGGCCATGGACACCGCGCAGCGGGGGATGGGGCTCCCGGCCGCGGCGGCGATGGAGCTCGCGCGCCGGACCATGGCCGACGACCCCCGGGGCGGCGCCGGGGTCGCGGTGGGCGTCACGACCGACGCGCTGACCAGCACCGCGCCCACGCTGCAGGAGGTGGCCGACGCCTACCGTCGCCAGGTCGCCGTGGTCGCCTCCGGCGGCGGCACGCCGGTCGTCATGGCCAGCCGCCACCTGGCCCGGGTCGCGCAGACCCCGGCGGACTACCGCCTCGTCTACGACCAGGTCATCAGCGAGGCGCCGGGACCCGTGTTCCTGCACTGGCTGGGTCCCGCCTTCGACGACACGCTCGCCGGCTACTGGGGGACCACGGACACCGGGCAGGCCCTGGACACGGTCGTCGACCTCCTCCACGCCTGGCCCGGGCGCGTGCAGGGGATCAAGGTCTCCCTGCTCGACCCGGTCCTGGAGGTCAGGCTCCGGCAGCGCGCTCCCGAGGGGGTCGACGTCTTCACCGGCGACGACTTCCACTACACCGACATGATCGCCGGGGACGGCCGTACGCACTCGCACGCCCTGCTCGGGGCGTTCGCGGCGCTGGCGCCCTGGGCCTCGACGGCGTTCCGCCACCTCGACGCCGGCGACGAAGCCGCCTTCCGGGCGGTGCTCGAGCCCACCCAGGCCGTGAGCCGGGTGGTGTTCGAGGCGCCGACGCAGTTCTACAAGACCGGCATCGCCTGGCTGTCCTACCTCGACGGGCTCCAGCCGCACTTCCGCATGCTCGACGGTCTCGAGTCCGGCCGTTCGCTGCTCCACCTCGTCGAGGTGGTGCGCCGGGCCAACACGATCGGGTACTTCACCGACCCGGACCGGACCGAGGAGCGGCTCAGGTCGTTCCTGCGCGCCCAGGGCGTCGACTGACGTGGAGCGTGGACGTGCAGGGCTGAGCTCGGTGACCGTCCCGTCGATGGCGTTGCCCGAGCTCGTCGACCGGAGCAGCGCGGCGGGCCTGGGCGGGATCGGGCTGTGGTCCTCCTCCTGGGAGACCCTCGGCGTGGACGAGGCCGCCCGGCTGGTCCGGACGGCAGGGCTGCGGGTCAGCTCGGTGTGCCGGGCCGGGATGTTCCCCGCCCGCGACGACGCGGCGAGGGAGGCGGGCCGGAGCGACAACCACCTCCTCGTGGAGGCAGCCCGGGTCCTCGACGCCGAGGCGCTGGTCGTCGTGTGCGGCGCCGCGGTCGGCACGGACCTGACCCGCGCGCGTCGCGAGGTCGCCGAGGGGCTGGCCGGGCTCGCCGACCACGCACGCGCCCACGGCGTGCGGCTGGCCGTGGAACCGATGCACCCGATGATGATCGCGGACCGGTCCGTGGTGACGAGCCTGCGCGAGGCCGTGGACCTGGTCGAGACGCTGGACCACCCCGCCGTCGGTCTGGCGCTCGACGCCTACCACGTGTGGTGGGACGCCTACTGGCGCGAGGAGCTCGCCCGGGCGCCGCACCGGCTCCTCGCCGTCCAGGTCTCCGACTGGGTCACGCCCGTCGTGCACCAGCTCCGCAGCCGCGGCATGCCCGGCGAGGGGGTGGTCGACCTCGACGGCTTCCTCCAGACCGTGACGGGCAGCGGCTTCGACGGCGTCGTCGAGGTCGAGGTGCTCAGCGACGCCTGGGACGCGCGGCCCGCGGACGTCGCCTTCGCGGCTGCCCTCGCCGGGGTCGACGCGCTCGGCGCCCTGGCGGGGGCGCGCGCCGAGGACGGCTGACGACCTCGGCTCAGGAAGCGCGGTGGGCGGCCGGGTGCGGGGCCGGTCCCGTCGAGTCGCGGAAGATCGCCGACGTGTCGAACGTGACGTGCGTGACGTCGTCGGGGTCCTCCAGCAGCCGCACCAGCGCCTCCCAGGCTGCCGCCCCGAGCCGGCCCTCGTGCATCCGGGCCGTGGTGAGCCTCGGGGTCAGCCAGTGCGCGAGCCGCGTGTCGTCGAAGCCGGTCACCGAGACGTCGTCCGGGACCTTGACCGACAGGTCACGCAGCACGGCCACGACCTCTGCGGCGGTCAGGTCGTTGGCCGCCAGGACCGCGGTGCAGCCCCGGCCGAGGAGGGTGACGAGGGCCTCCGCGAGACCTGACGCCGCGTCGTCGAGGGGGAGCTCCCAGACCTCGCCGCCGTGAGAGCGGACCAGCTGCTCGATCAGGGTCCAGCGGTGCCGGTTCTGCTCCGACGCCAGGCGGGCCCCGAGGAAGGCGAAGCGCTGGTGGCCACTCGCCAGCAGCGCCTCGACGTGCTCCCGCGTCGCGCCGAGGACGTCGGTCTCCACGCTCGCCACGGCAGGGAGGTCGACGAAGCGGCGGTTGACCGTGACCAACGGCTTGCGCGCGCCGAGCAGCCGGCCCAGGTCGGGCGGGCCGCAGCGCGGGCTGCACATGATCAGCCCGTCGGCGCGCTGGAGGAGGGCGGCGGCCAGGCCGAGCTCCTCCTCGACCCGGTCGGAGGAGTCGCCGATCAAGGTGTGGAAGCCGGCCGCACCCGCGTCGCGCACCACGGCGTGGACCATCGCCGTGAAGTGCTGGTTGCCGAGGTCGGGCACCAGCACCGCGATGTTGCCGGCCCGGCCGGTGACCAGCGCCTGGGCGGCGACGTTGGTGGAGTAGCCGAGGTGCGCGGCCGCGTCCAGGACCCGCGTGCGCGTCTCGTCCGAGACGAACTTGGGCGAGCCGCTGAGGACCCGCGAGACGCTCGCGACCGAGACCCCTGCCGTCGCGGCGACCTCCTTCACGGTCGGCCGGTGGCGGTCGGGCGGCGGGCTCACCGCCGACACACTAAACCGCTCAGAACATGACCCCGCCCCCGTTGAGGTGCAGCGTCTGCCCGTGCAGGAGGGAGGCCGCGGGGGACGCGAGGAACACCACCGCCGGGGCGATCTGGTCCGGCTCGTGGAGGGTCCCGGTGACCGAGCCCCCCGTCCGGTCGCGGACCCAGGCCTCGTCGTCGACCAGGTCGGCGATGAGCGGGGTGACCACAGGACCCGGGGCCACCGCGTTGACGCGGATGCGCGGACCGATCTCCCGGGCCAGCGAGCGGGTGAGACCGACGAGCCCCGCCTTCGCCGCGACGTACGCCGAGAAGCCACGCGCACCCTTGAAGGCGAGCTGGGAGGCGACGTTGACGACCGAGCCGACCTCGAGGTCCTGCGCCGCGAACCGCTGGGTCATCGTCATCGGGCTCGTGAGGTCGCTGGCGAGGGTGGCCTCCCACTGCGCGCGCGTCATGTCCGCGAGGTCGGCCTGCACCATCATCCCGGCGTTGTTGACCAGGCACGTGCAGCGGCCGAAGCGCCGAGCCACCGCCTCGAACACCGCGTCGACCTCGGCGTCGAGCGTCAGGTCGCCCTCGACGACGAGCGCCGAGCACCCGAGGCCCTCGACCCCGGCCCGCACCTCCTCGGCGACGGCGGGCTGGTCGAGGTGGTGCACGACCACGTCCGCCCCGGCCCGGGCGGCCGCGATCGCGATGGGACGACCGAGGCCGCCCGTCGCGCCGCTGACCAGGACCGTCTCCCCGCGCAGGCTGAAGTCCGGGTTGACGGCGCCCACGCGGTCCACGGGACTCACCGGGCCGCTCCACGAGCAGCCGGCTGCGTGACGACCATGTCGCCGACGCGGGCCCGGGCGACCAGCAGGCAGACGACCGAGACGGCGCAGACCACCGCGAGGAACGCGGCCACGAGCCACGGCTGGCCGCCGCTCGCCGCGACCAGGGCGGCCGCGATCAGCGGGGCCGGCCCACCGACGATGGTGCCGGCGAGCTCGCGCGAGATCGCGACCCCCGAGTAGCGCACCTCCGGGGGGAAGAGGTTGACCAGGAAGGCGCCCTGGGCCCCGCCCATCGCCCCGAAGGAGATCGAGTACGTCACCACCAGCCCGAGCACGATCAGCAGCGGCGCGCGGGTGTCGATGAGGAGGAAGAACGGGAAGGCCATCATCAGGCACCAGGCAGCACCGGCCAGGAAAACCCGGGGCGCGCCGATCCTGTCCGCGAGGTGGCCGAAGCCCGCCGCGAGCACGGCGCCGACGAGCGAGGCCGTCAGCGAGGCGGCGAGCGTCACCGACCGCCCGACGTCCAGGGTGCCGGTCAGGTAGCTGATGGCGAACGTGGTGGTGATGTACGACATCGCCTGGTGGCCGGACATGGCCCCGAAGCCGAGGAGGACCTCGCGCCAGTGGGTCCGGAGCAGCCCGAAGAGCGGCACCCGGACGGTGGTGGCCACCCGCTCGGTGCGCTCCTGGGCCGCGAGGAACTCGGGCGTCTCCTCGATGCGGCGCCGGATGAAGACGGCGACGACGAAGATCACCGCGCTGAACCAGAAGGGGACGCGCCAGCCCCAGCTCAGGAACTGCTCATCGGGCAGCTGCGAGACCACGAGGAAGGTGACGACCCCGAGCGCCGAGCCGACCGCGGTCGCGCCGTTGGGCACGGCGGTCCCGAAGGCGCGGCGCGAGGGCCGGACCGTCTCGGCGATGATCGTCATGACCCCGGCGAGCTCGGCCCCGGCCCCGGCCCCCTGGCACAGCCGCAGCAGCACGAGCAGGACGGGCGCCCAGAGGCCGATCGAGGCGTAGGTCGGCAGGCAGCCCATGAGGAAGGTCGAGCCGCCCATCAGGAACAGGGTGAAGACCAGGGCGGGCTTGCGCCCCAGCCGGTCGCCGAAGTTCGCGATGAGCAGCCCGCCGACCGGTCGGGCGAAGAAGCCGATGGCGAAGGTGGCGAAGGAGGCCAGCGTCGCCGCCGCCGGCGAGAGGTCGCTGGAGAAGAAGAGCGGCCCGATGACCAGCGCGGACGCCGCCCCGAAGAGGCCGAAGTCGTACCACTCGACGACCGAGCCGACGACGCCGGCCCAGAGGACGCGGCGCTCCTGCGTCGGGTCGACGTCGCGCTCGGGGTCGAGCGTGCTCGGACTGCTCATGGAGGACTCCTTCGTCACAGGCGGGTGGTGGGTGCGGCAGCCGTGGTTGCAGCGGGTCTCAGGCGGGGTAGGACCGGTCGAACAGGGACCGGTCCATGACGCGGAGGGTCGGTGCTCGGCGGAGGTCGAAGCCGACGTGCGCGGCGACGTCACGCTCGACGTCGATCCCGGGGGCGACCTCGACGAGCACCAGGCGGCCCTCGTCGTCGACCTCGAACACGGCGCGCTCGGTGACGAAGACGACCCTCTGGCCACGGGCGTGGGCGAGGACGCCGTTGAAGCAGACCTGCTCGACGGTGTCCACGAACCGTTGCGAACGACCCTCGCGGACGATGCGCAGCGCGCCGGCCTCGTGGTCCCAACCGGTCTCCAGCCCGCCCGCGGTGAGGGTGCCGCTGAACACGACGGCGTGCGCGCCCTGGCTGATGTTCACGAACCCGCCGACGCCGACGATGCGACCGCCGAAGCGGCTGATGTTGACGTCGCCGCGGCCGGACACCTCGGCGAAGGACAGGAAGGCGAGGTCGAGCCCGCCGCCGTCGTAGAGGTCGAACTGGTACGGCTGGTCGACCATCGCGTCGAAGTTCACGGCCGCGCCGGCGTCGAGCCCGCTCATCGGCAGCCCGCCGACGAGGCCCTGCTCGTTCGTCAGCACGACCTGGTCGAGCATCCCGTCCTCCGCCGCGGCCAGGGCGACGCCGGTGGAGATCCCCGAGCCGAGGTTGCACACGGCGCCGGCGCGCAGCTCCTGCGCGGCGCGCCGGGCGATGAGGGCCCGCGGACCGGCGACGAGCGGCGGCAGCGAGGTGACCTCCACGCGGGCCTGCCCGGCGTACGCGGGGCTGTCCGCGGTGAGGTAGGTCGTGGGCTGGTCGGGGACGAGGACCACGAGGTCGACCAGGAAGTGCGGGATCTTGACCTGCTTCGGAGGCAGCTCCCCCGCCCCGGCCTGCCGGGCGACCTGCACGACCACGGTCCCGCCGCGGTTGTGCACCAGCTGGGCCATCGAGAGCATCTCGCCGAAGTAGGCCTCGCCCTCCATGGAGACGTTGCCGGCGGCGTCCACCGTGGTGCCCCGCAGCAGGGCGACCTGGGCGTGGACCGCCGGGTAGAAGACGTAGGGCCGTCCCTCCAGCTCGACGGCGCGCGACGGCGGGTCGTCGCTCGGCCGCCCCTGGCTGCCGCCGCCCTCGCGCGGGTCGACGTAGGTGCCGAGGCCGACCTCGGTGAGCAGACCGGGACGGCCTCCGGCCGACTCGCGCATGAGCTGCGACAACGAGCCCTGGGGGACGCAGAAGAGCTCGATCTCCTCCTCCGCCGCCGCCTGGGCGATGCCGGGTGCGTCCACGACGGTCCCGCACACGACCCGGCGCAGGAGACCGCGGTGCCTCAGCCGGTGCGCACCCAGGGTCGCCTTGTCGCCGAGACCCACGGGGTGGACCGCGGTCAGCGCCGTGGGCGACGCCGTGGCGAGGAAGCGTGCCTCGAGGGCGGCGATCAGGGCCTCGGGCACGGCGTGGCCGCCCCCGCTGCCGCCGATGACGACGGTGTCGCCGTCGGCGACGTGGCGCGCGGCCTCCTCGGCGGTCACGATCTGCATGCTTGGCTCCTTGGCGTCGGTCCGTGGTGGGCAGGGCAGGGCGAGGACCGCCCGTCGCGCCTCAGTCGTGGGTGAAGACCGCGGGCCGCTTGCCGAGGAAGGCGGCGACCCCCTCGCGCACGTCCCGGGTCGGGTAGAGCGCCGCGATGCGGGTCGCCTCCTCGGCGTGGCCCGCGGCGGCCCCGTGCAGCAGTCCGGTGCGCAGGCAGTGCTTGGTCGCCTGGACGCCACCCCGGGGCAGCACCGCGAGTCGGCGCGCGAGCGCCATCGCCACGGCCTCGCCCTCGCCGGTCGCGGCCGGCTCGGTCGCCAGCCCCCAGTCGAGGGCGGTGGCGGCGTCGATGCTCTCGCCGAGCAGCAGGAGGCGTGCCGCGCGTCCGGCTCCCACCAGGGCAGGCAGGCGCTGCGTGCCGCCGCCCGAGGCGAACACCCCGACGGCGACCTCGGGGAAGCCGAGGACGGCGTCCTGCTCGACCACGCGGACGTCCGCGGTGAGGGAGAGCTCGAGGCCACCGCCCAGCGTGTGGCCCCGGAGGACCGCGACGACCGGCTGCGGGAGCTCCGCCCAGGCCGCGTACGCCTCGTGCTCGACCTGGGAGACCCGCAGTCCCGCCTCGGTGTCGGTGGGGAAGCCGTTCAGGTCCGAACCCACCGACAGCGACGCCGCCGACGCGGACGACAGGACCACGGCGCGGACGTCGGGGTCGTCGCCGAGCTCGTCAGCGACCTCGCGGAGCCGGGCCCGCATGGCGTCCGTGATCGGGCTGAGGCGCCCGTTCTCCAGCCGGACCACCGCGACCGCGCGATCAGGGCCTCGGCCGCGGCTGAGGCTCACAGAACCGGGAGCCGACACTGGCCCTCCTTCAGGTAAGCGATTACCTGACCATAGGGGGCCGGTCGGACGTACGCAAGCTCGCCCGGCTCGTGGCGGCTTCGCCAGGCTGCAGGAGGTTCTCGGACGTCCGCCCCGGCACCCGTGGGACACCACTCCGCATGGGGCTGGGCGTTCGACGTCCCGCGCCGGTCGGGCCCGAGCACGACGCCGTTCGGCCGAGCCGTGGAGCAATAGGGCGAAAGCCCCACGCGGAACCTGAAGGACGCCTAAGGTCAGCGCACCCCCGAACTCAGAAAGGGCCCTCATGCGCCCCGCTCTGCCCGTCCTGGCCGCCGGCACCCTCGCCGCTGCCGCGCTCCTCGTCCCCACCGCGGCCTCGGCCGACACGCAGTCGCCGTGGCTCCGGCAGCACCACCAGACGCAGTCCCAGAAGCGGGTCAACGACCCGAACTTCGCCCTGCGGTGGCACGTCGTGAACCACAAGGTCACCGTGCTGGCGCGCGACCGTGTCGCCGTGCCGTTCGTCTACAGCTGCGGCGACGCGCAGAACCCCACGACCATCGCGGTGAGTCCCGGTGTCTTCCAGGACACGTACAGCGAGGACGACAAGGCCAGTGCCTACTTCGAGAGCTCCGACGACGACACGGTGCCCTTCCCCGTCTTCACCTGCGACAGCAAGGAGCACACCCTGAAGACCGTTCTGACGGCCGACCCCGAGGACAGCGCGAAGGGCTTCGAGAACGGCACCGTCGAGGTCGGGATCCTCGTGCTCGGCCCGTTCAACCCCATCCCTCCCGTCCCTCCCGTCCAGGGCGCGAGGACCAGCCCCAGCGGGGACGAGACGATCGTGCCGGTCGAGGACGGGATCCCCGACGAGTTCGGTCCGAGGTTCGAGCACGCCGTCGTCGGCACCAACAAGGTGCGCGACGCGCGGGCGAAGGTGGCGGTCACCGTCAACGCCACGCCCGAGACGACGCCGCCCGGGTCGAAGATCACCGTCAAGGGCACCGTCAAGCGCAACGGCACGGCGTACCAGGGCAAGGCGGCGAGCCTCTACTTCCAGAGCAACGACCGCACCCCGGCCGTCCAGGTCGGCAGCGCCACGGCGAGCAGCAGGGGCACCCTGACGACCAAGGTCACCGTCACCGGCCCGGGGACCTACTTCTGGACGACCACGTCGACCAGCAAGACGCAGAAGGGGTCGTCGACCGGCGACTACGCGGCGTCCGCCCGCGTCTGACGCACCGCCGCTGCGCCCGGCCGTCCTCCGACGGCCGGGCGTACGCGTGCCTGCATGATCTGGACCGACTCGCCCCGAGACGCAGAGAGGACCGGCCCCGAAGGACCGGTCCTCGTGATCGTCAGCGGTTCACGATTCCTAGTCAGCGCGAGGTTGCGGTGTACGCGTCCCGGACATACCAGGTGGGAAGTCCCGAGCATTAAGAGCGAGGGCGCCTCCACCCTGAGATGGCCCTGTGCGGCCGTGACGGGCAGCTGAAGCGTCTCGGGTGCGCGCTCGGCCTGGAACCCGGGGTCACGCGGTGGGGAGGCCTGAGTCGGGGTCAGCGATCGAGGTCGCTGAGGGCCGAAAAAGTCCAGGGCATTACTCGTGTGGAGACGCGAAAGGGGCCGAACCACCTAGGTGGTTCGGCCCCTCGACTATCAGTTCGTGTGTCTACGTTCTCGGCGGGATCATCGTCGGCGGTCGGCCGAGTCGGCGTGCCAGCTTCGCGAGGTTCTCGAGGTACGAGCCGATGGTCAGCTCTTCGGGCTCCTCCGGCTTGGCGAGTTCGGTGAGCTCCTCGCCCTCTTCGGACGGTTCGATGACTCCCCACTGCCTCTTGTAGTTGGTGATGGCGACCATGAGCGCGATGCTCAGCATGATGATGGGCTCTCGGCGTGCGCCCCAGTTCATCTTCTGCACGTTCGACTCGTGAGGGGACTTGACGATGCCGAACGCGCGCTCGTTGAGCGCGCGGACGGCTTCGTAGAAGTAGGTGTGTTCCCAGGAGCCGGGGACGTACGCCGGCTGGTACTGCTTGAACTGCTGCGGGTTCAGGGCGACGGTGACGTGTCCCTGGGAGCAGCATTTCTTGCTCTCGGCAGCCCAGGTGGGCTGGATGGTGCGGACCTGATCGGACGGCGCGATCATCGACTCCGGCTTGAGGGGGCAGCGGACGCGTCCCTGGACGGCCGGGCAGATCAGGTCGACCTTCGGCACCTCGACGCGGGGAGCCGTCTTCGAGGGCCTGCCCGGGTTGAGCGCGGCCATCCGCAGGCGGCTGTTGGTGCCCATGAGCAGCGGCAGTCGTGCGGCGAGCGCCCTGTCGCGCTCTTCCCCGCCGTCCTTCAGCAGATCCGCCGACCGCCGGACCCAACCCTTGTCATCTCCAATCAGACCGGCAGCGAAGGGGCAATAGATGGCGCCTGAAGCCATAATCGGTCCCGGGGCGACCTGGTCGGGGTCCCGGTCCCCCGCGAGCGGGAGCAGCTCTGAGACCGTGTGCCACGGTGCCGGGTAGCGGCCGACCGGGCTGTACCCGTAGCGGTAGAGCATCTCGGCCCACCCGTTCTTCACGTTGTAGCCCATGTCAGTCGTGCAGGTCGGCTGCCGCCGGTTCTTGCCGTCGGTGGGCTTACGCGGGTCCAGTCCGTTCGCCAGGTGGTGCTTCAGGGCCATCTCTGTGGCCTGTACCGACCCGGAGGTGGTTCGCCCGAAGCTGATGGCGGTGATGAGTGGGGTGACGTTGCGGATGTTCTTCACGGCTCCGTGCCTGACGATGGCCGTGACGCCGATGCCCTCCGCCATCTTCTCGGTGGTGCCGCTGAAGCCGTCCGCTCCGTCTTGCACCGTGCCCTTGCCGCGTCGGTAGAGGGCTGCCATCGCAACGGGCGATCTGTAGGCGTGGGGTTTGGTGCCGTCACCTCTCCGCACGGCGCTGACGTCGTACGTGGTTTCGTCAACGACGATGTCACCCTCGTACCCCGCGGGTGCCTTATCGGCGACGGAGCCGGCAACGATGAGGTTGACCACGGTGTGCGCCGACAGCCATGCCTGCAAGGAGCGAGCCGAAGTTTCCTTGTTGCGCTTTGACAGCCGCAGCTTGGCGTCGGCGTTGGTCAGCCTCCGGGCTGGGATGTCTGCGTGGGAGTCGAGGCAGGTCAGCAGCCGGGTGAGCCACTGCTGGAAGCGGGTGTACTCGCGCCGCTGAGCCAGTTCGTCCCGACACAGCCGTCGTCGGTCCTCCTCGCTGAGGATCACCCCGAGAGACGCTCGCTGCTCGTCGGTGAACACCCAGATCATCACGCGGAACACCTCGGCCATCGACGGCAGGATGCCGACATAGGTGAGGAAGGCCATCGCCACGAGAACGGCGCGGAAGGTGTACTTGATCTCCGCGGAGGGCCGGCCCCCAGGCCCTTTCGGGCCGCCGTTCAAGCCCTCTACGTACGCCTCAGCACCCGACGCCTCGACCAGCAGGCGCATCTGAGTGAAGAGGGTGTTCTTGATCGTGTAGGTGCCTTCGCCTCGCCGGGTGGTCACTTGGTCGCCGCCTTCAGGATCTCCAGCGCGGTTGCCGGCTGGTAGGTGTTCATGTAGCGCCGAAGGGTGGCGATCGTGTGGCTGTCGTTGAGGTCGGCGAGCTGATAGACCATCGCGGCCGGCACGTTCTTGTTGGACAGGTCGACGATCCACCAGTGACGCAGCCGTACAGCGGAGAACGACAGAGCTGGGCTTCGTTTGCGCAACTCGGTCTGCACGCTGTGGACGCCGCCCCTCTCGCCCATCGGCACCAGCGGCGCCCAAGGGTCGGTAGCAGACGCCGCGAGGGCGAGGAGCCGAGCCGACTTGTCGACATCCATGACGGGCACCTCCCGCATGGCCTTCGAGGTGTCGCTCTTCAACGTCACGACGGCGATCACTGGGTCCTGCTCGGCCCGCGCGATGTCGCAGGCTCTGAGAGCGCGGATCTCGGAAGCCCTGGCGCCGGCACCGGTCGCCAGGTCAAGAACGAAGAACATCTTTCGCCGAAGTGCGGGGCTCGCCGTCCGCGCTTTCGCGTAGAGACGCCTGATGTTCTCGGAAGTGTCAGGCGCCAGTGCTTCCTTCGGACGCGGGAGCGTCAACCGCGGCTCAGGGAACGCGAGCGGATCGAGCAGGCGTCCGACCCGGTAGAGCCGCAGCCGGAGCGTGTTCAACCCACCGGCCGTGCGCCCTGCGCGTACCTGGCCGAGGTAGTGGTCGATGACTGACGGCCTGAGCGCTCGCTTCACGTCGAGGTGGCCGCCATGGTTGTCGGTGTCGAACTTCAACAGCCGGCACAACTCGCCCATCAGCGACCGGTCCTCCGTCGTGCTGATCATTGGGGTTTGCATGATCAACTCGGCAGCGGCTTCGATGACTGCCTTGCTGATCTTCATTCGCGGCCGGTAGTTGAGCAGAGAAGCAAGACGCGCAGACGGCTCGTGCCGTGCAGCGGAGTCAGCTTCCAGCTTGGGCCGGGGTGCGCGTCTGGTCGAGACGGTTGCCGTCACCGCGAGTGGCAACAGCGTCGTGGCACGGACGGCAGTAATCGGTCCAGCGTCGAGGGCCGGCTTCATGCTCTTGTGGCGGCCCATCAGAAAGCCACCTCGCCGGACTGGTCGGCGGGTCGACTTCCGGGCATGCCGGAGCAGGGGTAGTGTCGCAACTGTCGTTCTCCTTGGAGGCGACGCCGGTCGGCTAAACCGGCGAGCTAAAAGTGATGGATTGCTTGGCTGGGGACGCCTGTGGAGGGCGTCCCTCGCCGTTTCTGGAACCAGCAGATGTAACCTATAGGTGACATTTCCGCTTGGCTAGAGCTGTCAACGAGGGCCTCAGCGCGGAGCCAGCGACGAAGTAGCGCGGCTTCGACCTTCGTCCAAGTGGAGTCGGCGGACCGCGGGGCACCCTAGAGCCACACCACTGATCCTGGCTAGCCAGGAGCTCGCCCTTGCTTAAGCTCAGCGAAGCGTCGAACCCCACGTTGATCGCAGGCCGGTACTCGCCACTGCTTACGCGAGGCGAGGGCACGCTCTCAACGCCTGCTTCAGCACGGCTGCGCGCGCCCGCAAGAGCAGTAGACACCAAACCAACCACGACCTCTGCGCCTCCAACGCGGTACGACCTCATCGATCTAGACGTGACTCGGAGTTGTGCGCTTCCGCCCTTCCTGATCTAGATCTGACTTCTCACCTACAGCTGGGTCTTGGTCGGCAAACGCAGAGTATTGCGCTTGCGGCGGAAGTCGACGACGACACGCGCAGCGCTAAGGTTGCGCAAACGGTGTACAACCTGTTACGTCACACCCGACAAAGACAAATCGGAACCTGCCTGACCGTGTTGCACGCCAAGCCAAGAGCGCAGAAAGGGCCTTTCAGAACTGCCTATTCGATACGTGCAAACGCAACGTGCGACGGTGCTACACAAGAGGCAACGCTGTTGCGTGCAGGGCTCGCCTGTGGCTACCACAAGTAAGCGCAACGTCCCTCGGCGCAGAGGGTTCCAGGAGCGGCATGGGACTGCTGCAGGTTCGGTTGACATCTGACTTGTGGCGGCTGAGGGCCGCTGCGGAAGGATGTCGATCATGCCCGCACCCCATCCCAAGGAGTTCCGTGACGACGTGGTCGCGGTCGCCCGGCGCGGCGAGGCGCCGTTGTCGCAGGTTGCGAAGGACTTCGGGATCAGCGAGTCGTGCCTGCGTAACTGGCTCAAGTCCGCTGACGTCGAAGAGGGCGCCCGGCCCGGCACGACGCGGCAGGAGTCGGACGAGCTGCGCGAGCTGAAGCGCCGCAACCGGCTCCTCGAGCAGGAGAACGAGGTCCTGCGCCGAGCCGCGGCGTATCTGTCGCAGGCGAACCTGAAACTTGGCCAGTCCCCAAACTGACCTACCCGCTGGTCCTCGACCTGGCCGCGACCGGAGTTCGCGTCGCGGTGACCTGCCGGGTGCTCGGCTTCTCGCGTCAGGCCTTCTACGCCTGGCAGCACCAACCGGTCAGCGACCGCGACCTCGACGACGCCTACCTCACCGACGCCGCCTTGGCCGTGCACGGCGACGACCCGGAATTCGGCTACCGCTTCGTCGCCGACGAGCTGAGAGCTGCCGGCCATCAGGCGAGTGAGCGGCGGGTGTGGCGGCTGTGCTCGCAGGCGCAGATCTTCTCCGCCCACAGCCGCAAGCGCAGCAAAAACGGCAAGAGCGGCCGTCCAGGTCCGCCGGTCCATGACGATCGGGTGGAGCGCGTCTTCACCGCCGACGCGCCGAACGTGTTGTGGCTGACCGACATCACCGAGCACTGGACGGCCGAGGGCAAGCTCTACCTCTGCGCGATCAAGGACGTCTGCTCGAACCGGATCGTCGGCTACTCCATCAGCGACCGCATGAAGGCTGCGCTCGCCGTCGACGCCCTCAACAGCGCCGCCGCGCGACGCGGCCACGACGTGGTGGCGGGCTGCGTGGTCCATAGCGATCGAGGTAGCCAGTTCCGATCGAGGAAGTTCGTCGCCGCGCTGCACGCGCATGGTCTGCGCGGCTCGATGGGTCGAGTCGCCTCAGCCGGTGACAACGCCGCGATGGAGAGCTTCTTCGCGCTGCTGCAGAAGAACGTCCTCAACACCCGCCGCTGGGCCAGCCGACAGCAGCTCCGGCTTGCGATCGTGACTTGGATCGAGCGGACCTACCACCGCCGACGTCGGCAACGCCGCCTCGGCCGGCTCACCCCGATCGAGTTTGAGACCATCTACCTGGCCGCTAACGCGGCCTGAACTAACTCACCCCGAGTGTCAACCAGACCTGCAGCAGTCCCCACTCACCACCCCAACGACTCGGTCGAGGCAGGATCACCGAGACGTAGGCAGTCCGGCTCAGCCCGCCTAGACCCGAACCAAATCGTCCTCAAACGCTGGCCTACCCGTACTCACGTACCGTGGAGCGATACCCGCACCTGGGGCCTGACCTAGCAAACCTGCTAGCCCAGGGGCGGGCTCCACGCCTTGCCGAACTGACCCTTTCGCTCCCAGGCTCAAGCGCGCGGCCCCGCGCACCAACAGGACGTAGCCCGAGCGCGGTCCGCAAATTCGCTCCGGACCCGGGACATGAAGTACGCCTTGCACGGCGTGGCACCTCCGTTCGGTCGAGGGGCCGACGTCCTACGGATGCAGCCGGAGGCCGCGCATCACGTAGGGTCAGGAAAGCATCGCTGACCAAAACCTTCCTGTCGACGAGCCGCCGGTACCGCCGCGTGCGCCAGGTACGCCGGATGCCTCTCTCCCCTCGAACACGAAGAGTGCTTTGGATCCGGAGGTTCGGCTTCAGTCCGAGGTGACCGAGAGCGCTCCTAGTGTTGGCAACCAGAGTGAGAAAGGCCCGCACCAGTGGTGCGGGCCTTCGGATGTCTGAGGGAGGAGGCAACGCCCGCGAGGCCCTCAGCGCTTACGTCAGATCGTACCCCGGGCACCTGTACGCGCGAGGAAGAGCCAGCGCCCCTGGCCGACCTGAGCAAGCGAAGCGCAGATACGGCGCTGGCGCGGTTCCCAGGAATTTTCGTTTGACGCCCGCCAGGGTCTATCGATCGACGCAACACCTTCAGTGGAGGTGGTGGGTCATGCATCTGCGTCGAAGTTCTGCGCTGGGTCGGAGGTTCCTGGATTCGGTCAGGGAGGGCCACGGTCTCAAACCGTCCGCCCGCGCCGCGGGTATCGGGAAGGAGACCGCCTACCGGTGGCTGCGCGAATCCTTCGTCGAGCTCCGCCAAGCAGGGGTCGGTGTGGTCGAGGCGCAGCAGCAGCTGGGCTACTCCTCACGGCTTGTGCTCGAGTGGGAACAGCTGCGCCTCGCTGCCGGGCCGGACCCGCGGCATCACCTGGCGCATGACGTGGCTGTCGAGGAGACGTTCTGGGCTGCGTTCAACGCCGGCGCGAGCGCGGTCGAAGCAGCCCGTGCAGCGTCGGTGAGCTTGGCCACCGGTTACCGCTGGTGGCGCCGATGCTTTGAGCAGGCTCGCGAGCGGGGCTTGACCGTCCGGGCCGCGGCGGCGCGGCTTCGGATCCCGCCGCGGCGCGCTGAGCGGTGGGAAGCGGATCGGCGTGCGCGAGTAGCAGAGCAGCAGCGCGCCGTCGTCGCTGCCGACGCTCGGGCGATCTGGTCGGCAACGCGTCAGGCAGCACTGCTCACGGCACCTGCCCCCACGCGCGACGAACTACGCGAGGCTCGCTACTGGGAGCTCATGAGGTCAGGGCTGACGAACACCGCGGCTTGCAAGATCCTCGGTGTGAGCCGTCGAGCGGGGTCGCGGATCCGCCATCGCAGCCGCTACCAGACCGTCGCCCAGACTCCGGCCAGATGGTGGAGCGGGCGCTACTTGTCACTGCCGGAGCGGTTGAAGATCGCCGACCTGCTCGGCTTCGGCTGGTCGCTGCGCAAGATCGCCGCCGAGCTCGGCCGGAGCCCTTCCACGATCAAACGCGAGCTCGACCGGCACCGCGACGACCAGGGCCGCTACCTGCCCCACTCGGCTGACCACAGCGCCCAAGTGCAGCGCCGTCGCCCTCGAGCTCACAAGCTCGCCGCTAACGCGCGGCTGCGACGGCTGGTGCAGCGCAAGCTGAACCGCTACTGGTCACCCGACGAGATCTCGGGCTGGCTGCGCCGCACCTACCCCGACGACACCCGCATGCGCGTGTCGCCCGAGACGATCTACCGCGCCCTGCTCGTGCCCGGCGGGGCGACCTTGCACGAGCGCTACTGCCAACGCCTGCGCACCGGTCGACGCCTCCGCAAGTCGAGGTGGCTCAGCACCACCGGCGGCGGCGCGCCCGTGCAGAACATGACCATGATCAACCAGCGCCCAGCGGCGGTCGATCGGCGTGAATGCGTCGGCGACTGGGAAGGCGACCTCATCATCGGCGTCGGCTCGGCGTCCGCGATGGTCACCCTGCGTGAACGCGTCACCCAGTTCGGCCTCATCGTGAACCTGCCCAGCGACCACACCGCCGCCAGCGTCAACCAGGCCGTCGCAGAAGCCTTCTCGGGCCTGCCGCCCCAGGTGAAGCACACCCTGACCTGGGACCAGGGCGTCGAGATGGCCCGCCACCAAGACCTCGCCAAGATGATTGGGATGCCGATCTACTTCGCCCAGCGCAGCAGCCCCTGGCAGCGCGGCGCGAACGAGAATTACAACCGTCTCGTGCGCCAGTACTTCCCGAAGGGCACCGACCTATCAGTCCACCCTGCCGCAGCCGTGAAGGCCGTTGAGGACGACCTCAACCACCGCCCCCGCAAGAACCTCGGCTACCGCACTCCTGCCAGCGTGCTGCGGGCCGCCGCGCGGTCCACTTCTATCGCTGCGCAGCGAGCTAGCGAGGTATAGCGTCGCGAGGGTGGAGTCAGAGGACGAAAGCGATGCCTCCTCAGCGAAGCGTGCTGCCCTCGGCAACAACTGGCCCGGGAACGGCTGGCTCGGCACCCCGTTGATGATCGCCACCGTCTCTGTAGTTCTCGCGGTGATCAACGCAATCGGTCATCGATGGACTTTCATGACCGGCAACCTGCTGGTCGTAGCAGGGATGATCTTGACTTTCCTGGCCTTCCAGAGGGCTCGCAGACGAGCCGAGCAGTAAGCTCGAAACTCTCGAATCAGACCGAGTGTTGCGTCGACGACTTGGACCTGCCGCCCGCTCACCGGGCTTTTTCTCGGGCGGGTCATACGAGAATCGGGCCGAGCTAGGACTAGGACCGGCGCCGTACGCCTTGCATGGCACCGCGAAACGGACGTCATCCGGGATCGTTCTCTGCCACTGACGTGTGTACTGAGGTCGTGCTTCCGCACCCTGCGTTTCGCGCCCACTTCACCGACGCGATCTACGACTCCGACCTCGCTGCGAACGACGACACGCTGCCCTTCGGCACAGATGAAGGCTCCGACACCCTCAGCGAGTGGTCGGACGGAGCCGCTGTGCTCCAAGCAGACCCACGCCTCGATGTCGTCCTCGGCTTCAAAGCCACCGCTCTAGCCCGCGAGGCGGCCGACGACGACGACTCGGCCGACCAGCTCATCGTGGCCGGGTTCGTCCTGCTCCGCGCTGCCGGAACCATCACGTCCGCCGATCAACGCCTCCTCCTCAAGGTTCTCCGTCGTCAGGCCGAACAGAGCAGCGACGAGGGCTACCAGACCATGCTCGACGACCTGTCGACCTTCCCACCTCAGGGAGCCTCAACACCACCACGGCAAGCCCCGAGCAAGCCGCGTCCATGGATAGTCATCGCCGGCGGCTGGAACGACCCCCCGCACGCTCGCTGGCTCCGCCGGATCGCGCGATCGGTCCTTCAGGACCATGACTGGACGACCTGGTGGACCGCCGCACCGATCGAGCGGCTCGTCCTCATGCCGAGACCCGTGGGTCATCCCGGCAGACCGTTCCACTTCGAGAGGCGCGGTCGCACTCTCGAGGTGATCGGCAGCTCGGCCGAGCTCACTGCACTGTTCAACCGGCTCGAAGAGGCAGAACGGAGAGGAGAGCAATTGGACCCTTCCCTCAGCACCCACCAGCTCCACCCAGACGCCCCACGCTGGTTCCGCGAACTCATCCTCTCCCTGTCCAGCGCGGCCGCCGAGTACCTCGATATGCCACCGCCACCGCCCACGCTTCCAGGCACCCGAGGCTGAAGCCGCGGGTGAAGGCTCCACCTCTCGAGTCGCGACCGCACCAGGGCAAATGCATGGCCCTCGTGCGTGGTCCGCAGGGGGTCGGCCTTCGAGGTCGGCTGCGGCCTGGCTCTACCAGCTTTCGCGGTAAAGCACCTCGCCACCGGGGATGACGATTGGGAGGCTCTCGTCCTCGTCCTCGTCCTCGTCGTCGGTCGTCTCGAGCTGCTCGTCACGCGCTACGTAGACGCGATGCGCACCCGCCAGTTCCAGGCCCGGAATCTCGAACCACGGCTCTCCGAAGTCGTGCACTAGCGCGTACAGGGCCTGCCCAACGCCCCTGTCTCCGATTCTGGCGCGCGCGTCTTGGTCGGACTCGTCGGGGTTGTTCCGACGATGCGCCTCCCGACCGGCAGCAACGACGTCCTCAACGCTGGTGACCTCGAGGTCCCAGCGCGACACGACGCTGACTGAGACCTCGGACGACAGGTCCTCCTCCTCGTCGTCGTCGAGTACGTCATCCTCGTCGTCCTCGTCGAGATCGACGGCGAGCGGAAAAGTCCCAGTGTGGTCAAAGACGGCGTCGTCCCAGGAAGCCGCGGCTCGTCGGACGGTGGCGTTCAACCCGAAGACTTCGTGGACTTGGGTGGAGCCTCCGCTGAGCTCGAGCAGGCGCGCAGTGTGCTGCTCGATTGCCGTGGCGAACGCGTCCGCAGCTGCCTTGAGCCGGCTCCGGGTCTCATCGGAGTACTGGTCGAGCTCGGCCTCATCAATCGCCACCACTCGAGCCTAAAGACCTCGCCTCCTTCCTGGAGGCAGGTAAGGCTCTACACCGACCGATTTCGTATGACGGTCGCCTTCTGATAATCGCTCAGGTCGCAGGTGAAACGGTGAACGCTCGGTCGTAGCGCTCACCACGGGGATCAGATCGCTGTGCGCACAACACGAGTAGCCAGACCCACCCGACGACGGGCACTAGGACGATCAGCTGCCACCCACCACTGCGGTTCGTGTCGTGCAGCCGTCGAGCGTTCAGCGCTAGGGAGGGGACGAAGGTCGCAAGGGCCCAGAGGGTGCCCGGCAGGCTAGTTGGGCTGAAATAACTCGGTGAGGAGTAGTCGGCCCACCACAAGGCGATGCTTCCTCCAACCGCTACGAAGCGGACGACCTCAAGCACCACGGCAACCAGGGCGGCGAGGATCATCCACCACCAGAACTCGCTTCGGCTCGCTCGGCCGCTGAAAGTGACGTACCGCGTCCAGAAGAGCTCTGCCGCCTGCCATGAGGAGGCCCCGTAGACGGGTTGATCGCGGGCTCCGCGGCCGTCGATGGTTCCGGTCTGTCCGAGCTTGAGGAGTCTGTCCTCCCAGCTCGGCCCGCGCCCTGAGAACTCCACGTCTTCCTTCCGCTACTGCCGGCGCGCCGCGCTCGATCGCACGTCAGCCTCCCACGGGATCGGCTATCGCGCTTCGACTCCGGCGGCTTCTGCAAGCCCGCGATGACGCCCGCAGTCGGGGAGGCGCGGCCGTTGCGCCTGCTTCGTACGGCGGTCGGGATTGGCTTGCGAGCTCCGCAAGACGGTCGGCTTGTGAAGACGGTCGGCGCTGGTCGGACGGACAGCTTGCAGGAACTGCCGGCGTGGGTCGTGCCCGTGGCCCACGCTAGTGCTCGTGACCACCTGGTTCGCCCGACTGAACTTCAGCGGTGCCTCCGAGGCCCAGCAGCGCGTCGTGCAGGGTGTTGTCGCCTTGCTGGACGAACTCCAGCCAGCTCGGCTTGATACGTCGCGGTCTGTGGTGGAACGCGAGCGTGGTGAGACCTGGGTGAGGCTGCGCCATGAAGCGGAGCCGTGGCTGGAGATCGACTTCGTCGTCACCGACGGCTGGGTGAACTTTTACGGCGTTATGGGCCATGACGAGGCTTACTCGCCGCGACCCGAACCGCGTGACGGTTGGGAAGCAGAGACCATCGACATCCTCTCCGACCTCCTGCAATCGACCTTCACTCGCGAAATCCAGACTCGTCGGGGCAAGCCCTGGCGCGAGAAGCTCATCATCAGCGAGCCCTACGACCGGACGTCAACTGAGCTCAAGTCACTTGCCGCCCTACTGCCGCTCGGCGGTCGGGCACAGCACCCTGACATCCAGTCCGCGAGCTTTAAGTGCCGCGGATCGCGCCCCTCGACGAGGTAAGATGGTCGGTCCACAGGTGCGAGGAGAGCTCCCGGCAAGAAGAGCCACGCGAGTCGTTCCGCAGGACGGTCGCCTTGCGTGCTCCGCACGACGGTCGGCTTTGAGACAGGGTTCTGCTCGAGGCGGGTGTCAGTCTTCGAGGGGTACGGCGGCGAGCATGACGGCGTAGGTGTGGCGCGGCCTGGTGTTGAGGGGCGGAGTGTCGCTGAGCTGCTGAAGGGTGGCGTCGAGCTGGGCGCAGAGCCAGTCGGCTTGCTCGGCGGTGAGCTCGAGGGCGCGGTCCTTGAACAGCAGCGGGTGGCCTCGTCGAGTCCGCTCGGGTGGTTCGTCGGTGCTGGTGATCCTGCCGTCCGCGGTGCGGCTGATGAGCCGGGCGGCCGTGCCGCTGTGCAGGAGGGCGTGGCTGTAGGCGTCGGTGATGCGTCGGTAGATGGGGGCACCGATGCGTCGGGCTTGGTCTTGATGATCGGTGTAGCCGGTGGCGGCGAGCGGCACCCGGTAGGCGTCATGGCTTGACTGGTAGTAGGTGATGGGCCGCCCAGGACGGGCCTCGACGCGGGTGAGCTCGAGCAGGCCGGCGGCGTGCAGGACGCCGACGCGGTAGGCCATCGTCGTGAGGGAGCAGCCTGCCCATGCCGCCGCTCCCGTCGTGGATCGTTCCTCGCCGAGGAAGGGGTAGATGAAGCCCGCGCTACGAGGGTCGGTGAGGAGCCGGGCCTGACGCCGGTCGGTGACCACAGCAACTCGACTACTACGAATCGACTCTGTCATTCGTAGCAGGCTAGTTCCTACCGTGCCCGTCGTGGACGAGACGAAGCCGGTCGCCTCGAGGTCGGTGCTTCTTGAGCGTGACGTCGCGCTATTGACGTCCAGCAGTGTGGTCTCAGCGACCGGCACGGGGGCGATGTTCGTGGCGTTGCCGTTCTACGCCTACGCCACAACCGGCTCCGTGGTGCTGACAGCACTGGTCACGCTCGCGGAGTACGCACCCGCGGTCGGAGTCGCACAGCTGGCCGGGGTCCTGGTCGACCGCTCCGACGCACGACGGGTGCTGGTCGCGGCGAACGCGGCGCTGGGCCTGTGCACGCTGGCCTACCTGCTGCACGACAACTGGTGGTGGCTGACGGTCGTGGCTTTCGTCCGCTCGAGCATCGCCCAGCTCGTGGCGCCGGCCACTCACACGCTGCTCCCAGCGGTAGCTCCGCCAGGCCGACTTACTGAGGTCAATGGAGTGTTGGCGGTCGGCGGCAACGCTGCCCGACTGGCTGGACCTGCGCTGGGCGGTGTCCTCGTTGGAGTCGGCGGACTGGCGTTGGTCGCTGTCGTCGATGCCGCCAGCTTCGTCCTCGCTGCTGGGCTTGTCGTCGTCGTCCGACGAGCGATGAGCACCACTCGGCCGAGGACCGCGGAGGGGGTGGTGCGCCAGTGGGTGCGAGGCTGGGCCGCTGTGCGCGAGCACCCCGTCTTGCGGCCCTTGGTCGTGGTGATGGCGATCATCGGGTTTGGGGAGGGCTTCGTGTCCGCTCTCCTCGCACCGTGGATGTCGCAGGTCGCGGACGGGGGCAGCGCAGCGCTGGGTCTCATGCTCTCGCTGCAGGCCCTCGGCGGGATCCTCGGCGGGCTGTTCGTCGTGCGCTTCGCCGGCCGTTGGCCGGCTCTTCTTCTCATCGGTGCCGGCGCGCTGGGCAGCGGCGTCCTCTTGGTGGTGATGCTGAACTATCCGCTCGTCGCGCCAGCCGGCCCGTGGCCGGCGATCGTGCTCAATGCGATCGCCGGGTTCCCGTTCGCCGTCTACGCCACAGCGCAGGCCGTCGCGGTCCAGACCCACTCCGTCGATGGGCAGCGTGGCCGCATCGTCAGCGCGACCTACGGCATCCAAGGCATCGCCCAGCTCGCCGGGATCAGCCTCGCTGGACCAGCCGCCGCGCTGCTCGGCCCGTTGATCATCAACGTCGATACCGGCGCCTACCTCCTCGCCGGTGCACTCGCCCTACAAACGCTTCGCAGCCTTCACCGAAGCCCTACCGGGAGACCGGCGGGCGTCGCACAGGAAGGGGGTTGAGCGCAGCGTGTGCGACATCGACCGCTCGTGCCCGTTAGCCGGTCGGCCCACGGCGCTCGGTTTCGCTGACGTGGCGTGCGACTTTTCCATGTGACCCCTTCCCCTGCGACTAGCGACGAAGCTGACGAGCCCCTGTGGGTTGGGCGGGTTGACCGATCGTGGGAGCACGGGACCTCGGAGACCGTCGCTTGGATTCAGCGAGGGTTTCGCAAGCGGTTTGGTACTGACCTGATACCCCGTCCTTGTTGCCGACCAGAGCTATAGCCCCTAGCGTCGAACCCTCGTGATCGGCACCAAGGGAGGCAGGTCGGCGATGTGGTCTAAGTGGACGCCGCCCGTCGCCGCCGTGCTGGGCGGTGCTGCTCTCGCTGCGACGCTCGGCGTCGGTGCAGCGGGTACGCCTGAACCGGCACCTGCTGCCGCCCCGGCCACCGCTCCATCTCCCGCTCCCGCTCCTCGTGGGTCTGGCGTGAACTCTCACGGCCTGTCCTACGGCTCCAGCGCCGACGGCGATCCCGACCTCGTCCGAGTGCTCGGCCCGACCGGGATCACCGGGTTCGTCTACAAGACCGACCTGAACGGCCCCGAGGCGACAACGCGTGAGGAAGCCGCCGCTCAAGAGCAAGCTCAGCATGCTGGGCGGACCATCCCCGTCTACGACGTCGAAGGCACCACTCTGATCGACACCTTCTTCGTTGGGGGCATCGACAGCACCAGCTAGAGGTGTTGCCGGTAACCGGTCGGCCCGCGGCGAGGGGCGGCGCCCGCAGGACGGACGTCGTGCGGTGACGCGCTGCCGCACGAGGGGTCGTCGCTCTACCCGCACGGCGACGTGCCTGGAAGAATTGCTTCGGCGCAACCCTCGACCTGCCCAGCCAGAGCGTGCGCCGTATCGGTGCTCTGGAGTGCACTCGCTCGGCGAGCTCGAGGCGCGTGCAGCCGAGCATTCGTTGAAGACCGCGGAAGGGTTGGCGATTTTCGTTGGGAACGACCTGGGGTTTCGGGCCGGGGCCTTCATTGGAGCGTGCGCCTCGGTCCTGGTCGCATTTGCGTTCACTGCGACACAATCCGCCGGGGCGTGCCGTGAATGGGATGCGGAAGGCCGACTTCAACGCAGCCCTCGAACAGGGCCAGCAGCTGGCAGCGGCCGCCGCGTCGGTAGGACCGGAAACTAGTCCGCTCCTAGCGTTCTACGCACTTGTACAGATCGGCAGGGCCGTCGCCGCCGCTTCTGTCCGGCTCACCAACAGTGAGTGGCAGGGTTCCGGCCACGGCCTTGCCTGTCCGGATCTGGACGGGGTTGCAGACCGGGGGATCGCAACGCTCACTCTGCAGGGATCGACTGGGTCTAACAGCCACTACATCGCAGCTCGCGCGCTCGACGGACCTCCGCTCCTTAGCCCGACCACATTCGGCGTGCTCTGGTCGTTGCTGCAGCTCGACGAAGTCGTTCTGCCCGGTAGCGGACCGTCAGCGGACGTACTGCAGGTGCGGGCGGTGGGCGGATGGACCGGCAACAGCGACCCCGACGCGAGGATCTACCCGATCCTCGAGGGAGCCCCTCGCCGACCTGGTGCACGGTCCGCTCGACGAGCTGCCGAGCGCCTTCCCTGGACGCCTGAGTTGGAACGTACATACCCGAGGATCGCCTCGTTACGGGTTGAGGACGACAGGCCGTACGTCCAGTACAGCCTGAGAGGCGAGCTGCTGAGGCAGGACGCAGTCCTGCAGGTAGCCCTGCGCGAAGACATCAGCAGCACCGAGGCTTTCAGAAGAGTCACGTCGACCTATCGCGGCTACAGCTACGTACTTCCGGCCATAGATGAGTCCGGCACCCAAGCACACCCCTTCCTCGTCTGGTGGGAGGTTCTATACGCCCTCTCCCGCCTGGCTCGCTACAAGCCACGCGAGTGGCTACGACTCATCGATGTCAGCCGGCACCCCGACGCCGCCGCCATCGAGCTCGGACTACTCACCGTCATCACCTCTATGCCCGAGATAGCCTTCGACGCGTTGAGCCGAGCGGCTGACGAGGACATCACTCGTCCTGCTAGCGGCTAGTAAGTCGCCCAGAGCTGCTGCGCTCGTCGCAGCGTCTCCTAGGACAAACTCCTCGTGACGTCACGACTTGTGAGTGGTGAAGCGCGACGAGTGACAGAACGGCCGGTGACGAGAGTGCCCGCTCGACGGTCGGTCTACGTGCTCGTCACATGAAACCGTCAGCGCTACCCGGAGACTGTGAGCGGTGAGACACTTCGCCGCATGAGCCGCAGGCCGGGCCAACCGATACGTACAGCAGCCACGCTTGATCGCATCGCGATCTGGGTCGGCGGAGGCTGTGCAGCCGCAGGAGCTGCGGGCGGCTTCTTCGTGGGCTTCACATACACCCTTGATCAGAGCGATCCCGCTCTCGCTCCGTTTTCCGGAGCGCTTGGTCTGCTCGTTGGGGCCTTGCTTGGACTGCTCAATGCGATCGTGCCCGTGGTCGTGCTGGCGGTCGTGCAGGCACGGCCTTGGGCCGCAGCGACGGCAGTGCGAGCGACGCTCGCTGGTGTTTCGGCAGCGGTGCCAGTAGGCGCATTGACCCTTGGATCGGGCGGGAGTCTTCCCTGGCTGATCTTGTGTGTCGTAGTGCTAGCTGCGCCGGCCTTTGTCGCCACGCTTTGCCTCGATTGGCGTACAACGGTGATTTCCCGAGCCAAGTCCGCACGAGCAGCTGCGTAGCGGAACGACGGAGAACGGTCGGCTCGCGAGCTCCGCTCGACGGTCTTCCAGCGGCGACCGTCAGCTTTTCCTCAACGAGGATGGGTGCGGATGCTCTTAGACCCACCGGTGCGGCTCGACGTCGGCTGTCCCGCAGGACGATGGTCCTGCGGTCGCGAACTTCGAGCACCACGGTGAATCAGCCTCGGTGGTCTACTGCATCGGTGACGGAAACGATCGCGATCGTGGCGCTGATCGAAGACGGACGCCTGATGCTCGGTCACCGCCGTCCCGCGAGACGTTGGTACCCCGACTGCTGGGACCTCTTCGGCGGACACGTCGAACCCGGTGAGTCACCCGAACAGGCGGCACGGCGAGAGTGCCGTGAGGAGATCGGCGTCGAGGTGCTCGACCTGCACCCCATCGAGGCCACTCTTGACGACCCCGCGATCGTCGCTCACGCTTTCCTGGCCAGACGCTGGGTTGGAGAGCCGGTGAACGCGGAACCGGACGAGCACGATGCTGTGAGCTGGTTCACCGCCGCCGAGCTGCCGCGGCTGCGCCTCGCTCAGCCCTCTTACCTCCAGTGGCTCGCCGGCTTACTCGAAAGAGAGTCACCGCCCAAGGGGACCTGGGCGGAGCAGTAGCTCCCTCGCGTACGAGACGTAGCCTCACGGCCTTCTTCTCACTGGACGGTCCGCTTGCGGGCAACCCCGTACGAAGACGAGGCTGCTCGCGCCACGCTTTGCTGGCCGGCGATCGTCTCTCAGGAAGAGTGGCGCCTGCCTCAAGGAACTAGTGGAGTGTCAGGCGCGCCCTCTGCTTCGATCCTCACCTCGTCGCCGCGTCGTCTCAGCGTCGGCGCGGGACCGGACCTAAGCCGCTTCACCCAGGTGGCGCGGTAGCGGAAGCTGTCTTGCCGGGCGGCCTCGAACTCGAACTCAACCACGTCACGGCTGCGAGCTCGCGGTAGCCCGTTACCTCGATCGCTGAGTAATGGACCCAAGCATCAGCTCCGTAGGGCAGGGCTTCGGAGGCGATTGCGCCCCAGCCCTTCTCCACCTTGTAGAACTTCACGATCCCAATGACCACGAACTGACCCAACCACCTCGGGGACTGGCAACGTCGTCAGGCTGCCGGACGGCTCGCAACCGGCCCACGGCCTGCCCGCTCGGCGGACAGTCCCGCGGACATGGGAACGTCTCGCGGGACGGTCGGCTTGCGGACAGTCCAGATGCTGCCTCTTCTTGGTCCGTCGACCCCCCACACTTGGCGGTATGGCGCAGGCACGAGGGGTAGGGCAACGGCGGAGTCTGGCTGCTGCCTCCGTCGCCGTCCTTCCGTTCGGCCTTGCCGTCCTTTGCATGTCCATTGCCGCTCTGGAGTCGGACGCGGTCTTCGTAGCTCTGCTCGGTCTTGGAGCGGTCGGCTCGGGGATCTTGGACCGCATCGGCAATGACGTGACTGAGGGCTGGGAGAAGGCGTACCCGCCACGTCGGGACCTCGGGCTGTTGTTGTGGTTGTTCGATGAGTGGGGTCACCGACCGATCAGGTTCGCGGCTCGGCGGCTGGGTATGCCCGCTCGTCCCTGGGTGGCCGCTCATTACGCCTCGGTAGGGGTCCTGGTGGCCGGGCTCGTCGTCCTGTTGATCCGCATCGTCGTGCAGCGGTAGCCGTAGGACGGTCGGCTTCCGGGCACGACCATGCTTCGCAGGACGGACGGGTTGCGGGCACCGCAGAAGTTGAAGCGCAACGGCTACGTCGAGGAGGACGCCGTCGAGATCGCCATCACCGCGCGTGGCCTCGACCGGGTCGCCGCGGTGCCTGCGACCCCAGTGAGCATCGGAAAGTCTGCCAGAGATGTGGCGCTCGTTGCTGAGATCGGTGCCTGGCAATGCTCGACGAGCTGGTCGCCGTTCATCCCGCGGTCATGTCGAAGGATGAGCGCGCCGCGGCCGTGAGCATGACGCAACCGGTGGCACTTTCCAGGCCGCATATCAGCATCCTGAGGCGCAACGCCCTGGGGTGGTCGACCGCTCGAGGTGTCTGCGTCGCCCACCTTTTCCTCGGGATTGCCACGCGCTGACTCGGAGGCCGAGCGAAGAGATCGGTCAGACACACCTTGGGCTAGAGACCAAAGAGGCCGAGAGCGTAAAGCCCTCGGCCTGATGGTGGCACTAGCCGCTACCACACGGCTGGCGCCGAAGTCCCCTCCAGCACCGCAAACCCTCGGACCGGCTTGACGCCGTAGATACGTCCTTGGGAACGCCACTGAAACGGGCACCCGGTAAGCAATGCCATCCAACGGAGAGTCCGATGGCACATCGACCAACCTACGGCGGTACGCCGAGGCGGTCAATGACCCAAATCTAGCCCGTCTCGCCAGAACTCGCGGTTGATTGACACGAGCCGGAAGGGACGGGACTATCTGCTCAGAGGCCGGAGCGACTTGCCGAGGTCTCAGCCCCAGGAAGCCTCCGAGCCGTCTACCACCGGCACTGACGAGGACCTTCCGAAGGCGCCCGGTAGGGGATTGTCCAGGTCCGCGATGCGGCCTGGACGTCTCCCTTGTGCAAGGAGAGTCCGTTGTTCCACACCCGAAACCACGGTCGCCTGACCGTTCTCGCACGCTCGCTCGGGGTCGGCCTGGTCGCCTGCCTCAGCCTCCTGGCCGTCGCTCGGCCGGCGTCGGCCGACACGACCGTCACGGTCGACTGGACGAAGATCGGGATCTACCCGCGCGCCTCCGCCTCTATGGACTCCGCCCACGTGGGCGACGCGCTGTCCGACGGCGCGTCGGTGGACGTGGTCTGCGAGGACAAGGGCCAGTCCGTCAGCAACGGGGCCCAGGAGATCGACATCTGGGACAAGCTCTCGGACGGGACCTGGCTGCCCAACGCCTTCCTGAAGACCGGAAGCACGTCTTGGACCCCTGGCATCCCCCGCTGCGACGGCGGCGACGAAGTCGACGGCGCGGGGTCCAGTACGGCCGACGGTGCGAACCTGCAGTACAACCGCTCCGCGGCGGCGAGCTGGGCGCTGGCGCACGCCAAAGATGCACCGGGCCTGCTGGACGCGTCCGGGTGCACCTGGTTCGTCAGCAAGGCGCTTTGGCGCGGCGGCTTCCCGACGGACCAGACCTGGACGCCTGAGGGGTCGCACAGAAGCACGGTCCGGACCACTCCCGGTTCGCTCGCAGCCTGGGCGGCTCCCGAGTTCCTGGTCTACATCCAGTCGCACTACGACGTGGTCGCCACACCGCTCGACTTCGGGACGAACAGCGTCCCCGAGGCTGAGGTCGGCGACTTCATCGCCTACGACTGGGAGGGCGACGGCCAGGTTGACCACCTCTCGTTCATCACGAACATCGCTTCGGACCAATACCCCGAGGTTTCGGAGTGGGGCACCGGCTACACCATCAACAGGAACATCCCGGGACCGGCCAGCTACACCAAGCGCGGCTGGACGTACTCCGAGAACGACCACGGCTGGTTCCAGGCCGTCGGCCACGAGAACATCAAGGCGACCCTCTACCACTTCCAAGGCGGCTACTTCAGCCCGGAGTTCTAGTCGGCAAACCTGCTCGACTACGAGGCCCGGTCGTCCCCGGCAGGGGATGACCGGGCCCTACGCACTGCTTCGACTAATCGGCAAAGGACCTGGTCGCTGGCCCGTGGAGCGGCTCGCCGGGGGCGAGCGGCATCGCTGACAGGGCCGCCGGCGTACGCTCGGTGGCGCGCACCGCCCCTCGTCGGGTCCGCCGTGACGGGCAGCCGACACGCGGAAGTGAGCGAAGCGCGTGCAGATGTAAAGCCGCCGCGTATAGTCCTCGCTATCGATGAAAGGACCGTAATGGCGACAACCGCAGCACCCCCTGAGCCCGAGGGCCCGCGCAACGAGCACGACCTCGGGCAGCAGATCGTCCAGGTGATGCTGGAGATCCACGAGGACTACGCCGACGCCCAGAGCCGCTCTGGCAGCAAGCACCAGCGCGTCTACGGCCAGATCTTCGCCGACCTGCCCGACCGCCTCCGTGCCGGACTCCTGGCCCGTCGCGACGACGTCGACCTCCGCAAGGTCGGGCACGCCGGCTACCAGGTCCCGGTCATCGACGGTGCGCTCTACTTCCCGTGGCGGCCGCCGGGCGGCGCGAAGCCGGAGGACGTCCAGTTCGGCGGGTCGACCACCCGCGAAGGCCTGTGGCGCGTGCGCCGTGAGTCCGACGTGCTGCCCCTCTTCGACGACCGGGACGACGACCTCGTCCTCGACCGGCCCGCCGACGCCGACGACACCGAGCGGCTCGCGGCCCTGCTGGCCGCGGCGGGTGAGCACCTGCGTGTCGTCATCGTCGCCATGACATCCAGCTCGCACCAGGTCGACCGCATCGAGTGGGGCTCCGCGACGCTCAACCCCGACGGGATGCTCGTGTGGGAGCCCGAGCTGCTGTGGGACGGCAGCACGCGTCCGACACCGGCCAGCACCGACGCCCCGTCCTTCGCCTCTGGCGAGGCACCGCGGCCCGCTGTCAGCCCGAAGATCCGCCCCGAGGAGGAGGGCGGCACAGCAGCAGGACCCGCCTCCGATGCGTGACCGGGAACGCCGCACGGGAGGTGAGCGCGAGGGTACCAAGCGGCCACAGCTGAGCCTGTTCGTCGACGAGTCCGGGTCGACCGGGCTCGACCTCGGCGACATCGCGTCCCTCTTCCTGCCTGCCCGGCTCACTCAGGCGCGTGTGCTCGCTGGGCTGACGAAGCGCGAGGTCGCAGACCGGGTCGGCGTCAGCGCGCAGGCCGTCGGCCAGTGGGAGGCCGGTCTGAGCACCCCGCGGCCGGAGAACCTCGCCGACCTCGCCAGGTCCCTCCGCGTCGACGCACCCTTCTTCGCCTCCGGCCGTCCGCACAAGCGGCTCGATACGGCGGACGCGCACTTCCGCTCCCTGCGGTCCATGCGCGCGTCCGACCGAGCGCGTGCGCTGGCGACCGTCGAGCAGGTGTGGGAGCTGACCTGCGCCATGGAGAACTACGTCCAGCTGCCCCAGCCCAACCTTCCTGAGGTGGCTCCGGGCAGCTCGCCGGCCGACGCAGCCAGACTTGTGCGTTCTCACTGGGACCAGCAGCGAGGCCCGTTCCGGCACTTCATCGCGACCGCCGAGTCGAACGGCGTGGTCGTCGTGCACGCCGACCTCGACTACATCGAGCGGGTCGACGCCTTTTCCGCCGTCGTCGCCGGACGCCCCATCATCGTCACCACGCAGCGGCGCTCGCGGAACGTGTTCGACCACCGGTTCTCCTCTGCCCACGAGCTCGGGCACCTGCTGCTTCACTCCGACGAAGATCCAGACGAAGCCGCGCTCACCGCTCTCGTGCACACCCGCGAGCAGGAGGCTGACGCGTTCGCCGCCGAGCTGCTCACCCCCGCGGCGGAGCTCCGCTCGCTCCTACCGGAGCGGATGGACCTCGCAGCGCTCGACCGGCTCTCGCGGGAGTGGGGTGTGGAGGTCAAGTCGCTGGTACGGCGCATGTCGGAGCTGCGGGTCGTCTCAGACGCGACCGTTCGACGCGCGTACGTGAAGCTGGCCAGCACGAAGGACCTGCGACCAACCGAGGCGGTGCATGCGTACGCCGGGGAGCGGCCCCAGATGCTGACAGAGGCGGTCCGGGTTGCGGAGTCGGTGGGACACGGCCGGGTCGCGCTGGCACACCAGCTGCGCTGGCCTGCCCGGCGCATCGACGACCTCCTCGGCGAGGGTGACCCCCGGCCGGCGCTGAGCCTCGCCCCGGAGCCCGACACGACCCGATCGTCCAGCACCGGGCCTTAACTTAGGACTTGGCCGGCGAGGCCCCTGAATCTATTGCTGCCGGCTCCCGAGAACAGCCAGGGGTTGAACTCGACGACGCTGAGGACGTTGGGGTCGTCTCGCAGCCGAGCCGCCGTGAGGTTCATCAGAGATGTCTTGCCGCTGCCCCACGGGCCGGTGATGGCGACCACGGCACCTTGTCGGGCGTCGAGTGCAGCGACTTCGGCTGCGAGGACCTCGGCAAGCGTTTCGCGGCCAAGAAGGTCGTCTTCGGTCTGGGCGATCGGATCGTCACCGAACGGCAGTCTCACTGGCGGTTCCTCTCGCCTTCTGCGTGCTCGTCGGTGTCGAGCGCCGACTCCTTGATGCGGAAGATCGGTGATGCTTCGACGCCAGCGCGGATGATCGGGTTGTCGTCGGTCTGCTGTTTCGACAAGGCCCAGCCAAGGTTCGCGTCCGCTGTACCCATGGTGATGTTGGCGGCCAGGAACGTGGCTGTCTCCTTGCCGAGACGGACGATCGTCTCGAGCTCCTCAACCGAGACCGCACGAGTCGGGAGACGCTTGGACTTCGTGTACCAAGGCTGGTGCAGCGGCGAGCCGGCGAGGTAGAAGTCCTCGAGGGTGACCACGATGCCGACGATCGGCCGGTCGGCGGGGATGTGCTGGAACTCGGGCCGCCGGGACATGATGAGGTCGTAGGTGCGGTCGAGCTGCTTGTGCGCCTTGTCGAACGCCTTCTGCATGGCGGCTGCTGCGCCTGCCGCGCCGGACCGGAACGGCTGGGTGGGTCGGGCGAGCTTGGCCTCGACCAGGAGCACGAGGTCGGGGAAGACGAGGACCCAGTCGATCGACTTGTCGTTGCCGGGTCCGTACTGGATTTCCGGGTGCAGGGTTGCGCCGGGCACGAGCGCGAGGTGGCGACCGACGTAGGCCTCGAACAGCGTGCCGAGGTCGCGCGTGAAGGCCTCCCCCCAGCGGCGAAGCCCGGTGAAGTAGAGCCCGCCCGGCGTCGACTTCCCGAGCACGAAGTCGGGCACCGGCATCAGCAAGTCCGGCCCGAGGCCTGCAACGACCGGGAACTCGACCAACGGGTTGAACGTGAACCGCCGGTCGACGCCCGGCCGTTCGCGGTCGCGCTGCCGGTAGCTGGAGGCGGGCGCCGACAAGAACTCGGTGAGCATGCGTCGGGTGATGGCGGGGTCGAAGACGTCGCGCACCAGCTGCGGGAACTCGGGGTTTTCGACCCAGATGGGGTTGAACCTGCCGCTGTTGGGCTTCGCGGCCGCAGCCAGCAGCTGGGTGACGCCGATGTAGTCCGCGAGGTTGCATCCCAGCAACTCCTGCTGCCAGCCGCTGCGCATGACCTCTGCGGGACGTTGGTCGGGGAAGGGCGTCTGCTCGAACAGCGCGAGGCTGCGTCCGATGAAGGCGCCGGGTGGACGCTGGTGCGGGAACTGATAGAACGCCAGCTGCAGCATCGTGTTGGCGGCAGCGTCAGGATCGGGGTCCTTTTCGGTGAGCCCTCGGTGGCCCAGCCCGTTGTGCATGATCAGGCAGCGGAGCAGGTCGTCGCGAGAGGGCACCGCCGATCGGTGCTCGTTGCCGAAGGCCAGGCTGACTCGGGCGATGTCGGCCAGACCCCAGGGGGTGACGAGGCTGTTCTTGGCGTAGTCCTGCTGGTTGAAGGCGCACTCGGGTGCGACGGTCGCGACCAGGTCGACCAGCTTCGAGGGCGGGAAGCGCCGCACGAAGCTCACGTAGTCGTCGTCGGTGAATTCCTTCTCAGCCGCACGGGGGTCAAGCTGCGCCCGCGCGACTGTGGACCAGCGGACGTTCATAGTTCGGCCGGGCGAGCCGCGGAAAATCGCAGGTCCAGCAGGACCGGTTCGTCGCGCTGCTGACCAGGCTCGGTCCGATTGGGCGAGCTGACGTACTGCCTGATGCGGCACACGTCGGACACGCGCATTAAGGCATGTCCATCGAAACCGGGGTCGCACTTAATCGCCAGGAGCAGCCACTTCGAGCCGCGCGCCACGATCGAGCCATTCAACCGTTCCCAGCCTCTGCGTCGCGTCTCCATGACGAGCCGTCCGTCGGCGACGGGCTGGTCGATCCGCTCACCGATGCGGGCAGCTGACACACCGGCGACTCTACGGTCCCCTGGCGGACCGCGAAGGCATCTGCGTCCTCCGCGCGACAGCTGCTCTGAGTGCACCGCAGGAGGGTCGGCTTGCGTGCTCCGCTCGACGGTCCGCTTGCGTGCTCTCAGTAGTAGTACGGCTGAGGCTGCCCGGGGTCAGCATCAACAAGGTCGAGGGTCGGATCGACGAGCAGTTGACTATGGCCGGGGGCGCTGGCGTCAAGTCCGGTCCAGTGCGGATCGACATCGTTGAGGGAAGCACCAGCTGTGGCTCGCCGGCCAGGCGATGGCCAGGGGGCTCGAAGGCCGCCCTGGCCCAGGCCCATCTCTCATGTGCAGAGAGCGTCGAGTAGCCCTTCCATGAATGTGTAACTGCGGTCAGAAGCTTGAGGATCTTGCATTGCCTGGCAGACCGATCGGTGACAGTCCCGAGCGTCCGAACGTCGGTGAGCCTTGTGGCGATCAACGGTCGCACGTCCTGTCCTGTCGGTCGGGACTGCTGCAGGTCTGGTTGACACTCGGGTTGTGGTGGTTCAGCCCGCGTTAGCGGCCTGGTAGATGGTCTCAAACTCGATCGGGGTGAGTCGGCCGAGGCGTCGCTGGCGGCGTCGTCGGTGGTAGGTCCGTTCGATCCAGGTCACGATCGCGAGGCGTAGTTGCTGGCGGGTGGCCCAGCGGCGGGTGTTGAGGACGTTCTTCTGCAGCAGCGCGAAGAAGCTTTCCATCGCCGCGTTGTCGCCGGCGGCGCCGACCCGGCCCATCGAGCCCTCGAGGCCGAGCGCGTTGAGGGCGGCGACGAACTTCCGCGACCGGAACTGGCTGCCTCTGATGCTCTCCTAAGAGTCAAGCGGCTGCGGGACGACGTCTGGTGTGCGGTTTGGCGGGGGCGGGCTGGCCGGGGTTGAGCAGGAAGTAGACCTCGCGGGCGAGGTAGCGCTTCAGGCAGCGCAGGATCTCCATCTTGGAGTGGCCCTGGGCAGTCTTCTTGGCCACGTAGGCCTTGGTTCTGGGGTCGAGCCGGAGGCGGCTGATGGCGGCGAGGTGCAGGGCCCGGTTGGCTTGGCGGTCGCCGCCGCGGTTGAGCCGGTGTCGCTGGGTCATGCCGGAGGAGGCGGGCAGCGGTGCCACGCCGCAGAGCATCGCGAACGCGGCCTCGGATGTCATCCGGTCGGGGTTGTCGCCGGCGGTGACCAGCAGCTGGCCGGCGACCTCGATGCCGATCCCGGTTCGGGCGAGGAGCTGCGGGGCGAGGGCTTCGACGATCGGGTTGATCAGCTCGTCGAGGTCGGCGATCTCGTCACTGAGCTCGAGGTAGCGCCGGGCCAACGACTTCAACGACACGCGGTATGCCGTCGGCGGGTCGGCCGCGTTCGACACGTCGGGCCGCCACGCGGCCACGGTCCGGATGAGTTGCATCCGGGTCAGGTGGCGGACCTGCTCGCGTAGCTCGTCGGGGGCGCTGACGATGCTCATCCGTAGCAGCTGCAACGCGGCCCGGCGTTCGCGGACAGCGTTCGCCCTGGTCACGCGCAGGATTCGGAGTGCTTCGACCGCTCCGTCGCGGGACTTCGGCACCGTGGTGCGGCGCTGGTGCAACGCCGCGCGGGCGGCGCTGATCGCATCCAGATCGTCGTCCTTGCCCTTACGCCGCCGGTCGGAGCGGTCGGGCCGGTCGACCTCGAGGATTGTGATGTCGGCCTTGGCCAGGTGCCGGGTCAGGCCCGCACCGTAGGAGCCGGTGCCCTCGACCCCGACCCGGACCAGGTCGCCGTGGCTGCGGACCCAGGCCAGCAGCTGGTTGTAGCCCTGCCGGGTGGTGGGGAAGCTGCGGGTGCCCAGGACGGTCTCGGTCGCATCGATCACGGCGGCGACGTGAAGCTCTTTGTGCGTGTCGACCCCGGCGAACACCGGGGTCGAGGTGGTGCTGTGCTGGCGCCGCGGTTCGCGTCGGGGTTGGCGTGGGCGGGGTGGACTGGTCATGCTGGTCATGTCGCGGTTCCGTTCCGGTCGCAGGGGTGGACGGCGGCACCGCGCTTCGACCGAACCGGCGGACAAGACAGTGATGAGCACCTGTTGGCGCAGGCTCTCCTTAGGTCACCCCGACGGTGAGGCGTGGCGCCTCACCGGGCGCTCCCAGGGCACCGACAGATCCGAGGAAAGACAACACTTCGTCGATCGGAGTGAGGGTCAGGAAATCCTGGGAGCCCCCGGTACCGACATCTTGGCGTGTCCATCGCTGTGCGGGTCAGGAACGCTGGGAGCGCCGGCTCCAGCAGTCTCACTGTCGCTGTGGACGACGCAGCCGCTGACGGCGGTCAGGCCGCGGCGGGCGACGGCGTTGCTGAGGGCGTCGACGGCGAGTGAGGCCTTCATGCGGTCGCTGATCGAGTAGCCGACGATCCGGTTCGAGCTGACGTCTTTGATCGCGCAGAGGTAGAGCTTGCCCTCCCCGGTCCAGTGCTCGGTGATGTCGGTCAGCCACAGCCGGTTGGGCGCCTCAGCGGCGAAGTTGCGCTCGACCCGGTCGTCGTGGACCGGTGGGCCCGGGCGCTTGCCGGACCCGTGCCTGCCGCTGTGGGTGGAGAAGATCCGCGCCTGGGAGCACAGCCGCCACACCCGCCGCTCACCGGCCGAGTGCCCGGCCGCCTCGAGCTCGTCGGCGACGAAGCGGTAGCCGAACTCCGGGTCGTCGCCGTGCACGGCGAGGGCGGCATCGGTGAGGTAGGCGTCGTCGAGGTCGCGATCGCTGACCGGCTGGTGCTGCCAGGCGTAGAAGGCCTGGCGCGAGAAGCCGAGTACCCGGCAGGTCACCGCGACGGGCACCCCGTCGGCGGCCAGGTCGAGGACCAGCGGGTAGCTCATTTTGGGGATTGGCCGAGCTTCAGGTTCGCCTGCGACAGGTAGGCCGCGGCTCGGCGCAGGACCTCGTTCTCCTGCTCGAGGAGTCGGTTGCGGCGCTTCAGCTCGCGCAGCTCGTCGGACTCTTGCCGGGTGACGCCTGGCCGGTTGCCGTCCTCGACGTCAGCAGCGCGTAGCCAGTTGCGCAGGCACGACTCGCTGATCCCGAAGTCCTTCGCGACCTGCGACAGCGGAGCCTCTCCGCGACGAGCGACCGCGACCACGTCGTCGCGGAACTCCTTGGGATGGGGTGCGGGCATGATCGACATCCTTCCAGCGGCGGTCACAGCCGCCACACGTCAGATGTCAACCGAACCTGCAGCAGTCCCGTCATCAGTCGGACCGTGCTGATAACTTCCACAGACATGAGCTCCGATCCCGGAGACACGTCCTCGCAGAGCGCTGTAGAAGCGGCTACTCAGCCCGAGGCGGTCGATGACGCCACCAGCGAGGGTGAGGCAGCAGCAGGCGAGGTAACCATCCCTGACGCCTTCGCCTTCTTCACCCTTGAGGGCGACCAGTTCGAGGGGAGGGGCTGCCGGTCGGCAGCGCTCGCGAGGTCGGCTTTTTCCGCGACGTCGTCCTTGAGCTTGCTCGGGCTGCGTGGCTCGACTCGAACCCCGATCGAACCTACGTCCCCCGCGGCTTTGAGCGCGGCTTCGACCTACGACTAGTCAGCATCCTTTCGGGAAGCGCCCGGATCGGAATGCGGCTGCCGCGAGCTGCCGACCGCGAGGAGAGCGAGTGGGCGGACTGGCAGAACGCCTACGACACCGGGCTCAACACTCTCACTGATGCCGTGACTGCCGTCGCCGATACGGGTGGCTTGCCCCCCCGTTTCCCCGTGCGCGCCGTTGCACCGTTCAAGCGCTTGGGCTCCACACTCGACGAAGACGGCCGGCTCTTGTTCGGCTCGCCGACCAACGCCGCGCGCCGAGCTCAGATTGACCGGTCGGTGCGAACCCTGCTCCAGGAGATCGACGAGCTCGCTCCGCCCGAGCAGCCCATCGAGGTGACGCTGACCGGCGTGATCACTGAGTTCGACGGTCACGCGCAGAGCTTCCAGATACGCACCGACGGTGGCTTGCACAACTGCTCGATCGAGCACAACAACGTTCGCATCGCGCAGGAGATTTACCGCCACGTCGCACGCGACGGAGTCACGGCTCCTGACGTGACCGTGACGGGCGATACCTTGCAGCCCGACGCTTCCCGAGTTCAGCTCTTCAACGTGCGAGGCGTACAGGTCTTCCGCTCCTTGGCCGAGAAAACGGTGGTTGCACGCGTGCGGCTGATTGCCGCCCTTGAGCCGGGGTGGAACGGACCGGGCAGCATTGTCCCAGATGAGGACGTGCTGTCGCGCGTCGAACACTTGGCGCCGACCGTAGCGACACTCGGCATCCCCGTAAAGATCGTCCCGAACGACGACGGTGCGATCGTCCTCGAGTGGCGTCGCGGGGCGGTCGAATGCACCGCAGCAGTTGAGGCGAGTGGCCAGATGTATCTACTTGCCGACGACACGGGCACGGACGATCAGACCGAGTACGAGGGTGCCTACGAGGAGCCGCGCCTCGTCGGATTCCTGACGACGGGGAGCATGGGTTGAGCACAGTGCTAACAGTCAGTGGCGAGGAGCTACTGCGGCAGGTGCACCCGATCATGTGCCCTGAGGGCGAGCCGGCGCGCACAGCGTTCACGCCCACCAAGAAGGACGACGGCAAGCTCTCAACCCTGCGCGAGCGAGTTAGCGCGGACGAGGCGTACCGACGTCACGTCGAGGAGCTGCAGCTGCAGAGCGCCGGTACGTGGGCGGTGACCGTCGGCGAAGCGACCGACGCGGGGTGCGTCGCCCTCGACGACGGCGACGATCTTGGGGTACCCGACCATGCCTCGGTCGACTTCTCCGAGGCTGGCAGTCGTAAGAACATCGAACGTGCAGCACGCAAACTGCGCGACGCTGCAGTTGACCGCGGCTGTCGTTTCACGCCACCACTCGCCTGACACCGGCAAAAAGTAGTTCTTGGTAGCGACGCGCGTTGGTGTGCCGGAACCTGATCTTCTCCCGACACGCGATGCTCCCGGCACCCTCCGCAGCGACGCCACCAGCGGTTCTCGTACGACGGTCGGCTTACGGGCTGCGCCGATAGTCGGTCTGCAGCTTCCTCGAGCAGGGCGGTGGGCAAGCACGTGACGAACGAAAACCTCGTCCCTTGCCGCTGGGGCTAGTTCCTGTGATCAGATACGGCCGTGGGCGACGAAGGGGGTCAGCGGCCTCGACAGGCTTGGCCCCGGCGAGTCGGTCAATGGCTCGCAAGTCCCACCGTCGATTCGACGCTACCGCCCTCGCCGCACGAGGTCCGGCGCTCCGCCTGGGCGCTGACCGCGTCGGCGGTCATCTTTCTAGTCCTGTCGGCGATCGACCTACCGCCAAGCGGTTGGACAAGTTACGTGCGGTACGTGGCCGCGCTAGTAGTGACGATGGCCGCGGTGCGGTCCTGGCGCTCGTACCGCAAGCTGCGCACTCGATTGGCGAGCGAGCCGCCGGCGGATCAGTCGTAGCAACTGTCGCCACAGCAGCGGGGCGTCCTCGCTCAATGGTCGGCTTCTGGCACTCGCGCCAGCGCCTGTCGAATCAGGGGGTAACGCCGTCACCCAGGCCGATGAGGTCGAGGGCGTCTCGTCGAGCTGGTCCCTCGAGCCAGCGAACTTCGTACGTCGCGTCCCGATCGTGATCGTAGAAGGAGCCGCTTTCCAGTTCCGGGCGAATCGCCCAGGGCGGGTAGTCCTCCTCCCACAGGTGACTCCGCTCGGCGTTGCCGTCCGGGTCGTCGAGGTAGTGGAAGTACAGCCACAGGCACTCCTGCAAGCCGGTGGGACGGCCCAGCCCCCAGAAGGTCGAGACCCGGCTTGCGATGTAGCCGACCACTTCCCCGTCCAGGCTGAGCGTGCCGATGGCGTCGCGGAACACTTCGAGTCCCGGATCGGGCGGCGGCGCCACTCTCCGGACCAGCCACTCTCGCACCCCGTCCGCGTTCACCTTGCCTGCCATCAGCGCGAAGTATTCGAGACGCGCCAAGCCAAGTCTGTCGCCACGCAGCTCACCGCACTTGTCCGTTTCTCGTAAGACCCCGGTTGAGCAGAGCTCGTGAGAACGGAGCCCTCGGCCCTGGGTGACCGCAAGCCGGTCGCCGACCGGGCGGCGCGGGGAGTTACCCGCCGCGCCGCACTGCTGGTGATCGGGATAAGGGCTCGGTTCTCAGGTCGTCGGCGGGGTGACCTCGGCAAACGGACGGTACGGGTCCAAAGGTGGTGGTGGGTCACGGTGGATCGTGCGATACACCGTGGCCCGGCTGACGCTGAACATCTCGGCCAGCTCCGCGGTGCTGTAGGTGCCTCCTGCGTAGAGCTCGAGTAGGTGGCCGGACTGGATCTTGGTCAACTTCGGCTGCTTCCCGCGCAGCCGGCCCTTGGCCTTGGCTACCTTCAGTCCCTCGCGGGTGCGGATGCTGGTCAGGTCTGCCTCGAACTCCGCCACCATTGCTAGGACGTTGAACAGCAGCCGGCCGATCGGGTCGGTCGGGTCGTGGATCGACCCGCCGAGGCTGAGTCGCACGTTGGCCTTCGTGAGCTCGTCGAGGATGTCGCGGGCATCCGGCAGCGAGCGCGCGAGCCGGTCGAGCTTGGTGACGACCAGGGTGTCGCCGTCGTGGCAGGCGGCGAGGGCGAGTCGTAGACCGGGCCGGTCACGGTTGGTGCCGGTCAGGCCGTGGTCGACGTAGATCCGGTCGTCGCCGACGCCGAGGGCGGCGAGCTGCTCGCGCTGCGCGGTCAGATCCTGCTGTTCTGTGGACACCCGCGCGTAGCCCACCAGGAGTTGGTTCATCACCCCCGGTCTGACAGCGCGATGGGTCGCGGGTCAACACCGACGTCGAGGTACTGCTCTCCTGCTTCGCAAGACGGACCGCTTCTGAGCGGATGCCGCCGGGTGTGGCGCAGCGGTCGACGCCCGTGCTCGGCCGTCTAGCTGCCTCGCGCTGTGCTCGGTGCCGCAGCGTGCGGACCTGCAAGCGGTGGCTTGACCCCGACGCGACGTCACAGTTTCTCCTGGTGGGGAACATCTTCCTCCGCTTAGAGAGACAGCCTCATGGAACCTCAGCCCCGATCCGCTCGATCGCCGTTCTCCGGCTACGTCCAGAGCCTTCGGCACCGCCCGCAGCCGTGGCGAACCGTTGTGGCTGCCGCTGGCGGGATCATCTTCATGTTTCTGCTGGTCGCTGCCGCGGTCCCGGTCGGGAGAACGCAGGACACACTGATCGGGGTCGCGCCCTTCGACGCCGCCCGACCCTCGTTCACCATCGGATTGTGGGTCGGGGGGAACCTGCTGCTTGGCCTCCTCATTCCCGTGAGCTTGGTGCTGACCAAGCTGGCCTACGGGGCGGCTCCAGGATCACTCTTCTCCGTGGCAGGGCGATTCCGGTGGGCTGTGTTCGCGCGAGCCGCGGTCGTGGTCGTCCCGTTGTGGATCGTGTACGCGCTGGTCCTGCAGCCCTTCCTCGGCACGGGTGCACCAAGGTGGACGGCGCTCCACCTCGCTCTCTGCGTGGTCGCGGTCGTCACTGTCCCCTTGCAGTCGGCAGGGGAGGAGTTCCTCTTCCGTGGACTGGTCTTCCGTGCCGTCGGGGCACGCTTCGCCCGCCCCTTGGTGGCTTTCGTCGTCGCCGCGACGATCACTGCCGTCGAGTTCGGACTCATCCACGGCGCGTCCGACGGGTGGGGGACGGCGTACTACGTCGCGATGGGAGTCTGTTTTGCCGTGCTTGCCGAGCGCACCGGCGGCCTCGAGATCCCAGTGCTGCTGCATGCGACGAACAACATGGTGCTCCTCGTGCCGGTCCTGCTGGCTGGGCAGCTGTCGAGCGTCTCCACACCCTCCGGGCCGATCCTGCTCGTGCCGATCCTGCTCGTGGTTATCGTGACCACCCTGATGTGGAGGACGACACCGCGGCTGACCAAACTCTCGGCCGACGAGGTAGCGGCGGCGGCATGAGGAGCAGTGAACTCGCGCGGCTCGCAGGGGTGTCAATCCGCACTCTTCGCCACTACCACCAGATCGGCCTGCTTCCCGAGCCCCGGCGGTCCGCAAACGGCTACCGCGACTACACCGCCTCTGACCTGGTGAGGGTCCTCCGGACGAGGCGACTCGTTGGTCTAGGAGTGTCGCTGTCCCACATCGACCCGGCTCTCGATGCGGGGCGCGAACTTGAGCTCCTCGAACTGCGCTACACCAGCGAGATCGAGGAACTCACCACACGACTTGAGGCGATCCGTGCGCTGCGCCACCGAGGAGCCCGACCTGACACTCCCACCTTCGCGCATGGCTACCTCGAGGCGTTGAGCGCGAGGAAGGATGTGCCACCTCGATCAGTCGGCGTCGAACGCGACGCCGCACTCGTGCTCGAGTTGTTGCTCGACGAGGACGCCCGAGTCGAGCTCGAACGCCTCAATCCATCCGATCTGGCAGAACTCGTCGACGTCAGTGCCGCCCTCCTTGGTATCGCCGCCAACGCTGGCGACGACCAGATCGACGCGCTCGCGCGCGCCCTAGCGGCAGCTGTCGGCCGTCTATGTCCCCGTCTCGTGAAGCACGAGCTGACTCTCAAAACCGCGGATGCGCTCGAACATCACGTGAGTGCCCAGCTCACCGAGGCCCAGCTCGACGTGGTCCGACGAGCCCTACGGCTCCTCCCGTAACCAGGCCCGCAAGCGTTCTCGCAGCACGGACGGCTTACGGACTAACAAGCGACCACGCGCGGGCTGCGCCAGTGGGTGGTCTGGACCTATCGTTCCCCGCGTGACCAGGGAGGAACACGACCGTCGTGGCTGACCGGAGAAGGGCACAGCCATGGTGGTTCTGGCTGTTCGCCGCCGCTGCCGGCGGTGTGGGATCAGCAGTCGGGGCGGCTGCTGATCATTGGTGGCTACCCGCTATGGCTGGCTGGTGCCTCGGCGTCATGGCCGTGCTACTTGGTCCTGACGCCGGTACCGGACAAGGCGTTGCCAGTCTTCCGGCGACCAGCTGGGTTGTTCGCGCCCTCGTCTGCTTGGGGGCTGCCGTTACCGCTGCCGCTGCCGCCTTGACGGCGCGCAGCACGTTCGAGGTGGTCATGGCTGTGGTGCTGCCGTTACTCACGGTGTTGGCGGTCGTGCTCTGGCGACGACGGTTCGGCGTCTTCGAGTTCATCAATTGAGCGTGGCCAGTCCTGCTGCGCAGGACGGTCGATTTGCAAGTACGTCAGGGTGGCGTCGCAAGTTCGCTAAGTCCTCCTGTCTCGAACGCGGGGGCGTCGTACGGTGTGGGCGTGACCTTGCCAGCGAGGGCGAGCGGCGCAGTCAGCGGCGCTGACGTGGTCACCTTCCCGCCGAGGATCGGATCACGGGTCAGATCAGCGCTCGTGTCGACGGTGCTGATTCTCGCGGTCGCTGTCCTGGCAGCTGTTGAGCCGCGCGACTTCGTGCCATGGTTGCTTCTGGTGAGCCAGCTGCCGACGGCGGTGATCCGCTGGCTTGCCGTCAGAGAGGCGCGGCGTCAGCCGTGGGCGCTCCGGGCAGACGATGCGGGGGTCTGGTGGAGCCCGCAGGGGCCGCCGATGCCCTGGGCGTCGATCGCGTCGATCGAGGTCCAGGGGGCGCGTGGCCTCCACCGACTGCTCCCGCACTGGAACCGGGTCCTACTCGTTAGCCACGCAGGCGCCGACTTCGCCCGCCGCGCGAAAACGCGCCCGGTCGGCCGTAGCGTCCTGCTCGACCACGTTCGCGCGACCCCGCAAGAGGTGGTTGCTGCGTTTCGGCCCTTCACCGATGCCCCAGCTGGGCTTCGCTTGCGCTGATCGACAGGGCTCCGTCTCGCACCATGGTCGGTCAGCATGCCGGCGACCGGCGCCTCCGTACGACGGTCCCTCAGCGGCGACCGTCAGCTGGCCGACACAATCCGCTCGAGTGCGAGCGCCAAGTCGGCTGCCTCCTGCCACTTCGACGCGTAGGAGTGGCGCGCGCTGGCGACATTGAAGGAGATCCTGCCCGTCCGCCCGGCGCGGCTGCTGGTCCAACGCGGTTCGCTGATGTCGCTGAGCAGGTACTTGTCGATGACGCGATCGGGGAGCAGAGCCCAGCCCTGCTGGACGCGATAGACCGCCTCGTTCGTGAGCACCAGGGCCTGAATGCCGTTGAACCCATACCAAGGACCGTTACTCACATGAGCCGCCAAGCGCGCGGGCCGTTGCCCGACGATGTCCCCGAGCCGAGACAGCTCTGATGCCGTGTACTCGCGTCGGCGCACGCTGAACATGGTGCCCTGTTGGTGCGGATCCTGCTGCGGTTCGCGCCGTCGCGTTAGACGCGAGTTGAGCGCGACTTGTGAGAACGCGTCCGCGGGCTGCCACCCGCCGGCAAGCCGGTCCCCTTCCGGTGCGCGTCTACGGTGACTGGACCGTCACCTCCGTTTCGCGCGAGGGGCCTGCGCGCGGTACCTGCAGCCCCTATAGTCCTGCCGGCGACCCAGGCTCGGTCCGGCGGAGGCCGCGGCAAGTTCGTCGTGATGCTCGTGCTCGGGCTGGTCATGATCGCGCTGGCTGGCGTTGCCATCGCTGCACACAGCGGGCGAGCCGGCTTTGGTGCGGCGCTGATCTTGGTAGCTCTGATCTTGGGCGCAAGGTCTAAGCCGACGCGGCTGGCGTTTCCGGTCGGCTCTGCCGAGACGCACGAGGTCGTCTTCAGCTTCGACAAGTTCTGGGGGAACCTCAGTGTCACGGTCGACGGCGTTCCCGCCGTCCGTGACTTGCGGACGGTCTCGGTGAGTCTCACCAAGACCTACTGCTTCTCCGTCGGCGTCCACGAGCGTCACGAAGTGCGGATCGAGAAGGATCGAGCCCTGCTTCTGGCGGGGGCACGGCGTCAGCCGGTAAGGGCCTACGTCGACGGCGTTCTAGCCGCTGAGACTGTCGCGTAGGCACTAGCCGGACGTGACCGCAGGACGGTCGGCTTGCGGACAGTTCAGATCCTGCCTCTTCCTGGTCCGTCGACCCCACACTCGCCGGCACCTTCACCGCCTGACTGGAGCTGATGGAGCACTACGGCCATCACAAGATGGTGGTGTGGTTGGGGAAGTTCCAGGGGTGCTGGACGCGCTCGCCATTGTTCCGCGGACTCTGAGCGCGTCATGTCACGGCTCAAGTCGTGCCTCTAATAATGCGATCTTGCCGAGCGAGATTGATGCGTGATGAACCTCGGGCTCGACCGGGTTCGAGCCTGAGTGGCTACTCACTCTGCGTGGCTACTCACTCTGCGACGAGACGTGGATGAGCTGAACCGATCTGTTACTGCCCGAGACGCGCCGCGAGCGCACAGCTATGTAGAAGGCGCGGAGCATGCTGGCGTCAATTGTTACCGGCAGGTGGGATGCTATTAAGTGTGCCGACCTCGTTGACCGGACTCCTGGTGGCGCTGGTGGCGCTGCTGCCTGGCGGCGTGCACACTTGGATGTACGAGCGGGTGACTGGCAAGTCCCTGAGCCAGACCGGCGATCGGTTGTCTCGGCTGCTGGCTGCGTCCTGCGTGTACTTGGTGTTGTCGGCTTTCGCATACCCAGTGTTCGCTTCGGTTGCGAAAGCGGCGGCGTCTGGCGATACGACAACAGGGTGGCGCTATGCAGCAGTGATCGGACTGGTGGTCGTTCTGCCCGCGGTCGTTGGCGGTGGTGCTGGAGCTTTCACAAACCGTCGGCATCGGCGAGATTGGCAGGGTCGGCTCGGCCGACTGCTGGCCGGAGCCGGACATGCCAGCCGCGCGTGGGACCACTTGTTCGGCGTGCAGGATCTACGCGGCGTCGTCCGTGTGGTGCTCAACGACGGCAGTCACATCACCGGTTACTGGGGCGAACGAGACGATGGAGGATCGGCTGGTTCGCCACCGTCCCGCAGTTACGCCAGCGGCTATCCCGACCAGCAGCGAGACCTGTATATCAGTCAACTCATCCGCTTGGATCAGGCAGACGGTTCTTCTGAGGACGTTTCTAGTGCCGCCTGGATACCTGCAGACTCCATCCGGTACTTAGAGTTCCATTCAACGACAGGAAAGTTCCCCGATGCCTAAGAAGCGCGATCAACCGCAGCACGAGGCGCCAAAGCCAACCAACGTCCACGAACGCGGCTACCCCTCGGGTACGGTCCCCACCAGCCAGATCCAGGTACCCAAGGATGCGCTACGCCCACACCCCCAATCGCCAGGACCTGCGGATCAGGGTCCGAGCGGGCAGACGCAAGAGCCCACTAAGGACTAGCCACGCCGCGAGCAGCGCCGGGCAAACTTGCCCACCACTTAGCCGCGATACGGCCGAAGTGCTATCAGCTACGCGTCAAGACGTCCGCGCAGATTGGCCTGCTGAGGGCGACGGAGATCCACCGTTCCGACATCGCCCAGAAGACGGGTCGATAGCGCGCCGCTTCCTCTTGGCGCGTTGCATCATCGGCCGCGAATGGGGTCGCGGGTCAGACGCTCCCGAACCTGGGTGGGCAGGACCCGGTGCTGCCAAAGAACCTCCGAGACCGCTTGGCGCCAGTCCTCCCCTGTAGCGCCGGGGGCTATCCCTCGGAGTTCCTTCCAGGCGCGATCGGCATCGTGGGCGATGTCAAGAACGAGCTTAGGCGAGCCGAGGTGGACGTGTGATGCGGCGATTGGCACGGCATCGGGGTCGACGATGCTACGAGGGGTGACGATCACGCTGACGCTGCCCTCGGGGGGAGCGTCCATCCCCGTGTCAGCGGCCAGTGAGGCGAGCTGGGTGTTGGTCTGGCGGACGTATCCCATGCTGAGCAGGCCTTCCTCGTCCTGCTCGCTCTTCGCCTCGACGCTGATCCAGAGCGGCTCCCAGAGCCAGGCCGCGTCGGCCCTGCCCTGACCCGCCGGCTTGAACGAGTTCGCCCCCAGCAATTTGCCGAGCGTGACAAGGGCGGCCTCGTACGGGGTGGCGTTGTTCTGCGCCAGCCCGGCAAGCATCGCCGCGGCGTCACGGCTGAACTTGGCGGCACTGCGTAGTGGACCGGCGAGCAGGGCGACAACTCGGTCGACGGCCTCCTCGTCGGCCGGTTCGACGTCGATGCGGGCCGCGGGCAACGGCTGGACCTCCTTGAGCCATGTCGTGCCCGTTGACGCTTTGTGCGCTGTGCGAAGTAGCTCGGTAGAGCGCTGGACCTTCACCGAGTCGCCGTCGGCCGCGGCTAGCGCCGACCACGCGCTTCCCAGGTAAGCCCACAGCGCTCGGTAGGATCGAAGTGTTGACCCGGTTAGGTTCTCCATGACTTCGACGGCCGCCCGCGCCGCGGCCTCCCAGTCCTGCTGCCACGCCAAAGCCCAGGCCCGGATCTCGCGTGGAGCGCTGTCGGCCAGCTCGCCGACGTGGGCCGAGGGGGACCGGACTGCGTCGCGGCGGCGTGCGGCGAGCTCGGGCTCTGCGTCTTCTTGCCAAACGTTGTCTTGGGTCAAGGCGCTCTCGCCGAGCAACACGAGGTTCTCACCGGCGGTTTGGCTGACCTCGAGCCCGAAAGACACCTCGGCCTGCAGCTCGACAGGCAGCGCCGACCTAACTTCCCCGCGGGACAGAAACCGCAGCAGGTCTTCTCCGACTACGACCACTACCGCCCAGTCCTTGGGCCCTCGGGTGCACCTTCCGGCGCCCTGGATCACGCGGGTCCGGATGCGTTCATGGAGCACTTCGCCAGCCCGGAGCTTCGTCTCGAGGAACCGGTCCTGCAGATGAGACGCCGTCGGCAGCCCCGCCATGAGCATCATTCGGCAACTTTCGTCGGCTAAGTCCATGCCGTCGTAGCGGTTCGCGGCCAGGAGCGTTCCGGTCGGCGCCGTCAGGAACGGCTGCAGCCCGCGCTCATCCTTCGCTGTGTAGCGCTGCTCTGCCGGTACATCAAGGTCGTCGGCGAAAGCCGAGGCACTCCGGTCGTCCGGTGTGAGGATCAGCCGGCGCTGGGCGAGGTCGAGCAGCTGCCGCAACGTCGTCTGGTGCACCGTCACGTCGTCGGTCTCGCCGCCGCCCGCCCCGACGGGGATGACAGCGGGTGTGGCGAGTTCGGGGAATGCGAAGAAGCGGCGACCGCTGCCGGTGCGGTCCCATGCGGGAGGCACGGGCACCCGGCTGATCGGGCTGCGGCCGAAAGACCGCTCTAGCTCTCCGGCCTCACCGAGCGTCGCCGACAGGTAGATCCGTTGCTCCGGGTTGGTGTAGGGCTCGTGCTGGAACGTCGGCGGGATCATGGGCCGGATATAGAAGCCGGAGCGGGCGACGTAGAAAAGACATGAGGCGAGGTTGGCGCGGAGCACCCGAAAACGCCACGCCTCGTTTCCCTGAAGCGTGGCGAGAACCGCGTCCACCTCGCCGACGCGCCGGGCCACGGCCGCGACGGGCAGCAGCCGTACCTCGCTGCTGTCGGCGGCGACATTGTCGGGCGCGACCATGCGGGTGATGAACTGCGGGTCGACGTCGTCACCGAGCGCGTCGAACAGCTGGGTGTAGACGTCTCGGCCCCGCTCTACTGACAGCGCCCAGGCTTCCGCGACATAACCCTCAGCCGCGTGGGCGTCGTCGAACAACAACGTCTGTGCATCGCCGAGATGAGAGTTGAAGTTGAAGATCGAGCTGTAGGTCGTGACGGCCACGGCCTCCCCGCGGGTGTACCGAGCGAGATCGGCTCGGTCCCACTCGTGGTGACTGCCGACGAGCAGGACCACGGAGATCCCTTGCTGGTGGGCCTTGTTGAGAACCTGCCGTGCGAGCTGCTTGGTCGGGCACGCGTACACCACGCGGTGCGACAACGCTCGTCTGCGCCACTCCGCGAGTAGGAGCCCGACCAGCGTCTTTCCCGACCCGGTCGGTAGCTCCAGAGCGACGTCCAGGTCATCCCGATGCTTCTCGCTGTACGTGCGGAGCTGGTCAGCCTGATGCGACCAAAGTGCCCCAACGCCTTGAGGAGTGCGCGGCAACTCTCCGAACAGGCTCTCCGGGTCGGCCGCCGTTACCACCGGCTCCTGTCGGGTGCGGAACCGCGGACGCGGCCGCTGACTGGGCTGAGGGTCGGACGTCACGGCGGCTCCTATCGACGATGACAACAGTGTTCGAGGTCGCTCGTGGCCTCAGGACGGGCTGAGGGAGCTGTGAAGATGTGCGCTGGTGCGACAGTGCGGCGCGACTTCTGCAGAGGGGATCGGCTAGTCGACGAGCTGCCCGACGCTGACGTTGAGGGCTGCGGCGAGGCGGCGGAGTTTGAGCACGCCGACCTCCTTGACACCGAGCTCGATGTTGGAAAGCGCCACTCGGCTGAGGCCAGTCCGATCGCTCAACTCAGCCTGCGTCATGGAGCTGGCATAGCGAGCACGGCGCACCCGGTTGCCCAGCTCTACAAGTTCAGGGCGCAGTACACGCTTCACCTGAGGGTCGGTCACCGGCAGTACCTCCCGGGAAGACATTGAGTATGCGAACGCTTCTGCCCGCAATCCTCATGCTCGCTAAACCCACTGACAGAACCGTCTATCTGGCCTAGTCAGAACCCACTTCGAGTTTGTGAACCGTGAGGCCCTCAAACCGTGAACCACTCATCGTGCGCGAGGGGGGACTTGAACCCCCACACCCTTTCGGGCACTGGCACCTGAAGCCAGCGCGTCTGCCATTCCGCCACTCGCGCTCGGTCAGCCCGGTGTCGCCACCTGCCTGACCAGCCGGAGAAGATTAGCACGGCGGGAGCGGCCGACCACGCGCGAAAGCGTCACGCGGACGCTCCCCGCGGAGCCGGGATGCGGGGTCCGGCCCGAGCCGCACCGTAGGGTGGTCGCCGATGGAGAGGAGGGACATGGGGATCTTCCAGCGCTTCGAGAAGAGCGTCGAGGGTGCCGTGAACGGTGTGTTCGCGCGCGCGTTCAAGGGCGACGTGCAGCCCGTCGAGATCGCCGCGCGCCTCCAGCGCGAGCTCGACGCCGAGGCCAAGCTCATGTCCCGCGACAAGCGGCTCGTGCCCAACGACTTCACCGTCGAGCTCTCCCCCCACGACCACGACAAGCTCGCGCCGTACGCCTCGACGCTCACCCGCGAGCTCGCCGACGAGCTGCGCTCCCACGCGGGCGACCGCGGCTACGTCTTCAGCGGCCCGATCCGCATCGACCTGGCGCTCGACGAGCGGCTGCCCACCGGGCGGTTCACGGTGTCCTCCGAGGCCGTCGCCGGCGTCGAGGTGCCCGAGGCCCCGGCCCGTACGCCGCAGCCCGAGCCGCGCCCCTCGGTGAGCGCGGACGACCGCGAGGACCGCGACGACCGGCGTGGCCGCACGGTGCCGCCCGCCGGCCGGACCGGACGGGGCACGACGACCCTCGTGCTCGAGGTGAACGGCATGCGGCACCCGCTGCAGGCCCCGGGCCTGGTCATCGGGCGCGGCACCGACGCCGACCTGCGGATCAACGACCCGGGCATCTCGCGGCGCCACGCCGAGATCCGGGTCGACGCCGAGGGCCCCGGCAGCCTCGACATCGTCGACCTCGGCTCGACCAACGGCATCACCGTCGACGGGCACAAGGTCCGTCACGCGACGCTCCGCGAGGGCTCCCGGATCGAGATCGGCACCACGCGGATGCTCGTCCACGACCCCTCCGCCCGCTGAGGCGAGACCCGTGTCGGAGATCGCCGTCACCGTCGTCAAGGTGCTGTTCCTGGCCCTGCTCTGGCTCTTCATCCTCTCCGCCGTCTCGGTCGTGCGCAGCGACCTCTTCGGGCGGACCGTGGCGAGCGACGACGGGCCGCAGGCCCTCGAGGTGCCCCGTCCCCCCGCTCGCAAGGTGCGCCGGCAGCGCGGCGCTCCCCGGGCGCTGACCATCACGCAGGGTCCCCAGACCGGTGACTCCGGCGTCTTCGTCGACCACGTGATCCTCGTCGGACGCGGGGCGGACTGCCAGCTGGTGCTCGACGACGACTACGTCTCCACCCGCCACGCCCGCGTGGTCGACGGCCCCGACGGGCTCTACGTCGAGGACCTCGGCTCCACCAACGGGACCTACGTCAACAACCAGCGCATCACCAGCCCCACGACGATCGGCTTCGCCGACGTCGTCCGCATCGGTCGAACGATCCTGCGGCTGGAGCCCTGATGTCCCTCGTCCTGCGGGTGGTGAGCCACTCCGAGATCGGCCTGGTGCGCAAGAACAACCAGGACTCGGGGTACGCCAGCCCCCACCTGCTCGTCGTCGCCGACGGGATGGGCGGCGCGGCCGCCGGTGACCTCGCCTCGGCGGTGGCCGTCGACACCCTGATGCGGGTCGACGAGTCCGCGCAGGGCCCGGCGATGCTCGAGGTGATGTCCAGTGCGGTCGAGGACGCCAACGACCGGATCGCCGACCTCATCGCCGACGACGTCGCCCTCGACGGCATGGGGACCACGGTCACCGCGGCGATGTTCGACGGGGCCGGGCTGGGCCTGGTCCACATCGGCGACAGCCGGGCGTACCTGCTGCGTGACGGCACGCTCCGCCGCCTGACCCACGACCACAGCTGGGTGCAGTCCCTGGTCGACGAGGGGCGGATCAGCGAGGCCGAGGCCTCCGTCCACCCGCACCGTTCGCTGCTGCTGCGCGTCCTCAACGGCCAGCCCGGCGCCGACGCCGAGCTCGCGCTGCTCGACGTGGCCGCCGGCGACCGGTTGATGTTCTGCAGCGACGGGCTCTGCGGCCTGGTCGACGACCCGGAGATCGCCGAGCTCCTCGGGCTGCCCGACCGCGACGAGGCGCTGGCGGCGCTCGTCGCCGCCGCGCGGGCCGAGGGCGGCGTCGACAACATCACCGTCCTCGTCGCCGACGTCGTCGAGACCGCGACCGGACTGGTCGGCGAGCCCGCTGACGCGGCCGAGACCCCCGCGAACACCACCTCCTCGACCGTGCTCGGCGCCGCCGCCGAACGGTCGGTCCCGCCGGCCCGCGGGACGCAGCAGCACGAGGACATCGCGATCACCCGGACGGGCGCACCGGGCGCCCCGGCCCCCGAGGCGGAGTCGACGGACACAGAGGACGAGGAGGACGGGGAGGACGAGTCGGCCGGGGCCGTGCCGCCCGCCGGGCCCGGTCCGCGCGCCGACGAGTCCCGCTACGACCCCGTGCCGCCGACGCGCCGACGCTGGGCGCGCCCGGTCGTGACGGCGGTGCTCGTGCTGGTCGTCGTGGCCGCCGGGCTCGGGGCGGCGTACGCGTGGACGCGCAGCCAGTACTACGTGGGCACCGCGGGCACGCAGGTCGCCATCTTCCGCGGGGTGTCCGACGGGCTTCCCGGCCTGCCGCTGTCCGAGCTCTACGAGGTCCAGGACCTCGACGTCTCGACGCTGCCCGCCTACTACCAGGAGCGGGTCCGCAGCTCCATCGACGTGCCGAGCCTCGCCGCCGCGCGGGAGACGGTGACCGAGCTGCGCGACGCGGCCACGCGCTGCAGCACGAGCACGCCGCCGGCGTCCGCCAGCCCCTCGCCGAGCGCGAGCGTCGTGCCGAGCCCGAGCGGCAGCGCCGTCTCCGCCGCCCCGAGCGCCTCCGCCGGCACGGGACCGACCTGCTGATGCCGGCCACCACGACCGGTCCCGAGCGACCGCTGACCGTCGTGCCCCGCCGCCGGCGGGGCATCGAGCTCGTGCTGCTCGCCTTCGCGCTGGCGCTGGGCCTCGGCGCGTACGCGCAGGTCGACCTGAACGTCATGGGCGCGCTCGGGCCGGGTTTCGGGACGGTGGCGCTCGGCTGCACGGTCGCCGTGCTGCTCGTGCACCTCGCGGTCCGGTGGCGCCTGCCCTACGCCGACCCGCTGCTGCTGCCCTGCGTGGTGGTGCTGAACGGGCTCGGGCTGGCGATGATCCACCGGATCGACCTCATCAACGACCCCGTCGCGCACGGCGCCCGCCAGCAGCTGATCTGGACCGGGCTCGGGGTCGCGATCTTCATCGGGGTCGCGGTACTCCTGCGCGACCACCGCCGGCTGCAGCGCTACCCGTACACGATCGGCCTGGTCGGCGTCGCGCTCCTGCTGCTCCCGCTCGTGCCGGGCATCGGCACGGCGAAGTTCGGGGCGCAGATCTGGATCCAGGTCGGGCCCTACAGCTTCCAGCCGGCCGAGGCCGCCAAGGTGCTGCTCGCGATCGCCTTCGCGTCGTACCTGGTCGAGAAGCGCGACGTCCTCGCGCTTGCCGGCTACCGCGTCCTCGGGCTCGACCTGCCGCGCGCCCGCGACCTCGGGCCGATCCTCTCGGTCTGGCTGCTCAGCCTGGCCATCCTGGTCCTGCAGCGCGACCTCGGAACCTCTCTGCTCTTCTTCGGGTTGTTCGTGATGATGCTCTACGTCGCGACCGAGCGCGCCGGCTGGCCGGTGCTGGGGGTGCTCCTCTTCGCGGCCGGCGCGTGGTTCGGCTACCTGAACTTCGGCCACGTCCGCGTCCGGGTCGGCGCGTGGCTGCACCCGTTCACCGACTTCGACGCCTACTACCAGGTGATCAGCGCGCAGTTCGGGCTCGCGTACGGCGGCCTGCTCGGCACCGGCCTCGGGCTCGGGCGGCCGGGTCTGACCCCGCTGGCCAGGAGCGACTTCATCGCCGCGGCGATCGGCGAAGAGCTGGGCATGGCGGGCCTGATGGCGCTGATCATGGTCTACGGGCTGTTCGTCGCCCGCGGCCTGCGGACCGCGCTGCAGTGCCGCGAACCCTTCGGCAAGCTGCTCGCGGCCGGCCTGGCCTTCGCCTTCGCGCTGCAGGTCTTCGCCATCATCGGTGGGGTCACGCGGCTGCTGCCGCTGACCGGTCTGACCACGCCCTTCATGTCCCAGGGCGGCTCGTCGATGATCTGCAACTGGATCATCGTCGGCCTGCTGATGGTCATCTCCCACCAGGTGCGGCGCCCGGTCGCGACCGCGGCGAGCCGGCCCGACCTCGAGACGACCCAGGTGGTGCGGGTCGCGTGAGGGTTCCGTCATGAATGGACCGATCAGGCGCGTGGCGGTCGTGGCGATGCTGATGTTCGCCCTGCTGCTGGCCAACGGGACCTACATCGTGCTGTTCCGTCAGGGGCCGCTCGACGCCATGCCCCAGAACCGCCGGGTCCGCGACGCCGAGTTCGCGCAGAACCGCGGCTCGATCCTCGCCGCCGGCAAGCTGGAGATCGCCGCGACGGTGCCGTCGAAGGACCGCTTCGACTACCAGCGCAGCTATCCCGCGGGCAGCCTGTACGCGCCCGTCACCGGCTACTTCTCCTACGACCACGGCAGCACGGGCCTGGAGAACACCTACAACACCCAGCTCGCGGGGACCGCGGACTCGCTGTTCGTGCGCCGGATGATCGACCTGGCGACGAACCGGACCCCGCAGGGCGCGAGCGTGCAGACGACGATCGTTCCCAAGGTCCAGGAGGCCGCAGCCACCGCGCTCGGAGGCCAGAAGGGCGCGGTCGTGGCCCTGAACCCCAAGACCGGAGCCGTGCTCGCCCTCGTGACGAGCCCGGGCTTCGACCCCAACTCCCTCGCCAGCCACGACGTCGACAAGGCCGACCGCGCGTACGACGAGCTGGCGGGCGAGAGCACGCAGCCGCTCAGCAACCGGGCGGCCCGCGAGATCTACCCGCCCGGCTCGACCTTCAAGCTCGTCACCGCGGCGGCCGCGCTGGCCGACGGCAAGTCGCCCGACTCCAAGGTCAAGGCGCCGAACCGGCTCCGGCTGCCCGGCACCAGCACCTACCTGCCCAACTCCACCAACTGCGGCGGCACGACGGTGACGATCGAGCAGGCGCTGAAGGTGTCGTGCAACACCGCGTTCGCCAACCTCGGCCTCGAGGTCGGCGAGGACAAGCTGCGCGAGCAGGCGCAGCTCTTCGGCTTCGACGCCCGCCACCTCACCGACCTCGGCGGCGTGGCCAGCCAGTTCCCCGACAGCCTCGACGACGCCCAGCTCGCGCTGAGCTCGATCGGCCAGTACGACGTGGCCGCGAGCCCGCTGCAGATGGCCATGGTCTCCTCGGCCATCGCCAACGACGGCGTGCTCATGGACCCCTACGTCGTCAGCTCGGTCCAGGCCCCCGACCTCACCCCGATCGAGACGCGCAAGCCGCGGGTTCTCTCGACGGCGATGACGCCCGGCAACGCCGAGGCGCTGCAGCAGATGATGGGCGTCGTCGTCAGCCAGGGCACCGGCTCCAACGCGAAGATCTCCGGCGTCGAGGTCGGCGGCAAGACCGGCACCGCGCAGTCCGACCCGAAGCGCAAGCCCTTCGCCTGGTTCACCTCGTTCGCCCCGCTCGACGACCCGCAGATCGCGGTCGCGGTGGTCGTCGAGGACGCGGACATCCCGCGCAACGACATCGCGGGCGGCCGCCTGGCCGCCCCCATCGCCCGGGCCGTGATGCAGGCGGGCCTGTCACGATGAGGGTCCGGGGGGCGCGAGGGGTCCTGGCGCCACCGCGTCCGGACCGGTGGCAGGGCACGGGAGAGACAGCGAGGTCCGGGACCGGGCCGCAGGAGGGGACGAGGCGATGACGGAGACCGTCGGAGGCCGCTACGAGCTGGGCGACCCGCTCGGGCGCGGCGGCATGGCGGAGGTCCGCCGCGCCGTCGACCTGCGCCTCGGCCGCTCGGTCGCGGTGAAGCAGCTGCGGCCGGACCTCGCGACCGACCCCACCTTCCAGGCCCGGTTCCGCCGCGAGGCGCAGAGCGCCGCCGGGCTCAACCACCCGACGATCGTCGCGGTCTACGACACCGGCGAGGAGCCGGACCCGCGCACCGGCGTCTCCATCCCGTACATCGTCATGGAGCTGGTGGAGGGGCCGACGCTGCGTGACGTCCTCCGCGACGGCCGCAAGATCCTCCCCGAGCGGGCCCTCGAGCTGACGGCGGGCGTCCTCGACGCCCTCGGCTACAGCCACCGCGCCGGGATCATCCACCGCGACATCAAGCCGGCCAACGTCATGCTGACGACCAACGGCACGGTCAAGGTGATGGACTTCGGCATCGCCCGTGCGATCGCCGACACCAGCGCGACGATGACCCAAACCGCGGCCGTGATCGGCACCGCTCAGTACCTCTCCCCCGAGCAGGCCCGCGGCGAGACCGTCGACGCCCGCAGCGACCTCTACTCCACCGGCTGCCTGCTCTACGAGCTGCTGACCGGCCGGCCGCCCTTCATCGGCGACTCCCCGGTGAGCGTGGCCTACCAGCACGTGCGCGAGGCACCCGTGCCCCCGAGCCAGATCGACCCCGAGATCAGCCCCGAGATCGACGCCGTCGTGCTCAAGTCGCTGGCCAAGGACGCCGGCGACCGCTACCAGTCGGCCCGGGAGATGAAGGCCGACATCAACCGGGTCCTCGCGGGACAGCAGACGACCGCCGTGGTCCCCCGGGTCGCCCCGGTCCCCGTGGCCGCCGACACCCCGACCCGCGTCGTCCCCCCGGCGCCCGCCGCCGTGGCGGTGACGACGGTCGAGGATGACGAGCCGGAGGAGGAGCCCAAGAGGCGGACCGGAATGGTCGTGCTGCTGAGCCTGCTCGCCCTCGCGCTCGTGGCCGGCGGGATCTTCGCGGTCTACCGCCTCACGAACCCGACCGTGCAGGACGTCGCCGTGCCCGACGTGCGGACCTTCACCGAGTCGCAGGCCAGGGACCTGGTCCAGGGGGCAGGGCTGCGGCTCAGCGTCGAGCACACGAACGGCGACGCCGACACCCAGGGGACGGTCGTCGCCCAGGACCCCGCGGGCAAGACGCAGGCGCCCTCGGGCAGCACGGTCACCGTGACGATCAACGACGGCCCGGAGTCCGCCGAGATCCCGTCGGGCCTGGTCGGCGAGGACGTCGACGACGTCAAGGAGAAGCTCGACGACGCAGGCTTCACCAACGTCGACACCACGGCCGCCTCGAGCGAGGACACGAGCGCCAAGGAGGGCGAGGTGCTCAGCGTCTCGCCCGAGCAGGGCACCAGCATCCCGCTCGGCCAGCAGGTCACCGTGACGTACGCGACCGGCAAGTCGACCGTGCCCAACGTCATCGGCTCGTCGCGCTCCGGGGCCGAGACGCAGCTGCGCGAGGCCGGCTTCACCAAGTTCAGCGTCTCGAGCCAGGTGAGCAGCCAGCCCGAGGGCACGGTCATCTCCCAGAGCCCCGACGGCGGCAGCGTGAGCTCCCGCGGCACGACCATCAAGCTCGTGCTCGCGGCCCCCGCTCCCTCCAGCCCGCCGCCGACCACCTCCTCGCCGACCGAGTCGCCCACGCCGTCCGCCACGCCCACCGACGACGGTGGTGGCGACGGCGGCGGCGATGACGGCGGCGGCGACGGGAACGGCGGCGGCGACGGTGGGGGCAACGGGAACGGCGGCGGGAACGGCAACGGCGGCGGGAACGGCAACGGCGGGGGTCAGGGCAACGGCGCGCCCGCCAACGCCGGTCCGGGCAACGGCGGACCCGCCGGTGGACCGCGCGGCCCCGCTGCCGACGAGGGCTAGCGGATCCGTACCCCGCCCCTGCTCGAATCGAACGGGTCGTCGAATCGGTGCTAGCCTCGGTGCATGTACGCGGAGGCCTCGCTCTTCGACGCCGGGCTCGACGAGCCCGGGGCTGGTGACGGCGCGCCCGGTGGGGTCGCGGTCGACCCCGCCATCGCCGGCCTGGTCCGTCACCGCCTCGCCCGTGGGGCGTGGCTCGACCTGCTGCCCGGCTGGGCGACGGGTGGCGACCTGCTCGAGCGGCTCCTGGAGGACGTGCCCTGGCGGGCCGAGCGGCGGCCCATGTACGACCGCGTCGTGGACGTGCCCCGCCTGCTGTGCCACTACGGCGAGGGCGAGCAGCTGCCGCACCCGGCGCTGGAGGCCGTCCGCGACGCGCTGAACGCCCGTTACGCGCCGGAGCTCGGCGAGCCGCTGGTGAGCGCGGGGCTCTGCCTCTACCGCGACGGCGCCGACTCGGTCGCGTGGCACGGCGACACCATCGGCCGGGGTCGCACCACGGACACGGCGGTCGCCATCGTGTCGCTCGGCTCGGCCCGGGAGTTCCTGCTCCGGCCGCGCGGCGGCGGTGCGGTGGCCCGCGCGATCGCCGGGGCGGACCTCGCCCAGGGCCGGCCCGGCACCCGACCCCGCGCCGACGACGCGGCGACCGGTGGCTCCCCCGCCCACCCCGGGGCCCAGCCGACGCGCGGCGTGACCGGCGCGGGCACGATCCGGCACACGCTCCACCACGGCGACCTCGTCGTCATGGGCGGCTCCTGCCAGCGGACCTGGGAGCACGCCGTCCCCAAGACCACCCGGCCGGTCGGTCCGCGCGTCAGCATCCAGTTCCGGACCCGCGGCGTCAGCTAGCCCCGCCGCTCGCGACCTCCCACCGCGACCTCCCACCGCACGGCCCGCTCAGCGCGCGTCGGCCAGCAGCGCGGGGTGGCGCGCCAGCACCCGCACCGCCCGCGAGCACCGGCTGCGGACCGCACCCGGTGAGAGCCCGTGGAGGCGGGCGGCCGCGGCGCCGCTGAGCCCCTCGGCGTACACGCTGTGCAGCAGCTCGCGCGTCCCCGGGTCGACCAGGTGGTGCTCGCGGGCGACCCGCAGCACGGCGTCGGCCGACGGACCACCCGGGCCCGGGGGCTCCGAGCCGACGAGGTGGCCCGGGCCCCGCTCGGCGGCGACGACCACGAGGTCGGGCGGCACGGCCACGTCGCATCCGGGCCGACGGTCGCGGTGCACGGCCTTGAGGGTGTCGAGCACGAGGTTGGCCGCCACCGAGGTGCGACGACGCCCCACCGGGTAGGCCACGACCTCGCACCACAAGGCCGTCACGTAGTCGTCCACCTCGGCGGCCCGGTCGAGCCCGGCCATCCGCACCAGCTTGGGCAGGAACGCCTGGAGCACCACCCGGGCGGCGAGCCCGTCGCCCGCCACCGCCTCCTCGAGCAGGGCGAGCAGCACCGCGTCGGGGTCCTCGGGGACGCGAGCGAGGACGTCGCCCGGCCGCGAGCACCCGGCCAACGCCTCGACCCGGGCGGACCAGCGACGGCAGGCCGACCTCGCCCCCTCGTCGTCCTCGAGCTCCCGCCACTCCCGGTCGAGCCGCTGCAGCACCGCCGACCGCGCCTCCGGCCCACCGTGTCCTCGACCCGCCCCGACCGCCACCGTCTGCTCCCCTGCTCGGACCACGCTCTCCCCGTCGAGCGCCACTCTGCTCCGAGGGTGTTGTCCGAGGTGTTGTCCGACCCGGGCACGTTGTCGTCCGTCTCGAAACGGGTCGGTCCTGCTTGGCTCGCGCACAGGTCCGCGCCGATATCGTCTCCTCGTGAGCCGGCAGCGCTTCCCCACCACGGTCGGTGTCCTGGCCGCGGTCTACCTGGTGGCGATGGCCGCCGTGTTCGGCCTGCTGTCGATGCAGAACGCGCAGTTCGTGCGCACCGCCGCCCGGACGGAGGGCACCGTGGTCGCGCTGGTGGCCCGGGCCCCGCTCGGCGGCACCCGCGACTCCCGCGCCGAGGCCCGCTCGCCCAGCCTCGCCCCCAAGGTGAGCTACGTCGTCGAGGGGCGCACGTACGACTACGTCGCGGCGCACGGGCGGGACCGTCAGCGGCTGCAGGTCGGTGACACGGTCACCGTGCTCTCCGCACCGGGCGACCCGTCCACGGCGCGGCTCGGCGGCGAGGGGCGGGACTCCGGGCCGCTGCTGAGCGTCGCGTTCGCGCTGGCCGCCGTCGTGCTCGTCGGCGTCCTCGTCCGGCTGCGCAGGCGTCGCACGCCCGTCCGCGGCGGCCCCGACGCGCCGCGCGAGAGGCGAGGAGTGGCCGCAGCCGTGGCAGACTGACCCTCGCCCTCGGGCGGTGCGGACGCACTCGTCCGCGGGCCCGTTGCGGGCGACACCGGAGCGGTCCCGCTGGACGGCGAGCACCCGAGGAGGCTGGCATGACGGCGCCCGTGCGCGAGAGCACCGACTTCGAGCCGGTCTACCACCACTACGGCCCCCACCGGGCCGGTCTGCCGCCGCTCGTGCCCTACTTCCGCGAGCTGTGGCACCGGCGCGGCTTCGCCTCGGAGATGAGCCGCGCCACCATGCGCGGGGAGAAGACGTCCACCTTCTTCGGGCAGGCGTGGCTGGTCATCAACCCGCTGCTGCTGGCCGGCGTCTACTACCTGCTCATCACGATCCTGCGCGGCGGCCACGACCCGAAGGCGTTCGTCCACCTCACGCTGGCGCTCTTCGCCTTCCAGCTGGTGTCGAGCTCGATCAACAGCGGCACCAAGTCGGTCGTCTCCTCGGGCAAGCTGCTGATCAACACGGCGTTCCCGCGCCTGCTCATCCCGCTCTCGGCCGTCCGGACCGCGTTCTTCCGCTTCCTGCCGACCGTGCCGGTCTACTTCGTCTTCCACCTCATCTTCCTGACCGACGTGTGGTCGCCGACGATGCTGCTGTCGCTCTACTTCCTCGGCACGATCGTGCTCTTCGGCGCCGGCCTGGCCGCCTTCTTCGCCACGGTGCAGGTCTACTTCCGCGACACCTCGAGCTTCCTGCCCTACTTCATCCGGATCTGGATGTACCTCTCGCCGGTGCTGTGGCTGCCGGAGAACGTGGCGCACTTCAACAAGACCCTGCTGACGATCATCCAGCTCAACCCGATGTACTCCATGGTCGGCGGCTACACCGAGGCCCTCCAGGAGCAGAAGGTGCCCGACCCCGCGCTCTTCCTGAGCTCGGGGATCTGGGCCCTGGTCGCCGCGGCCGTCGGGTTCCTCTTCTTCATCTCGCGGGAGCGTGATTTTGCTGTCCGTCTCACCTGAGGTCGTGGCCGAGAGCGACCGGTCCCCGTACGCCGTGCGGGTCGAGGACCTCTCGATCACCTACCGCACCACGTTCGAGAAGAAGCCCACGCTCAAGCAGGCGATCACCCGGCTCGGGCGCGGCCAGCGCGCCGTCAAGGAGATCCAGGCGCTGACCGACGTCTCCTTCGACGTCAAGGTCGGCACGGCGATGGGCATCATCGGCTCCAACGGCGCCGGCAAGTCCACCCTGATGCGGGCGATGGCGGGCATCCTGCCGCCGACCACCGGCAAGGTCGAGGTCTGGGGCAAGGCGAGCACGCTGCTCGCGCTCGGCGTCGGCTTCAACAAGTCGCTCTCCGGCCGGGAGAACATCATCCTCGGCGGGCTCGCCGCGGGGCTCTCCCGCAAGGAGGTCGAGGAGCGCGCCGACGAGGTCGCGGAGTGGACCGAGCTCGGGGACTTCATCGACATGCCGATGAACACCTACAGCTCCGGCATGGGCGCCCGCGTCGGCTTCTCCGTCGCCGTGCACATGAAGCCCGACATCCTCATGATCGACGAGGCCCTCTCGACCGGTGACGCCCACTTCCGCGAGAAGGCCAGCGTCAAGATGGCCGAGCTCCGGGAGAGCGCGCGGGCGATGTTCCTCATCAGCCACGGCCTCAGCAGCATCTCCGAGATGTGCAACGAGTGCATCTGGCTCGACAAGGGCCGCCTGATGATGCGCGGGGCCCCGGACGAGGTCATCGACGCCTACATGCGGCACGTGAAGGTCAAGAAGTCCGCGACCGCGCTCGAGGAGATGTAGGAAGAACCGAGCTCTGCCCTCTGTCCTCGCTCCGCTCGGACGCGCCTTGCGCTCCGGTCCTCCGCCTTCCTCCCTCCCGGCGACGCCGACGAAGAACGTGTCGACGTCGCCGTCCGGTCGTCCAGGCGGAGGCGCGCAAGGCGGCTGTGGCTCCGGAGGAGACCTGCCGGTCACGACTTCTGCGCGGCGTTGCCTCTCTCGAGGCGCCAGCGCAGGAAGTCGGCGAGGCCGCCGGTCTCGCCGTCCTTGCCGCCGCGGCCGACCTCGAGCGGCGGCGGGGTCGGGCGCAAGCGCACCCCGGTGAAGCGCTCGCGCAGGCCGCCCGGGACGGTCAGGACGTAGTACGCGCCGTCGTCGCCGACCGCGACGCTCTTGTTGAGCCGCAGGTACCAGCCGGTCTTGTCCGTCCTCACGCCGTGGCCGTCGTAGAGCGTGGCCCGCAGCGGCTCGGGGGCGATGCCCCGCTCGCGGGCCTGCACGAGGAAGTCGTCGATGAGCACCTGCGCCTCGCGCGACTCGGCCCGGTCCTTGGCCGCGGCGAGCTCGGCGCGGCGGGCGGCTTCCTCGGCGCGTGACACGCCCGCACCCTAGGCGTCCTCCGGGCGTGGAACCATCCGACCCCCCACCGGCGTTGGGCTCCTGGGCGCCGCGGAGCACGGCCGCACGCCCGTCCCCCGTAGACTCCCGTGCTCTCCCGACGCAAGGACGACGCAGTGAGCCAGACCGCCGACGGCACGACGCCGGCACCCGGAGGGCCGACCGGACCCGTGTCGCCCGCACCCCGGCGGCGGGTCCTGCGGCGCGTCGTCGTGGCGGTCGCCGCGGTGCTCGTGGTCGCCCTGGTGGGCGTGGGCGCGTACGCCTGGACGATCAACCGGCAGATCACCAGCAACATCCAGCGCGGCATCGAGCTCCCGCCGGCGACGCCGTCGGGCTCGGCGTCCAGCGCGCAGCCCCGCGAGACCGGCGAGCTCAACTACGTCCTGCTCGGCTCCGACAGCCGCGACGACGCCGACCCGGCCGACGGCCGCAGCGACTCGATCATGGTCGTGCACCTGAACAAGGCGCGCGACCAGGCGTACATCACCTCGTTCCCCCGTGACATGTACGTCGACGTCCCCGGCTACGGCAAGAACAAGATCAACGCCGCCTTCGAGCTGGGCGGGCCGACGCTGACGGTCAAGACGCTCGAGGAGCTGACCGGCGCGACGATGGACCACGTCGTGCTGGTGAACTTCGACGGCTTCATCGACCTGACGACCGACCTCGGCGGCGTCACCGTGGAGAACAAGACGGCCTTCAGCTCCCACGGCTACGACTACCCCAAGGGCAAGATCACGATCGAGGGCAAGCGCGCGCTGTGGTTCGTCCGCGAGCGCCACTCGCTCCCGGGCGGCGACCTGGACCGGGCGGCCAACCAGCGTGACGTCATCAAGGCGATCGTCGCCAAGGGCCTCAGCGCCGGCGTGGTCTCGGACCCGGTCAAGTTCAGCGCCTTCGTCGGCAACCTGTCCAAGCACCTGACCGTGGACAACAGCCTGAGCGACGCCGACATCCGCTCGACCGCGCTGTCGCTGCGGCTGAGCGCCAAGGACATCGACCTGCTCCAGGCCCCGATCTCGGGCTTCCAGATGATCGGCGGGCAGGACGTCGACGTGGTCGACCAGGTCAAGATGGCCCAGCTGGGCAAGGCCTTGCGCAACGACACGATGGCGGCCTACCTCGCCAAGAACCCGCAGACGTGAGCCGCCGTCCGGTCGTGCGCCGGTGAGCTTCGTCGCCGGCCTGCGCCGCCTGGGGCGCCACCGGCTGTTCCGTCAGCTGCTCGTCGTCCGCGTCGCGATCCAGGGCGCCGACGGCCTCCTGCAGGTCGCGCTCGCCTCGTTCGTCCTGTTCTCCCCCGAGCGCCAGCCCGACGCGGCGTCGATCGCGGCCGTCCTCGCGGTCACCCTGCTGCCCTTCTCCGTGCTCGGGCCCTTCGTCAGCGTGACGATCGACCGCTTCTCGCGGCGCCAGATCCTGCTGGTCGGCGCCGTCGGCGAGGCCGTCCTCGCGCTCGCGCTGGCGGGCGTCGTCGGCAGCGGCTCCCGCTCGGGCGCCTCCGAGGTCGCGGTCTACGGCATCGTCCTGCTCAGCATCAGCCTCACCCGCTACCTGCTCGCCGCGCTCTCGGCGTCGCTGCCGCACACCATCGACCCGGACGAGTACCTCGTCGCCAACGCCGTCGTGCCCACGGTGGGGCCGGCGGGGGTCCTGGTCGGCGCCGGCGTCGGCACCGCCCTGCGCCTCGTGCTCGGTCGGCTGGTGCCGGACTACCTGGCCAACGCGGTGCTGTTCGTCGTCGTCGCCGTGGCCTTCGTCGTCGCCGGCCTGCTCGCGCTGCGGATCCCACGCCGGGCGCTGGGCCCGGACCAGACGACCACCGCGGCGCGTGCGGGCGACGTCCTGCACGGGCTGGTCGAGGCGGTGCGGCACCTGCGGGCCCGCCCCGAGGCCGGCCTGGGCCTGCTGACGATCGGTGCGCACCGCATCGTCTACGGCGTCGTCACCGTCGCCACGATCCTCGTGTACCGCAACTACTTCCACGCCGTCACCGACGTCGAGCCGGCCATCGCCGACCTCGGCGTCCTCGTGGTGGCCACGGCCGTCGGGTTCGTCGCCGCCGCCGCCCTGGCCCCGCCGCTGTCCGCGCGCTTCGGCATCCGCGCCGTCGTCGTCGGCTGCCTGCTCGGCTCGGCCGTCGTCCAGCTGCTGCCGGGCGCGATCTACAGCCGGGTGCCGCTGCTGGTCGCCGCCTTCCTGCTCGGCCTCGGCGCGCAGGTCATCAAGATCTGCGTCGACACCCTCGTCCAGGCCCACGTCGACGACGACGTCAAGGGCCGCACGTTCGTCCTCTACGACATGGTCTTCAACGTCGCGCTGGTGCTCGCCGCGGCGGTCGGCGCGCTGGTCCTGCCCACCGACGGGCGCTCGATCCCGGTCCTCGCGGTGCTCGCGGCCTGCTACCTGGCGACCGGCGTCGCCTTCGCGGTCGTCAGCCGCCGGCTGCACCTCGACCGGGGCACCGAGTCCCTGCGGACCGGCACCCGGGCAGCCGAGGCCTGAGCCCGGTCAGCGGGGCTGCCGCTCCCACCAGGCGAGCAGCTCCTCGCGGGCCCGCTCCGGCCCGAGCGGACCGTCGTCGATGCGGCGCTCGAGCAGGTGGGCGTACGCCTGGCCGACGACCCGGCCCGGGCCGACGCCGAGGATCTCCATGATTGCGTTGCCGTCGAGGTCGGGGCGGAGCGCGCCGAGCTCCTCCTCCTCGGCGAGCACGGCGATGCGCTCCTCGAGGTCGTCGTACGCCGCCGACAGCCGCGCCGCCCGCGCCCGGTTGCGGGTGGTGCAGTCGGCCCGCGTGAGGATGTGCAGCCGCTCGAGCTCGTCCCCGGCGTCGCGGACGTAGCGGCGCACGGCCGAGTCGGTCCAGCCGCCGCCCTCGGCGACCCCGGCGCCGTAGCCGTGGAAGCGCAGGTGCAGGGCGATGAGCTCCGAGACCGCCTTGACCACGTCGCCGGGGTAGCGCAGCGCGGTCAGCCGCTTGCGGGCCATCTTGGCGCCGACCACGTCGTGGTGGTGGAAGGAGACCTTGCCGCCCGCCTCGAACTGCCGGGTGCGCGGCTTGCCGATGTCGTGCAGCAGCGCGGCGAGGCGGTTGACCAGGTCCGGGCGGGCGGGCAGGCGCGGCTCGAGCTCGATGGCCTGGTCGAGCACGGTGAGGCTGTGCTCGTAGACGTCCTTGTGCCGGTGGTGCTCGTCGACCTCGAGCTGCAGGGCCGGCAGCTCCGGCAGCACGTGGGCGGCCAGCCCGGTGCCGACGAGCAGGTCGAGCCCGGGACGCGGGTGGTCGGCCAGCAGCAGCTTGCTCAGCTCGTCGCGCACCCGCTCGGCCGAGACGATGGCGATCCGGTCCGACATCGCCTCCATGGCCATCACGACGTCGGGCGCGGGGACCATCCCCAGCTGGGCGGCGAACCGCGCGGCACGCATCATCCGCAGCGGGTCGTCGCTGAAGGACTCCTCCGGCTCGGCCGGGGTCATGAGGATCTTGCGGGCCAGGTGGCGCAGGCCGCCGTACGGGTCGACGAAGCGTCGCGAGGGCAGCTCGAGGGCCATCGCGTTGACCGTGAAGTCGCGGCGCAGCAGGTCGCCCTCGACCGTGTCGCCGAAGGCGACGGCGGGCTTGCGGCTGTCGGCGTCGTACGCGTCGGAGCGGAAGGTCGTGACCTCCACCACCCACGTCGTGCCGGTGGCCTCGTCGAGCACCTGGCAGCCGACGGTGCCGAACTCCTTGCCGATCGTCCACACCGCGGGGGAGAAGCGGCGCAGCAGCGCCTCGATGTCGTCTGGGCGGGCCGAGGTCGTGAAGTCGAGGTCGGTGACGCCGCCGGCACCGAGCCGGCCGAGCAGGGCGTCGCGCACGCTGCCGCCGACCAGGAAGAGCGTGTGGCCCGCGTCGACGAAGAGCCCGGCGAGGCGGTCGGCGACCGGCGTCAGCCGCAGCAGCGCGGCCAGCGACTCCTGCTGGACCTCGTCGAGGCCGCCCGGGGGGACCGTCGCGTCGCCGGAGGAGGGCTGGGCGGACGCCGGGAGGGGACTGGGCACGGCGTTCCACTCTACCGGCGGCGACCGGTGGGGACCGGCCGTCGTCGGGGGCCGGTGGACACCGACGGCCCGCCGGACGCCCCGCCGGAGACGGGGGACCCCTGCCCGCCGCCCGTAGGATGAGGCGATGAGCAGGCGGGGCACGCGGGTCCGCGTGCACCCCGCGGGTGCACGCCCCGGCGACGACCCCGCAGCCGTTCCTCCCGCCGTCCGCCCTCGGCCCGGCCGACCCGCCGCTGCCCCGCTCCGCGTCGGCGTGTGCGCCCTCGCCCTCGGCCTCGCCGCGGGGGTCGCCGGGGTGCTCGGCCTGGCCGGGCCGACCACGTCGGCCGCGGCCGCCGAGCCCGAGGCGCTGGCCTCGATCACCCTCACCTCGATCTCGCCGTCGCTGCCCGAGCGTGACGGGACGATCACCCTCAAGGGCCGCGTCACCAACACGAGCAAGGACCCGATCGTCCGCCCGCAGGCGTGCTTCTGGCGCGACCAGTCCCCGATCACGGCGGCCGACGGGCTCGAGTCCGCGCTCGACTCGGACTCCAACCAGCCCCTCGGCAGCCGGCTCTGCACCGCGCTCGGCACGTACGACGACCTCTACGAGCCCGACCGGCCCGACCTCGCCCCCGGGGCGTCCGCGGCCTTCACCGTGAGCGCCAGCGTCGCCGACCTCGCGCTGGCGCCGACCGACGGCGTCTACCTCGTGGGCGTGCACGTCCTGCAGAACGGCGTGCCGATCGCCGTCGGGCGCACCCGCGTCTTCGTCCCCGTGCTGTCCGCGGAGCCGGCGCGCACCACGCGCACGGCCACGCTGGTCGTCCTGGACTCCCGGCCCTCCTGGCTCGGCCCCGGGCTGCTCTCCGACGACCACCTCGCCCGGGAGGTCGCCCCGGGCGGGCGGCTCCGGGCGCTGCTCGACGCGGCCGGGCGCGAGGACGCGAGCTACGCCGTCGACCCGGCGCTGGTCGACGAGCTGGAGACGGTGCGGGACGGCTACCAGGTGCGGACCGCCGACGGCGGCACGGCGCCGGGACCGGGCCAGGCCGACGCCGCGCGCTGGCTGTCCGAGCTCTCCGACCTGCGGGCCGAGCACGACGGCTACCGGCTGCTGTTCGGCTCCCCCGACGTCGCCGCGCTCGCCCACAACCGCCAGACGAGCGTCCTCGACGCCGCCGCAGCGGCGGGCCGGCGGGTGGCGGCCACGGCCGACCTGCCGCTGCTCGTGCTGCCGCCCGGCGGCGCCGCCGACACCACGACCCTCCGGGCGGCGGCCGCCCTGTCGCCCCGGGCCGTGCTCATCTCCGACTTCGCGACCCGTGGCGCCGGCCCGCTGCTGGAGACGAGCAGCGGCACCCGGGTGCTGGCCTACACCGCCGGCTCGCTCGGCGGCGGGCCGGGTCCCGACCCCCGCGACGACGCCGTGCACATCCAGCAGCGCTCCCTGGCGGCCTCCTGGGTCGAGACGCAGACCGCGCCGGACGGTTCCGGGACCGCCGGGGCGAGCTCCGGGGACGGCTCCGGGGGGTCCGGTGCAGAGGACGGCGTCGCCCACCTGCGCCTCGTCCGGACCAAGGCCCAGGCGACCTCCACCGGCCGCAGCGACCCGCCCTGGACCGAGGCGACCCCGCTGAGCGACCTGCTCGAGCGGACCCCGCAGCCCTGGGGCGGCACGCTGCGCTACGCCTCGTCCTCCTCCGACGACGAGCTCGGCGCCGGACAGCTCGCGGCCGTGGACCGGCTGGAGCAGGCCGAGCGGACCTGGACCGACCTGCTCGTCCACCCCGACGAGGCCGCCGAGGCCGCCGACGCCGCCGTGGCGCGGGCCGCGAGCGGCAGCTGGCGCGGCGAGCAGAGCGCGAGCAGCGCGTACGTGGCGCCCCAGCTGGCCAGCCTCGACACCCGGCTGACCGAGCAGGTGCGCATCAGCAGCAGCCGCAAGGTCTCGACCGTCGCCCAGCAGGGCGTCGAGTTCCCGATCACCATCCGCAACGACCTCGCGCCCGAGGCCGGCGGCGGCACCGACGACCCCGCCGCGATCCGGGTGCGGCTCGACTTCGTCTCCGACAACGCCCAGCGCCTCACCATCAAGCCGCTGACCTCGCAGACCGTCGGGGTCCTCGCGCCCGACTCCGGTTTCACGGGGAACGCCGAGGTCACCGCCCGGGCCAACGGCACCGTCCCGGTCCTGGCCCAGCTCTACACCGAGTCGGGGCGCAAGGTCGGGCGTCCGGTGCCGATCGAGGTGCGCGTGACGCAGAACGGCACGACCGGCTGGGCGATCGCGGTCGTCGCCGGCATCGTGCTCATCGGCTCGACCACCTGGCGCATCCGCCAGGTCGGGCGCGAGCGCGCCCGCCAGGCCGAGGCCGCCGCCACGCCGGCGGACGGCCCCGGCGCGGGTGCGCTGGGCTCGGTCCCCTCCACCGAGCTGGGCGCCGAGCACGACGACGCCGCGGTGGGCAGCTGATGAGCCAGGGCACCGTCCGCCCCACGACGGACGCCGCCGTCGACGAGGGCGGGTCGGGCGACGAGGGTCGGGCGACCCGGCGGCTCGTGTCCTCGGGCGCGGTGATGGCCGCGGGCACCGCGCTGTCGCGGGTGCTCGGCTTCGTCCGCCTGATCGTGCTGGTCGCCCTCTTCGGCAACGCCACGCGCCAGAGCGACATGTTCAACCTGGCCAACACCGTGCCCAACAGCATGTACATCCTGCTGGCCGGCGGCGTGCTCAACACGGTGCTCGTGCCCCAGCTGGTCCGGGCCGTCAAGCGCGACAGCGACGGCGGCGAGGCCTACACCAACCGGGTCATGACCGTCGGGCTGCTCGGCCTGGGGCTGGTCACGGTGCTGCTCACGCTCGCGGTGCCGGCGGTCATCGCCCTCTACTCCGGACCCGGCTGGAAGGACCCCGACCTCGCCGCTCAGTACGCGTCGATGAAGGCCCTCGCCTACTGGTGCATGCCGCAGGTCTTCTTCTACGGCGTGCACGTGCTCGCCGGCCAGGTGCTCAACGCCCGCGACCGCTTCGGGCCGATGATGTGGGCCCCGATCGCCAACAACGTCGTGTCGCTCGCCGTGCTCGGGCTCTTCGCCCTCGTCTTCGGGAGGACGAGCACCGGGCAGGCCTTCACCACCGCCCAGGAGGTCGTGCTCGGGCTCGGGGCGACCGTCGGCATCGCCGTGCAGGCGGCTGTGCTCGTGCCGTTCCTGCGCTCGGCGGGCTACCGCTTCCGCCCGCGGCTCGACCTGCGGGGCTCCGGGCTGGGGCACACCTTCCGCCTCGCCCGCTGGACCCTGGGCTTCGTCGCCGTCACCCAGCTGGCCCTCGTCGTGGTCAACCGCCTGGCCAGCGAGGCCACCGTGGACGGCCGCGGCGCGGGCCTCACCGCGTACGCCAACGCGTACGCCGTCTGGATCCTGCCGCACTCGCTGATCACCGTCTCGCTGGCCACCGCGATGCTGCCCTCGGCCTCGCGCCTCGGTGCCGCCGGCGACCTCCGCGGCGTCGCCGCGGAGACGACCCGCACGGTGCGGCTCGCCCTGACCGTGCTGCTGCCCGCCGCGGTGGGCATGGTCGCGCTCGGGCTGCCCGCCGCGCAGCTGGCCTTCGGCTTCGGCCGCGGCGCCCGTGACGCCTCCTTCGTGGGGTGGACGCTGATGGCGCTGGCCCTCGGGCTCGTCCCGTTCACCGTCCAGTACGTCCTGCTGCGCGCCTTCTACGCGCTCGAGGACACCCGCACCACGTTCTTCCTCCAGTTCGTCATCGCCGCGGTGAACGTCGCCGCCGCGCTCGCGCTCACCACCCTGCTGCCCGGCGAGCTGTGGGTCGCGCCCGCCCTGGGCCTGGCGTACTCGCTGGCGTACGTGGTCGGCGCCCTGGTGTCCTTCCGGCGGCTGCGGCGCAGCCTGCCCGACCTCGACGGCCACCCGCTCGTCGCGCACTGCGTCCGGCTGCTGGCCGCGGCGCTCCCCGCCGCGGCCCTGGGCTGGCTCGTCTGCTGGGCCGTGACGAGCCGTCTCGGCTCGCGTCCCGCGCTGCTGCTGGCGCTGGTGCTGGCCGGCGTCGTCGCCGTCGGGGTGTTCGTGGTCCTCGCCCGGCTGCTGCGCGTCGGCGAGGTCGCCCAGCTCACGGGCCTGCTGCGCCGACGCCGGCCGGCGGCGCCCGCGGGGCCGGCCGACGCCGTCACCTCCGGAGAGGCGCCCGCGGAGGACGAGCTCGACACCGAGGTGCGCAGCGCGCGGTCCGCGGAGGTCGTGGGCGCGGTGGAGAGTTCCGTGGTCTCCGGCGGTTCGGAGCCCCCGGGCGGGCCCGGGGCTCCTAGCATCGGAGCAGCATCCACCACACCCGTCGCGGGTCTCGATCGGGGCGACGTGCCCGCGGCGCCAGGCAGCACCGAGGACGACCTGATGACCCAGACGGCGATCGCCCCCGGCCGCCCCCACCCGCTGGACGCCACCGACGAGGACGGCGACGCCGACGCCGTCCGGGAACCGTCCGCGGAGTTCCTCCACGTGCCCACCGCGGCCGCGCTCCCGACGGGGACGGTCCTCGCCTCGCGCTACCGCCTCGAGGAGCTGATCGCGGCCTCGCGGCCCTCGGTGACCTGGCGGGCCTTCGACGAGGTGCTCTCGCGCTCGGTCCTCGTGCACGTGCTGGCGCCGGGCGACCCGGACGAGCCCGAGCTGATGGCCGCGGCCCGGCGGGCCTCCGTCGCCACCGACTCCCGCTTCCTGCGCGTGCTCGACGCGGTCGGCGGCGAGGAGTCGAGCGTCGGGTCCTACATCGTCTGCGAGTACGCGACCGGCCAGTCGCTCGAGGTCCTGCTCAGCCAGGCGCCGCTGTCCGGGCTCGAGGCCGCGTGGGTCGTCCGCGAGGTCGCCGACGCGCTGTCCGGCGTGCACGGCCTCGGGCTGCACCACCGCCGCATCAACCCCGAGAACGTCATCGTCACCCCCTCGGGCAACATCAAGATCGTCGGCCTGCTCATCGACGCCGTCCTGCGACCGAACCGCAGCACCAGCGTCCCCGGGGCCGACACCGGCGAGCTGGTCGACGTCGCCGACCTCGGGCGCCTCCTGTACGCGGCCCTCGTCTCGCGCTGGCCGGGCGGGCCCGCGTACAGCCTCCCCGCCGCCCCGCGCCTCGGCCGGCGCTGGATGACGCCGCGCCAGGTCCGCGCCGGCGTCTCCCCCGCCCTCGACAACGTCTGCGACCAGGTCCTCGGCGACCCGCCGCGCCACCAAGCGCCCTCGATCACGACCGCCCACCAGCTCGTGCAGGCGCTGAGCAAGGTGCTCGGCTCCGCCGACGCCACCGGCGACCTCGAGCGCCGGCTCCACCAGCCCATCCCCGTCGTCCAGCACGGCTCCGGCCGGGCGCCCGCCTCCGACCCCGACACCGGCGCTCCCCCGGTCAGCGCGCTGCTCGACCAGCCCACCGAGGAGATGACCGCCATCCGCCCGGCCGTCCCCGGTGCGGCCGCACCCCGGACGGCGGGCCGCCGACCGGCCGCCGACGCCCCCGTGAGCCGCCCGCGGGCCACGCCCCTGGCCGTAGCGGGACCGGCCGGCGTGACCCAGCAGGTCGCCGGGGCGGGCGGAGCGGGCGGAGCAGGTTCCCGCCCGGCCACCGCGACGCGGACGACGCCGCCGCAGCAGCACCCACGTCGCTGGATCGCCGTGCTGCTGGCCCTCTGCCTGGTGCTGGTCGTGGCCGGGACGGTCTCCGCCCAGGTCCTGAGCCGCCGGCTCGGCTCCTCGCCCGCCCCGAGCACCTCGGCCGCGGCGCCCACGACCTCGGACGCCCCGACCACGCTCCCGGCCGACCAGCCCGTCCGCGTCGTCTCGGCCCGTGACTTCGACCCGCAGGGCGACACCCGCGAGGAGAACCGCGAACAGGTCCCGCTCGCGATCGACGGCAAGGACGACACGCGCTGGACGACGGTCACCTACAAGGGCAACCCGAAGCTGGGCGGGATCAAGCGCGGCGTCGGGCTCGTCCTCGACCTGGGCGAGGCCCAGCAGGTGGGCTCGGTGCGGCTGCTGCTGAGCGGCGACGGCACGGACGTCGACCTCCGCGTGCCGGCCACGGACCCCGCGGGGACGACCACGCCGCCCATGACCTCCGACCGGTCCTGGAGCAGCGTGGCGACGCGCTCGGACGTCGGCTCCTCCGCCACCCTCACGCTCGACCAGCCCGTCACGACGCGCTACGTGCTCGTCTACCTGACCTCGCTGCCCCGCGAGGGCAGCGGCTACAAGGGCGGCATCTACGAGGCCGAGGTGCGTTCTTGAGCGGTGGGGTGACGCAGGGGGCCACCCCGCACCCACCGTCCGACGCGGCCGCGGGCGACGTCGGTCCGGAGCCCGCAGGCGGGTCCCTCGCGACCGTCGCACCGGGCGCCCCCGAGCCGGAGGGCGACCCCGGCCCGACCGACGCCGAGCTGCTGCACGCCCACGTCGAGGGCGACCACTCGGCGTTCAGCACGCTGGTCGCCCGGCACCAGGACCGCCTCTGGGCGGTCGCCCTGCGGGTGATGGGGACGCCGGACGACGCCGCGGACGCGCTGCAGGACGCGTACGTCGCGGCCTTCCGGCGCGCGGGGACGTTCCGGGGCGAGGCGCAGGTGACCACGTGGCTGCACCGCGTGGTCGTGAACGCCTGCCTGGACCGGCTCCGTCGCGCCAAGGTCCGCGCCGTCGACCCGCTGCCCGAGGACCTGGACCGCGTCGAGGTGCTGGGCCGCGAGCCCGAGCGCGACCCCGTCGAGGAGCGGGAGCGCCACGACGCCGTGGCAGAGGCGCTGGCCACCCTCAACCCGGACCAGCGGGCGGCCCTCGTGCTCGTCGACGTGCAGGGCTTCTCGGTCGAGGAGGCCGCGGCCGTGCTCGGCTGCGCCCCGGGGACGGTCAAGAGCCGCTGCGCCCGGGGGCGGGCCCGTTTGGTCCCCCTGCTCGACCACCTGCGCGCACCCCCGTGACCGACCTCGACGCCGCCACCCGGCGTTCGCACCGGCGCTCCGCGACCCCGGCGCTGGCCATACTGGCCGGACAGCGGCACCTCCCCCACCGCGCGCCGGCTGCCGCACACTCCCGCCCGGCACCCCGCACACCCCCCGACCCGACCTCGTCGACAAGGACCCTCCCGTGACCGACCACCCGACCCGCGACACGCTCGCGGACGCCGCGGAGGGGCTCCTCGAGCCCGCCGAGGCGACGGTGGTCGACGCCCACGTGGCGGGCTGCGCCGACTGCCGGGCGGAGCTCGCGGCGTTCTCCGAGGTCGGCACCGTCCTGGCCTCGGCGCCGGTCCCGGTGATGCCGGCCGAGGTCGCCGCACGCCTCGCCGGCGTCGTCGCGCGGGAGCAGGCCGCCCGTGAGGTCTCGCCGGTGCTGCACGCGGTGCCGGGCTCGGGCCCGGACGCCCCTCCCGTGCCGCGCCACCCGTACGGGACGCGCCGCCGGCTGCACCCGAGCCTGCACCACTCCTTCGGCGAGGGCCTGCGCACGGTCTCGCCGGGTCGCCGCTGGGGGCTGCCGGTGCTCGCCGCCGCGGCCGCCGCGCTCGTGCTCGGCTTCGTCGCGTACGTGGCCAGCGCGACGCTCGGGCTCAACGAACCGCCCGCCGTCTCGATCTCCACCGCCCCCGGAGAGCTCGCGGGCCAGGCCGAGCAGCTGCGCGCCCGCACCGACATCGACCCGCACCGCTTCTCCCAGGCGTGGTGGTGCGCCCGGCGCGCCACCGACGGCGCCGGCCACATCGTCGGCCTCGCCACCACCAGCTCCGGCGACCGGCCCGCGGTGCTGGTCTACGTGCGCACCTCCGACGGGCTGGGCGTCCGCGTGGTGACGGGCTGCGACGCGGGCGACCCCGTCGCCACCCCCTGGGTCCGCATCGGCTCCTGACCCGTCCGGGTGCGAGCACCCGGGGAATAGCGGGCCCGCCCGGGGGCGTTCCGGTGGTCCACGGGGAACGACCCGGCCTAGGGTGGGCCCGGTCCGTGACCCACAGGGCAGACAGCGAGGGACAGGCAGGGATGAGCGAGCAGATCCGAGACGTCATCATCGTCGGGAGCGGCCCGTCGGGCTACACCGCCGCGATCTACGCCGCCCGCGCCGACCTGCACCCGCTGGTCTTCGAGGGCTCCATCACGGCCGGCGGCGCGCTGATGAACACCACCGAGGTCGAGAACTACCCCGGCTTCCCCGAGGGCATCCAGGGCCCGGACCTCATGGACGGGCTGCGCAACCAGGCCGAGCGCTTCGGCGCCGAGCTGGTCAGCGAGGACATCGTCTCGATGGACCTGACCGGCGCGGTCAAGACCGTCACCGACGGCTACGGCAACACCTTCTCCGCCCGCGCGGTGATCCTGGCCACCGGCTCCGGCTACCGCAAGCTCGGCCTGCCCGACGAGGACCGGCTGTCCGGCCACGGCGTCTCGTGGTGCGCGACCTGCGACGGCTTCTTCTTCCGCGACAAGGACATCGCCGTGGTGGGCGGTGGCGACTCCGCGATCGAGGAGGCGACCTTCCTCACCCGCTTCGCCCGCTCGGTCACGCTCGTGCACCGTCGCGGCGAGCTGCGCGCCAGCAAGATCATGGCCCGCCGCGCCGAGAAGGACCCGAAGATCCGCTTCGCGTGGAACTCCGCCGTCACCGACATCAAGGGCACCGACCACGTCGAGGGCGTCACGCTGACCGACACGCTCAGCGGGGACAGCCGGGAGCTGGCGATCAGCGGCCTGTTCATCGCGATCGGCCACGACCCGCGCTCGGAGCTCCTGCACGGCCAGGTGCGCCTGGACGAGGAGGGCTACGTGCTCACCGAGTCCGGCTCGACCCGGACCAACCTGCCGGGCGTCTTCGCCGCGGGCGACCTGGTCGACCACACCTACCGCCAGGCGATCACCGCAGCAGGCAGCGGGTGCGCCGCCGCCCTCGACGCCGAGCGCTACCTCGCCGACCTCGACGACGTCGGTGACCCGGTGATCGCGCAGGCCGAGGCCGCCCTCATGGCCGGCGCCGGCAGCTAGTCCGTCGTGCGGGGGCCGGCGTCCCCGCGCTGTCAGACCCGGCCGTCAGACTGACGGCCGGTGCAGGACCTCAGAAGTAGGAGCAGCAACATGGCAAACGTCGCCGACGTCACCGACGAGACCTTCGACTCGGTCGTCCTCAAGTCCGACAAGCCCGTCGTCGTCGACTACTGGGCCGACTGGTGCGGCCCGTGCAAGCAGGTGGCCCCGATCATCGAGGAGCTCGCCGCGCAGCACGGCGACAAGGTGACCTTCGTCAAGATGGACACCAACACCAACCCGGTGACCCCGGCCAACAACCACGTCCTGGGCCTGCCGACGATCCAGGTCTACGTGGGCGGCGAGGTCGTCAAGGCCTTCAAGGGCGCCAAGTCCAAGTCCACGCTGCTGAACGCGCTGGAGGAGTACCTCTGACGCACCGCGGTCGCGGCGTCGCCGCGACCGCGTAGAGCACCCTGCGCCCGCAGACGGTGGACACCTCCACCGCCTGCGGGCGCTCGTGCGCCCGGGGACGTCCGTGATCGCCGCTCGTCCCGGGGCGGGTTCGGTGGGCGACCCGCGCCGACGTCCCGCACGCCTCCTTCGACAATTGCACAACAGTTCTTGTGCAAGAGATGTTGCGGGTTCTAGGGTAGGCACCATGACCCCCCGCGACGTGCAGACGCTGACCGAGGCCAAGGCGCTGAGCGCGGTGGCCCACCCGCTCCGCTCCCGGCTGCTCGACGCGCTGGCGGTGCACGGCCCGTCGACCGCCTCGGCCCTGGCCGCACGGCTGGACGAGGCGGTCGGCAACGTCAGCCACCACCTGAAGGTGCTGGCGCAGGCCCACCTGATCGACGAGGCCCCGGAGCTCGCGCGCGACCGCCGCGAGCGCTGGTGGCGGCTCAGCTCCCCGTCCACCCGGTGGTCGACGGCGGAGATGACGGACCCGGCGGCCGTGGACGCGGCCATCGCGGCCGAACGGCTCCAGCTCACCCGGCAGCTCGAGCGCACCCGGGCCTGGCTCGACGCGCGGGAGCCCGGCGGCGCGTGGGACGAGACCGCCTTCGCGATGCAGCGCTGGCTCCGGCTCTCCCCCGACGAGCTGCGCGAGCTCGGCGACGAGCTCCTCGCCCTGCTCGACCGCTGGGCGGCGCGGTCGGCCGAGCCGGTCGCAGCCCAGGACGGCGACGACCCGGGTGGGGACCGCGAGCCGGTCCTGGTGTTCGCCCGGGGCTTCCCGAGCCGTCCGTGAGCACGGTTCCGGGCGTCACCGCCGCGCAGCCCGAAGGGCGGGGCTTCGGTCTGCTCTGGCTCGGCGAGGGGGTCAGCGTGCTCGGCAGCGCGACCGCCGGCGTCCTGCTCCCCCTGGTGGCCGTCGTCTCCTTCGGCGCGGGGCCCGTCTGGATGGGGCTGCTGTCGGCCGCGGCCTGGATCCCGTGGCTCGCCGTCGGGCTGCCGGCCGGGGCGTGGGTCGACCGGCTGCCGGCCCGGTCCGTCATGATCGCGGCCGACCTCGCGGCTGCGCTGCTCGTCGTGAGCGTCCCGCTGGCCTGGTGGGCGGGCGTCCTGACGCTCCCCCACCTCCTGGCCGTCGCGCTGCTCAGCGGGACGTGCGCGGTGTTCTTCCGCACCGCGTACATGGCGATCCTCCCGCAGGTGGTGCCGGGCGCCGCGCTCGAGACCGCCAACGCCCGGCTCTTCGGCACCGAGTCGGCCGCCCAGGTGGCCGGGCCCGGGCTGGCCGGTCTGCTCGCGCGGGTGGTCGCCCCAGCGGCCGGGCTCCTCGTCGACGCCGTCAGCTACCTGGTGTCCGCCGTCTGCCTGTGGCGGGTACGACCGCGCCCCCGGCCTGCGCTGCCGCCGGCGGAACCGCTCCGCACCCAGATCGGCGTGGGGCTCCGCCTCGTGCTGCGCGACCCGTACCTGCGCTGGCTGAGCGGGCTCGGCGGGGTGTCGAACCTCGGCCTCACCGGCTACCAGGCGCTGCTGGTGCTGTACCTGGTGCGGGACCTGCGCGTGCCGCCGCCGCAGGTCGGCCTGCTCCTCGCGCTCGGGGCCGCCGGCGGCGTCCTCGGCGCGGTGCTGGGGGCCCCGGCCTCGCGCCGCTGGGGGTCGGGGCGCGCCTCCACCGGGTTCATGGTGCTCAGCGGGCCGCCGGCCCTGCTCCTCCCGCTGGCCGCGCCCGGGGCGGGCACCGCCCTCGTCGTCGCCGGGCTCTTCCTCGTCGGGACGGGTGTGGTCGCCGGCAACGTCGTCCGCGCCGCCTGGCGCCAGCGCTACGTGCCGCCCGCCGTGATGGGCCGGGTCCTCGTCACGATGGCGGTCGTCAACTACGGGACGATGCCGCTCGGGGCGCTGCTCGCCGGGGGCCTGGCCGCCGTGGCCGGCACCCGCACCACGGTGGCGGTCATGGCCTCCGTCCACCTGCTCGCGACGCTCGGCGTCCTGGTCAGCCCGCTGGGACGCTCGCGCGCGCTGCCCGACCCGGTCGTCGAGCCAGGGCCGCAGCCGGAGCCCTCGGGGAGCATCGCCGGCTCAGCCCGCCGTGGAGTCTGACGGAGCCGGGATCGCCTCCCGACGCGCGTACGCCGCGGGCTGCGGGGCACCGACCGGGCCCACCAGGCCGGCCAGCCGGCTCCACGCGGCGCCGAGACCGGGCCAGCGCTGGGTCGTCTGGAGGTCCATCCGCAGGCGCGGGGTGACCGGGTGGTCGCGGACGACCTCGAAGCCCACGCGCTCCAGCCAGCCGACCGGCATCATGCAGGACGGCCCCTCGCGGCGGGTGCCGACGGCCTCCAGCGCACGCAGGTCGCGCCGCGCGACCAGCCCCGCCGCCGTCGTCACGAGCTGGCGGCCGAGACCCTTGCCGCGCCAGGCGTCGACGACCTGCGCCGACAGCAGCACGGCGACGTCGGGTGCCACCGGCGCGGTGGCCAGCGTGGGCAGCCGCTGCACCAGCCGGGCCGGTGCCATCGTCAGGAACCCGACGACCTCGTCGTCATGGACCGCCAGCACCCCGCAGTGGCCCCAGTGGTCGGTCACCTGCTGCGCCCACTCCGCCTTGCGCGCCGCGCCGTCGCGGTGCTCGGCGGGGGCGGCCAGGTCGGTGAGGCCGCTCTCCCAGAAGGCGCAGCCGCCGCACGGCTCGGGCAGCAGGTCCAGGTCGGCGGCCGTCATCGGTCGCAGTCGTCGGTTCGCCACGGCGTGCTCCTCACCCTGCGTACGTGCCCGCTGCCGGCCCGCTCAGCCGTTCGCGGCGGGGTCCGGCCAGGACCGCGGCCGGGCCAGGCCGACCAGGAAGCCCAGGGCCAGACCGCCGGCCACACCGGCCAGCAGGCAGGCCGCCCACCGCAGCGCCGGGGACCCCGAACGCTCGCTGGACGCCACGCCCTCATCGTAGCCAGCACCGCGATCGCGGCACCCCGGCGCCGGGGCTTCTCAGCGCCTCGACGCGACGTGCGGGCGGTGGGAGCGATGAGGCACCCTTGGGGGTGGAGAGCACGTCGGAGCGGGAGGCGGCGCCCGGCACGTCGCAGCCGTCGACGCCGGCGGTCCTGCGACGCCAGGACACCCGGCTGGACAGCTACGTCGACCGGTACGCCGCACGGACGCACGGGATGACCGCCTCCGCCATCCGCGCCCTCTTCGCCGTCGCCAACCGCCCGGAGGTCGTCTCGCTCGCCGGCGGCATGCCGAACATCGCCGACCTGCCCCTCGACGTCGTCGGCTCCAGCCTGCAGCAGCTCGTGCTCGGGCGCGGCCTGCAGGCGATGCAGTACGGCTCCGGGCAGGGCGAGCCGGAGATCCGCGAGGCGATCTGCGAGGTGATGCGGCTCGAGGGCATCTCCGCGCACCCCGACGACGTGACCGTCACCGTCGGCTCCCAGCAGGCGCTCGACCTGGTCAGCCGCATCTTCTGCGACCCGGGTGACGTGGTGCTGTGCGAGGCGCCGAGCTACGTGGGGGCGCTGGGCGTCTTCCGCAGCTACCAGTGCGAGGTCGCCCACGTCGCCATGGACTCCGAGGGGCTCGTGCCCGAGGCGCTGCGCGAGGCCGTCCTCGCGCTGCGGGCCGCCGGCCGCAAGGTCAAGTTCGTCTACACGATCCCGAGCTTCCACAACCCGGCCGGCGTCACCCAGTCCCTCGAGCGGCGCGAGGCCATCCTCGCCGTGGCCGAGGAGACCGACCTGCTGGTCATCGAGGACAACCCGTACGGGCTGCTGGGCTTCGACGCCGAGCCGATCCCCGCGATCCGTTCCCTCAGCGACGACCGCGTCGTCTACCTCGGCACCTTCTCCAAGACCTTCGCCCCGGGGTTCCGGATCGGCTGGGTGCTCGCCCCGCACGCCGTGCGCGAGAAGCTCGTGCTGGCGCAGGAGTCGGCGACGCTCTGCCCGCCCACCTTCAGCCAGTTCGCCATCACGGCCTACCTGGCGCAGCACGACTGGCAGGGCCAGATCAAGGTGTTCGCGGAGATGTACCGCGAGCGCCGCGACGCGATGCTGACCGGGCTCAGGAACGACATGCCCGAGGGCGTCACCTGGACCGTGCCCGCCGGCGGGTTCTACGTCTGGCTCACCCTCCCACCGGGCCTGGACTCCCAGGCCATGCTCCCCCGCGCCGTCACCGCGCGCGTCGCGTACGTCCCGGGCACCGCCTTCTACGCCGACGGGTTCGGCAGTCGCCACCTGCGGCTGTCCTACTGCTTCCCCACGCCGGCCCGCATCCTCGAGGGCACCCGGCGCCTCGGCGACGTGCTGGCCCACGAGACCGAGCTCATGTCCACCTTCGGGACGGCGGTCGCCGGTGCGCGGCCCGGCGAGCTGTCGACGGGGCTCGCCCCCGGCACCAACCAGGCGTGAGGACGGCCACGACCATGAGCGCAGTGCAGCAGGGCCCCGACGTCAGCGTGCCCGTCGAACCCGTCGACCTGCCCCTGCCCGAGCTGGTCGTCGTGCTGGCCGGCGGCCTGTCGCACGAGCGCGACGTGTCGCTGCGCTCGGGACGCCGCGTGGCGCAGGCCCTCCGCTCGCGTGGGCTCGACGTGCTGGAGAGCGACGTCGACTCCTCACTGGTCCCCCGCCTCGCCGAGGTGCCCGGGGCCGTCGTCTTCCCGGTGCTCCACGGGGAGGCCGGCGAGGACGGCGCGCTGCGCGAGGTGCTGGCGCTGCTCGGCGTGCCGTTCGTCGGCAGCGTGGGCTCGGCCTGCCGCGTGGCCTTCGACAAGTCCATCGCCACGACGGTCGTCGCGGACGCCGGGGTGACGGTCCCGACCCAGGTCGCCCTGCCCCACGAGATCTTTCGCGAGCTCGGGGCGCAGGCGCTCGTGGCCGCCCTCGGCGACCAGATCGGCTTCCCCATGATGGTCAAGCCGTCGCGCGGCGGCTCGGCCCTCGGCTGCTCCAAGGTCTCCACGCCCGAGGAGCTGCCCGCAGCGATGGTCGGGGCGTACGCGTACGGCCCGGTCGCCGTCGTCGAGTCCTTCGTGGAGGGCACCGAGGTGACCGTCGCGGTGGTCGACCGCGGCCACGGTCCCGCTGCCCTGCCCGCCGTCGAGATCCGGCCCGACTCAGGGGTGTACGACTACACCGCCAGGTACACGGCGGGCACGACGCGCTTCCTGTGCCCGGCCGAGATCCCTGCCGACGTCGCCGCGCGCTGCGCGGAGGTCGCCCTGCGGGTCCACGACGAGCTGGGGCTGCGAGACCTCTCGCGCACCGACCTCGTCGTCCGCGACGGCGAGCCCGTCTTCCTCGAGGTGAACGTCGCCCCCGGCATGACCGAGACCTCCGCCGTCCCGCTGGCCAGCGAGGCCGCCGGGTGGAGCCTCGGCAAGATGTGCGCCGACCTCGTCGCGGTGGCCGCCGCGCGTGGCGGGCGAACCGCACCCGTGCCCGCATGAGGTGGCACCCGTGAGCACGCAGATCGGCGGGCCGTCGACCGCGCAGCCGCACACCTGGCTCAAGCAGACCGGGGTCGTGGCGCTGGGGGTCGTCGTCGCGGCGGCCATGGTCGTGCTCGGCATCTGGCAGCTCGACGTGTACGAGCGGCAGGGCTCGCAGGCGGCCGACCGCCGCGCCGCCGAGGCGCCGGTGTCCCTACCGGCCGTCGCGCCGCCGGGCGGCACCGTGCAGGACGGCTTCGGTCGCCGGGTCACCTTCACCGGCACCTACGACCCCTCGCTGCAGGTGCTCGTGCCCGGCGACGGCGGCTTCCGGGTGCTGACCGGGCTCAAGCAGGCCGACGGGAGCATCGTGGCCGTGGTCCGCGGGCTCGAGCCCGACGCCGAGCAGCCGGTGCCACCGACCGGCGAGGTCACCCGGACCGGCGTCCTGCTGCCGTCGGAGGAGGCCCCGACGTCGACCGCCGCGCTCCCCCAGGGCCAGGTCGCGACCGTACGGCTCCCCGTGCTCGCCCAGACGTGGCCCGGGCCGCTCGTCGGCGGCTTCGTCACCCTCGACGCGGCCGACGCGACGCAGGAGGGGCTGACGCCCGTCGCGGTCGACCTGCCCGAGGGCCAGGGCCGGCTGCGCAACGGTGCGTACGCCCTCCAGTGGTGGGTGTTCGCGGCCTTCGCGCTGGGGATGAGCATCCGGGTCGCGCGGGACGTCGGTCGCCTCGAGGAGCGCGAGCTCGACCCGTTCGCGTGACCCTCGTCGGCGTTCGCGTCGCGTGACGCGGCTCCCTCGACGGACCCCACGCCAGGCGTCCGGTCCACGCCACCGGCGACGTAGGCTCCGAGCATGCGCAACGCCCTGATCCGCTACCGCGTGATGGCCTACGTGGTGGGGGTCCTGCTGATCGTCCTCACCTGCGTCGGGATGCCGCTCAAGTACGTCTGGGGCAACGACAGCGTCGTGACCGCGACCGGCATCGCGCACGGCTGGCTCTACATGCTGCTCATCATCACCGCGATCGACCTGGGACGCCGGGCCCGCTGGAGCTGGCTCCGCCTGCTGCTCATCGCGCTCGCCGGCACCGTCCCGTTCGTCACCTTCGTGGCCGAGCACTACGCCACCAAGGACGTGAAGGCCAAGCTCGCCGAGGACGCGGCGCACCCGGCCGAGCCCGAGATCGTCTCCGTCGACCCTCAGCACTGAGGCTGGATCACATAGCCTGACTATGTGACCGGCTCAGCGCCGAGAGCAAGGTCAGCCCGCGAGGATGGCGGCGATGCGCTCCAGGTCCTCCTCGGAGGCGAACTCGATGGTGATGCGTCCGCGCTTGCGGCCCGCGTCGACGCGGACGCGGGTGTCGAGGCGGTCGGTGAGCGTCTCGACGAGCACCCGCGCCCGTTCTGACGGTTCCCGCGAACCCCGCCGGCTGGGTGGGGCGGTCGGCTGCTCCCGCTCCCCCAGCGTCACGAGTTCCTCCGTCGCCCGGACCGACAGGCCCTCGGCGACGACTCGCTGGGCGAGGCGCTCCTGGCCGAGCGGGTCGGGCAGGGCGAGGAGCGCACGGGCGTGCCCGGCGCTGAGCACGCCGGCGGCCACGCGACGCTGCACCGTCGGCGGAAGGCGCAGCAGGCGGATCGTGTTGGAGATCTGCGGCCGGGACCGCTTGATCCGGGTGGCGAGCTCGTCCTGCGTGCACCCGAAGTCCTCGAGCAGCTGCTGGTAGGCGGCCGCCTCCTCGAGCGGGTTGAGCTGCGCGCGGTGCAGGTTTTCCAGCAGCGCGTCGCGCAGCAGGTCGTGGTCCTCGGTGGGCCGGATGATGGCCGGGATGGTCGCGGTGCCGGCAGCCTGCGACGCGCGCCAGCGTCGCTCCCCCATGACCAGCTCGTAGCGGTCGTCGCCGAGCGGACGGACGACCACAGGCTGCAGCAGCCCGACCTCGCGGATCGAGTCGACCAGCTCCTCCAGCGCGTCGCCGTCGAAGACGCTGCGCGGCTGCCGGGGGTTCGGCACGATCTGCTCGAGCGGGAGCTCGGCGTACGACGAACCCTCCGGCACCGGCACGAGGGGCTCTGCCGCCGCAACGGGCTGCGCCTCCGCCTTGGGCTCGCTCGGGAGGTCGGTCCGCTGGAACAGCTCCCCCAGCCCGCGCCCGAGGCCGCGGCGCTCGGTGCTGCGCTCGTTGGTGACGGTCATGCTGCCTCCTCGGCTCCGCGGCGGGCGATCTCCTCGGCCGCCTTCAGGTAGGACACGGCTCCGACGGAGTCCGGGTGGTAGGTCAGGACGGACTGGCCGTAGCTCGGGGCCTCGGAGATCCGGACCGAGCGGGGGATCGCGACCGAGAGCGTCTCGTCGCGGAAGTGGGACCGGACCTCGTCAGCGACCTGTGCGGACAGCCGCGTCCGGCCGTCGAACATCGTGAGCAGGACCGTCGACAGCTTGAGCTGGTCGTTCAGCTCGCCCTTGACGAGATCGATGGTGCGCACCAGTTGCGAGACACCTTCGAGCGCGTAGTACTCGCACTGGATGGGGATGAGGATCTCCGTCGCAGCCACGAGGGCGTTGAGCGTGAGGAGACCGAGCGACGGGGGACAGTCGAGCAGGACGTAGTCGACCGGGTGGTCGGCGACGTAGCGGTCGAGCGCTCGGATCAGGCGCCGCTCCCGGGCGACGACGCTCACGAGCTCGATCTCGGCACCGGCCAGGTCGATCGTCGCCGGCAGGACCTGCAGCCCGGGCGCCTCCGGGGACTCGACGACGTGGTCGGCGACGCTGGCGCCGCCGATCAGCACCTCGTAGGTGCCGGCGGTACCGGGTCCGTGGTCGATGCCGAGAGCCGTCGACGCGTTCCCCTGGGGGTCGAGGTCGACGACGAGGACCCGGAGTCCGCCGAGTGCGAGCGCGGTGGCCAGGTTGACCGCGGTCGTCGTCTTGCCGACACCACCCTTCTGGTTCGCGATGACGAACGTCCGGCGCTGCGTGGGCGTCGGCAGCACCCGCGTCCGTGTTTCACGTGGAACGGGGAGGTCGTCCGGCACCGGCGGCTTGGCCGCCAGCTCGTCCTGGTCGAACCGGGCACGTCGCGGTCCGGCAGCCTTCGGGATCACGGATTCAGGCGCCTCGGGTGGCTCAGCAGCGTGGTCGACGACGTTGTCGACCGACGGGGGGCTGGCGCTGACTAGACCCGGGTCAGGTTCGGCGTCGCCCTCCGATGCCGCGTCCTCGTCCGGCTCCCGTGTCGGTACCTCCGGGCTGCTCCCACTCTCGTCCGCCGGGAGAGCGGGGGAGGAGCCGACCACTGCCGGGTCGGACGGCCAGTCGACTGTTTCACGTGGAACATGGGGCCACCCGACGCCAGGGTGCGCGTGGTCCCTCCGCGGCCAGCCCAACCCAGGGGCGACCTCGACAGGCCGTTCCGGTCCTGCTCCGATGCTCATCGGCCTCCTTCGACCGGGCCACGCTACGGGGCCGGGGAGCCCGGGATGTGGACCCACGCAGCGCACGAGACGAGAACCACACGCCGATCACTTCCGAGGAGCACGACCGCCGGATCAGCCCACGATCCCGAGGGCCGGCAGCACGACGAGGTCGACGACGTCGACGAAGTAGGAGCGTCCGACGGGCCCCTCGGCGAGCCCCCGGCTCGCCATCGCCGGGATCACCTGGGCGACCAGGGGCACGGCTTCCGCGCGGCCCGGGCTGACCTGTCCCCGCGCGAGCGCGCGGTCAAGCAGCGCCTCGTACACCCCGACATACGGCGTGGTCACGGTGGTCCTGACGGCGTCAGCCACCCGGGGCGAGACCTGAGCGGCGGTCACCAGGCCGTCGAAGAGGACCATCCGGCGGTCGGGTCCGCCCAGCCAAGGGGAGTCGACGACCGCCAGCAGGTCCGACCGGACGGTGCCCGTGTCCGGGAGCTCGCGCGCCTCGGGCGGCGTCCCCACCGCCTCTACGGCCGCCACGACGAGGTCGGCCTTCGTCGGCCACCGCCGGTAGAGGGTCGTCTTGGCCCGACCCGTCCGCAGTGCGACCAGGTCGAGCGTCACCTGGTCGTAGCCCCGCTCGGCGAGCAGGTCCAGCGTGACCGCCAGGATCGCCGGGTCGCCCGAGTGGTCGTACGGGCGCCCTGGTCGACGCGCCCCGTGCGCCGCCTCGCTGCTCTCAGAAGCTGCGTCCACCCGGTCAGCCTAACGACCTCGTCCGGGTTACGCTACCAATGAGTATCGTTTAGTCAGTATGGCTGCGCGGCGAGGGAGAGCGAACGGTGGAGATCAAGAACTCGGTGATCCTGGTGACCGGGGCGTCGGCGGGCATCGGGGAGGCGACGGCGCGGGCCGCCTCGGCCCACGGAGCCCGGGTGGTGCTGGCCGCCCGTCGGGCCGAGAGGGTGGAGCGTCTGGCCCGCGACCTGGGGGACGCCGTGGCCGTGGCGTGCGACGTCACCGACGCGGATCAGGTGGCGGCCCTGGTCGCCCGCGCGGTCGAGCGCTTCGGCCGGGTGGACGCCCTCGTCAACAACGCCGGTCAGGGGCTGCACGCGCGCGTGGAGGACACGGCGCCCGACGATCTCCGTGCCCTCCTCGAGCTCAACCTCGTCGCCCCGATGGTCCTGATGCAGTCGGTGCTCCCCGTGATGCGGGCCCAGGGCTCGGGCCGGATCGTCAACGTCAGCTCGGGGACGACCCTGGCCGACGCACCGGCCACCGGTGCCTACGTCGCGTCGAAGATCGCCCTCGAACGGCTCTCGGCGATCGCGCGCGCCGAGCTCGAGGGGAGCGGCGTCACGGTCTCGACCGTCGTCCCGTTCGCCACCCGCACGGAGTTCATCACCGCTCTGCGCGGCGGCGCCGAGGCGGCCGCGAGCGAGATGGCCGGGGTGGACTTCGACCCGCCCGAACGGGTCGCCGCGATGATCCTGGACGTCATCCGCACCGGAGCGGCCCGCGCGGACCTGGTGCCGGTCGCGTACGGGGGCACCCGACGCTGATCGCGCCCCTCGGCGCCCTCGCGGCGGCACCGCGAGGCGAAGGCTCAAGCGCGACGGACCCGCACCACGGTGGTCGGCTCGGACGTCGCGTGCGCCTGCACCGAGAGGACGTCCACCCTCAGGCGGCGGCGGGCGAGCACGGCGGACTCCTGCTCGACCTCCTCGGCGGCGGACCGGCCCTTCACGGCCAGCACCGCCCCGCCGGGCGCGGTGAGCGGCAGGCACCATTCGAGCAGCCGGGGGAGCGGGGCCAGCGCGCGCGAGGTGACCACGTCGTACGCGCCGCGGTGGTCCTCGGCCCGACCACGGACGACCTCGACCCGTCCGCCCAGTCCGAGGTCCTCGACCGTCTGGGTGAGGAAGGTCGCCCGGCGCAGCAGCGGCTCGAGGAGCGTCACGCGGAGGTCGGGCCGTGCGAGCGCGAGGGGCAGGCCGGGCAGGCCCGCACCGCTGCCCACGTCGACGACGTCGGCGTCGCCCGGCACGAGGTCCGCCACGGCTGCACTGTTGAGGACGTGCCGCTCCCACAGCCGGTCGGTCTCGCGCGGACCGATGAGCCCCCAATCGACCCCGGTGGTCGCGAGGATCTCGACGTAGCGCTCCGCGAGGGCGGCGTCGGTGCCGAACACCGCCTCCACGACCTCCGGCCCGACGTCGGTCATCGCGTCGCTCCTGCCGCTCGGCGTCAGGACGCCGGCAGCACCACGACGTGGCGGCGCGGCTCCTCGCCCTCCGACTCGCTCACCAGCCCGGCCGACGCGACGGCGTCGTGCACGATCTTGCGCTCGAAGGGGTTCATCGGCGCGAGGGCGGCCCGCTGCCCGGAGCTCCGCACCTCCTCCACGGCGTCCTTGGCGACCTGGAGCAGCTCGGTGCGCCGCGTCTCGCGGTAACCGGCGACGTCGAGCATCAGTCGGCTGCGGTTGCCCGTCTCCGTCATCACGGCGAGGCGGGTGAGCTCCTGGAGCGCGTCGAGGACCGTGCCGTCGGGCCCGACGAGGACCTTCGACTCGCTCACGATCGAGACGTGGGCGCGGTCGCCCTCGATGAAGGTGTCGATGTCGCCGTCGAGGTCGGCGATGTCGAGCAGCTCCTCCAGGTAGTCGGCGGCCACCTCGGCCTCCGCCTCCAGCGGGTTCTCGTCCTCGTCCTCGTCCTCGGCGTCCTCGGCCGCGTCGTCGTCCTCGGACTGCTCCAGCGCGTCCTCGTCGGAGGTCGCCGGAGCGAGGGTCGCGTCGTCGGTCACCGTGCTGGCGCCGTCGTCGACGACGACCGTCTCGCTGGTCTGGTCGGGCCCGACGCCCTGCTCGGTCGTCGCGCTGCCGTTCGTCGTCTCGCTCATGGGGTCAACCTCTCCTCCCGCCGGGCCGGGGCCCGGCGGCGCACTCCGACCCGCGTACGGTGCGGGCCGGTCTGGTCCGGTCCGCGGCCGCCCTCACGGGCGTGGTGCCGGGCGGGCCGGGTGGACTGGGTGGGTCAGCGCTGGCGCTGGGACCGCGACGACTTGCGCGGCTGCTGCCGGACGACCCGGGGCGGTGCGGGTGCCGCGGCCGCCGCTCCGTTGGACTCAGCGACGGCGACCCCGCCCCGCGCGACCTCGGTCGCGGGCTCGGTGGCCTGGCGGTGGCTCTGGTGGCGCTGGTGCCGCTCTTCCCACGCCGCGAAGGCAGGCGTGCCCGGCGCGGGGTTGCGGCGGATCACGTAGAACTGCTGGCCCATCGTCCACAGGTTCGAGGTGAACCAGTAGATGAGGACGCCGACCGGGAAGTTGATGCCGCCGATGGCGAAGATCAGCGGGAAGACGTACAGCATGATCTTCTGCTGCTGCGCGAACGGGCCCTCGAGCGCCTCGGCCGGCATGTTCTTGCGCATCAGCTGGAGCTGCGTGACGAAGAGCGTCGCGGTCATGGCGAGGATCAGGCCGAGCGTCAGGACGTGGACGCTCGTGATGCCGTTGGCGAAGCCCACCTTGGTGAAGGTGTCGGAGATCCGGGCGCCGAGGATCGTCGAGCTGTTCAGCGAGTCGACGAGGCCCGGGCTGACGTCCGGCTTGAGCCAGTGGCCGCGCGGGATGTTGCGGGCCGCGCCGTCGAGCACCCGGAACAGCGCCAGGAAGATCGGCATCTGGATGAGCAGCGGCAGGCAGGAGGCCAACGGGTTGGCGTTGTTCTCCTTGTAGAGCTTCATGGTCTCCGCGCCGAGCTTCTCGCGGTCGTGACCGTACTTCTTCTGCAGCTCGCGCACCTTGGGCTGAAGCAGCTGCATCGAGCGCGACGACTTGATCTGCTTGACGAACAGCGGGATCAGCGCGACGCGGATCACCACGGTCAGCGAGACGATCGACAGGGCCCAGGTCCAGCCGTTGTCGGCGCCGAAGAGCGGCGACCACACGGAGTGGAAGAGCACCAGGATGCCCGACACCACCCAGTAGAGCGGCTGCAGGATCGTGCTGCCGATCGAGATGAACGGGTCCCAGATCGACAAGGAGGTCAACAACGGGCTGAGCATCAGGTCACCCTCTGCAGGACTGGCGATCGCGGTTCGGTGGGGGAGTGGCGGTGCGGGGCGTGCCCCGGCTGGTAGGAGGAGTGCTCGGCGTCACCGGCCGCCGCGGCGAGGACGGCCTGCTCCTCGTGCCACTCCGGCGTGCCGGGGACGGGGTCGTACCCGCCCGGCGTCCAGGGGTGGCAGCGGAGCAGCCGCCGCGCGGCGAGCCAGGGACCGCGGACCGCCCCGTGCACCTCGACCGCACGCAGCGCGTACGCCGAGCAGCTCGGGTAGTAGCGGCACACGTTGCCGTAGAGCGGGCTCACCACCAGACGGTAGACGCGCAGCAGCGCGATCAGGAGGTGCTTCACCGCGATGTCCGGGTGCGACCAGGGGACGACCGGTGCATCGCCTGGCTCCACGCCGACGCCAGGTCGTCACCGAGCCGCTCCGGCGACGTGCTCGACGCAGGCAGCGCCCGGACGACGACGTCGCGCGGGACGTCCGCGTCCGCGGTCCCGGTGCGGGACAGCTCGGCGGCGACCAGGTGACGCAGCCGGCGCTTGACCCGGTTGCGCACCACGGCGCCGCCGACGGCCTTCGACACGACGAAGCCGACCCGGCTCTGCGGGTCGGCTCCGAGGACGGCGTGCACCACCAGCGTGGGCCTCCCCGCGCGCACCCCTGCCCGGGTCACCCGACGGAAGTCGGTTGACTCGTGCAGACGCGCGGTCCGGGGAAGCACCTCTGGAGCGCGAAGGCTCAGGCGGAGAGCTTCGCGCGACCCTTGCCGCGGCGGGCGGCGAGGATGGCGCGGCCGGCGCGCGTACGCATCCGGAGCCGGAAGCCGTGGGTGCGGCTGCGACGCCGGTTGCTCGGCTGGAAGGTGCGCTTGCTCATCGGGAGGACTCCCCAGGGTGTTCGGGTTCAGGCGGGTTCGGGTCGTGCGTCCGACCGGACCGACGACGGGTGGTCGGGGTGCGGGCGGGGGTGCCGCTGGTCACAGCGACCCACCAACGGTACGGGGGGCTCACAAACAGGTCAAACCGACCGGGCCGGAGCACCAGAGCGATCCTTCCGGCGTGTCCAGACGACACGCCGGGAAGGGTCGAGATTGGTGCCCCCACGGGCTTGCACCGGCCAGTTTTCGGTTGCTAGCGTCGCGCCTCGCCTTCACTTCACGTCGTGCCTCTGGGGCTTCGGGGGTTGTCCCCACGGTGCGTCTCCACCTGCGTGCCCGGTACGCCGGGAGACGGCAGTTCGTGCATGCACAGGTTGTGGACAACACTGTGGAGTGGGAACGACCGACAGACACTGGACAGACCGTCCGTCGGGTGGCGTCGACCCCCTCACGGGTGTCGTACGTGCTCGGGGGGACATCGATGGAGAGGCACGGGTGCGCGTGAGCGACGTCGTGGACAGCGGCACTTCGGGCACACCGCACGCGGCCGAGGCGTTCGAGCAGGTGGTCCTCGGGGCCTCGCCGGAGCTGCGCCGCTGGCTGGACAACGCCAAGCCGCTGAACGTGCACGACGACGTGATGATCATCGCGGTGCCGAGCAACTTCGCCCGCAACCTGCTCGAGGTCCGCTTCCGCGGCCACGTCGAGCAGAGCCTCGAGGGCGTCTACGGCCGCCGGATGAAGATCATGGTGACCGTCGACGACGGTCTCAACCCCTCCCCGTCCTCCATCGAGCTCGACCAGGAGGCCTCCCGCGAGCGGCGCCCGCCGGGGGAGCGCGAGGTCCTCGACCGTGCGCGCACCGACGCCGCACCCGCCCCGGAGCAGCCGCAGGACACCGAGGCCGCGTACGCGCCCGAGCAGCCCGCCGGCGAGCAGCGGACCTACGCCCCGGCCCAGGCCCCGCTGCCCGTCGACGACGTGGCCGACCGCAACGCCGGCTTCGGCGCCCGCAGCGACGGCAGCCCGATCGCCCACGGCGGCGCCCACCAGGGCAACGGGCTGCGCCCGCGCCGCGAGGTCGGCGCCCGGCTCAACCCGAAGTACACCTTCGAGACCTTCGTCATCGGCGCCTCGAACCGCTTCGCCCACGCCGCGGCCATCGCCGTCGCGGAGAACCCGGGCAAGTCGTACAACCCGCTGACCATCTACGGAGACTCCGGGCTGGGCAAGACCCACCTGCTGCACGCCCTCGGCCACTACGTCCGCAGCTACTTCGAGACGACGCGCGTGCGCTACGTCTCGACCGAGGAGCTGACGAACGACTTCATCAACGCCATCAGCCAGAACAAGGGCGCGGAGTTCCGCCAGCGCTACCGCGACGTCGACGTCCTGCTGATCGACGACATCCAGTTCCTGGAGGGCAAGGAGCAGACGCAGGAGGAGTTCTTCCACACCTTCAACACGCTGCACAACGCCGAGAAGCAGATCGTCATGACGAGCGACCGGCCGCCGAAGCTGCTGGAGAACCTCGAGCCGCGCCTGCGCAGCCGGTTCGGGTGGGGGCTCATCACCGACGTCCAGGCGCCCGACCTCGAGACCCGCATCGCCATCCTGCGCAAGAAGGCCGCCCAGGAGCGCCTCGTCGCCGGTCCCGACGTGCTCGAGTTCATCGCCAGCCGGATCCAGACCAACATCCGCGAGCTCGAGGGTGCCCTGATCCGCGTCACCGCCTTCGCCAGCCTCAACCGCCAGCAGGTCGACCTCGCCCTCGCCGAGATCGTCCTCAAGGACCTCATCCCCGCCGGCGGGGAGGCCCAGATCACCAGCAGCATGATCATGGCCCAGACGGCGTCCTACTTCGACATCACCATCGAGGACCTCTGCGGCGGCAGCCGCACGCAGCAGCTCGTGAACGCCCGCCAGATCGCGATGTACCTCTGCCGCGAGCTCACCGACCTCTCGCTGCCCAAGATCGGCCAGCAGTTCGGCGGCCGCGACCACACGACGGTCATGCACGCCAACAAGAAGATCAACACGAGCATGGGCGAGCGCCGCAGCACCTTCAACCAGGTGACGGAGCTGACGAACCGGATCAAACAGCAGGCCTCGCAGCGCTGACCTCGCTGCACTGGTCGGCTCTCCTGGGGCTTCGTCTGGGATCCGTCGGGTCCTGAGCGACGGCGCCGAGCAACCATCCGCACGGGCGCGAGGTCCACGCTGAGCGACGTTCGCAGTCGCGCCCGTGCTCCCGCCAGACCCATCCACGCTCGGCGCCGTCACTCAGGACCACTCCTTCACCGCTCAGCCTCATCGGGGGCTCCAGCACGCTTCGGTACGGACCACAGGCGGGTGCCGTCCACGGTCTGCCGCACCCCGGCGTCGGGACTGTCGAAGGGCATGAACACAAGGGAGCCGCGCGCAGCCCTCCAGCAGATCGCGCCAGTACGCACGACCTGAGCACGACGGAGCCGCCCGCGTACCCACGAGCGCTTCTCGACCTGCCGTGCGCGCACGAGGACGCCTCGCTGGACACGCAGACCCGCGCCAGGCCTGTGTTGGAGGCCGGAGGACGACCGAGGAGCCCCCGCGGCCACGTGACGTCGAAGGGAGGGCTCAGGGCCTCGGCGCCGAGCGTGGATGGGTCTGGCGGGACCACGGGCGCGACCGCCGACGTCGCCCAGCGTGGACCACGCGCCCGTGCGGATGGTTGCTCGGCGCCGAGGCCCTGCGCCCGACCGGCACCAGACGGCACCGACCGAGCCGGAGGAGAGCGACTCAGTCGCCGAACGAGTCCCGCCCACGACGGACCAGGAGCGGGTCGGCCGGGTAGACCACCGAGGTGTCCTTGTCCGCGTACGCGAACTGGTCGAGGAAGAAGCGCATCGCGTTGATGCGGGCGGCTTTCTTGTCGTTGCTCTTCACCGTCGTCCACGGGGCGACGTCGGTGTCCGTGGCGGCCAGCATGGCCTCCTTGGCGTCGGTGTAGGCGTCCCAGCGGTCGAGGGACTCGATGTCCATCGGGGAGAGCTTCCAGCGGCGTACGGGGTCGATCTGGCGGATCGCGAAGCGGGTGCGCTGCTCCTGGCGCGTCACCGAGAACCAGAACTTGGTCAGGTGCACGCCGCTGTCGACGAGCATCTGCTCGAACAGCGGCGCGTGGGTCAAGAACTGCTCGTACTCAGCGGGCGTGCAGAAGCCCATGACGCGCTCGACGCCGGCGCGGTTGTACCAGGAGCGGTCGAACAGGACCATCTCGCCGGCGGTGGGCAGCTGGCTGACGTAGCGCTGGAAGTACCACTGGCCGGCCTCGGTCGTCGTCGGCTTGTTGAGCGCGACGACGCGGGCGGAGCGCGGGTTCAGGTGCTCCATGAACCGCTTGATGGTGCCGCCCTTGCCGGCGGCGTCGCGGCCCTCGAAGAGGATCACGTGCTTCTGGGCGGTGTCAGCGATCCAGTACTGGAACTTCAGCAGCTCGATCTGGAGCGCGTACTTCTGCTCCTCGTAGGTGTCGCGGTCCATCCTCTCGTCGTACGGGTGGTCCTCGCGCCAGCTCTCGATCGGGTCGCCGTCGGGGCCGATCAGGTCGGGGTCGGAGCCGTGCTCGTCGGGCCGCACGCTGTAGCCCGACGAGATGAGGTCGTCCAGGTACTCCCGGAACCCCTCGCGGATGATCGTCACGTCGCGCTCCCTCTCCCGGCGGCCGCTCGTGGGCGGTCGCACCCATCCTCCTGCGCACCCGGGTCGTCCGTGCCGGGTCGCCTGGTGCACCGGGTGCACCGCGGGCCAGTCTCGGACGCCCGCAGGAGCACCCGGGTGACGTGCGGCTGAACGGCGGGCGACGTCCCGGTGAGCGTCCGACGACGCCCGGCCCGGTGTTACCGACCGCGCATCACGATCGGGTGACGGCCTCCCCACACCTGGGGACAAGGGTGTGGACAACGGGGGAAACCACACGATCCGCCCGGGACGACCCGTGGGCAGTCGTCGCGCCGCGTCAGCGTGTCCGCAAATCCTCCCCGTGTCATTCCGAGTGGTCCACACCTGGCTCCCGAGGCCGATCGCCGCGCTGACCAGCGCGGACGTGTAGTTCTCCACAGTGCCCACAGCACCTACGACGACGATGAAGAGAGAGATACGAAAAGATGGTCTGAGTCTGGCGACCCCGAAGCTGTGCACAGGAGGGTCGCGGCGCGACGATCAAGCGAGGAACGACCGTGGGTCTGCTCGACAAGCTGTTCCGGCGCCAGTCCGACGACGACGGCGGTGAGGACGCGGTGATCACCCTCGACCTCGACGCCCGCCGTCCGCAGCTGCTGCGCCTGGAGCAGGGCCTGGACGCGCTGTCCCGGGCGATGCGCGACGTGCAGACCGTCGACAACCCGGGCTGGCGCGGCCGGATCAACGAGTACAGCCGGCTCGCCGGCGACGCGATGGTCATGCGCAAGGGGACGCCGACCCGCGAGGGCGTGCTCGACCTCGTCTTCGAGGTCCGTCCGGTCTTCACCGGGCCGCCGCCGTCCGAGCTCGAGGTCCTGGTGCCGCTGCAGGACGAGGTGCTGGCCGCGGCCGAGGAGCTGCGGACGCTGCGTCCGGGCGAGAAGGCCTGAGCGCGGGGTCGCTACGGTCGGCGGGCGGCAGGGGCGTCCGCGCTCGCTATGCTTCGCCGTGCCCACGGGCCGGTCGTAGCGGCCGGCGTGTGATTCCGCAGCGGGCTGTCGAGGAGGACGCGTGAAGATCAGGCTCGAGCGCGACGTGCTGGCCGAGGCCGTCCAGTGGGCGGCCCGCAGCCTGCCCGTACGCCCGAGCGTGCCGATCCTCGCCGGCCTCCTGGTGCGGGCCGACGCCGAGGGCGTGACGTTCTCGAGCTTCGACTACGAGACCTCCGCGCAGATCAGCGTCAAGGCCGCCGTCGCCGACGAGGGCCAGGCGCTGATCTCCGGCCGCCTGCTCGCCGACATCTCCAAGAGCCTCCCGGCCAAGCCGGTCGACATCACCAGCGACGAGACGCGCATGGAGCTCGTCTGCGGCAGCGCCCGCTTCACGCTCCAGACGCTGCCCGTCTCGGACTACCCGGCGCTGCCGACGATGCCCGAGTCGAGCGGCACCGTGCCCAGCACGGTCTTCGCCCAGGCCGTCGCGCAGGTCGTCGTCGCCGCCGGCCGCGACGAGCTGCTGCCGGTCTTCACCGGCGTCCGGGTCGAGATCGAGGGCGAGACGATCTCGCTGCTCGCGACCGACCGCTACCGGATGGCGCTCAAGGAGCTCACCTGGAACCCGGCCTCGACGCAGGCCTCGGCGACCGCGCTGGTGCCGGCGAAGGTCCTCAACGACACCTCGCGCTCGATGACCGCCGGCGAGGAGGTCACGCTCAGCCTGGCCAGCGTGGGGGCCGGCGAGGGCATCATCGGCTTCGAGGGCCACGGCGCCAACGGCGAGCGGCAGACGACGACGCGGCTGCTGGACGGGGAGTTCCCCAAGGTCCGCCACATCATGAACACCGCCGCGGTGATGAACGTCCGCGTCAGCACCGCCGAGGTCATCGCGGCCGCCCGCCGCGTCGCGCTCGTCGCCGAGCGGAACACCTCGCTGCGGATGCTGATCTCGGAGGGTTCGGTGACGCTCGAGGCCGCCACCGGCGACCAGGCGCAGGCGTCCGAGGCCATCGAGGCCGTCGTCGACCAGCCCGAGGGCGGCGACCTCGCCGTCACGGCCGCCGGCTTCAACCCGAACTACCTGCTCGACGCGCTCGGGGCCTTCGACACCCCGTACGTGAACTTCGCCTTCACCGCGCCGAGCAAGCCCTGCCAGCTGACCGGCGTCCCCGAGCTCAACGGCGAAGCGCTGACGGACTACCGGCACGTGATCATGCTCATGCGCCTGCCCAGCTGAGCTGGTCATCGTCCTGAGCTGACTCGGTCGGGCGCCTCACGCTCGCGTCTTCCTCCTCACGGGGCACGACGAAGAGCGTGTCGTGCCCCGCTCGTCGTCCAGACGCGACCGGCGCCCTCCCTCACACGCTCATGACGAGGTCCGCTCCCTGCCGCTCGGGTTCTGCGTCCGGTGCCGACCGTGCGCGATGGGTGACAAGACCCGGGCCGGGGGTGGGAGCCCGGTCCCGCTAGGTTGAGCCGCGAGTCTTCGGCGAAGGAGTTTTGGCATGCAGCTCGGAATGGTGGGCCTCGGCCGGATGGGGGCGAACATCGTCCGCCGTCTGATGCGCGGCGGGCACGAGTGCGTCGTCTACGACGTCAACGCCGACTCGGTGAAGAGCCTCGAGGGCGAGGGGGCGACCGGGTCGTCCTCCATGGAGGACTTCATCTCCAAGCTCAGCACCCCGCGCGCCGTGTGGGTGATGATCCCGGCGGGCCTCACCGGCCAGATCGTCGACCAGATCGCCCCGCTGCTCGACGAGGGCGACATCATCATCGACGGCGGCAACTCGAACTACCACGACGACGTCCGCCGCGCGGCCAAGCTGAGCGAGCAGGGCATCAGCTACGTCGACATCGGCACCAGCGGTGGCGTGTTCGGCCTCGAGCGCGGCTACTGCCTCATGGTCGGCGGGCCGGACCGGGCCGTCGCCCTCCTCGACCCGGTGCTCAAGACCATCGCCCCCGGGCCCGGCGAGATCGACCGCACCCCGGGCCGCAGCGGCGAGCTCGCGCCCGAGGAGCAGGGCTACCTGCACTGCGGCAAGTCCGGCGCTGGCCACTTCGTCAAGATGGTCCACAACGGCATCGAGTACGGGATCATGGCCGCCTTCGCCGAGGGCCTGAACATCCTGCAAAACGCCGACGCGGGCGAGAAGCAGGCCGAGCACTCAGCGGAGATCGCGCCGCTGGAGGAGCCGGAGTTCTACCAGTTCGACATCGACACCGCGAAGGTGTCGGAGCTCTGGCGTCGCGGTTCGGTGATCTCCTCGTGGCTGCTCGACCTGACGGCCGCCGCGCTGCAGTCCAACCCGCAGCTCGACGGCCTCGCCGGCCGCGTGTCCGACTCGGGCGAGGGCCGCTGGACGGTCAAGGCCGCCATCGACGTGGGCGTCCCGGTCCCGGTCCTGGCCGCGTCGCTCTTCGAGCGCTTCGCCTCCCGCGACAACGACCGCTTCGCCAACCAGGTGCTGTCGGCCATGCGTCAGCAGTTCGGCGGCCACCACGAGCTGCCGGCCGGCGACTCGCTCGAGGCCGGCGGGGAGAACGCCGACCAGGCCGGCGGGAAGAACTCCGGGCAGTCCGACACCGCCTGAGGCTGGGTCGGGTCGGGGCCGTCGGGCCTGCGGGTCGCGGCTCCGCGCAACCATCCGCACGGGCGCGTGATCTCGTCGTCTCGACGTAGGCGGTCGCGCCCGTGCTCCCGCCAGACCCATCCACGCGCGGAGCCGCGACCCGCAGACCCTCGTTCACGTCGCGTCCGCGCTCACTGCGGCCGACGCTGCGTGTCAGGTCGCTGGCCTACCCGACTTCAGGGGTACGGCTCCGCTGTGGTCGGGCGCGCTCGAACCTCTGTGGGGCGGCGGTCTGCTCAGAAACCGACCCCAGATCGACTCGAGGCGCAGGACTCGCGCTCAGCGCGCGGCCCGAGCGCGATCTCGGGGCGCGGATCGAGCAGATCAGGCGACGGGGACGAACTTCGAGAGGAAGTCGGCAGCCGCGAGGCGTCTCCGGAGGAGCTCGTGGTTCGGCGGGGCCTCGAGGACGTCGGTGTAGCCCGGGAGGTCGACCGGGTGGGAGTCCAGGTCGCGGAAGCCCATGCTCCAGTCGCCGAAGCGGCGGTGCGGGGACAGGCTGCTCCAGACGTTGACCACGTCGGCGTGGCGGGGGTCGTGGGCGATCACGTTGTAGAGCGGGCGGACGACGTCCTCCTCGCCCTCGAGGACCTGCATGAAGGAGCCCTCGCGGTGCAGGAGGACGCCCGTGATGCCGAGACCGGTGTTCTTCGCCCGCGATTGCGCGAGCAGGGCCGAGAGCTCCGGGGTCGACCATGACCCGACGGCGCTGCTCACGTACACGGCGGTGTAGAGCACGCTTACAGCGTATGCGGGCCGTTTCAGACGCCCCGGGCGCGCGCGGGCAGTGCGCGGTGGCCCGGCCCTGTTGAATGGGGGCGTGTTCGTGGACCACCTGCAGCTCGTCGACTTCCGGTCGTACGCGGCTGTCGACGTCGCGCTCGGCGCGGGCGTGGTGGTCTTCGTGGGCGCCAACGGGCAGGGCAAGACCAACCTGGTCGAGGCCGTCGAGTACCTCTCGACGCTCGGCTCGCACCGGGTGTCGAGCGACGTGCCGCTCGTGCGGGCGGGCGCGGAGCGGGCCATCGCCCGGGCGCGGGTGCAGGCCGGCCTGGACGACGAGCGCCAGCTGCAGCTCGAGGTGGAGATCAGCCGGGGCAAGGCCAACCGCGCGCGGCTGAACCGTTCCCCCGTGCGCCGCACCCGCGAGATCGTCGGCGTGCTGCGGACGGTCGTGTTCTCGCCCGAGGACCTCGCCGTGGTCAAGGGCGACCCGTCGGAGCGGCGGCGCTTCCTCGACGACCTCGTCGTCTCGCGCTGGCCGCGGATGGCGGGGGTGCGGGCCGACTACGACCGCGTGCTGCGTCAGCGCAACACCCTGCTCAAGTCGCTGAGCGGCCGCAGCCGCGGGGGACCGCCCGGCGCGGACGCCGCGGCGACGCTCGACGTGTGGGACGCCCACCTGGCGGCGGCCGGGGCGGAGCTGGTCGAGGCGCGGTTGGTCACGCTCGGCGACCTCGTGCCGCACCTGGCCAAGGCGTACGCCGACATCGCCCCGACCAACAGCGAGGCCGCCGCGGAGTACGTCACCGCGGTCGACCTCGAGCCCGGCGCGGACCGGGACGCGATCGTCGCCGCGCTGACCGCGGCGATGACGGCCCGCCGGAACGACGAGGTCGCCCGCGGCATCTCGCTGGTGGGCCCGCACCGCGACGACGTGCTGCTCTCGCTCGGGGTGCTGCCGGCCAAGGGCTACGCGAGCCACGGCGAGTCCTGGTCCTTCGCCCTCGCGCTGCGGCTGGGCAGCCTGGCGCTGCTGCGCTCCGACGGGGTGGAGCCGGTGCTGGTGCTCGACGACGTCTTCGCCGAGCTGGACGCCACCCGGCGCGAGCGGCTGGCGAGCATGGTCAGCGGGGCCGAGCAGGTGCTGGTCACCGCCGCGGTCGGCGGTGACGTGCCGGCCGTCCTGTCCGGGCGCCGCTTCCGCGTCGCCGGCGGGGAGGTCACGCCGGATGCCTGAGCCGAGGGACCCGGTCGAGCCGGGGGAGCCGCCGCCCGAGGAGCACGAGGCCGTCCCGCACGACCCGACCGGGCTGAGCCTGGCCCGGGAGACGGCCCGCGCGCTCGGCGCCCGGGCCCGGCGGCGCCGTCCGCCGCCCTCGGGGGAGCGGCGCCGCACGGTCGACCCGGTCAGCTCCGGCGCGCACCCCGACGACCGGGACCCGCAGACCCTGTCGCGGGCCGTGCACCGTCTCGTCGACGCCAAGGGCTGGGCCGCCGAGGTCAACGTGCGGACGCTGCTCGCGCGCTGGGCGCTCCTCGTCGGGCCGACGCTCGCGCTGCACTCCAAGCCCGAGCGCTACGCCGACGCCGAGCTGACCGTCCGGACCGACTCGACCGCGTGGGCGACGCAGCTGCGGCACATGGCCCCCCAGCTCGTGGCCATGCTCAACGAGCAGCTCGGCGCCGACACCGTGCGCTTCGTGCGTGTCCTCGGCCCCGACGCCCCGTCGTGGAAGCACGGCGGGCGCTCGGTCCGCGACGGCCGCGGCCCCCGCGACACCTACGGCTGAGGCGCGCGCCGGTCAGACCGCGAGGCTGCTGCGCATCTCGAGCGAGATCTGGGCGGCGTCGAGGTTGGCCAGCGCGTGCTCGAGCAGCTCGGCGTCGAAGGTGCCGTGGTCGCGCGCGTCGAGCAGGGCGCTGCGCTGCGCCGCGATGACCGCGAGGCGGTGCTCCTTCGCCGCGACGAACTGCTCGCCGGTCGGCGGCCCGTCCGGGTGCGGCGGCGCGGGCAGGGCCGCCGTGGTCGTGCGCACGAGCTCGGTGATGCGGTCGCGCTCCGCGGCCTCCTGGCGCTCGACCTCGGCGGGGTCGGTGCTCGGTCCGAGGCGGTGGACGAGGGCACCCACGGTCCCGCCCTGCAGCAGCAGGGACAGCGCGGCGACCGCGAAGGCCACGAGCACGAGCAGCAAACGCTGCGGGGTGTCCTCGGGCAGCGTCTGGGCCGCGGCCACGGTCACGGCGCCGCGCATGCCCGCCCAGACGACGACGGTCCCGTCGCGCCAGCCCAGCGGCTGGCGCCGGAAGTACTCGATGTCGGCCAGGACACGGGTGACGCGCGAGGCGAAGCGGTCCACGTCGCGCTCCGAGCGCGGCCGCCGGCCGCGGTTCACCGCCTCGAAGCTCTCGCGCCTGCCCTCGGGCGTGCCCATCGAGGACTGGAACTCCTCGAGCCGGTCGCGGAGCTGCTGACCTCGCTGCGCCATGCGGCTGAGGAAGACCAGGAGCGGCACGACGTACGCGGCGCGCACCAGCAGGACGAGCACGAGCGCCCCGGCCGCGACCAGCACCGCGGTGCCGACGCCGGCGTGGTCGCGCTCGACGTCGGTGACGATGCTCGAGATCTGCAGCCCCATCGTGAGGAAGACCGCCCCCTCCAGGACGAGCTCGACGGTGCGCCAGTTCTGGGAGTCGGACAGCCGGTTCTGCGGGGAGAGGTGGCGCGGCGCGAGCACACCGGTCAGCAGGCCGGCCACCACCGCCGCGACCAGCCCCGAGGCGCCCAGGAGCGTGGCGGGCAGCGAGGCGACGAAGGGGACGGCGAAGGAGATCACCGTGTTCACGGTCGGGTCGGTGATCCGGCGCCGGACCAGGAGGTTGACCGCACCGACCCCGGTCCCCAGCACCACCGCGACCACGATCGACCAGGCGAAGTCGCCGACGGTGCCCCAGAAGGAGAAGGCCTGCGTCGCCGCCAGCGTGGCGGTGCCGAGGAGGACGAGCGCCGTGGCGTCGTTGAGCAGGCTCTCCCCGTCGAGCATCGCGACGACCCGCCGCGACGTGGGCGTCTGCTTGACGATCGAGGTGGCCACGGCGTCGGTGGGGCTGATGATCGCGCCGAGCGCCACCCCGTACGCGAGGGTCAGGCCGGGCACCGCGGCGCTGAAGAACAGCCCGAGCACGACCGCGCTGAGCACGACGAGGACCACCGACAGCCCGCTGATTGCGCCGAACTCGCGGCGGAAGTTCATCGTCGGCATCGACACGGCGGCGGCGTACAGCAGCGGCGGCAGGACGCCCTCGAGGATCCAGTCGGGCTCGACCTGCACGCCGGCCAGCGCGGGGACGAAGCTCGCGAGCACACCGACGGCGACCAGCAGCAGGGGCGCCGCGACGCGCAGCCGAGGACCGACCACGCTGGCGCCGGCGATGACGACGAGGGCGACGACGAGGACGACGAGCAGCTCGGTCACGGGGCCAGCCTCGCAGGGGCAGCGCCTACGGTGACGAGGTGCAGCCGATCCGGTCCCTGAACGACGTGCTCGACGACGCGGCCTTCCTCAGCACCGAGCGGCAGCGCCGGCTGGGCGACCTCCTCGGGAGGGCGGCGGGTACGCCGAGCGCTGGGACGTCGACCTCGAGGCCGGCCGGCTGACCTTCACCGGTCCGGCCGGGACCCTGGAGACGCCCGCCCACCTCGTCGGCACCGCGGCCCCCGGCCCGGGCAGCTGGATGTGGGCCTGGAACAACGTCAACGCATTTGCCGACGCGGTCGTTGCGCGCGCGGCCACTGTGCGGGACTTCGGCACGCGCTTCGGCATCCCGGAGCTGACGAGCGCGGAGGTGCCGCTGCGGGGGAGCGCCCGCGCCGACGCCGTCGAGTACGCCGTGGTCGCCGGCCTCGTGAACGGCGGCCTGCCGCACTACACCGCCGAGGTGGGCGGCGGCACCGTCGTGGCCTTCGTGCTCGACGAGCCCCGCGCGGCGCTGCCGGCGCCCAGCCTCGTCACCGCGGTCTCGGTCATCGGGGAGACGCTGATGGGCGGCGCGGTCCTCGACCACCGCCGCGCGCTCGAGGCGTACGCGGAGCTGCGCGGCCTCGGCCTCGAGCCGGCCGGGCGCGACGCGGTGCTCCTCGGGCCGGACGGCCGGGTAGAGGTCCGCTTCGACGAGGAGGACCGGATCGTCGGCCTGGAGGGCTCGCTCGGCGCCGGCGCGGGTGCGGAGGACGGCACGGGGACCGGCGCTGGGAGCGGTGCCGAGGACTAATCCCCTCGCCGGCGCGGTTGCGCTCCTTGCATACTGGAACTAAGCCATCCGCGCCGACCTAAGGCACAGCCCTGTCCTCTCCGCCTGCCGCGAACCCCGGACCCACGGTCTCGCTGCTCCCGACCGCCCGGAACCGCGACGGCGAGGCCCGTACGGGCGCCGCCACCTCGATCTGGCGCTTCCGCTCCTACCTCCTGCCCTACCGCTGGCGCTTCGTCGTCCTCGTCGTCGTCGCCGTGCTCGGCATCGGCGCGAGCATCCTCGTGCCGCTGGTGACCCGCCGCGTGGTCGACGGCCCGATCGCGAACAGCGACCGGCCGGGCCTGTACGTGCTCGGGGCCGTCGCCATCGCCGTGGGCGTCGGCGAGGCGCTGCTGATGTTCATCCGGCGCTGGATCGTGTCCAAGGCGACCCTCGGCGTCGAGACCGACATCCGTACGCAGCTCTACGCCCGGCTCATGCGCCTGCCCCTGGCCTTCCACTCGCGCTGGGCCTCCGGGCAGCTGCTCTCGCGCATCACCTCCGACCTGTCGGTGATCCGCCGCTTCCTCGGCTTCGGCCTGGTCTTCCTCGGCGTCAACATCCTGCAGATCGTCGTGGTCGTGGCGATCCTGCTGCACCTCTACTGGCCGCTCGGGCTGGTCGTGGTGGCCTCGACCGTCCCCGTCACCTGGGTGTCGCTGCGGACGCAGAAGGTCTACACCAAGCTCTCCCGCGCGGTGCAGGACCAGACCGGCGACGTCACCTCCAGCGTCGAGGAGATGGCCCGCTCGCTGCGGGTGATCAAGTCCTTCGGGCGGGCCGACCACGTCTTCGGCGGCTTCGACCGCCGCAGCACGCGGCTGCACGACACCGCCGTCACGCGCGTACGGGTGCAGTCGAACTTCTGGACCTTCCTCGACGTCATCCCCAGCGTCACGCTGATCATCGTGCTCGGCCTCGGCGCGCTCGCCGTGGCGCAGGACCGGGTCACGCTCGGCACCCTGGTCGCCTTCACGACGCTGATGATGTCGCTCGTCTGGCCGGTGACCTCGCTGGGCTTCCTGCTGTCGATGACCCAGGACGCGATGACCGCGGCCGACCGCATCGCGGAGGTCTTCGACGCCGAGATCACCATCGTCGACGGGCCGCGCGAGCTCGAGGCCGTCCGCGGCGAGCTGGCCTTCGAGCACGTGTCGTTCCGCTTCCCGGACGCGAGCGAGGACGTCCTGCACGACGTCAACCTGCACCTCGCGCCCGGGGAGACCGTCGCCCTGGTCGGCGCCACCGGGTCGGGCAAGACGATCTTCACCAACCTCGTCGCCCGGCTCTGGGACGTCACCGGCGGGCGCATCACGCTCGACGGCGTCGACGTCCGCGACCTGCGCCTCGACCGGCTGCGCGAGCTCGTGGCCACGGCGTTCGAGGACCCGGTGCTGTTCAGCATGTCCGCGCGGGAGAACGTCGCTCTCGGCCAGCCCGACGCGAGCGACGAGGAGGTCCTCGCCGCCGTCGAGGTCGCCCAGGCGCAGTTCGTCCACGAGCTGCCGTACGGCCTGGACACCCGCATCGGCGAGCAGGGCATGAGCCTGTCCGGCGGTCAGCGCCAGCGCCTGGCCCTGGCCCGCGCCGTCCTCGCCCGCCCGTCGGTGCTCGTCCTCGACGACACGCTGTCCGCCCTCGACATCCACACCGAGGCGCTGGTCGAGGAGGCGCTGCGGCGCGTCCTGGTCGACGTGACCGGCATCGTCGTCGCCCACCGGGCGTCGACCGTGCTGCTGGCCGACCGCGTCGCCCTCCTGCAGGGCGGCACGATCACCCACGTCGGCACCCATACCGAGCTGCTGGAGACCGTGCCCGCCTACCGCGCGCTGCTGTCGGCCGAGCTCGACCCCTCCGACGAGCTGCTGGAGGTGGCCTCGTGACGACCGCCCAGGAGCGGCCCCTCGAGGTCGCCGACGACGAGCGCGAGGTCGAGCGGGCGGTGGTCGTCGACGAGCACGAGCGGTGGCGGGGCGTCGGGGTCGACTCCGGCGCGAGCGACGAGGAGGTCAGCCGTACGGGCAGCCGCTTCCTGCGCCAGCGCAGCCGGCGCCTGCTCGGCTCGCTGCTCGGCCCGTACAAGGGCTGGATCGTGGTCATGGTGCTCGTCGTCCTCGTCGAGAACGCCGCCCGGCTGTCGATCCCGCTGCTCGTGGCCCGCGGGATCGACCAGGGCCTGCCGCCGGTCATGGACGGCGGGAGCCCCCGCACGCTGCTGATGATCGTCGCGGCGATGCTCGTCGCCGTCGTGCTGCAGTCGCTCGGCCGGATCGCCTTCCTGCGGGTGTCGGGGCGGATCGGCCAGGACGTGCTGCTCGAGCTGCGGCGCCGGGTCTTCACCCACTTCCAGAAGCTCGACGTCGCCTTCCACGACCGCTTCACCTCCGGCCGCGTGACGTCGCGGCTGACCAGCGACATCGACGCCATCTCCGAGCTGCTCGTCGGCGGCTTCGACGGCCTGGTGACCGCGGTGCTGACCATGGTCGGCGTCGCGGTCCTGATGCTCAGCCTCGACGTGGAGCTGGGCCTGGTCTGCCTGCTCTGCTTCCCGGTGCTGCTGCTGCTCGTGCGGTGGTTCGCGCGGCGCTCGGCCACGGTCTACCGCCGGGTCCGCGAGCTGTCGGCCCTGGTCATCGTGCAGTTCGTCGAGACCATGACCGGCATCCGCGCGGTGCAGGCCTACCGCCGCGAGGGCCGCAACTCCGACATCTTCGACGGCATCGCCGACCGCTACAAGGACGCGAACACCGACTCCTTCCGCCTCGTCGCCGTCTTCATGCCCGGCGTCCGGCTGGTCGGCAACATCACCATCGGCGCGGCCCTGCTGTTCGGCGGCTACCGGGCGCTCGAGGGCGACATCACCATCGGCGTGCTGACGGCCTTCCTGCTCTACCTGCGGATGTTCTTCGAGCCGATGCAGGACATCAGCCAGTTCTTCAACACCTTCCAGTCCGCCTCGTCGGCGCTGGAGAAGCTGTCCGGGGTGCTCGAGGAGGAGCCGGGAGTGCCCGAGCCGGCCCACCCCGTCGCGCTGCCGCGGCCGCGCGGCGAGGTCCGCTTCGACCACGTCGACTTCGGCTACGACCCCGAGCGCCTCGTCGTTCGGGACCTCGGGCTGACCCTGCGCGAGGGCGAGACCGTCGCCGTCGTGGGGACGACCGGCGCGGGCAAGACGACGATCGCCAAGCTCCTGGCCCGCTTCTACGACCCCACCCGGGGACGGGTGAGCCTCGACGGGGTCGACCTGCGCGAGCTCGCCGACGCCGACCTGCGCCGGGCGGTGGTGATGGTGACGCAGGAGAACGTCATGTTCTCCGGCAGCGTGGCCGACAACATCGGGTTCGGCCGGCCCGACGCCACCCGCGCCGAGGTCGAGGCCGCGGCCCGCGCGGTCGGGGCCGACACGTTCATCGAGGCGCTGCCGGAGGGCTACGACACCGACGTCGCCAAGGGCGGCGGCCGGCTCTCCGCGGGCCAGCGCCAGCTGGTCGCGTTCGCCCGAGCCTTCCTCGCCGACCCCGCGGTGCTGGTCCTGGACGAGGCGACGTCGAGCCTCGACATCCCGAGCGAGCGGCTCGTGCAGCAGGCGCTGCAGACCGTGCTCGCCGACCGTACGGCGGTGATCATCGCCCACCGCCTGAGCACGGTCGAGATCGCCGACCGCGTCCTCGTCGTCGAGCGCGGCGAGATCGTCGAGCAGGGCCCGCCCTCGCTCCTGCTGGACGAGTCGGACGGCCGCTACGCCGCCCTGCACGACGCCTGGGAGGCCTCGCTCGCCTGAGCTCCCGCCGGCTGCTTGCCGGCTTCCTGCCCCTCGGTGTGGTGACCACTGGTCACCTGTGGGCCGCGGAGAAGGTCTGGAGCGACCAGAGCTGACCAGTGGTCGGAGTACGGGCAGAGGTGGCGGGTCGGGCGGCCTCGGCCGCGGGTCAGACGTCGAAGACGACGACCCGGTCCGCGTTGGCGCCGATGGCGGACTTCACGGGCTCGTGGTTGGGGTGGTCGAGGTAGACGTCGCGCGCCTCCGGCGAGGCGAACGTGACGACGAGCATGTAGTCGAAGCCGTCCTCCTTGCCCTCGGGACTCGAGGAGGGCCCCTCGACGACGTCGACGACGTCGGGGATGGTCCGGCCGAAGTCGGCGACGAGCGGGCGCACGGTCCGCTCGGCCTCCTCGGCCGTGCCGGGACGCCAGGACACGAGCACGACGTGGGTGGTGGTCACGCCGCCGAAACTAGCCGCCGCGGTCAGCCGGCCGCGGTGCGCACCCAGGCGACGGCGTCCCCGACCTCGCCGACCGCGGGGACGTCCGCGGGTGCCGACGGCCGACGGACCACGACGACGGGTACGCCGAGCTCGCGCGCGGCGTCGAGCTTGGCCTCGGTGTGGGTGCCGCCGGAGTCCTTGGTCACGAGCAGGTCGGCGCGGTGCTCGGCGAGGAGCGCCCGTTCGCCGTCGAGCGCGTACGGCCCGCGCGAGCGGACGACCCGCCAGGCCGGTGGCAGGTCGAGGTCGGGCGGGTCGACCACCCGGACGAGGACCGAGCGGTCGGCCCAGGGCAGGAAGGCGGCCAGCCCCTGCCGACCGGTGGTGAGGAACGGCCGCTCGCCGGGGACGGCGAGCACGCCCTCGACGCCGTCGACCCAGGTCCACCGTCCGGCGTCGGGGTGCTCGGACCAGCCGGGGCGGGCCAGGCGGAGCAGCGGGGTGCCGGTGACGGCGCAGGCTGCGGCCGCGTTGGCCGAGATCCTCGCGGCGAAGGGGTGCGTGGCGTCGACGACGGCGGTGACGTGATGTTCCACGAGAAACGTCGCGAGGCCCTCGACCCCGCCGAACCCGCCGACCCGCACCCGGCCCACGGGCAGCGCCGGCTGCGAGACGCGGCCCGCGAGCGAGGAGAGCACGTCGACCCCGTCGGCGACGAGCCGCGCGGCCAGCGCGCGGGCCTCGGCCGTGCCGCCCAGGACGAGGACGCTCACGCGGACGTCCGGCGGACGAGACCGCGGCCGAGAGCCAGCCCGACGGCGACCGCGAGGCTCAGCAGCGACGTCGCCCGGGCCAGGCGGACCGTCCGGGCCACGTCGGCGACCGCCACCGGTCGCCCGTCGCCGAGCGTCCCGCGGTCCTCGACGTGCCCCTCGTACGCGTTCACCCCGCCGAGCCGGACGCCGAGGGCCCCGGCGAACGACGCCTCGACGACGCCGGCGTTCGGGCTGGGGTGCTGGGCCGCGTCACGCCGCACCGCGCCCAGCGCGGCGCCGGGGGTGCCCCCGACGAGTGGCGCCGCGACGGCGGCCAGCAGGCCGGCGACGCGGGCGGGCCCGAGGTTGAGCAGGTCGTCGAACCGCGCCGCCGCCCACCCGAACCGCCGGTAGCGCTCCGAGCGGTGCCCGACCATGGCGTCGAGGGTGTTCGCGGCCCGGTAGGCGAGCAGCCCCGGCACGCCGGCGACCGCGCCCCACAGCAGCGGGGCGACGACGGCGTCGGAGGTGTTCTCCGCGACCGACTCGACGCAGGCCCGGGCGACCTCGTCGGCGTCGAGCCGGGTCGTGTCGCGTCCCACCAGGTGCGTCACCTGCACGCGGGCCGCGGCCAGGTCGCCCCGCTCGAGCTGCGCGGCCACCGTCTCGGCCTCGCGCCGCAGCGAACGTCCCCCGAGCACCGCCCACGTCGCCGCCGCCGTGACGAGGACGCGGGCGACCGGGGCACGCCCGAGCCGTTCGAGGCCGACCCCGAGCAGCACGGCACCCCCGACGAGCACTCCTGCGTACGCCGTCCCCCGGAGCCGGTCGGGCGCCCAGACCCGCCGCTCCAGGGCACCGGCGACGGTGCCGAAGGCGGCGACCGGGTGCCCGCGGCGGGGGTCGCCGAGGACGACGTCGGCGGCGTAGCCGAGCAGCAGGCCCGCCGCCGTCGCCCGCGGGCCAGCGCCTAGGGTCGTCACCGATGTCTCCTCTCGCCTCGGCACCGGCCCAGCGCACGCTCGTCACCGGCGGTGCCCGTTCGGGCAAGTCGCGCTTCGCGGAGGGTCTGGTGGCCGACGCGGAGACCGTCACCTACGTCGCGCCGGGCCCTGTGCCCGACCCGGCGACCGACGCGGAGTGGGCTGCGCGGGTGCGCGTGCACCAGCAGCGCCGCCCGGAGCACTGGACGACCGTCGAGACCGACGACGTGGCCGCGGTGCTGCGCCGCGGCGACGACGCCTACCTCGTCGACTGCCTGGGGACCTGGGTGACCGCGGTGGTCGACGGCCTGGGCACCTGGGACGTGCCGCTGCCCGACTGGCAGGCCGACTTCGACGCCCGCGTCGAGGACCTCCTCGACGCGTGGCGCTCGACGCCGCGCATCGCCGTGGCCGTGACCAACGAGGTGGGCTGGGGCCTGGTGTCGGAGCACCGCTCGGGGCGCGTGTTCACCGACCTGCTCGGCCAGGTCAACGCCGCCGTCGCCGGCGCGAGCGAGGACTGCGTGCTGATGGTCGCGGGGCGCGCCCTCTACGTCTGAGTGCCCCCGAGCCCGGACCGGCGTGGTCACGCCGCGGCCGCCAGCACGACCAGCAGCGTCGCGAACGCCGCCTCGACCGCGGCCCCCATGACGTCGCCGCTGACCCCGCCGAAGCGGCGCGTGGTGTGCCGGACCAGCACGAGCACCACGACCGCGGCCAGGACCCCCGCGACCAGCCCCAGCCACCACGGCTGACGCACGGCGAGCCCGGCGACGACCGCGAGGCCGAGGAGCAGGAGCGTCCCGGTCGCCACCCCGAGCGGGCCGACCGAGCCGGCGACGACCCGGCCCAGGCCGTCCGGTCGCGCCGCCGGCACACCGACGCGGCAGACCAGCACGAGCACGGCCCGCGACGCGCAGACCAGCAGCAGCACCGCGAGGGCGCCACCCGACGCGTACGGGAGCGCGGCGAGCCCGGCGACCTGGAGGCCGAGGACGACGACCAGGGCGACGGCACCCATCGGGCCGACGTCGCCGCGGCGCATCACCTCGAGCGCGCGGGCCCGGTCCCAGCTGGCGCCGAGCCCGTCGACGGTGTCGGCGAGCCCGTCGAGGTGCATGGCCCGCGTCCCCAGGGCCAGGACGCCGACCACCAGGAGGGCGCGGACGGCGGGCGGCAGCACCGCGAGCTGCGCGAGCAGCACGACCAGGCCGGCGAGCGCGGCGACCGGGAGCACGGCGACCGGCCCGAGGACCATCGCGCGACCGGCCGTGCGCGGCGTCGCCTCGACCGGGCGTACGGGCACGACGCTCAGGAACCCGCCGGCCAGCCGCAGCGCGTCGAGCACCGAGGTCCTACCCGCCCGGCGCCAGGTCCGCGAGCAGCGCCATCTCGCGCAGCAGCAGGACGGCGGAGCGCAGGACGGGCAGCGCGGTGAGCGCACCCGTCCCTTCGCCGAGGCGCAGGCCGAGGTCGACCAGCGGCTCGAGCCCGAGCTTGTCGAGGGCGAGCTGCTGGGCGGGCTCGGTGGAGCGGTGGCCGGCGGCGCACCAGGCGACCACGCCCGGTTCGAGGTCCTCGGCGACGGCCAGCTCGGCGAGGCTGACGATGCCGTCGAGCAGGACGGGCACCCCGGCCCGTGCCGCGGCGCACAGGAACCCGACACCGACGGCGAGGTCGGCCGAGCCGAGGGCGGCGAGCCGCTGCACGGGGTCGTCGACGCGCGCGCCGGCGCGGGCGAGCGCGGTGGCGACGACCTCCGTCTTGTGCGCGAGCGCGGCGTCGTCGACGCCGGTGCCGCGCCCGACGACCGCGTCCGCCCCCACGCCGAAGGTGGCGGCGACCAGGGCCGCGGCCGGTGTGGTGTTGCCGATGCCCAGGTCGCCGAGCAGCAGCAGGTCGGCCCCGGCCGCGATCTCCTCGGCCGCGATCGCCGCGCCGGCGTCCAGCGCGGTGCGGACCTCGTCGGCCCTCAGCGCGTCCTCGGTGTCGATCGACCCGGACGAGCGCCGCAGGCGGTGGCGCCCGACCGCGGGACCGAGGCCGCCGAGGTCGGCGTCCACCGCGATGTCGAGGACCTGCATGGCCACGCCGTGCTGGCGGGCGAGGACGTTCGCCCCCGAACCGCCCCCGGCCATCGCGGCGACCATCGCGCCGGTGACCTCGCGGGGGTAGGCCGAGACCCCGGCGTGCGAGACGCCGTGGTCGCCGGCGAGGACGGTGAGGCGTACGCGCTCGAGCGGGCGCGGCGGGCAGGTGCCCTGGCAGGCGGCGACCCAGGCAGCCGCGTCCTCGAGGCGTCCGAGCGCCCCGAGCGGCTTGGCCAGGGCGTCCGACCGTTCCCGGGCGGCGCGGGCGGCCGCCGCCGACGGCGGCGCGATCACGCGTCGACCAGCGCGGTGGTGCGCTCGCTGCGACGGCCGCGGACGGCCAGGCGGTGCGCCAGCTCGGCGGTGACGAGCCCGATGACGCCCCACAGGGTGAGCTGGACGAGCACGCTCGACAGCCGGAAGTCGTAGAGCACGCTCGCCGGGAAGCCCTCGGGCACCTCGTCGTAGGTCGGCACCAGGCTGCTCGCCAGGCCGACCACGACGACGTACGCGGCCCCGCAGACGATCGCGGCGTACCAGGCGCCCCAGCGCGCAGCGGCCCGACGGCCGACCAGCACGGCGGTCACCCCGGCGATCACCGAGATGGCCACGAGCAGGAAGTAGAGCTCGGTGCGGTAGCCGATGGTGTCGGCCGAACCGACGGCCGGCGGGTTGGGCGGGTAGGTCAGGAACGGCACGAGGTAGACCGCGACGAAGCCGAGCCCGGCGACCAGGAGCGGCACGCCCCGGGCCCCGAGTCGGCCGAAGCGGCCCATCCCGAGCGCGCTGACCACGCCGATCAGCCCGCCGAGGGTGACCCCGGCGACGATCGTCGCGGTGGCCAGTCCGGCGGTCGACTGCAGCGAACGGGGGACCTCGGTCTCCCCGGCGGTGCCGTGGTCGTGACCACCGGCGGCGTGACCGTGGTCGTGGTCCTCGGCGGCGGCGGAACCGGTGTCGGTCCCGTGCGAGTGACCCCCTGCGGAGTCCTCGAGGGCGATGGCGGCGCTGACGGACGGCTCACCGACGACGTACGCCACGAAGAACGCGGCGACGCCGGCGAGCAGGCCGGCCAGCAGCCCCCGGACCAGCAGGTCCCGGGCTGTGGTCATCTCAGCGGCTCAGTGGCAGGGGAAGCCGAGGAGGTGGCGCCCGTCGTGGGTCCACTCGTGCACGGCGGTGCCGTTCAGCAGCGAGGTGGCCCCCTGCTCGGCGCCGACGAAGTACATCGCCACGAAGGCGAGCAGCGCGGCGAACGCGAGCCAGGGCAGCACCTGGTGCAGCGGGACGGGCTTGAGCGTCACGGCTGCGGGCGCAGGGGCCGGCGCGGCGATGGCGGTGGGGGTGCGGTGGTCGGTCATGGTTCCTCCTGGGTTTCAGCGACCCGTGGTCGGGAGCCCGTGGAGGAGGGGTCTGACTCGGGCGTCACCCTCTGGTCGAGGGCTGGCCCACACAGTGGCGCGACCGTGCCGGAGTCCCACCGGCTTCCGCTTGATCTCCGCGAACCCGAGCACTGTAGCCCGTACGCACCCGGGTCGGCGAGGGCGTGACCACGGCTTGGCTTCGCGGACGGCGACGCGTCCGTCAGCCGTACGTCTCGACGTCGCTGAAGAGGCTGCTGACGCTCTCGCCGTGGTGGATCCGGTGCATGGTCTCGGCGAAGAGCGGGGCGACCGAGCGGACGTGCAGGTTCGGCAGCCGGTCGCCGTGCGCCTGGGGGACCGTGTCGGTGGTGACCACCTGCTTGACGCCCGGCTCGTTGGCCAGGCGCTCGATGGCCTGGCCGGTGAAGAGCCCGTGCGTGCAGACGACCGAGGCCTCGTTCGCGCCGTGCTCGCGCAGCACCCGCAGCAGCTCCACGATCGAGCCGCCGGTGGCGATCTCGTCGTCGAGGATGATGACGTCGCGGCCCTCGACGTCGCCGACGATGCGGTCGATGACGACCCGGTCGTCGGAGAGGCGCTGCTTGGACCCGGCGGCCACGGGCAGGCCCAGCTCGCGGGCGAAGGCGGCGGCGACCTTGGCGTTGCCGAGGTCGGGGGACACGACGACGGTGTTGCTGAGGTCGAAGCGGCGGAAGTGCGCGGCCAGCTCCAGCGTCGCGCTCAGGTGGTCGACCGGCACGGAGAAGAAGCCGTGCACCTGCGGGGAGTGCAGGGCCATCGTCAGCACGCGGGTCGCGCCCGCGCTGGCCAGCATGTCGGCGACGAGCCGGGCGCCGATCGAGATGCGCGGCTCGTCCTTCTTGTCCGAGCGGGCGTAGGCGAAGTGCGGGATGACGGCGGTGATGTGGTCGGCCGAGGCACCCCGCGCCGCGTCGAGCATGAGCAGGAGCTCCATGAGGTTCTCCTGCACCGGCGGTACCAGCGGCTGCACGACGTAGACGTCACGGCGCCGGCAGTTGGCGCGCAGCTGCACCTGCAGGCAGTCGTTGCTGAAGCGCCGCACCACCGAAGGGCTCAGCTGCACCCCGAGGATGCGGCACACGTCGCGCGCGAACTCCGGGTGCGCCGACCCGCTGAAGACGGTGATCTCTCCGGTCACTGGTGGCCTCCTTGTCGTGCAGGGGCGACCCCACAGCTCTCGGCCCGCCCCCTGACCGGGAGGACCGTGCACCATCTCAGCGGACGGCCGGTCGGCGCGCGGCACCGGGGTCCCGGGCGGCAGGACCTGGGCCCTCGTACGGATTAGGGTCACGACCATGCGCAAGCCGCCTCCCCGCTCGGCGGTGCCGCACAAGTTCATCTACCGCGAGGTCGTGCGCCACCCCTCGGCGATCCTGTTCATCACCCAGCTGCTCGGGGTGCTGCTGTACGCCCTCGACGAGGCCACCTCGACCGCGACCGGCTGGCGGGTCGCCCTCGAGCTCTTCGGCGCCGGCGTGCTGGCGCTGGCCATCTGGGCCGTGCGGGACCAGCCGGGCCCGACCTGGATGGCGGTGATCCTCGGGGTGGCCGCGTCCGGGCTCTCGGTGCTCGGTCTCGTCCTCGGCTCGACCCCGGTCGAGCTCGCCGGCGACGTCGTGCACGCCGCGTTCTACTTCCTCGCCGCCTCCAGCATGTTGGTCTACATGCTCGCCGACTCCGACGTGACCCACGACGAGCTGTGGGCGGTCGGGGCGACGTTCACCCTGGTGGCGTGGGCGTTCGCGTACGTCTTCGCGGTCGTGCAGCAGCTCGCGCCCGGCAGCTTCATCGCCGCGGTCGACCCCGACGCCCCGCGGACGTGGCTGGAGCTGCTCTTCCTCAGCTTCACCAACCTGTCGAGCACCGGGCTGTCCGACGTCGTGCCGGTGCTGCCCGTCGCCCGTTCGGTCGTGATGATCGAGCAGCTGGCGGGGCTGGCCTACGTGGCGCTGTTCGTGTCGCGGGTGGTCGGGCTGACCATCAACCGGCGGCGGATGACCCACCCCGAGGCCGGGGAGGACGTGCGGCGGGAGCAGGGAGCTGGGCAGCCAGTCCTGCGACAGGACCGATGACGGTGACCGCCGGGGCGCGGACACCCGCGGCCTCGCCGACGGCGGCGATGTCGGCGACGGTCGCGCTGACGCTGCGCTGAGCGGGCAGCCCCGCGTCGGTGACGGTGAGCGCGGGCGTGGTGGCGGGCAGGCCCTGCGCGACGAGCTCGGCGGTGATCGCGGGCAGCGTGGCGATGCCCATCAGGACGACGAGCGTCGTGCCGCTGCGGGCGAGTGCGCCCCAGTCGAGCGTCGAGCCCGGGTCCCCCGGCGGCAGGTGGCCGGAGACCACCGTGAAGCCCTGGGTGAGGGTGCGGTGGGTCAGCGGCACGCCGGCGAGGGCGGGGCCGGCCAGCGCGGAGGAGACGCCCGGCACGACCTCGACGGGGATGCCCGCCTCGGCGCAGGCCTGCCACTCCTCGCCACCGCGGCCGAAGACGAAGGGGTCGCCGCCCTTGAGGCGCACGACCCGCTTGCCGGCGCGCGCGTGCTCGACCAGCAGCTCGTTGATGCGCTCCTGCGGCGTGAACGACCCGCGCGGGATCTTGGCGACGTCGACCACCTCGGCGTGCGCCGGGGCCTGGTCGAGGACGCCGATGGGGGCGAGCCGGTCGGTGACCACCACGTCGGCGCTGCGAACCGCCTCGAGCCCGGCCACGGTGAGCAGCCCGGGGTCGCCGGGCCCGCCGCCGACGAGCACGACCGAGCCCTGGCCGGGCGTGGCGCCCGGCGCCGCGGCGGGTCGGCGGCTGCCGACCACCGGCAGGCCGAGGTCGGCGCACCAGCGGCGGACGACCTCGTCGAGCGTGGGGTCGGCGACGACGACGAGGTGCACCGCGTGCAGGTCGACGGGGCTGGGGGAGCGCCGGTCGAGGCCGATCTGGCCGCGCTCGGCCAGGTCCACGACGGTGTCCACGGGGGTGTGGCCGACCACGCGGACCAGCGCGCCGGCGTCCAGCAGCGAGCGCACGGGCGCGAGCGCGCCGGCACCGGCGCCGGCGACCAGCACGGCGCACCCGGCGAGGTCGAGGTCGGCGGTGAAGCTCACGCGAGGCACCGTACGACCGCGGCCGCGAGAGCGGCACTGGTCGTCTCGTCGCGGACGGCCACGCGGACCCAGCCGGCGTCCAGCCCGGGGAAGGTCTCGCCCCGACGGACCGCGTACCCCTGGTCGCGCAGCGCGTGCCGCAGCCAGCCCCGCGGGCGCTCGGGGCGCAGGTGCGCGGTGTCGAGCAGGACGAACGGGGCGCGCGGGTCGCCGGCCGCGGTCAGCCCGAGCGGGGCGAGCGCGTCGAGCAGGGCCCGGCGCCGGCCGGTGAACCGGTCCGCCGCGGCCGCCGCCTCGGCCCGGGCGGCGGGCGACAGGCAGGCGACCGTGGCCGCGAGCGCCGGGGTCGAGGCGGACCAGGGCGGCTGCTGGGCGCGCAGCCGCGCCACCAGCGCCGGGTCCCCGACCACGTAGCCCGCCCGGAGCCCGGCCAGCCCCCAGGTCTTGGTCAGCGAGCGCAGCACGAGCACCCCGGGCAGGTCGGCGGCCGCGAGCGAGGCGGGTTCGCCCGGGACCGCGTCCATGAAGGCCTCGTCGACGACCAGCACGCGCCCGGGCCGGACGAGGGCCTCGAGCGTCGCGCGCGGGTGGAGCACGGAGGTGGGGTTCGTCGGGTTGCCGACCATGACCAGGTCGGCGTCCTCCGGCACCCGAGCGGGATCGAGGACGAAGCCCTCGGCCGCGGTGAGGACCAGGCGCTCGGGCCGGTGCCCGGCGGCGAGGAGCGCGGCCTCGGGCTCGGTGAACTGCGGGTGCACGACCAGCGCGTGCCGGGGGGTGAGGGCCCGTGCGACCAGGGTGAACGCCTCCGCCCCACCGGCGGTGGGCAGCACCCGGTCGAGGTCGACGCCGTGGGCGGCGGCGATGGCCTTGGCCGCTTCGTCCGTCCGCGGGTAGGCCCCGAGCGTCGCCGTGCTGGCGTTGATCACCTCGCGCAGCCAGGCCGGGGGTGCGGGCGTCGCGACGTTCACGGCGAGGTCGACGAGGCCCTCGCCCACGTCCGAGTCGCCGTGGTGGGCGAGGTCGTGGTCCGGCCCGTGCTGGTCCTGCTGGCGCGCGGTGCGGGCCGCGTGGTCGTGCACCGCGGTCGCGAACGACTGGGCGAGCTGCGGGTGCCCGGCCCAGTGGACGTGCTGGTACGACGCGTGCAGCGTCGGGTGCCCGAGCCCGGCCGGGTCGCCGCTGAAGCCGTCGGCCTCGCCGCCCACGAGCCAGGCGGCGCCCTCGCCCCTGACTGGGGCACTGGTCGTTCCGGGGGGTTCGGGGGGGTCGTCCCCCCCGCAGCAGGAGACACCGTGGTGCGGTGGAACTCGTGCCCGGTGGCCCGGGTGCCCGCGGGGCCGAGCAGCCCGTCCGTCGGCACGACGAGGCCCTGGTAGCGCAGCGTGAGCTTCGGCGACATGACCGCCTCGGCCTCGAGCGCGCCGACCATGGGAACGCCGTCGACGCTGCGGCAGAGGTAGAGCAGCCCCGCGCACTCGGCGACGGTCGGCATCCCGCCGGCGATCGCCGCGGCGAGGGTCTCGCGCAGGGCGGTGTTCGCGCTGAGCTCGGCAGCGTGGACCTCGGGGAAGCCGCCGCCGAGGTAGAGCCCGGCCGTGCCCTCGGGCAGCGCGGTGTCGGTGAGGGGGTCGAGCTCGACGGGCTCGCAGCCGGCGGCGCGCAGCAGCTCGTCGGTCTCGGCGTAGCGGAAGGTGAAGGCGCGGCCCGCCGCAACGGCGACCTTCGGGCGGGCGGGGCTCGGCGGCCGGACCTCGAGGGTCGGGTCCCAGGGCTCGACGGCGAGGTCGGGTGCTGAGTGGGCGATGGCCAGGACGGCCTGCAGGTCGACGTGCTCGGCGACCTGGTCGGCGAGGCGGCGTACGGTCTCGGCCGCCTGCTCCCGCTCGGCCGCGGGCACGAGCCCGAGGTGGCGGCTGGGGGCCTCGATGCCCGCGTCGCGCGGCAGGACGCCGAGGACGGGCAGGCCGGTGGACTCGAGGGCGGCGGTGATCTCGGCGGTGAGGCGGGGTGAGCCGGCGAGGTTGAGGATGACGCCGGACAGGCGCACGCCCGGTTCGAACGTGTGGAGCCCGTGGACGAGCGCGGCGGTCGTCCGGGCCATCCGGGAGATGTCGACGACGACCACGATCGGCGCCTCGACCAGGCCGGCGACGTGCGCCGTCGAGGCGAAGCCCTCGCCGCCCATCCGCCCGTCGAAGAGCCCCATGACGCCCTCGACGACGGCCACGTCGGCCGGCGTGGGGACGGCGGCGCCGTGCAGGAGCAGCGGCGCGAGCTGGTCGGGCCGGCAGAGGTGGGGGTCGAGGTTCCTGCCCGGTCGGCCGGTGGCCAGCGCGTGGTAGCCGGGGTCGATGTAGTCCGGGCCGACCTTGAAGCCGGCCACCTCCAGCCCCTCGCCCCGTAGCGCGCCCATCAGCCCGGTGGCCACGGTCGTCTTGCCGTGGCTGGAGGCGGGCGCGGTGACGACGAGCCGGGGCAACGCTCCCTGAGCCCGTCGAAGCGGTGTCCTGAGCCTGTCGAAGGGGGCCCCGGAGGGGTTGGCGTTCTCCACCGCGGAGGCGCTCACCACTCGATCCCCCGCTGGCCCTTCTGGCCCTGCTCGAAGGGGTGCTTGACCTGGGTCATGTCGGTGACGAGGTCGGCGACCTCGACGAGGCGCGGGTTGGCGCGGCGCCCGGTGATCACGACGTGCTGCTGGCCGGTGCGTCCGGCGAGCGTGCTGACGACGTCGTCGACGTCCACCCAGCCCCACTGCATCGGGTAGGTGAACTCGTCGAGGACGTAGAGGGTGTGAGTCTCGGCGGCGAGGCGGCGCTTGATCTCGGCCCAGCCCTCCGCGGCAGCACGTGCGTGGTCCTCCTCCGTGCCCTCCTTGCGGGCCCACGACCAGCCGGCGCCCATCTTGTGCCACTCGACCGGCCCGCCCTGGCCGGTCTGGGCGTGCAGCTCGCCGAGCGTCTCGAGCACGGTCTGCTCGCCGATGCGCCACTTGGCCGACTTGACGAACTGGAACACGCCGATCGACCAGCCCTGGTTCCAGCCGCGCATGGCCAGCCCGAAGGCGGCCGTCGACTTGCCCTTGCCGTCCCCGGTGTTGACCACCAGCAGCGGCCGGTTGCGGCGCTGCCTGGTCGTGAGCCCGTCGTCCGGCGTCCGCTCGACGCGTCCCTCGGGCATCAGGCCGCCCTCGGTCCCTGGGTCTGCCGCAGCGCCGGGTCGAGAGCGGCGCGCTCGGTGCGTACGGCGTCGACCAGCGAACCCGCCGCCACCTCGCCGAGCCTGACGTGGTCGGCGCCCAGCCGCACGGCGAGGTCGCGGGCGAGCCCGAGGCTCATGCGGCCGGTCTCGCAGTCGACGACGAGCGCGCTGACCCCGGTGGCGCGCAGCAGCTCGGCGGCCTGGCGCGACCGGGCGACGGCGTCGGGCCCGCTGGTGGCCCGGCCGTCGGTGACGACCACGAGCAGCGGCCGGCGTCGGGGGTCGCGGAGGCGTTCGAGCCGGAGCGTCTCGGCCGCGCGGAGCAGGCCCTCGGCCAGCGGGGTGCGCCCGCCGCTCGGGAGGTCGGTGAGCCGGCGCGCGGCGACCTCGACCGAGGAGGTCGGCGGCAGGGCGAGGACGGCCTCCGTGCCCCGGAACGTCACCAGCCCGACCTTGTCGCGGCGCTGGTAGGCGTCGAGCAGCAGCGACAGGACGGCGGTCTTGACCGCCTCCATGCGCTTGCGCGCGGCCATCGAGCCCGAGGCGTCGACGGCGAGCAGGACGAGGTTGGACTCGCGGCCCTCGGTGACCGCGTGGCGCAGGTCGGTGCCCACGAGCCGGAGCCGTGAACCGTCCGTACGCCCGCGGGTCGCCTGGTGCGGTGCTGCGGCGCGGACGGTGGCGCTGAGGTGCAGCGGCCGGTGCTCGCCGTCGGGCAGGGTCGAGCCGACCGTACGACCGGTGCTGGTGACCGCGCGGCTGCGGCGCCCGGCCGTGCCCGTCCCGACACCGCGGGCGGTGAAGAGGCGCGTCCGGTAGGCCTGACCGGGTGCCGCGACGGACACGGCGACCGCCCCACGGGTCGGGTCTCCGTCGCGGGCGTCCGGGGTGCTGCTCGGCTCCGGGGCGGCCGGCGGCTCGGGCTGCCGGTCCGCGGGACCCTGCGGGCCGTCCTCACGGTCGGCGGATCCCGGACCGGGCGGGGTGGCCGGCGGGTCGCCGGCCTGGGCGTCGGCCGGGTCGGCCGCGTCGCCGGTGCCCTCCGAGTCGTCCGGGCCGGGGCTCGGCGGCGGGTCCTGCGGCGGGTCGGGGATGGGCGGGTCGTCGTCGCCGAGCAGCCGGTCGAGCAGCTCCTCGTCGAGCCCGGGCGCGTCGAACGGGTTGCGCCGGCGGCGGTGCGGCAGCGCGAGCCGGGCGGCGGCACGGATGTCGGCCTTGGTGACCCGGTCGCGCCCGTGCCAGGCGGCGTGCGCGACGGCGGCACGGGCGGTGACGAGGTCGGCGCGCAGCCCGTCGACCTCGAAGGCCGCGCACACCTCGGCGATGAGCAGCAGCTCGGCGTCGCCCAGCCCGACGTGGGCCACGCGGGCCTGCGCGTCGGCCAGCCGGTGGCGCAGGCGGGTCTCGGACTCGCTCCATGCGGCGGCGAACGACTCGGGGTCGAGGTCGTACGCCATCCGGCGCCGGACGACCTCGGCGCGTAGGGCGGGTTCGCTGGGGGCGGCGACCTCGACGGTCAGCCCGAACCGGTCGAGCAGCTGCGGGCGGAGCTCGCCCTCCTCGGGGTTCATGGTGCCGACGAGCACGAGCCGGGACGCGTGCGCGATCGAGACGCCCTCGCGCTCGACCGTGGACCGGCCGGTCGCGGCGGCGTCGAGGAGCAGGTCGACGAGGTGGTCGTGGAGGAGGTTGACCTCGTCGACGTAGAGCAGGCCGCGGTGCGCGGCGGCGAGCAGGCCGGGGGAGTAGACGACCTCGCCGGAGCCGAGGGCCTGGCGCAGGTCGAGCGAGCCGATGACGCGGTCCTCGGTCGCGCCGACGGGGAGCTCGACCAAGCGGGCCGGTCGGGTCGTCGCAGGGTCCTGGTCATGCGGACCGTCGGGGCACGTCGGGTCGGGCGCGGCCGGGTCGCAGCCGAACCGGCACCCCTCGACGACCGCGACCTCGGGGAGCACGGCGGCGAGCGCCCGGACGGTCGTCGTCTTCGCCGTGCCCTTCTCGCCGCGGACGAGCACGCCGCCGACCTCGGGCGAGACGGTGGTGAGGACCAGCGCGAGCGCCAGGTCCTCGGAGCCGACGACGGCGGAGAAGGGGAAGGTCGGCGCCGGGCGCGCGGTGCGCGCCGGCGGCGTCGATGACGGGGGTGAGCCGGGCATGTGCGGTGGAACCCTCCTGCGGGTGTCCTCGCCCGCGAGCCGTGGGTGTGCGGCGCAGCAGACGTCCTGACTCCCGGGTCGTACGACTCACCCGGTCACAGTGGCGGGACCGCTCCGGACTCTCACCGGATTCCTCTGCTCGCGTCGCCGCCGATCCTCTCACGGCCGAGCCGTCGGAGAACTTCTCGCCCGTGGTGCACCTCAGCGGTGCACGAGGGGCGAGAACTTCTACGCCAGGCGAGGTCAGGATCGCAGGAAGGTCTGCGGAGGGCATGCCTCGCCCACCGCGGCGGCGATGGCCGAGGCGTACGCGGCCTGGCCCTCCGCCGTCAGGTGGAAGCTCGACGAGCTGGGGACGAGCGAGCCGAGCGAGGCCAGCACGACGCCGTTGACCCAGGGCGCCTGGCGGTCCGACAGCGCGTGCCCCTCGAAGGCGGCGGTGACGTCGACGAAGCGGGCTCGGACCCCGGTGGCCTGCGCGCGCTCGACGCCCGCGGCGAGGGCGGCATCGAGGGCCTCGCTCTGGATGCCCATCCACTCCGCGTCGGCCTCGGCCACGAAGAGCGGCAGCACCTCCGAGGCCCGGTGGCCCTGCGGGGTGGGCCGTGATCCGAGCAGCCGGGGGTAGCCGGTCACGAGGATCTCGGCGTCGGGCGCCCGCCGTGCGACGTCGGAGAGCACGCGCACCAGGGGGACCGTGCGGTCCTGCGGCGAGGCCGCGGGCCCACCGAGGAAGGCGATCCGCTGCCGCGCGCCCGCCTTGATCGACTCCCGCCACGGCGCGCCCTGGTCGAGGACGGCCTGGATCCGCGGGTCGGGGGAGTGGAGGCAGGCGGCGAGGACGGTGGCGAAGCCGGCGTCGTTCCCGCCCACCGTGAGCGTCACCGTCTGCGTGCTCTCGCGCAGCGACGAGACCTGCGTGGCGAGCACGTCGCCGGTCACGGCCCCCGAGCGGGCGGCGCCGGTCAGCGCCGAGAAGCGCGCCGCCCCCGTCTCCTTGAGCAGAAGGGGATAGGCCAGCGAGGGCAGCAGGCCCTCCCCGGACGCGTACGAGTCCCCCAGTGCGACGTAACCCACGCCCCCAGCCTCCGCCGTCCAGCCCTCGTGCCGCGGGGCGGGCGTCTCGTCAGGCCTCGCTCGGTGCGCCGGGGCGTCACCAGGGCGTGGGGCCCTCCCGGTCGAGGAAGCGCCCGCTCGGGCCCTCGGTGTCGAGGGCGGCCGCGACCACCGCGTCGCTGCCCTCCTCGACGCTGTGCCCGGCGTGGTCGGTGAACTCGGTGGCGGTCAGGCCGGGGTCGACCGCCGTGACGAGCACCTGGGGCAGGCCCTTGGCGTACTGCACGACCAGCATGTTCAGGGCGGCCTTGGAGGCCGGGTAGGGCAGGTGGGCGATGTCGGCGTAGACCGGGTCCGTCGACTGCAGCCGGAGCGAGCCCATGCCGGACGACACCATGACCAGCCGCGGCCGGTCCCCGCGCAGCAGCAGCGGCAGGAAGGCCTGGGTGACCCGCACCGGGCCGAGCAGGTTGGTCGTGAGGACGTCGGCGAAGTCGGCCGGCCCGACCTCGGCGGCCGGGGCCCAGGTGCCCGGGACGCCCGCGTTGTTGACCAGCACGTCGAGCGAGCCCAGCGACTCCTCCACCTGCCGGGCGGCGGCCGCGACGGAGTCGTCTTCGGTCACGTCGAGCGCGAGCGGGCGGACGTCGAGCCCGGCGAGCGTGGGGTCGTCCCGGACCCGGCGGCCGAGCGCCTCCGCGTCGCGCGCGCCGGCCAGGACGGTGTGACCCTGCCCGGCCAGCCGGCGGGTGGTCGCAGCCCCGATGCCCCGCGAGGCCCCGGTCACGAGGATGGTGCTCATGCCGTCATGATCACCGATGCGTCGGTCAGGGCGCGGTGAGGAGGACGCGGTCGGTGTCGAGGCCGAGGGAGACCCGGGTGCCGGGGGCGAGGCCGCGCAGCCGCGAGCCGGAGAGCTGGGCGACGAGCTCGGCACCCTCGGGGGCGCGGACGCGGACGCGGGACACCGCGCCGCTGAACTGCACGTCGACGACCTCGGCCCCGCCCGACTCGTCCGGGGTGACGGTGAGGTGCTCGGGCCGGACGAGGGCGACGCCCGGTCCGTCGGTGACGGAACCGTCGAGGGTCGCGACCTCGGTGCCGAGGACCCGGGCGCGGCCTGCGGCGACCTGGGCCGGGATGCGGTTCATCAGGCCGACGAAGTCGGCGACGAAGGGGTTGGCCGGGTGCGCGTACAGCTCCTGCGGCGAGTCCAGCTGCTGCAGCCGGCCCTGGCTCATGACGCCGACGCGGTCGGCGATGGCCAGCGCCTCCTCCTGGTCGTGGGTGACGAAGAGGGTGGTCGTGCCGACCTCGAGCTGCACGCGGCGGATCTCGTCGCGCAGCTGGACGCGGACCTTGGCGTCGAGGGCGGAGAGGGGCTCGTCGAGGAGGAGGACGGAGGGTTCGATGGCCAGGGCCCGGGCCAGCGCGACGCGCTGCTGCTGGCCGCCCGAGAGCTCGGTGGCGTAGCGGTCGGCCTGGTGGGCGAGCCCGACGAGCTCGAGCATCTCCCGGGCCCGCGAGGCGCGGCGGGACCGGTCGACCTTGCGCAGCCGCAGCCCGAACTCGACGTTGTCCTGCGCGGTTAGGTGCGGGAAGAGCGAGTACGCCTGGAAGACCATGCCCATGTCGCGCTGGTTGGCGGGGACGTTCGTGACGTCCTTCCCGCCGACGACCACGCGCCCGACCGTGGGCTCGTCGAGGCCGGCCAGGATCCGCAGCGCCGTCGTCTTACCGCAGCCCGACGGACCGAGCAGGGCGACGAGCTCGCCGGGGTGCAGCGTCAGGTCGAGCCCGTCGAGCGCCCGCGTGGCGCCGTAGTGGCGCTCGAGGCCCTCGAGGCGCACCTCGACCCCGGTCCGCTCCGCCGCGCGTGCGGTGGTCGTCATCGCCGTCCTTCCGTCATGCCTGGGCAGGGGTCGTCGGGGCCGGCGTCCCCGTGGTCACCGCGGCCGTCCGTGCCGACGCGGTCGCCGAGCGGCGCCGCCGTCCGCCGCTGACCACCGACAGGACCACGAGCAGCACGGCGGCGAAGAGGATCGAGGCCAGCGAGGCGGCGATCGACTCCTGCGCGTCCGACTTGGCCTGCAGGTTGATGGCGACCTGCAGGGTGTCGTAGTTGAGCAGCGAGGCGAAGGTGAACTCGCCCAGCACCAGCGCGATCGAGATGAAGGCGGCCGAGAGCAGCGCCGTCGTCAGGTTGGGCACGACGACGCGGACGATCACCGTCGCCCACCCGGCGCCCAGGCTCCGCGCGGCCTCGGCGAGCGTCGTCACGTCGATCGCCGACAGCCCCGCGTCGAGCGCGCGGTAGGCGTACGGGAGGACGAGGACGACGTAGAGCAGCGCCAGGACGTACGGGGTGTCGCCGAAGAGGTAGTTGAGCCAGAGCACGACGTTCTTGAGCCCGACGACGATCACCAGCGGAGGCACGGTGAGCGGCAGCAGGCAGAGGAACTCCAGCGGCCGGGCCGCCCACGGCACCCGCAGCCGCACCCAGATCATCGTGGGCACGAGCAGCACGACCATCAGCACGACGGTCAGCACCGCGAGCACCAGCGACGTGACGATCGCGCCCGACAGCTGCGGGTCGGTCACGAGCTTGGCCCACGCCGCGCCCGTACGCCCGCCGGTGCGGAAGCTGCGGGTGCTGAAGTCGAGCATGCTGACCAGCGGCACGACGAAGAAGAGGCCGACGAGCACCAGCACGACGACGCGGAAGACGGTGAGCCGGCGCCGGGCCGCGCGCCTGGGGCTCGTGCTCATCGGACCCCCCTCATCGGACCCACCGGGCCGTGCGCCGGACGAGCAGGCTGTAGCCGGCCATGACCACGGCGACGATGACGATCATCTCCAGCGCGAGGGCGTAGGCGAAGTTCTGGCGGCCGAGCACGACCTCGCTGGTCAGCGCGCTGCGGATCCACAGCGGGATGATCGGGCTGCCCTGGCTGACCAGGGCGGCGGCGGTCGCGTACGCGGCGAAGCTGTTCGCGAAGAGCAGCAGCAGCGAGCCGAGGAACGCCGGCGTCAGCAGCGGCAGCCCGACGAGGCGCCAGTACTGCCACGTGGTCGCGCCGAGGTTCGAGGCCGCCTCGCGCCACTGGACGCGGACGCCGTCGAGCGCGGGCAGGAAGACGATCACCATCAGCGGGATCTGGAAGTAGGCGTAGACCAGCACGAGGCCCTTGAGGCCGAAGAGCCACACGCTGCTGGTGAGGCTGGTGCCGAGGTTCGCGTCGAGCCAGGTGGAGACCACGCCGGAGATGCCGAGCGTGGCGATGAACGCGAAGGCGAGCGTCACGCCGCCGAACTGGGCGAGGACCCCGCAGACGCTCGTCACCAGGCGGCGCAGCGCCCCGTCCGGCCTGCCGGTGACCACCGCGTACGCGACGAGGGCGCCGACCACGCCGCCGATGACGGCGGTGACGGCCGAGACGAGCACGCTGTTGAGCAGCGCGGTCAGGACGCTGGGCTCGACCAGCCCGGCCAGGTTCGTGAGGCTGGGCCGCCCGTCCTCGGCGAACGCCCCGATCACGACCGTGACCGTGGGCACGACGAGGAAGATCAGCAGGTAGACGCCGAAGGGCACCACGCCCAGCGCCGGCCGCAGCCGCGCCAGCCTCGTGCGTGCCATCGTCTCCCCGCCTCGTCCTCGTCGTGCCCGGTCGTGCTGCTGATCACGCTCCTGCGAGCGCGGTCAGCTGGTGGCCTTGCTCCACTCCTTGCTGAGCACGTCCGCCGCCTTCGTGCTCTGGTCGGTGGTGAGGATCGTCGGCTCTCCGCTGACCGGCGGGAGCTTGCCGTACGCGGCGGCGTCGATCGTCCCGGCCTTCTGCATCGCGTCCGCGCGGACGGGGCGGGCGCCGCCGCCGAGGAAGAGGTTCTGGCCCTCGTCGGAGTAGAGGAACTCCTGCCACAGCCGCGCGGCAGCCGGGTGCGGGGCGTCCTTGCTGACGGCCTGGAAGTAGTAGCCGCCGACGAGCGCGTCGCTCGGCACGGTCACCTTCCAGGTGCTGATCTTGGCGCTCTCGGCCGCGTTGAGGTAGTCCCAGTCGATCACCAGCGGCGTCTGCCCGGACTCGATGGTCGCCGAGGTCGGGTCGGTGGGCAGGAAGTTGCCCGCCTTCTTGAGGTCGGCGAAGAAGTCGATGCCCGGCTGGATGTCGTCGGCCGACCCGCCGTTGGCGAGCGAGGTCATGACCACGCCGTTGAAGGCGGCGCCGGCTTGCGTCGGGTCGCCGTTCAGGGCGACCTTGCCCTTGTACTCGGGCTTGAGCAGGTCCTTCACGCCGCTCGGCGCGGGCACCTTGGCGGTGTCGTAGCCGATGGACATGTAGCCGCCGTAGTCGTTGACCCACAGCCCGGAGCTGTCCTTGAAGTTCGTGGGGATCGAGTCCCAGGTGGAGACCTGGTAGGGCGCGAACTTGGCCGTGTTGGCCAGCGCGACGGCCTGGCCGAGGTCGAAGACGTCCGGCGCGCGGTCCGTCCCCTTCTGCTGGTCGGCCGCGTTGATCTCGTCCTGGCTCGCCGCGTCGGGCTGCGCGGAGTCGACCTTGATCCCGTACTTGCTCTCGAAGGTGGAGATGATCTGGCCGTAGTTGGCCCAGTCCGGCGGCAGCGCGATGACGTTCAGCGTGCCCTCCTTCTTGGCCGCGTCCACGAGGGCGTCCATGCCGCCCGCGCTCTGGGCCGAGGTCCACGTCGCCGCACCGCTCGTGCTCGCGGCGGGGTCCGCCGTCTTGGCCGGCGGGGCGCAGCCCGCGCCGAGCAGGGTGATGGCGCTGGCCGCGGCCACTGCGGCGGTGATCCTGCTGGTGAACCTTCTGCTGGTCCTGGTCGTACGCATCGTTCGGCTCCGATCCCCGCCCTCGCGGGCCCTCTGGACGTGGTCCCGGCTGCCGCCCCGGAGGGTCGCGCCGCCTGTGACAGTGCTGAGGATGGCACGCCCGCGGAGGCGGGCCGAGCAGGAGCGCGGAGCGCGTCGTCCGGGGTCCGGCGCGAGGGGGCCCCGTCGACGGCTCCGAGGGCCGAAGCCGCTGGTCAGAATTTTGTTGATCTTGGAAGGAGAACGTCAGGTGAACTCTCGCCGCACCCCGCCCGAGGGGGTCCGCGCGAGCATCCCGACCGCCTCCTCGAGCGTCGCGGCGGGGTGCAGCCCGAGCGCCCGGAGGTCGTCGCCGACCTCGACGGGGGAGTCGCCGCCGAGGTCCTGGTTGAGCCGCCCGCCCATGATCACGGGCCCGTCGTACGCCGTGTCGTCCAGCGCCGCGCGCAGCTCGCGCCCGACGTCCAGCGCCGCGCCGTTGTAGGTCCCCAGCACCACCGCGTCGGCGTCCTCGGCGACCGCGGCGTGCACGACCGAGGCGGGCGTCGCGCTGCTGGGCAGCAGCACGACCTCCGCCCCGGCACGCGGCAGCAGCCGCAGCAGGGCGTCCCGCACGACGTCGTGGACGTCGAGCACCGCGAGCACGACCCGGGTGCCGCGGAGGTCGGGCAGCCCGGCCGCCGGGCCGCTGAGCGCAGCGACCGTCGCGCCCACCTGCCGGGCCTTCCACGGAACCAGGTCGCCCACGGCGCGCGGCGGCGGGAGCCGGAGGCGGTCCTCCAGTCCCGTGAGCCCGAGCCGGCGCAGGGCGAGGAGCAGCTCCACCGGGTCGGCGACCGCGACGCCGTCCTCGACCAGCAGCGCCAGCGCCGCGTCCCGGAACCGCAGCCCGTACGCCGCCACCTCCCCCGCGAGCCGCTCGGCCGCGGCCCAGTCGAGCACCGGGGCGGAGCGTCGTACGTCCTCGTCGAGGTCGTGGGCCAGGAGCTGGACCGCCAGGTTCTCCGCGCCCGTCGGCACCCGCTCGGCCTCGGTGAGCGGGACCGGGTGGACGGCGTGCCCGGTCGGGCGGTGCTGCTGGGCGCCCAGGTCGACGGTGAGGTAGCGCCGCAGCACCTCCGCGTTGTGCGCGTGGTCGCCGGCCCGCATCGAGACGGTGTCGCCGTAGACCATCGAGCCGAGGTGGTCCCGGTCGTGCACGTCGTCGACGGCGAGGTGCACGACCGCGCGGTGCCAGGGGTCGTCGACCAGGCCGCCGTAGGAGTGGGCGAGCCGGGCGCCGCAGAGGTCCTCGACGACGTGGCGCTCGAGCGCGGCCCAGCCGACGTAGGAGCCGTAGCTGCTCGCCTGCATCGCGACGCCGTCGTCGAGGTAGGAGTGCACGAGCGCCCCGCGGTCGCGCCAGGCCGCGAGCATCCCGACCGCCCGCACCGTCGCCTCGGTGACCTGCCGGTCGTCCTGCCCGCCCGGGACCTCGAACGACCAGTACTGGCCGAGGTTGCCGATCGTCGTCACCCCGGCGGCGAGGGCCAGCCGCGCGTGCTCGGCCCCGGCCGGCGTGCCGATCATGAAGTCGCCGAGGTGCGGCTGGATCGCTGCCGCCTCGCCGAGGCCCGACCACTCCTCGGGCCGCAGCGCCGGGCCGGTCTCCTTGTGCACGCGGCCGCGCGCCGACTCCTCCACGCTCATCGCCCGCGACAGCGTCAGCCCGAAGCGGTCGCACACCGCACCGCGCTCGGCCAGCCCGGCCTCGATCTCCCGCAGCGCCGCGGCGGTCGTCGGCCAGTCGGTCGAGCCGACGTGGGCGTGGAAGGTGGTCCGCCCGTCCCGGCGGGCGCGGAGCTTGACCTCCGCCTCGCTGAGCGCGCCCTCGCGGCGCAGGTACGCCGTCCGGTGGATCGCCGTCGGGGCGGCGGCCCGCCCGGCGGCCAGGACCTCCGCGCCGCGGGTCCTCACCCGCCGGCCCCGACGACGCGGTCGAGCCACTCCACGAGCACGCCGCGCTCGGCGTCGGTGAGGACCTCGAGCCGGGGCGCCAGGGCCCGCAGCGCGACGGCGTGCGCGGTGGCCGTCCGGCCGCTGGCGTCGGCGTCGGCGTGGGCGTGGGCGTCGGCCTCGGGGTCGGCGGGCACGAGGACCTGGGCGAGGACGGCGTCGAGCATCCGCTCGGCGAGGGCCGGGTCGCGGCGGGCCGGCGGGGTCGCGAGCAGGAGCTGGATGGTTCCCTGCCCGGCGGCCTGCACCATCGCGACGGCGGTCGCCTCGCCCACCCGCAGCCGGCCGGTGGCCGCCAGCCGGTGCACCCGGGACTCCAGGACGCGCAGCCCGGCCTGCGCCGCCGGCGAGCCGACGACGCGGTCGGGGTCGCTGAGCAGCCGGAACAGCCCTGGGTTGGCCAGGCCGAAGTCGACCTGCGCCCGCCAGCTCGCGCGGAAGTCCTCGAGCGGGTCGGTGCCCGCCTCGCTGGACGCCCGCTCGTGCTCGGCCTTGGCGCGGACGAACGCGGCCATCACGTGCTCCGCCACGGCCTCCAACAGACCGTCCTTGTCGCCGAACAGCCGGTAGATGGTCGGCGCCTGCACGCCGGCCTCGGCCGCGACCGCCCGGGTGGTCACGGCGCCCGGGCCCGCGCCCTGCAGGAGCTGGGCGGCGACCTCGACGATGCGCGACCGGGTCGCGTCGCGCCCGCTCACCCCCTCGCTCACGGACCGATGCTAACGAACTCTTGCTATCGCCGTGTTTCCGACGCTACTGTCGTTCTGATTCCACTGCTACCAAGGAGTTCGCATGATCGTCATCACCGGTGCGACCGGCGCGCTGAACGGCGCCACCGCCGACCACCTGCTCGACCGCCTCCCCGCCTCCGAGGTCGTCGTCGCCGTGCGCGACCCGGCACGCGCGGGCCGCTTCGCCGAGCGCGGGGTGGAGGTCCGTCGCGCCGACTACGCCGACCCCGCCTCGCTCCCGGACGCCTTCGCCGGCGCCGACCAGCTGCTGCTCGTCTCGTCCAGCGACCCGTTCGCCGACGCCGTCGCGCTGCACGGGACCGCGGTCGACGCGGCCGTCCGGGCCGGGGTCGGCCGGGTCCTCTACACCAGCCACCAGGGCGCGCACCCCGACAGCCCCTTCTTCCCGGCGCGCGACCACGCCGCGACCGAGGCGCTGCTCGCGGCGTCGGGCCTGCCCTGGACCTCGCTGCGCAACGGCTTCTACGCCCACAGCCTCGGCTGGCTCCTCGGCCCCTGGCGCGAGACCGGCGTCATCACGGTCCCAGGGGACGGCCCGGTCTCCTGGACCGCGCGCGAGGACGCCGCCGAGGCGGCCGCGGCCGTCCTGCTCGCCGACGGCGCGTACGAGGGGCCGGTGACGCTCACCGCGCCGGAGGCGCCGACGTTCGTCGACGTGGCAGCGGCCGCGTCCGACCTGGTCGGCCGTCCGGTCCGGCTCGAGGTGGTCGACCCCGAGGAGTGGGTGGCCCGCCAGGTCGCGGCCGGCGCACCCGAGCCCCAGGCCCGCTTCACCCTCGGCCTGTACGCCGCCGCGGCCGGCGGCTACTTCGCCGGCACCGACGCCCTGCTCGGCGAGCTCCTCGGCCGCGAGCCGCGCGGGTTCCGTGAGGTGCTCGCGGGCTGATCTCTCGGCTCAGGGCCGGCGGCTCAGGGGGCCAGCGGACGGAACCGACGCAGCCGCAGGCTGTTGCCGACGACGAACAGCGAGCTGAACGCCATCGCCGCGCCGGCGAGGACCGGGTTGGCGAAGCCGAGCGCGGCCAGCGGCAGGGCCGCGACGTTGTAGGCGAAGGCCCAGAAGAGGTTGCCGCGGATGGTGCGCAGGGTCGCGCGGGACAGGCGGACGGCGTCGGCGGCCTGGCGCAGGTCGCCGCGGACCAGCGTGAGGTCCGCGGCCTCGATGGCCGCGTCGGTCCCCGTGCCCATCGCGACGCCGAGGTCGGCCTGGGCGAGGGCGGCGGCGTCGTTCACGCCGTCGCCGACCATGGCCACCCGGTGGCCCTCGGCCTGCAGCCGGCGGACCGCGTCGACCTTGCCCTCCGGGCGGACGTCCGCGACGACCTGGTCGATGCCGACCTCGGCGGCCACGGCCTCGGCCGTGGCCGCGGTGTCGCCGGTGAGCAGCACCGGGCGCAGCCCGAGGTCGTGCAGGCGGCGGACCGCGTCGGCCGAGGTGGGCTTGACCGTGTCGGCCACGGAGACGACGCCCCGGGCCTGCCCGGCCCACCCGACGAGCACGGCGGTGCGTCCGAGCTCCTGCTCGCCCGCCAGGACGGCAGCGAGCGCGGCGCCCACGGCCAGGCCCTCGGTGCCCAGCAGGTCCGGGCGGCCGACGACCACGGTGCCGACGCCCTCGACCTCGGCGACGACCCCGAGCCCCGCGGGCTCCCGGAGCGCGGTGGCGTGGCCCAACGGACCTGCGCCCGCCGCGTACGCGGCCACGGCCTGCGCGACCGGGTGCGACGACCCGGACTCCGCGGTCCCGGCCAGGCGGACGAGCTCGGCCTCGTCCACGCCGTCGGCCGTGTGCACGGCCGTGACGGCCATCCGTCCCTCCGTGACCGTGCCGGTCTTGTCGAGCAGGACGACGTCGACGTCGCGGGTGGCCTCGAGGACCTCGGGGCCCTTGATGACGATGCCGAGCTGGGCCCCGCGGCCGGTGCCGACGAGCAGGGCCGTCGGCGTGGCCAGCCCGAGCGCGCAGGGGCAGGAGATGATCAGCACGGCCACGGCGGCGGTGAGGGCGAAGGAGGCCCCCGCGCCGGCGAGGAGCCACGCGACGAGCACCACGACCGCGAGCCCGATGACGACGGGCACGAAGACCCCCGACACGCGGTCGGCCAGCCGCTGGACGGCCGCCTTGCCGCTCTGGGCCTCGCTGACCATCCGGGCCAGGCGGGCGAGCTGGGTGCCGGCGCCGACGGCGGTCGCCTCGACCAGGAGTCGTCCGGAGGTGTTGACGCACCCGCCGACCACGGCGTCGCCGGGGCCGACCTCGACCGGGACGGACTCGCCGGTGACCGTGGAGGCGTCGACGGCGCTGTGGCCCTCGAGCACGGTGCCGTCGGTGGGGACCGTGCTCCCGGGGGCGACGACGACCCGGTCGCCCACGACGAGGCGGGCGACCGGGAGCGTGACCTCGCGCCCGTCCCTCAGCACCCGGGCCTCGCGGGCCCCCAGCGCGAGCAGGGCCCGCAGCGCCGCGCCGGAGCTGCGGCGCGCCCGGGCCTCGAGCCAGCGCCCGACGAGCAGGAAGACGGTGATCGCCGCGGCGGCCTCGAGGTAGGGCTCGGCCATCCCGGTGTGGCGCTCGATGCGCAGCGTGAAGGCGTGGCGGTAGCCGAGGTCGCCGGCCGGGCCCGACAGCGCGTACGCCGACCAGCCCAGCGCGGCCAGCGTGCCGAGCGAGATGAGCGTGTCCATGGTCGCCGCGCCGTGGCGCAGGTTGACCGCGGCGGAGCGGTGGAAGGGCCAGCCCGCGCCGAGCACCACGACGGCGGTGAGCACCAGCGCGACCCACTGCCAGCCGGGCACCTGGAGCACCGGGACCATGGAGACGGCGACGACGGGCACGCCGAGGACCACGGCGAGCAGCGCCCGGACGCGGAGGCGGCGCTCGGTGGCGTCGCCCTCGTCCTCGTCGGCGGGCTCGGCGTCGGGTTCCACGACCGACGCTCCGTAGCCGGTCTTCTCCACCGTGGCGAGCAGATCGGCGACGGTCGTCCCGACCGGCGCCTCGACGTGGGCGCGCTCGGTGGCGAGGTTCACCGAGGCGACGACGCCCGGCAGCTTGTTGAGCTTGCGCTCGACCCGGCTCGCGCACGAGGCGCAGGTCATCCCGGTGATGTCGAGGTCGACGACCGACCCCTCCGACCTGACCGCCCCGCCGCCCGTGACGGCCCTACGGGCGCTCACCGCCGGGTCGGCGACCTCCGCCCGGGCGTCGGGGCGGGGCATCTCAGCGGCTGCCGAGGGTGTAGCCGGCCTCGTCGACGGCGGCGCTCAGCGCGTCGAAGTCGATCGGGTCCTCGCTCGTCACGGTCATCGTGCCGCCGTCGAGGTGGACGGTGACCTCACGGACGCCGGGGACCGCGAGCACCTCCTCGCTGACGGCCTGGGTGCAGTGCTCGCAGGTCATGCCGGCGACGACGTAGTCCTGGGTGGTGGTCATGCGGGGCTCCTGGTGCGGGTGGGGTGGGGACGGCTGACGTGGGTGGGCGACGGGGTGGCTGTGGACGACCGGAAACGCGTCCTCAGGAACGGACCAGCCGGGCGATGGCGTCCGCGGCCTCCTTGACCTTGGCGTCCGCCTCGGGCCCACCCGTGCGGGCGGCCTCCACGACGCAGTGGCCGAGGTGGTCGTTGACGAGGCCGAGCGCGACCGACTGGAGGGCGCTGGTCATGGCCGACACCTGGGTGAGGATGTCGATGCAGTACTTGTCGTCCTCGACCATCTTCTGCAGGCCGCGCGCCTGCCCCTCGATGCGCCGCAGCCGGCGGAGGTAGTCCTCCTTGCCGCCCGCGTAACCCCTGGTCGGCGCAGCTGCCCCGGTCATCGTCGCTCCTGTCGTCTGGTACCCCCCCAGGGTATGCCCCGGCTCAAGCGGGCCGCGCCGGGACACCTGCCGGGTCGGGGTGCGGCGTCGTCCGGACAAAGCTCCGGGGCCCACCCGGCGCGCCGGTGTCGGTGCCGGTCGGCGCGTGCCGGAGATCCCTCGACGACCGGTGCGGAGCCGGTGCGTGCGCCTGACCCCTACCTGAACGTGTTCTCAGGAAGTGCGGCCCGACGGTGGAAAACGTGTGGGGACGACGGGGTCCGTAGCGCCTCGTCGGTGCCGTGTCAACGTCAGGTAGCGGTCATGCCGGTCCTGGTCAGACGCGGGTCAGGAACTTTTCCTCCACGGCCTGGTCATAACGTCTTCCCTGGTCAGACGGCACTTGTCTGCCTCGTCCCCCGGTGATCCCCAGGCTTGTCCCCAAGCTGTGCACACGCTCTCAGCGTGTCCTGCACAGGGGCCACCCGGTTGTCCACAGAGGTTGGGGACAAGCGTGTGGTCCTCACAGGCGCAGGCGCGTACGTTCTGCTGATCCCCCGCCGCGGCGGGTCGGCCAGGAGTGGTCGGGACAGCGCGCTGTGTCGGTGCCGGGGTCCTCCTGACGGAGCGGGAAAACTGTCAGCGGGGCCTCCTACCGTCGTCCCGTCTGCACGTGGAGACCCGTCGGCGGAGCCGTGCGCAGACGTCGGCCCGGGGGCAGCAGCCCTGCGGGTCGTGGGGCGTGACGAGGATGAAGGAGCGTGGCCGGTGAGCCTGGCCGAGGTGATGCCGCCGTACTCGGAGACGAGCCGGCCCAACGACCGCACCCCGCCCCAGGACATGGACGCCGAGCAGAGCGTGCTCGGAGCGATGCTCTCCAGCAAGGACGCGATCGCCGACGTCGTCGAGGTGGTGCGCGGCGTCGACTTCTACCGCCCCGCCCACGAGCTCGTCTACGACGCGATCCTCGACCTCTACGGCCGCGGCGACCCCGCCGACGCCGTCACCGTCGCCGACGAGCTGACCAAGCGCGGCCAGATCGCCCGCGTCGGGGGCGCCGGCTACCTCGTCGACCTCATCGGCTCGGTCACGGTCGTGGCCAACGCGAGCTGGTACGCCACCATCGTCCGCGAGAAGGCGGTGCTGCGGCGGCTGGTCGACGCCTCGGTGCGGATCAACCAGATGGGCTACGCCGGCGAGGGCGACGTCGACGAGATCGTCGACCGCGCGCAGGCCGAGGTGTACGCGGTCACGGACCGCCGGGCGTCGGAGGACTACAAGTCCCTCTCGGAGCTGATGCAGCCGACGATGGACGAGATGGAGGCCATCGAGAACCGGGGGGCCGGTCTCGCCGGGATCTCCACCGGCTTCGCCGACCTCGACGAGCTGACCAACGGCCTGCACGGCGGCCAGCTGATCATCGTCGCCGCCCGCCCGGGTTGCGGGAAGTCGACGCTCGCCCTCGACCTCGCCCGCTCGTGCTCGATCAAGCAGGGGCTGACCTCGGCCATCTTCAGCCTGGAGATGAGCCAGATCGAGATCACCATGCGCCTGCTGTCGGCCGAGGCAAGCGTCCCGCTCGGCCACATCCGCGGCGGCCGGATGAACGACGACGACTGGCAGCGCGTCGCGCAGAAGATGGGCCAGGTCGAGTCGGCCCCGCTCTTCATCGACGACTCGCCCAACCTCACGATGATGGAGATCCGGGCCAAGGCGCGCCGGCTCAAGCAGCGCCACGACCTGCGCCTGATCTGCATCGACTACATCCAGCTGATGACCTCGGGCAAGAAGGTCGAGTCGCGCCAGCTGGAGGTCTCCGAGTTCTCCCGGCAGCTCAAGCTGCTGGCCAAGGAGCTCCAGGTGCCGGTCGTCGCGCTCTCCCAGCTCAACCGTGGCCCCGAGCAGCGCACGGACAAGAAGCCGATGCTGTCCGACCTGCGCGAGTCCGGCTCGCTGGAGCAGGACGCCGACATGGTCATGCTGCTCTCGCGCCCCGACCTCTACGACAAGGAGTCCGAGCGCGCCGGCGAGGCCGACTTCGACGTCGCCAAGCACCGCAACGGCCCGACCCGCACCCTGACGGTGGCCTTCCAGGGCCACTACTCGCGGTTCGTCGACATGGCCCGCTGACCCCTCGTCCTCCGAGATCCCTGCCGTCGCGCTAGGGAATCTCGTACGCTCGGTCCCCGTGCCCCTGACGTTCGACTGGTTCCTGCCCACGACCGGCGACAGCCGCTCCCTGGTCGGGGGCGGGCACAGCGTCCCGGCCGACCTCGGACGGGCCGGGGGCGCGCTCGACACGGCCGGACGGTTCCGGGAGCCGGACCTGCGCTACCTGGCCCACGTGGCGCGGACGGCCGAGGACCTGGGCTTCGACGCGGTGCTGACGCCGACCGGCACGCCCTGCGAGGACGCCTGGGTCATCACCTCGGCGCTGATCACGCAGACGGAGCGGCTCAAGTTCCTCGTGGCGCTGCGTCCCGGGCTCATCACCCCGACGCTGCTGGCGCAGATGGCCTCGACCTTCCAGCGCGTCTCGGGCAACCGGCTGCTGCTCAACGTCGTCGTCGGCGGCGACCGTGACGAGCAGCTGCGGTTCGGCGACCGGGTCGCGAAGGACGACCGCTACGCCCGGGCGGCGGAGTTCCTCCAGGTCTTCCGCGGCGCCTTCACCGCCGAGGGGACGAGCTTCAGCGGCGACTGGTACGACGTGACCGACGCGCGGACCCGCCAGCCGGCTCAGGTCCCGGAGATCTACCTCGGCGGATCGTCGCCGGCCGCGGGGCCGGTGACCGCCGAGCACACCGACGTCTACCTGACGTGGGGCGAGCCGCCGGCGGCCGTCGCGGAGAAGATCGCCTGGATCCGCGGTCTGGCCGAGAACGTCGGGCGGACGATCCGCTTCGGGGTCCGGCTGCACACGATCAGCCGGGACCGCACCGAGGAGGCCTGGCGGGTGGCCGACGACATGCTCGCCCAGCTCGACCCGGCCGAGGTGGCCAAGGCGCAGGCCGCGCTCGCGACCAGCGAGTCGGAGGGCCAGCGCCGGATGCGTGCGCTGCACCGGGGCGCCGCGTCGTACGCCGACGCCCGTGAGCTCGAGGTGCACCCGGCCCTGTGGTCGGGCATCGGGCTGATGCGCAGCGGTGCGGGCACCGCGCTGGTCGGCAGCCACTCCGAGGTCGCCGACCTGATCGGGGAGTACGCCGCCGTCGGCGTCGAGGAGTTCGTGCTGTCGGGCTACCCGCACGTCGAGGAGGCGTACTGGTTCGCCGAGGGCGTCCTCCCGGTCCTGCGTCGCCGCGGCCTGCTCGCCTGACCATTACGCCTGACCCGTCCACCTGACCCCGCGTCCCACCCGCGTCCCACCCGGTCCGCCCCTTGTCGGGAACCTGTGCGCGCACAGGTTGCCGACACCGAGCCCAGGTTGCAGCCCGGGCGCAGTGCGGGAGACCTGTGCGCGCACAGGTTCCCGACACCACGGCGGGGCCACCCGCGGCTGCCTCGGCTGCGAACCCCTCGTCGACGGCGCCCGGACGGGCGTCGCGGAAGGAGCCCGACCGTGAGCCCGACGCCGCTGCGACTGAGCCGCCGTCACCTCCTCGCGACCTCGGCCCTCGGTCTGCTGGCGGCCGCGGGCTGCTCGGTGGGAGCCGGGCGGTCGGGCCCGGGGGGCGGGTCGCAGGATGAGGGGGTGCAGACCCTCCGCTACGGCGACCACCCGTCCCAGTACGTCGAGCTCAGCCTCCCCTCCGGCACGAGCGTGGTGCCGGTCGTCGTCGTGGTCCACGGCGGCTTCTGGCGCGACGCGTACGGCGCCGACCTCGGCCGGCCGCTCGCCGCCGACCTCGTGAACCGCGGCTGGGCGGCCCTGAACGTCGAGTACCGCCGGGTGGGCGACAGCCCGACCGACGGCGGTGGCGGGTGGCCCGCGACATGCCTCGACGTCGCCGCGGCGGTGGACACCCTGGCCACCGAGGGCCAGCGCGTCGCCGGCGGACGGCTCGACCTGTCCCGCGTCGTCGCCCTCGGCCACTCCGCGGGCGGCCACCTCGCCGGCTGGCTCGCGAGCCGGACGGGGCAGGAGAGCGGTGCCCCGGGGGCCGACCCGCAGGTCACCCTGTCGGGCGCGGTGATCCAGGCCGGCGTGGTCGACCTGGTCGGCGGCTACGGCGCCGACCTCGGCGGGGGCGCCGTGCCCGGCTTCCTCGGCGGCAGCCCCGAGGAGCTGCCCGACGTGTACGCCCAGGCCTCGCCGACCGCCCGGGTGCCCCTGGGCGTGCCGACCGTCTGCGTCCACGGCCGCTCCGACGACGTGGTCCCGATCGAGCAGTCGGAGACCTTCGTCGCGGCGGCGACGAAGGCCGGCGACTCCGCCGAGCTGCAGGCCTTCGACGGCGACCACATGGACGTCGTCGACGTCGAGCACCCCGGCTACGCGCTCTGCGTCGCGGCGCTGGAGCGGCTGCTGTGAGCGCCGGGGCACCGACCGGCTCCGCCTTCGTCCCCAGCACGACGGTCGAGCAGGGCGACAGCCCCGAGCTCTGGGCGAGCCTGCGGCGCCCGCTGCCCGACTGGTACGCCGGCGCGAAGCTCGGGATCTTCGTGCACTGGGGCCCGTACTCGGTGCCCGCGTGGGCCGAGCCGGTCGGCGCGCTCGGCGCGGTGCCGGAGGACGAGTGGTTCCTCCACAACGCGTACGCCGAGTGGTACTGGAACACGATCCGCATCGAGGGCAGCCCCGCACAGCGCCACCACGCCGAGGTGCACGGCGGTGCGCCGTACGACGAGTTCCTCGACGCCTGGACCGCGCCGGACTTCGACCCGGCGGCGTGGGCGCGCCTGTTCGCCGCGGCCGGTGCGGAGTACGTCGTGCCGACGACCAAGCACCACGACGGCGTCGCCCTCTGGGACGCGCCGGGTACGGGCGCCCGCAACACCGTGCACCGCGGCCCGCGCCGCGACCTCGTCGGCGAGATCGCCGAGGCCGTGCGCGCCGAGGGGATGCGCTTCGGCGTCTACTACTCCGGCGGCCTCGACTGGTCGGTGACCGACCTCCCGCCGCACACCACCTTCGACGAGGTCTCCTCGCTGCGCCCGACCGACGCCGCGTACAACCTGTACGCCGGCGCGCACGTCGCCGACCTCGTGCGCCGCTACGCCCCGAGCGTGCTCTGGAACGACATCGACTGGCCCGACAGCGGCAAGTGCGGCGGCCCGGGCTCGCTGCACGCGCTCTTCGAGGCCTACTACGCGGCCGTGCCCGAGGGCGTGGTCAACGACCGCTGGGGCGACACCCACCACGACTTCGTGACCAGCGAGTACGAGCACAAGCGCGAGCACGAGGGCGACGAGCCGTGGGAGCACAACCGCGGCATCGGCTGGTCCTTCGGCCACAACCGGGTGGAGGACGAGAGCCAGTCGCTCGACGCCCGCGCGCTCGCCCGGCACCTGACCGACGTGGTCTCGCGCGGCGGGCGGCTCCTGCTCAACGTCGGCCCGACGGCCGAGGGCACCCTGCCGCCCGTGCAGCAGCGGGCCCTCGAGGGCCTGGGTCGATGGATGGCCGGGGCGAAGGAGCTGCTGCGCATGTCGACCCCGGTCCCGGTCGGGACCGCCCGTTCCGGCGAGGAGCCCTGGACGCGCTGGCTCGCCGTGCCCGGCGCGCTGGTCGCGGTCCTCGACGCCGACGGCACCGTCCCCCTCGACGTCGACCCCTCGGCCGTGGCTGCCGGCGACCTGAGCGTCGCGAACGGCAGCGCTGACGTCGCCCTCGAGGAGGGCCGTCTCGTCGCCCGGGTCACGCATTCGCCGGACGGCCCGGCCCTGCTGCGGCTGCCCGTCCGCTGAGCCGTCCTCGGCGCTCATCTGAGCGTGTTCAGGTACGCAGAGGAGTGGACGTGAGGTGCGTCGAGGGGGTCGTTCGCCTACGGTGAGCGGGTCGGGACCGTCCCGGCGGTGATAGGAGCGTGGCATGCCTGTTCTGGACCGTTTCCGTCTCGACGACAAGGTCGCCGTCGTCACCGGGGGGACCCGTGGCCTCGGCCGCGGCTTCGCCACGGCGCTGGGCGAGGCGGGGGCCAAGGTCGTCGTCGTCGGCCGTGACGACGCCCTGGGCGACGAGGTCGTGGCCGACCTCGAGGGTCGCGGCGTCGAGTCGATCTACGTGCACGCCGACATCACCGTCCCCAGCGAGGTCGAGCGGGTCCTCGAGCGGACGCTGGAGAAGTTCGGCAAGGTCGACATCCTCGTGAACAACGCGGGCACCTGCGTCCACGCGCCGGCGCTCGAGGTCACGGCCGAGGACTGGAAGTCGGTCATGACGACCAACGTCGACGCCCTGTGGACCTGCTCGCGGGTCTTCGGCCAGCAGCTCGTCGAGCAGGGTGGCGGCACCATCGTCAACATCGGCTCGATCTCGGCCATGATCGTCAACCGCCCGCAGTGGCAGCCCGGCTACAACGCCTCCAAGGCCGCCGTGCACCAGCTGACCAAGAGCCTCGCCGCCGAGTGGGCCCCGCACAACATCCGCGTCAACGCGCTGGCCCCCGGCTACGTGAAGACCGAGATGGCGCCGGTCGACGAGCCGCAGTACCGCCGGCAGTGGATCGAGGACGCCGCGATGCAGCGCTACGCCACCGTCGAGGAGATCGCTCCGCTCGTGGTCTTCCTGGCCAGCGACGCCGCCTCGTTCATGACCGGCAGCGTGCTCGTCGCCGACGGCGGCTACACGCTCTTCTGAGTCGCACCCGGTCGTGCCGCCGTCCGCGGCGGCGCGGCCGCGCGGGTGACGCGTACGAGAGCTGGGATGGGTGACCCGCCGTCGAGCTCCCCGGGACTCGTCCAGCGGGTCACCCCCGGACGGCCGGCGGGAGCAACGGCCCCCCGCGGGACGCTCCCCCAACGGTGGGTCCAGCCTCCCTGCTCCTGCTCGGCAGGACGACGTTAGGCCGTGCACCGCCACACTGTCAGCAGATCAGGGTTTTCTGGGTGGAACCTCAGCCCAGGACCAGTGCCCGGGCCCCGTGGGTCACCTGCTCCACCCGGCTACCGTTGAAGGTCTCCACCTCGACTCCCAGGAGCGTCCGATGAGCATGATCAAGTCGATTCTCAAGACCGCCGTGGCGGCCAAGGCCGTGCAGCTCGTCTCGCGCGAGCTGCAGAAGCCGGAGAACCAGCGCAAGCTCAAGGAGGGCCTGAGCAAGCTGGCCAAGCAGCGCCGCCGCTGACCTTCGTACGCACCGGAGCCCGGACGCCTGACGGCGTCCGGGCTCCGTCGTCCCCGGGACCGTCCGCAGCGCCTTCAGCTGCTGCCGACGGCGAAGAGTCCGATCATCAGCAGCACGACGCCGAGCATCAGCACCCCGACGAGGCTCAGCACGACCGCGGTCACGACCTTGTTGGGACGTCCGCCCACGACCACGACGGTCGAGCCCGTCGTGAGGTTCTGCACCGTGGCGACGTTCCAGCGGTTCGTCGCGTCGGCCGGACCGGCCAGCTCGATCCAGTCCCCGTCACGGACCGTCCCGGACAGCGAACGGCCCCGCATCAGCACGTCCAGCGGCTGCGGGTTGCCGGGCTCGGCCAGCCGGAACTCGAGCACGGTCAGCCCGAGGGTCTGCTGGTTGCTGCCCACCTGCGACTCCTGACGTACCAGGACCCCGTACGCCCGCCCGGCCCGGGCACCGGGGCTCACCGGGCGCGGGGGCAGCTCGGAGACGGGCAGGAGCGGCTGGCCGGCCGGCTCGGGCCGGCGGTCCTCGGGACCGGGGGACCCGTACGGGGAGAAGCTCATGCGCGGCATCCTGCCGCGTCCGCGGGTCGTCCGCAGGGCTTGACGGGTCCTGCGGGCCACGCGTCGGTCACGGTCGCGTCACGCCGGGACGGCGACCGCGCGGGGGTCGGCGCGAGGTCACGGGGTGGGAACTGTTCACCCGCGAGAGGGTGACGTCGGCGCCCGTGTGAATTAGCGTGACGCGGACGACGTGGCCGGACGGCGGTCGCGGCAACGCTGGGGGACGACGTGCGGACACACCCACGCAGCACCGCGAGGGCGGGCTGGGTCGGCGGCCTGGCCGCTGCCGCCCTGGTGCTGGCCGGTTGCGGAACCGTCCCGGCCGGGCCCGTCGGCGCGGCCGAGACGCAGCCGCCGGCTGCGACCGAGGCCCCGACCAGCGCCACGGCGACGCCCGGTGCGACGCCGACGGAGGCGGGCCCATCGACCCCCAGCGCGAGCCCGACCACGAAGCCCGCGTCCGACAAGGCGGCGAGCACCAGGCCCGCGCTCCTGCTGGAGAAGGGCGACAAGGGCGAGAAGGTCCGCGACCTGCAGGTCCGGCTGCGCGACCTCGACTGGTACTCCGGCTCGATCACCGGGACGTACGCCGCGAGCACGGTCACCGGGGTGAAGGGGTTCCAGGGCAAGCGCGGGCTGAAGAAGACGGGTTCGGTCGACGCGACGACCTGGAAGCAGCTGACCAAGCGCACGTCGGCCTCGACGAAGGACGAGCGCCACAACGTGCTGCGCCCCGGCAAGGCGATCTACCGGCAGGGCTCGAGCGGCGACAAGGTGCGCGACCTGCAGGCGCGGCTCAAGCAGATCGGCTGGTTCTCCGGCTCGGTGACCGGGACCTACGGCAGGGCGACGGCCAGCGGCGTGAAGGGGTTCCAGGGCAAGCGGGCCATCCCCGTCACCGGCGACGTCGACGCCCGGACCTGGAGCCGCCTCACCGCGATGACGCGCACGCCGACCGAGGACGCCAAGCACAACCGCACGCCGAAGCCGTCGAAGGCCGGGCTCGACAGCCGGTGCCTGACCGGCCGGGCGATCTGCATCAGCAAGAGCAGCAACTCGCTCACCTGGGTGGTCGACGGCAAGCCGCAGCTGCGCATGGACGTGCGGTTCGGCGCGGTCGGCACGCCGACGCGGGAGGGGACCTTCAGCATCCAGCGCAAGGAGCGCGACTGGACCTCGACGATCTACCACTCGAAGATGCCGTACTCGATGTTCTTCTCGGGCGGCCAGGCCGTGCACTACAGCTCCGACTTCGCCGCCCGCGGCTACGCCGGCGCCTCGCACGGCTGCGTGAACGTCCGCAACCTTCCCGCCCTCCAGACCCTGTTCGCCCAGGCCCGGACCGGTGACAAGGTCATCGTCTACCGCTGAGAACTTCTCGCCCTGGAAGCACCGTCACGGTTCACCAGTGGCGAGAAGTTCTCTGACCGTCGCGACGAAGCCCTCGGGGTCGCCGAGGAGGTCGTCCCAGCAGAAACGTCTGATCGTCCAGCCGTCGCGCATCAAGGCGTTGGATCGCCGCAGGTCCGAGCGGAACGCGACTGCCCCGGAGTGGAAGGCGTAACCGTCGAGCTCGATGGCCAGTCTTCTGTCCGGGAACGCGATGTCGATCTCCACCGACCGGCCGCTGCTCAGCCTGACGACGAGGTTCGGCTCGAAACCAGTGATGCCGGCGTCCCTGAGCAGCGAGACAGCCAGCCGCTCGAGCTCGGAATGAGCGCGGCCGCCCGTGCGGGCCAGCAGGTCCGCATGGTTGAGCTGCCCCAGCATCCGGGATGGCGTGCCAGTGCGCGCTCGAGGTCGATCTGACGAACAGCGCGGGTCTGCTTGGCCCGATCGATCAGGGCGACGCCGGCTCCGGCGCGTCGGCGCTCGATGAGGGCGCTGGTACGCAGCACTGCGAGCGGCCGGCTCATCGTCAGGAGCGAGCGGTGACGCCAGCGGTCCTGCGGGTCGACGAAGGCCGCGCTCAGCTGCACCCGATCAGTGCTTCGGCAGCGCGTCGGGCCGACGAACGACCAGCGGATCGGTGGGTCCTCGAGCACGCCCCACCACCAGGCGGCCGTCTCGTCCGCGAGCAGGACATCGGGTCCGAGCCACAGCCTGGCCGCCCACAGGCCGGTCTCCACGAGGGGGACGGCGGCGTGCAGCCGGAAGACTCCGGGGTGCTCCCTGATCCACTCCTGCCGGGCGAGCAGCCCGGCGATCTCCCGGTCCGAGAGCCCGGCTTCCCGGGCCTGTGCGCGCGACACCGTCCCGGCCTGACGGAGGAGGTGCTGACGGACGAGTGCGTTCTCCACGTCCGGGTCATCAGGACCTGAGCCCCGGTCGTGCCGGGCCTGGCCGGATCTGTGCACAACTTCTTGCCGTCAGCGCACCGTGACGGTGCACCGAGGGCGAGAACTTCTAGCCGCGCGAGGTGAGGACGAGCGGACCGTCCTCGGTGATGGCGATCGTGTGCTCGGAGTGGGCGCCGCGGGAGCCGTCGCGGCTGCGCAGCGTCCAGCCGTCGGCGTCGGTGTAGATCTTGTCCGTGCTCTCGCAGAACCAGGGCTCGATGGCGATGACCAGGCCCGGCTTGAGCGTGAGGCCGCGGCCGCGGCGGCCGTCGTTGGCGACGTGCGGGTCGCCGTGCATGGTGCGGCCGACGCCGTGGCCGCCGAAGTCGGTGTTGATCTTGTACCCCGCGTGGTTGGCCACCCGGGCGATGGCGAAGGAGATGTCGCCGACCCGCGCGCCGGCCTGGGCGGCCTCGATGCCCGCGGCGAGCGCCTCCTGCGTGGTGTCGATCAGCCGCTGGTCCTGCTCGCGCACCTGCCCGACGACCACGCTGACCGCGGAGTCGGAGACCCAGCCGTCGACCGACGCGGCGAAGTCCACGCTCAGCAGGTCGCCGTCGGCGAGGACGTAGTCGTGGGGGAGGCCGTGCAGGACGGCGTCGTTGACCGAGGTGCACAGCACCTTGCCGAAGGGGCTGGCGCCGAAGGACGGGTGGTAGTCGATGTAGCAGGACTCCGCGCCGCGCTCGACGATCATCTCGTGGGCCAGCCGGTCGAGCTCGAGCAGGTTCACCCCGACGTCGGCCTTGGCGACCAGCGCCGTCAGCACGTCGGCGACGAACCGTCCGGCGGGGCGCATCTGCTCGATCTCGGCGGGGGTGCGGTACTCGATCACGCCCGTGATTCTGCCCCAGCGGCCAAGGTCCGAGCGCCGGCCGTCACGCCCAGATCGCCGCGCTCAGCCCGTACGGCACGCGCTGCGGCGGGTCCGGCAGGCTGACGGCCTCGCCGCGGAGCAGGCGGAGCGCGGTCCAGGCGACCGCCGCGGCGTCGACCACGTCGTCCGGTCCCGCCGACCCCGTGTCGCCGGTGAGGCGGGTGAGGTCGACGCCCGCGGCGGCCAGGAGGGCCACGCGCTCCTGCTGCCCGGCCCACGTCTTCTTCGCGTGCTGCGCCGGCCGGCCGGCCATCGTCGCGAACGTGACCTCGGGGTGAACCTCGGCGACCCGGTCCTCCCCGCCACGGACCAGCTCGTCGACCTCCAGCACCTTGCCCCGCAGCCCCCAGGCCTGGATCGAGAACCCGCCCCCGCTGCGCTTCCGGCTCACTGCCACGCCCGTCGCGTGGTCGGCCACCTCGAGCGCCGCGCGGACGGGAGTGGTGAAGATCGACGAGCGTCGCCGCCCGAGCACCGCGGCCGCGAGGCGGTCGGCGTCGCGCCAGCCCTCGTCGAGCAGGCCGATCGGGATGTCGACGCCGACCCGCGCCACCGACCCGTCACGGTCGGCCAGCGCGAGCAGCGTGCGCAGGTCGGGTGCTGCGTAGGCCCGGGGTCCGTCGGGGTCCGGGGCCACGCCGACCCAGCCGTCGCGGCAGCCGTCGACCCCCAGCACGCGCGTCGCTGTCACCGTCACCGCGCCGGTCTACCACCGGAATGACGGGCGGACGGACCGGGTTGCACCTGGCATGAGCATCCGCCGGCTGTCCGTCCTCGACCTCATCCCCGTCCGCGACGGGCAGACCACGGGCCAGGCGCTGGCCGCGAGCGTGGCGCTGGCGAGGCGGGCGGAGTCGGCCGGCTTCCACCGCTACTGGGTCGCCGAGCACCACAACATGCCGGCCGTCGCCTCGACGAACCCGCCCGTCCTCATCGCCATGCTCGCCGGCGCGACCGAGCAGCTGCGGGTGGGCTCGGGCGGCATGATGCTGCCGAACCACGCCCCGCTCGTCGTCGCCGAGCAGTTTGCGCTGCTCGAGGCCGCGTACCCCGGTCGGATCGACCTCGGCATCGGCCGTGCGCCCGGCAGCGACCCGGTCACGAGCTGGGCCCTGCGCCACGGCGGCCCGCAGACCGGAGACGCCGACCGCTTCGGAGAGCACGTCGACAACCTCATCGCGATGATGGAGCCGGCCGGCGTCGGCCTCAGCCTCCAGGGCCGCTCGTACGGCCTGCGCGCCACGCCGCAGGCGGTCGGCCGCCCGACCCCGTGGCTGCTCGGCTCGTCGGACTACTCCGCGCGGCTCGCCGCCGAGAAGGGGCTGCCGTACGTCTTCGCGCACCACTTCTCCGGCGACAGCACCGCCGAGGTGCTCGACCTCTACCGCAGCGCCTTCCGCCCCTCCGACGTCAGCCCGGCGCCGCAGACCTTCCTCACCGTCAACGTCGTCGTCGCCCCCACCCAGGAGGAGGCCGACCGGCTGGCCAAGCCGTACGTCCTGGCGATGGTCGCGCTGCGCACCGGCGGGGAGCTGCGCCCGCAGATCAGCGTCGAGGACGCCGCCGACGTGCGGCTCCCGGAGTCCCACGCCGCGCTCGCCGCGCAGATGAGCGAGCGCTGGGTCGTCGGCACGCCCGAGACCGCGGCCCGCCAGCTCGAGGAGCTGGCCGACCACTTCGGCGTCGACGAGGTGATGGTCCACCCGGTCGCCGGCGCCTCGAACAGCGACCCGTTCGACCGCAACCCGGCCCGCGAGGAGAGCCTCGACCTGCTCGCCTCGGCGGTGTTCGCGACCGCCTGAGCGGGCTGACGCTCCCTGAGCCTGTCGAAGGGCCTCGAAGAGGTCGGCGCTGTCCTAGGGAAGAACGTCAACCCGTTCCGGGCCCTTCGACAGGCTCAGGGAGCGTCCTCGCACTTCTCGAGGTTCAGGGAGCGCTGGGCAGGGTCAGGTCGACCACCACCGGCGCGTGGTCGGAGGGCCCGGTGCCCTTGCGGGCCTCGCGGTCGACGTACGCGTCCTGGACCGTGACCGACGGGCTCAGCAGGACGTAGTCGATCCGCATGCCCAGGTCCTTGTGGAACATCCCGGCGCGGTAGTCCCAGTAGGTGAAGGGCCGGTCGTTCTTGCCCGGGCGCGCGGTGACGTCGACCAGGCCCCAGTCGATCAGCGACTCGAGCGCCTCCCGCTCCGGCGGGGTCACGTGCGTGCTGCCCGAGAACTTGGCGATGTCCCACACGTCGGCGTCGGTGCGCGCGACGTTGAAGTCGCCCATGATCACCAGCGGCTGCGCCGGGTCCTGCTCGTCGAGGGTGGCGCGCAGCTGGGCGAACCACTCCAGCTTGTACGCGTAGTGCGGGTCGTCGACCGAGCGCCCGTTGGGCACGTAGACGCTGACGGTCCGCAGCCCGCCGCAGTCCGCGGCGGCGTAGCGGGGCTCCTCCATCCCGGGCAGCTGCCGCGAGACGGGCTCGAGGCCCACCCGGGAGAGGACGGCGACGCCGTTCCAGCGGCCGTCGCCGACGTGCATCACCTCGTAGCCGAGCTCGGCGACCTCCGCGGTCGGGAAGCCGGCCTCGTTGGTCTTGGTCTCCTGCAGCGCGACGACGTCGGGCTCGCGGGTCTGCAGCCAGTCGAGGAGGCGCGGGAGCCGCGCCCCGACCGAGTTCACGTTCCAGGTCGCGATGCGCACGCGCCCATCCTGCCCGGTCCGGGCAGGGTCGCTCAGCGGACGGTGACGCGTACGGAGTGGTAGCCGGTGGCGCCGTCCGGGGCGGGCGGCGCCTCGTCGGCGACCTGCAGCTCGCCCTTCGCGTCCGTCGCGCGGACGGTCAGCCGGTGGTCGCCGGGCGTCGCGTCCCAGGCGTAGCGCCACTGGCGCCACGTGTCGGGTCCGGTGACCTCGGCCAGCTCGGCGCGCGCCCACGGTCCGTCGTCCACCTGGACCTCGACCTGCCCGATACCGGTGTGCTGCGCCCAGGCGACGCCGGCGACCGCGACCGTCCCGGCACCGACGCTGCTGCCCGGCACGTCGATGCGGGAGGCGAGCTTGATCGGCCCGCGCTCCGACCAGCCGAGCGGGGTCCAGTAGCCGGCGTCCTCGGCGAAGGTGGTCACCTTCAGCTCGACCACCCACTTGGTCGCGGACACGTAGCCGTACAGGCCGGGCACGACCATGCGTACGGGGAAGCCGTGCTCGAGGGGGAGGGGTTCGCCGTTCATCCCGACGGCCAGCAGGCAGGCGCGCCCGGTGTCCTGCAGGACGTCGAGCGGCGTGCTCGCCGTGAACCCGTCCTCGCTCGTCGAGAGCACCATGTCGGCCCCGGCCTGCGGGCGTGCCCGGGCCAGGAGCTCCCGGATCGGGAAGCCGAGCCAGCGCGCGTTGCCGACGAGGTTGCCGCCGATCTCGTTCGAGACGCAGGTCAGGGTGGTCACGTGCTCCTCGAGGGGCTCGGCGAGCAGCTCGTCGAAGGTCATCGTGACCTCCTCCTCGACCATCCCGGTGACCGTGATGCTCCACTTCTCCGGGTCGATCACCGGCACCTGGAGGGCGGTGTCGATGCGGTAGAAGTCGTCGTTCGGGGTGATGTACGGGCTGAGGTCGGCGATCCCGAGGTCGGCACCGGCCGGCACCGCGGGAGCGGGGGTCGTGGGCGTCGGGAGGCGGAGGTTCGCCCGGGCGTCGCTGATCCGGTTCGCTGCGCCGACGAGCAGGCGCCCACCGACGGCGGCCACGGCGGCCGCCCCGCCCCAGAGGGCGGTGGCCACCAGGAAACGCCGGCGCGACGGGTCGCTCGCGTCGTCCGGGCCGGGGAGGACGCGGGCCGGGTGCCACTGCCGGAGCCTCGTCAGGAGGCTGCTGAGCAGGATGGCGGCCAGCAGCATCCCGACGAGGGTGGGGACGTAGGCCTTGACGTCGGTGCCCGAGCCGAGCGCGACCCCGACGAGCCCGATCGCGGCGACGAGGGCGAAGACCGCCGTGCCACGGCCCTTGCGCCGGAGCTCGGCGACGCCGCCGAACGCGCAGAGCGCCAGGACGCCGACGGCGATGATGACCAGCAGCACCGGCTTGTCGGCGCCGCCCAGGAAGTCCTTGCCGAAGTTCACCATCCCGGCGGGCAGCAGGTCGATGATCACGCTGCCGACCGCCGCGAGCGGGGAGCCGGCCGGGGTGACCAGCCGGGCGGCGAGGTCGGAGACACCGATGCCGGCGAGCCCGGCGATGACACCGCAGAGCGCGGCCCACCGGGTCTGCAGACGGGACGGGAGCGGGCGCAGCACCTGTCCATGGTCCGTCGCGCACGACGCGCTCACAACGTCTACGCAGAACTGACCCCGGACGGCCTCCCCGGGGCTAGCGTGCCGCCATGAGGCTGAGGTGCTCGTCCCTGCAGGCGTGCGCGCCCGACCGGCTCGCCGCCGAGCTCTCCCGACCCGTGCTGCTGTGCCGGATCGCGTGGCCGCTGCTCACCTTCACCCCGGTCGACCCGCCCGTGCTCGAGGAGCGGTGGACGACCAAGCCGTACGTCTTCGCGCTGCGCCTGGGCGGCCGGCTCGGGCTGGGGGAGCACACGATCGAGCCGCGCACCCCGACCCGGCCCGACGAGGTGTGGCACGACGCCGGGCACAGCGACCTCGTGCACGTCTGGGACCACCGGGTCGACCTCGCGGAGTTCTACGGGATGACCCGGTACACCGACGTCGTCGAGGTGCGCGCCGGGGCGCTGACGCCGGTGGCCTGGCTCTTCGCCCAGGTCTTCTACCGCCACCGCCAGCGCCGCCTCAACCGCCTCGTGGCCCGCGGCCTGCTCGAGCGCCGGGAGCCCGCCGCACTCTGAGCCCGCGCCGACACCACAGGCGGGTTCTCGGACGACACCCCCGACAACACCCGCGTGACTTCATGGTGCCGTGCGCCTTCAGGACGAGGTTCGAGACGTCGTACGACGCGAGGGAGTCATCGCGCGGAAGGACCACCCCGAGCTGGCCGGGGCCATCAAGACGTTGGTGGGCCGTGGTGACCTGGTGCCGGTGCTGCCCGGGGTGTACGCCCGGCCAGAGGCCCACGACCTCGGGACGAGGGTGCGGGCTCTGGTGCTGAAGGAGCCCAACGCAGTCGTGACGGGCGACGCCGCAGCCCGTCTGGTCTTCTGGCCGGAGCTGGCCGGGTCGACCGTCGAGGCCGCGGTGCCGTGGCAGCGTGTCGACCCGCCGGGCTTTCGCTTCTCGCGCCGGAAGGTCCCGGCCGAGCTGGTCGTGCAGCGCGGGCCGCTCAGACTCACCGATCCGGCTCTGACGGCGCTGGACCTGTGCGCCTCGCGCGGTGGAGACGGTATCGACCGGGCGCTGCGGGCGCGGGCGACGACGCTCGCCCGGATGCGTCGCGCCCTGGATCTGGCGCCGGGTCGAGCGGGCAACCGGGACCGTCGCTGGTTCCTGGTGGACTCGCGGGACGAGCCCTGGTCGGCGGCAGAGCGGCGGTGCCACCGCCTGCTGCGGCAGGCCCGGATCACGGGGTGGAGGAGCAACCTCCCGGTAGACGTGCGCGGCCGGCGCTACTACCTCGACGTCGCCTTCCCGCGGTTGCGCCTCGTCCTGGAGATCGACGGGCGCCTGCACGAGGACGAGCGCGAGGTCTTCGAGAACGACCGCCGGCGTCAGAACGACCTCGTCCTCGAGGGCTGGACCGTCCTGCGCTTCACCTGGCGCATGCTCGACGAACAACCACAGCTCGTGCTCGACCTCGTTCTGGAGGCCGTCGCTGCGCTTTCTAGCGCCAGTCGGGCGTAAGCCGCCACGCTGAGCGCTTGCCGCAGCCCAGAGGTCCGACTGGCGCTAGAAAGTGCAGTCGCTACTCGACGGCCGCGGCGAACTGGGCCTCGTAGAGGCGCCAGTAGGCGCCGCGGCGCTCGAGCAGCTGCTCGTGGCTGCCCTGCTCGACGATCGCCCCGGCCTCCATCACCAGGATCACGTCGGCGTCGCGGATGGTGGAGAGGCGGTGGGCGATGACGAAGCTCGTCCGCTCCGAGCGCAGCGCAGCCATCGCCTGCTGCACCAGCACCTCGGTGCGGGTGTCGACCGAGCTGGTCGCCTCGTCGAGGATCAGCAGGGTCGGGTCGGCCAGGAAGGCCCGCGCGATGGTGATGAGCTGCCGCTCGCCCGCGCTGACGTTGCTGCCCTCCTCGTCGATGACCGTGGCGTAGCCGTCGGGCAGCGACCGGACGAACCGGTCGACGTAGGTGGCCTCGGCCGCGGCGAGGATGTCGGCCTCGCTCGCGTCGGGGCGGCCGTAGGCGATGTTGTCGTGGATCGAGCCGTGGAAGAGCCAGGTGTCCTGCAGCACCATCCCGACCTCCGAGCGCAGCGCCGCGCGCGGCACCGTGGCCACGTCGACCCCGTCCAGCAGGATCCGCCCCGACTGTGGGTCGTAGAAGCGCATCAGCAGGTTGACCAGCGTGGTCTTGCCCGCACCGGTCGGGCCGACGATGGCCACCGTCTGCCCGGGCTCGGCGGTGAGCGACAGGCCCTCGATGAGGGGCTGGTCCTCGACGTAGGAGAAGGACACGTCGTCGAACTCCACGCGCCCCCGCACGACGGGCAGACCGGCGCCACCGTCGACCGTCTGCTCCTCGGCGTCGAGCACCTCGAACACCCGCTCCGCCGACGCGACGCCGGACTGCAGCAGGTTGGCCATCGACGCCACCTGGGTCAGCGGCTGGGTGAACTGCCGGCTGTACTGGATGAACGCCTGCACGTCGCCCAGCGACAACGTCCCGCTCGCCACGCGGAGCCCGCCGACGACGGCGATGACGACGTAGTTGAGGTTCCCGATGAAGAACATCGACGGCATGATCAGCCCCGAGATGAACTGCGCCCCGAAGCTCGCCCGGTAGACGGCATCGTTCCGCTCGGCGAAGACCTGCTCCACCTCGCGCTGGCGCCCGAACACCTTGACCAGCGACTGCCCGGTGAAGGCCTCCTCGATGTGGGAGTTCAGCTCGCCGGTCGAGCGCCACTGGGCCACGAACATCCGCTGCGCGCGCTTGCCGATCACCGTGGTCAGCAGCACCGAGACCGGGATGGTCACCAGCGCGATGACCGCCAGCACCGGCGAGACCACGAACATCATCACGGTCACGCCGATCACCGTCAGCAGCGAGGTGAGCAGCTGGCTCAGCGTCTGCTGCAGCGACTGGGCCACGTTGTCGATGTCGTTGGTGACGCGGCTGAGGAGCTCGCCGCGGGTCTGCCGGTCGAAGTACGACAGCGGCAGCCGGTTGATCTTGGTCTCCACGCCGTCGCGGAGCCGCCGCACCGAGCGCTGCACGGCCCCGTTGAGCAGGTAGCCCTGCAGCAGCAGCGCCAGCGAGCTGACCAGGTAGAGCCCGAGCGCGAGCAGCAGGGTGTCGCCCAGCGCCCGGAAGTCGACCGGCCCCCGCCCGGTCACGCCGGCGAAGATGATGTCGGTCGCGTGCCCGAGGATCCGCGGGCCGAGGACGCTCATGACGATGCCGGCGACGGCCAGCACGATGGCCCCGACCAGCACGCCGCGCTCGGGCCGCAGCTGCTGCAGGAGCCGGCGCAGCGAGGGCAGGAAGTTCAGCGACTTCTCCTGCACCCGGCCCCCGAACGGTCCGCCGCCGGGACCGCCCCGGGCCTGGGCGGCGTACGCGGGACGCTCGGGCGCCTTGGCCGCCGGGCCGGCGGGGGCGGGGCGCGGGGTGGTGGGCGTGCTCACGCGAGGACCTCCTGGGCGCTGCGCTGGGAGTCGACGATCTCGGCGTACGTGGGGCAGCCCTCGAGGAGCTCGGTGTGCGTGCCCTGGCCGACCACCCGGCCGTCCTCGAGGACGACGATCAGGTCCGCCTCGCGGATGGTGGCCACGCGCTGGCCGACGATGATCACGCAGGCCCCGGCGGTCTCCCGCGCGAGCGCCGTACGCAGCCGGGCGTCGGTCGCGACGTCGAGGGCGGAGAAGGCGTCGTCGAAGACGTAGACCTCGGGCCGCTTGACCAGGGCTCGGGCGATGGCGAGCCGCTGGCGCTGGCCGCCGGAGACGTTCGTGCCGCCCTGGGAGACCGGCGCCTCCAGGCCCTCGGGCATCGCGCGGACGAAGTCCTCGGCCTGGGCCGTGCGCAGGGCCGCCCAGAGCTCGTCGTCGGTCGCGTCGGGGTTGCCGTAGCGCAGGTTGCTCGCGACCGTCCCGCTGAACAGGAACGCCCGCTGCGGCACCAGCCCGATCCGGCTCCACAGCGCCTCGGGCTCGAGGTCGCGCACGTCCACGCCGTCGACCTCGACCCGCCCCGTGGTGGCGTCGAACAGCCGCGGCGCGAGCGAGACCAGCGTCGTCTTCCCCGAACCGGTGGACCCGATGATCGCCGTGGTCTGACCGGCCTGCGCCGTGAACGTCACGTCGTGCAGCACCGGGGAGTCGGCGCCGGGGTAGGTGAAGCCGACGTGGTCGAAGCGGACCTGGGCGGTCGTGGTGCCCGAGGTGAGGCCCTCTGCGGGCGGCACGACGGAGGACTCGGTGGCCAGGACCTCGCCGATGCGCTCGGCGCAGACCGCGGCGCGCGGGGCGATCATGAGCAGGAACGTCGCCATCAGCACCGACATGAGGATCTGCACCAGGTAGGTGAGGAAGGCGGTGAGCGCACCGATCTGCATCTCCCCGGCGTCGATGCGCCGCGCGCCGAACCACAGCACGGCGACGCTGGAGAGGTTGAGCACGAGCATGACGATCGGGAACATCGCCGCCTGGTAGCGCCCGACGGAGGTCTGGGTGGCGGTCAGCTCGGCGTTCGCACGGCCGAAGCGGTCGGCCTCGAAGGGCTCCCGGACGAACGCCCGTACCACCCGGATGCCGGTGATCTGCTCGCGCAGCACGCGGTTGACCGTGTCGATCCGGGTCTGCACGACGCGGAACAGCGGCCGCATCTTCCAGATCAGCAGGCCGATCGAGACGACCAGCAGCGGCACGGCGACGATGATCAGCCAGCTGAGCACGACGTCCTCGCGCAGCGCCATGACGACTCCGCCGACCATGGTGATCGGGGCGGCGACGAAGACGGTGGAGGAGAGCAGGGCGAGCAGCTGGACCTGCTGGACGTCGTTGGTCGTCCGGGTGATCAGGGAGGGCGCGCCGAAGTGGTTGACCTCGCGGGCGGAGAAGGACAGCACGCGGTCGAACACCGCCGCGCGGACGTCGCGGCCGAAGCCCATCGCGGCCCGGGCGCCCAGGTAGGTCGCGGCCGCGGCGCAGACGATCTGCACGACGCTGACGGCGAGCATGACCCTCCCGGTGCGCCAGATGAAGGCGGTGTCGCCGCGCACGACGCCCTGGTCGATGATCGCGGCGTTGAGGCTGGGCAGGTAGAGCGAGGCCAGCGTGCCGACGAGCTGCAGGACGAGCACGCCCAGCAGCAGGCGGCCGTACGGGGCCAGCAGGCGCTCGCGGAGGAGCTTGATCAGCACGGGGTCTCCTGGGTTCGGCAGGGGTGCGCGGGGGTGCGGGCGATCCCGTGCAGCACGAGGTCGACGATGCGGTCGGGCCGGGCGAGGGACTCGTCGCCGAGCAGCGGGTGGGTGAGGGAGAAGACGGCGGCCCGCAGCGCGGTGACGGCCTCGGCGGTCGTGAACCGCAGCTGGTCGGTGTCGGGGCCGATGAGGTCGGCGAGCACGAGCTCGAGCTGCTCGCGGTCGTGCTGCTGCTTCGCGTGCAGCGACTCGTGCGCGGGCGGCTCCTCGCCGTCCTCGCGCGCCCAGCCCGGGCGCAGCCGCAGCGCGTGGAAGAGGGCGAAGACCCGGCGGGTCCGGTCCTGCAGGATCGTGACCGCCCTCACCAGCCGTACGGGCAGGGGCAGGTCCCGGTCGATGGCCAGGATCGCGTCGCGGGACCGCTGCTCGTCGAAGACCTCCTCGATGACGGCGTCGATCAGCTCGTCCTTGGTCGCGAAGGCGCGGAAGATCGTCCCCTCCGCGACGCCGGCCGCCTCGGCGATCTGACGGGTGCTGATGTCGCGGCCGTAGCGCTCGAGGAGGGGTTCGGTGGCGCTGATGAGCGCCGAGCGGCGGTCCTCCAGCGGCAGGGGGGCAGCACGGGGTGGCACGACGAAGACCATATGAGTGAGCACTCACTCACGCAAGGGCTCTGTCGGAGCAGCCGCCCGCTCGGGGGTGGTTCCAGGGTCAGGGGTTTGGGCGCGACACGGGGGAGCGGCACCGGGTGGGCGAGGATGGGGGCCTCGCCGGCCAGCAGGCCGGCCCGGGCGGAGGAGTGGGTGTGGGGCTGAACGGGCTCGAGGACAAGGTCTTCGACGCGGTCCTGTTCGACATGGACGGCACGCTGGTCGACTCGACGGCGGCGGTCTACCGCGCCTGGGCCGCCTGGGCGGTGGAGCACGGCATCTCGGAGGAGCAGATGCGCGGCCACGACGGGATCCCCGCCGCGAGCATCGTGGCCAAGTTCCTGCCCGAGGCCGAGCGCGAGGCCGGGGTGCTCCGCATCAACGAGCTCGAGCTGAACGACACCGGCGGCCTGCTGGTGCTGCCCGGTGCCTCGGAAGCCCTCGCCGCGCTGGTCGGCGCGCCGAACGCCATCGCCACGTCCTGCACGATGCCGCTGGCAAAGGCCCGGATCGCCTCGTCGGGGCTGGCCGCGCCGAGCGTCCTCGTGACCGCCGACCAGACCGAGCACGGCAAGCCGGCGCCCGACCCCTACCTGCTCGCCGCCGAGCGCCTCGGGGTCGACCCGACGCTCTGCCTGGTCGTGGAGGACGCCCCGCTCGGCCTCCAGGCCGCGAAGGCGGCCGGCTGCGCGACGCTCGCCGTCGTCACCACGACCGCGCGCGAGAAGCTCGACGCCGACGCCGTGGTCACGAACCTCGCCGAGGTCCGCTTCGAGGCCGGGCCCGACGGCATCCGCGTGCGCCCCGCCCCCGTCGAGGCCTGAGGACCGGGGCGACCGAGACCGTTCTCAGAAGGACGACGTGGGCGCGGCCTGCTCCGCGCCCGCGTCCGCCACGGGGGCGAGCGTCACCGCGGTGCCGTACGCGACGACCTCGCTGAGCGACTGCGTGATCTCGCTGCAGTCGAACCGCAGCCCGACGATCGCGTCGGCCCCCGCCTCCCGGGCCATGTCGACGACCTTGGCGATCGCGTCCTGGCGGGAGTCGGTCAGCATCGCGGTGTAGCCCTCGACGACGCCGGCGTTGCGCAGGTCCGGACGCAGCTCGCGGGTGCGGGCCACGACCGAGACGACCGGGCCGAGTACGTCCGCGGTCTCGCGGCCGGGCACGACGTCCATCGTCACGACGGGCATCCCGAACCGCCGCAGCGACGGGCGCGCGGGCGGCGGCGGGGACCACTGCTGCTGGCCGTACTGCCCGTAGCCCTGCTGCGGGGCCTGGCCGTAGCCCTGCTGGCCGTAGCCCTGCGGCTGCGGCTGGCCGTAGGGCTGCTGGGGCTGGCCGTACGGGTTCGGCTGGCGGCCCGGCTGCCCGTAGGGGGGCTGCTGGCCGTACGGGTTGCTCATGGCCTCAAGATATCCGGCGCCAGGAGCGCGCGGCAGGCGATCCGGCGCCCTCCGACGGCGGTGTCGCGCCGTAGGGGGACCCGTCCGGCTCAGCCGAGCTCGGTCATCGACACGGTCACGAACATCTCCGACGAACCGCCCGAGTACGTCCCCCGCAGCGGGGCGACGTCGCCGTAGTCGCGGCCCTGCCCGACACGCACGTAGCGGTCGGTGAGGCGCCGGCCCTGGGTCGGGTCGTAGGAGACCCACGACCCGCACCACCACTCGACCCACGAGTGGCTCTCGCCCACGACCGTGCTGCCCACCGAGCCGTCGCGCCCCGGGTGGAGGTAGCCCGAGACGTAGCGCGCCGGGAGCCCGATCGAGCGCAGCGCGCCCAGGGCCACGTGGGTGTAGTCCTGGCACACGCCGGTGCCCAGCTCCCAGACCTCGGCGGCGGTGCTGTTCACCGTGGTCGAGCCTCGGCGGTAGGAGAGCCGGTCGTGCACGATCCGGCAGACGTCGAGCCCGGCGAGGCGCGGCGGCTGCTGCGCCACCTCGGCGACCCGGGCGGTGAGCTCGGGCGGCGGCGCCGTGCGGGTGGTCACGGTGAGGAAGTCGGTCATCGGGTCGATGACGCCGCGGTCGCGCAGGGCCGGCCAGCCGAGGTCGTTGCGGGCCGGGCGGCGCTCGGTGTCCCAGGCGATCTCGTCGCCTCGGGTGTCGACGACGGCCTGGGAGTGCACGGTCAAGCGCTCGTGCGGCTCGTGGAGCTCGAAGGTGGTGACGTTCGTGCCCCAGTAGTCGACGTAGCTGAAGCTCCAGGCCGTCGGCTCGATGGTGATCCGGCTGGTCCAGACCGTCTGCCCGTCGCGGGTCTGCGGCGCCATCCGCGCCTCGTTGTACGACGAGCGCACCGGTGAGTCGTAGCGGAAGCCGGTCTGGTGGTCGATCGACAGCCTCATCGCGTCCCCTCCGTCACCCACGCGTGTTGGTCCTCCGCGGCGAAGTACTGCCGCGTCACGAGCTCGGTCACCGCGGCGGTGACGTCCTGCACCGCGCCCATCTCCTCGTCGAGGTGGGCCACCAGGTGGTGCATGTCGGCGTACTCGAGGCGGGCCCGCAGCTGGCCGAGCTGGCGCCGGGCCTGCGAGGCGCGTCCGGAGCCGGTCGGGTCGTCTACCGCGAGCTTGGCCAGGCAGTCGGAGGCGGCGTTGAGCCCGTGCATGATCGAGCGCGGGAAGCGGGCGTCGAGGATGAGGAACTCGGCCGCCGACACGTCGTCGTGCACCCCGCGGTAGGTGCGCAGGAAGGCGTCGTGGCCGCCGCAGCCGCGCAGCACCGACGGCCACTGGGCCGCGCCGCCGGAGACCGACGCCGAGGCCACCAGGCGCGAGGTCATGTCGGCCTGCTCCAGGCAGCGGCCCAGCGACAGGAACTGCCACCCGTCGTCGCGGACCATCGTGCCGCGGGCGATGCCGCCGAACATCGCGCTGCGCTCGCGGGCCCAGTTCAGGAAGCTGTTGGCGCGCGCCACCCCGAAGCCGCCGGAGGGCAGCTGGTGCCAGGTGGTGTTGATGCACTCCCACAGGTCGAGGGGGATGACCTCGCGGGCCCGCCGGGCGTTGTCCCGGGCGGCCGCCCAGCAGGAGAAGATCGAACTCGGCTCGCGGCGGTCGTACGCGAGCAGGCGCAGCAGGTCGAGGTGGGTCGGTTCCTCGACCCCCTCGACGCTCATCAGCGCGAGCAGGTTGGCGCTGGTCTGGATCTCGCTGGAGCTGTCCTCCACGAGCAGGCGCAGGTGGGTCTGCAGGAGCCGGGCCGTGTCCTCGGCCCGCTCGACGTAGCGCCCGATCCAGAACATCGACTCCGCGATGCGGCTGAGGATCATCGGGCCACCTCCCCGGCGTCCGGCCCCGCGTCGGGACCGGCCTGCTGCTGCTGCTCCTCCTGCTGGCGGTGCCCGGCGCCGCGCGGCTCGACGTCGACCCGCCGGCGCCCGACCAGCAGCGGCACCACGGGGCGCGGGAGCACCCGCTCGGCCGGGACCTCGGCGTCCGGCGCCGTCTGCACGGCCGCGGCCTCCTCCGGGGCCTGCTCCTCGGCCCGCAGCTCGGCCTCGACCGCGTCGGCGGTCTCCAGCAGGCGGGGGAGCGACGGGCTGATCACCCAGGTGTCCTTGCTGCCGCCGCCCTGGCTGCTGTTGACGACCAGCTCGCCCTCGGGGAGGGCGACGCGGGTGAGGCCGCCGGGCAGGACGTAGATGCCGTCGCCGCTGTTCACCGCGAAGGGGCGCAGGTCGACGTGGCGAGGCCGCAGGCTGTCGTCGATCAGCGTCGGCACGGTCGAGAGCTGCACGACCGGCTGCGCGATCCAGCCGCGCGGGTCGGCGACCACCCGGGCGCGCAGCGCGTCGAGCTCCTCGCGCGTCGCCCGCGGGCCGATGACGATGCCCTTGCCGCCGGAACCGTCGACGGGCTTGACCACCAGCTCGTCGAGGCGGTCGAGGACCTCCTCGCGGGCCTCGTCCTCCTCCAGGCGCCAGGTGTCGACGTTGCGGACGACCGGCTCCTCGTGGAGGTAGTAGCGGATGAGGTCGGGCACGTAGGTGTAGATCAGCTTGTCGTCGGCCACGCCGTTGCCGATGGCGTTGGCCAGCGCGACGCCGCCGGTGCGCACGGCGTTGGTGAGCCCGGGCACGCCGAGCATCGAGTCGCTGCGGAAGAAGACCGGGTCGAGGAAGTCGTCGTCGAGGCGGCGGTAGATCACGTCGACCCGGCGCAGGCCGGCCGTGGTGCGCATGTAGACCTTGCCGCGGCGGCACTCGAGGTCGCGGCCCTCGACGAGCTCCACGCCCATCGTGCGGGCGAGCAGGGTGTGCTCGAAGTAGGCGGAGTTGTAGACGCCGGGGGTGAGCACGACGACGTTGGGGTCGTCGGTCGACGGCGAGGCCTTGCGCAGCGCCTGGAGCAGCCGGGCCGGGTAGTCCCCGACGCCGCGGATCCGCTGGTGGGCGAAGGCGTCGGGCAGCGCCGTGACCATGGCCGTGCGGTTCGTCATCACGTACGAGACGCCGCTCGGCACCCGGAAGTTGTCCTCCAGCACGCGCACGTCGCCCTCGGGCGTCCGGATGAGGTCGACGCCGGAGACGTGGATGCGGACGCCGTTCGGCGGGCGCACGCCCCACACCACGCGGTGGTAGTGCGAGGAGGAGGTGATGAGCTGGCTGGGGATGACGCCGTCGGAGATGACCTTGGCGTCGGAGTAGACGTCGTCGAGGAAGAGCTCCATCGCCCGGACCCGCTGGGCGACGCCGGCCTCGATCGTGTCCCACTCGGCCGCGGCGATGACGCGCGGCACCAGGTCGAGCGGGAAGGGCCGCTCGACGCCGCCGACGTCGAAGGTGACGCCGGCCTGCGTGTAGTTGCTGGCCAGCGACTCCGCGATCGCCTTGAGCTCCGCGGGCGTCGACTGCGCGAGCGAGGCGTGGACGGCGCGATAGCTCGGCCGCACGTTGCCGTCCGGGTCGACCATCTCGTCGAACGCCGCGCCCGGGCGGTACTCGGACAGGACGTCGCGCATGGCGCTGACCCTACTCAGCGTGCCCGGCCTCACACGCAGGGTGCTCCGGGTGCCTCCAGGGTGTGAGTTCGCTGCTCGGGCGGGCTCAGGCGTTGCCGGCGATCCCGGCGACGACGGCGAGGAGCACGAGCAGGACGACGAAGACCATGAGCCCGATGAAGAGGCCCCAGCCCGGCCGCTTCTGCGGCTCGGTGCCCATCCGGCCACCCATGCCGAACGTGAACATCGGGCCGGTGTAGTAGACCTCCGCGGTGCGTCCGGGCTCGACCGGGACCGTCATCGAGGCCCGCCCGTACGTCCACAGGTAGGTCTGCGCGACGTCGACGCGCCGTACGCCGGCCGGTGCCGGGAAGGAGTTGCGGCCCCAGGAGGCGGTCGCGGTGTAGCCGTCGATGGTCACCAGCGGCGTGATCATGCCCATCGCGCCGAAGGGCTTCTGCAGGTGGAGCACGAGCTCGCCGGTGGGACCGCCGCCGTACGCCGGCGCCTGCGGGCGGGACGCGAAGCCCTCGGCGTCGTAGCCCTGCTGGCCCTGGTCGTGCTGGCCCTGGGGCTGGTAGCCCTGCGGGGCCTGCGGGGGGACGGGGTAGCCCTGGGGCGCCTGCGGGGGGACGGGGTAGCCCTGCGGTCCGTAGCCCTGCGGCGGCTGAGGAGACGACATGGCCGACATCCTGGCAGCCGGAGGGTCCCCGCGAGGCCGGAACGCGAGTTCTCCACAGGCCTTCGACAACTAGATTGAGCGGGTGCCAGACCAGCCGAACGTCCCGCCGACCGAGGCCGAGGTCTCCGAGCAGCGCCGCGTCCGGCAGGACAAGCGGGCCCGGCTGCTGGCGGAGGGCCGGCAGGCGTACCCCGTCTCCGTGCCCCGTACGCACGCGCTCCGCGAGGTGCGCAGCCGCTGGGCGAGCCTGGGGACCGGGGAGGAGACGCAGGACGTCGTCTCCGTCGCGGGCCGCGTGGTCTTCCTGCGCAACACCGGCAAGCTCTGCTTCGCCACGCTGCAGGAGGGCCTGTCGACTCACGACACCGGCACCCGCCTGCAGGTGATGCTCTCCCTGGCCGAGGTCGGCCAGGAGGCGCTCGACTCCTGGAAGGCCGACGTCGACCTCGGCGACTTCGTCAGCGTCACCGGCCGGGTGGTCTCCTCGCGCCGCGGCGAGCTGAGCGTGATGGCGGGCGACTGGGTGCTGGCGTCCAAGGCGCTGCGCCCGCTGCCGAACCTGTACGCCGACGCCGGGCTCTCCGAGGAGACCCGCGTGCGCCAGCGCTACGCCGACCTGACGGTCCGCGAGGAGGCGCGCCAGATGGTGCTCGACCGCGCCCGGGTGACGCGGAGCATCCGGGACACGCTGCACCGCCACGACTTCGTCGAGGTCGAGTCGCCGGTCCTGCAGCTGGTGCACGGCGGGGCGCACGCGCGGCCCTTCCCGACCCACCTCAACGCCTTCGACATCGACATGACGCTCCGCATCGCCCTGGAGCTCTTCCTCAAGCGCGCGGTCGTCGGCGGCGTCGACCGCGTCTACGAGATGGGGCGGATCTTCCGCAACGAGGGCGTCGACTCCACGCACAGCCCCGAGTTCACGATGCTCGAGTTCTACGAGGCGTGGGGCGACCAGCGGAGCGTCGCCGAACTGACGCGGCAGATCGTCCTCGACGTCGCCGACGTCCTCGGCTCGCGGCAGGTCGAGACGCCCGCCGGGACGATCGACCTGGACGGCGAGTGGCGCTGGCTCGGCGTCTACCCCGGCCTGTCGGAGGTCCTCGGCGAGGAGGTCACGCCGGAGACGTCGCTGGACGACCTGCGGGCGCTGGCCGCCGCTCGTGAGGTCACCCTCGACCCGGCGTGGGGCGCGGAGAAGGTCGTGCTCGAGCTCTTCGCCGAGCTCGTCGAGCCGACCCTGCTGCAGCCGACCTTCGTCTGCGACTACCCGCCCAGCGCGCAGCCGCTGGCCCGGCCGCACCGCAGCGACCCCGCGCTCATCGAGGCGTGGGACCTCTTCATCGGCGGCGTCGAGCGCGGCACCGGCTTCTCCGAGCTGATCGACCCGGTCGTGCAGCGCGAGCGTCTCACCGCGCAGTCGCTCGAGGCGGCCGCGGGCGACCCCGAGGCGATGCAGCTCGACGACGACTTCCTCGACGCGCTCGAGTTCGGCGCGCCGCCGATGGGCGGCGTCGGCCTCGGCCTGGACCGGCTGATCATGCTCTTCAGCGGCGCGGGCATCCGCGAGACGATCCTCTTCCCGCTGCTGCGCCCGGGCTCGTGAGCGGGGCGGTGCCCGAGGGCGGCCCCGGCAGCGAGGTCCCGACGGGCGACGACCCCGTCGAGCTGGCCCACTGGCTCCTCGACCGGGCCCGGTTCGGCGAGGCCGAGCGCCTCGCCGCGTACGCCGACCACGGCATGCCGGTCGACCTGACCGACGCGCGCGGCAACACGCTGCTCCTGCTCGGGGCGTACCACGGCCACGCCGAGGTGGTCCAGGTGCTGGCGGCCCGCGGGGCGGACGTCGACGTGGTGAACGACCGCGGCCAGACCCCGCTCGCCGGCGCCGTGTTCAAGGGCTACGCCGACGTCGTCCGCACGCTCGTCGAGCTCGGCGCCAACCCGGACCTGGGTTCGCCGACCGCTCGCGCGACGGCGGCCTTCTTCGAGCGGCCCGACCTCGCGGCCCTGCTTCCCGACCCGCGCCAGGGCTGATCCCTGCCGACCCGCCGCGCCTCGCTCAGCGCCGCGCCGCGCCACGAACTGCCCCTCGATCCGCCGAGAGGTAGGTTGCCGCGCGAATCCGGCCTCGAAAGTCGCGGCAACCTACCGCTCGGCGGACGTCCGGGGCTCGGTAGGAGTCGGCGCGGGTCAGCGGCTGCGGCGCGGGGACGGTTCGTCGGGGTCGCGGAGGTCGGAGAAGTCGCCGAAGTCGTCGTCGGAGCGGCGACGCTTGCGCCGCGACGTCCGCTCGGTGGCGTCGGAGACCACGTCGGCGACCGGGTCCTTGGTCGCCGGGGGAGTCGCCGGCGGGGTCGTCGGTGCTGCCTCGGCCCCCCGGTCGGACGCCGCGCGGGAGCCGCGTACGGCGGGCAGGACCTGGGTCTCGACGTCGCCGTCCTCGTCCCGGGAGGCGGGCGCCGACGCGTCGGGCGTGACCTCCGGCGCCGTACGCCGCTTCGACCGCGCCCGGCGCTCGGACGGGACCAGCGCGGCCCCCTCGGCGTCGTCCCCGGCTCCCTCGGCCGCGGGCCGGACCCGTCCGGCGCGGACGACGGCCACCCCGACGGCGGTGGTCAGCGGGACGGCCAGCACGAGGCCGATCGAGCCCACGAGCGTCCGGACGATCTCGTCGCTGAACTGCTCGGTCTGCAGGACCTGCAGCAGCGGGCGGTCGTAGACGGCGATGAGCAGCAGGACCGAGAGCGAGGCGCCGGCCGTGGCGAAGGCGATGGTGTAGACGGTCGAGGCGATGTGGTCGCGGCCGATGCGCATGGCCCGGGCGAAGAGGTCGCGGTTGCGCAGGCGCAGCGCCTTGCCGTTCTCGTCGAGGTAGTGGCCGTCGGCCAGCTCCCACACCGCGGAGGCCTGGGTGATCGTGACGTCGTTCAGCACGCCGAGACCGGCCACGATGATCCCGCAGATCACCACCGACGTCAGCCGCAGGTCGGGCGTGGAGGCCGCGAGGAGGTAGTCGTCCTCGCTCGCCACCCCGGTGAGGTGCGCCCAGCGCGTGGCGCCGTAGCCGAGGGCGGCGCTGAGGATCAGCCCGAACAGGGTCCCCACCAGGGCGGTCGTCGTCCGGGTGTTGAAGCCGTGCGCCGCGTAGAGGACCACGAACATGATCGCCGACGACCCGATCAGGCCGACGACGACGGGGTTCTGCCCGGCGACCAGCGCCGGGAACATGAACTTCACCAGGATCAGCCCGGCGAACCCCAGCCCGATCAGCGAGGCCAGACCGCGCCAGCGGGCGACCGCGACGACGACGAGGGCGAAGACGGCGGTCAGGATGAGCAGCGGCGCGCGGCGGTCGAAGTCGGAGAACTGGTACGACGCCGGCTGGCCGTCGCCCGGCGGCACGCGGATCAGGGTCACGCCGTCGCCGACCTCCGCGCCCGAGGCGTAGACGGCCTGCGTGAGCGGGACGCTCGCGACGTCGCCCTTGCCGTCGCCGTCGTTGACGGTGGCGGTCATGTTGGCGCACGCGTTCACGCCGGCCTGGCCCGGGGTCGAGCCCGGCAGGCCGTCGCAGGAGATCGGCTCGACGGCGGTGATCGTCGCGTGGGGGTAGGTCACGCCGGGGACGCTGTAGCCGCCCGCGTCGGCGTTGACGTGCTCGGACACGTCGCCGGGCCAGAGGGCGACCAGGCCGACCAGCGTCCAGATCCCCAGCGGGATCAGCACCACGATGAGGATGCGCAGCGCACGGCGGTGGCGGTAGAGCTCGGCGCCGGTGACCTGGTGGCCGCCGCCCTCGTGAAGGGCGCCTGCGGCGTTGCTGTGCGAGTGCGCCACGTGGTCCGCCTAGTCTCTTGGCCGTGAGCCGGTCGTCGGAGGGGCGGCGGACCCACGTCCCCCACGAAGATCCACGTCCCGCGCGGGTGCGCCGCGTCGGCGGACAATCTAACCCAGCGCGGCGACCGCGCCGCCGTCCCGCGCGGCCGTCGGGACGTCCGCCGGGGTCGGGGGCGATGCTCCTCTGCGTCGTCGTGGGGCTGCTCCTCCTCGTCGTCGGCGCGTCGACGCTGACGCGGCCGGCGGCGCCCGTCGCGGCCCAGGTCCGCCCCGACGCTCCCACCACGAGCGCGCCCGGCCCCGCCCCGCCGGGCGCCGCACCCTCCGCGGGGGCGGGCCCGACCGCGACGGCCGACCCGTCGCGGAAGGTCGTCGAGGGGCGCCTCGACGGGGTGTTCGTGGCCGACCGCGGACCGGGCTCGTACGCGGGCGCCGACGTCTCGGTCCCCACGAGCGCGGACTCCGGCCGGCTCTACCGCGTCGACGTGCGCGTCGAGGACGGCCTCGGGCTCGACCCCGACGTGGTCGCCCGGGCGATCGGGCGGACCCTGGACGACCCCCGCAGCTGGCGCTCGACCGGGCGCGCCCGCTTCTCCGTCGTCCCGCTGGGGCAGCGGGCCGACCTGCACGCGTACGTGGTCACGCCGGGCACGACCGACCGGCTCTGCGCCCCGCTCCTGACCCGGGGCGAGGTGTCCTGCCGCGCCGGCGACAAGGTCGTCCTGAACGCCAAGCGCTGGGTCCTCGGCGCCGACGCCTACGGCTCGGACGTCGACGAGGTGGCCGCCTACCGCGAGTACCTGGTCAACCACGAGTTCGGCCACGCGCTCGGGCGCTCGCACGTGGGCTGCCCGGCCCGGGGCCGCCCGGCGCCGGTGATGCTGCAGCAGACGAAGGGCCTGCAGGGCTGCACCGCGAACCCCTGGCCGTCGGTCACCCGGGGATGAGCCCGATGACCCCCGGCCCGTCGGGCCCGCTCGCGCCCGACGCCGTACGGCTGGAGCGCCTGCCGGTCGCGCTCGTGCGCGCCCTGGTCGACGGCGGGCTCCAGCGTCCGGAGGGCTGGGACCCCGGCTTCCCCACCGCCGACACCTTCAGCGCCGCGCGGATGCTGCTCGGCGCGTACGACGCGCTCGGCCTCGACCCGACGAGCAGCCCCTGGTGGGTCTTCGCCATGGTGGTCGGGGACCGCGTCGTCGGGGACGCCGGCTTCCACTCCCCACCGGCCGACGACGGTCCGGCCGAGGTCGAGATCGGCTACCAGGTCGTGCCCGGTGCGCGGCGCCGCGGTGTCGCGACGCGGGCCTGCGGCCTGCTCCTCGAGCACGCCTGGCGCCACGGGGCCGACGTCGTGCGGGCCGAGGTGGAGCCGGGCCCGTACGCCGACGCCTCCCGCGCCGTGCTCACGGCGAACGGCTTCCGGGAGGTCCGGGCCGGGGCGACCGGGGGCGACCCGGGGTCGGAGGTGTCGAGGTTCGTCGTCGAGCGTCCTGTCGGTCCCCGGACGTAGCATCGGCGGGCGATGAGCACACCCGCGGCCGGCCTGACGCGGCGGCTGGTCCTGGACCGGCCGCCGATGCTGGGTGCCGTCTTCGGGCTGCACCGGCGCGGCACCGGCGACCCGACGCACCGCGTCCTCGGTGGCATCCACCTGCGCACCACCCGGACGCCGTGCGGCACCGCCCTGCTCAAGGTGGTCGCCCAGGGCGGTGAGGTGTCGGCGCGGGCCTGGGGCGACGGAGCCGAGTGGGTGCTCGACCACCTGCCGCGCCTGGTCGGCGAGCACGACGACCTGGACGGGTTCGTGCCGCACCACGCGATCGTCGCCGAGGCGCACCACCGCTACGGCCACTTCCGGGTCGGGCGCAGCGATGCGGTGTTCGAGGCGCTCGCGCCGGCCTGCCTCGAGCAGGTCGTGACCGGCAAGGAGGCCTTCCGGGCCTTCCGGCTGCTGGTGCGCGAGTTCGGCGAACCGGCCCCGGGCCCGACGCGCGAGGTGGGATCGGCGGCGTACGGGATGTACGTCGCGCCGACGCCGGAGCAGTGGGCGCGGGTGCCGAGCTGGCGCTTCCTCGCCGCGGGCGTGGAGGAGCGCCGCAGCCGCACGCTGGTGCGGACGGCCCAGCGTGCCGTGGCGCTGGAGCGGACGCTCCTCGGCACCCACGAGGCCGCCGACCTGGCGCTGCGGAGCCTGCCCGGCGTGGGGCCGTGGACCTCGGCCGAGGTCCGGCAGCGCGCGCACGGCGACGCCGACGCGTGGAGCATCGGCGACTACCACGTCGGCAAGAACATCACCTGGGCCCTGACCGGCGAGGTCCTCGACGACGCCGCGGCCACCGAGCTGCTCGAGCCCTACCGCGGCCACCGCTACCGCGTCCAGGTCCTGCTGATGATGGTCGCCGGCGGCCGCCCGCGCCGCGCGCCGCGCATGACCCTGCCGACCCACACCCCGTACGCGACCCGCGGCCGGTCCTGACGTGAGAAGGCCCGGGACGACGCGCGTCGCCCCGGGCCGGAGACCTCACGAGCCCCGGAGGGGGCTCAGGTCGTGAGGATCAGGCGTTGTTGTTGCTGGTGTTGACGGCACCGTTCACGCCGGCCGGGAAGAACCCGCCCTTCGTCGCCTCGCTCGGGGTGAGGTAGACGATGTTCAGCACGTTCGCCGGGGTGCGGCTGAACGCGATGCTGTTCGAGTCGGTCGGCACGATGTTCGCGTGCTTGCCGCTGCTGCGCAGGTTCTGGTCGTCGTCCGACGAGCCGTCCACCGCGTCTCGGAGCGCCGAGATCTTCTTGACCTCGGCGAAGAGACCCTTCTGGTAGAGCGCCGAGCGGACGATGCCCGCGTGGTACGCCTCCACCGCGAGGATGCCGGCGGCCGCCTCGAGGTAGGTCTTGTTGGTGATGAGCGGGGCCGCGCCCTTGTAGGCCGTGACGCCGACGTCCTCGAAGATGAACGCGCCCAGGAGGAAGTTGTTCTCGTTCGCGAACGGGTCGAACGTCTGGTTGCTCTTGATCAGCCCGGCCGCACGGGCGGCCGCGGTGAAGCTGGTCTTGAGGTCGATCGCGGGCTGCGACACCTGCTGCCCGTCGAGCGCGTTCCGCAGGAACTTGACGTGGTTGCGCTCGTCCATGGCGATCTCGCGGGCGTACTCGCGGATGGCCTTGGACTTGAAGTGCACCTTCTTGCCGCCGGTGACCTTGCCCTGCGTGCCGGTACCGGTCACGTCGGTCGAGTCGAGCCCCTCGCCCCAGTAGGCGTAGGAGTAGAACTGCGCCTCGAGGTACTCGAGGTTCAGCGCGAAGTTGAGGATCGCGCTGTCGCTCGGTCCCCCGTCGCTGCTGGGTGCCGCAGAGGCGGACTCGGTACCGGCACCGGCCAGGGCCACGGCCCCGACGGTCCCGAGGCCGGCCACACCGGCGGCGCGGAGGAACGAGCGGCGGTCGTGCTCGTTCTCGGCGCTGCGGCTGATCATGTCAGCCACGACTTTCTTTCCGAACATCTTGCTCCTTCGCAGAGGCTCCGAGTGGTGCCACAGCGGTGCCCTCCCGTCCGCGGAGCGCGGTCCCGGGTGGCCACGGAGACGTCTCCGGCGGATCACCCGCCGAACCCGTACCGCTGTGGTCGCGAGCGGGCCCAGGGCTCTCCGGCCCCGCGCGGGGCCGGTGGGCGAGCAGTCCGTTCGAGGCTGCTTCGTCGCTGCCTCGACGGGGGTTTGGTGGTTCTTCAGGAACTTTTCGCCACGATCTGCGTACGTCGTGTCAAGAACCGTCAGGAGCGGGCGGGCTGCTCGAGCGCCTCGGAGGACCGGGCGCCGGGCAGCACCATCGTGAACTCCGCCCCGCCCTGCGCCGAGCGCCCCGCGCGGACGACGCCGCCGTGCTGGTGCACGACCTGGGCGACGATCGACAGCCCGAGACCGGTGCCGGGGGTGGTCCGCGCGGTGTCGGCGCGGAAGAAGCGGTCGAAGACGTGCGGCAGGTCCGCCTCGGCGATGCCGGGCCCCTCGTCGGCGACGCGCAGCCGGTTGCCCTCGAGCTGCACGCGGACCGTCCCGCCGGGCGGGCTCCACTTGACGGCGTTGTCGAGGAGGTTGGTCACCGCGCGCTCCAGGTCGGCCGAGACCCCCACCACGAAGAAGGGGTCGAGCTCGACGTCGAAGTCCAGGCTCGGCCCGCGACGGCGCGCCCGCTCGAGGGCCGCGGTGACGACGTGGCGGAAGTCGAGGGGCTCGGGGGTCGCCTCGCCCTCGTCGCGCGCGAGCTGGACGAGGTCACCCACCAGCTTGGTGAACTCACCGAGCTGGCCCTGGACGTCGCCGAGGATGGCGAGCCGGTCGCCCTCCTTGAGCATGCTGGTGCGCGCGTCGATGATCAGCAGGTCGACGTTGGTCCGCAGGCTCGTGAGCGGCGTGCGCAGCTCGTGCCCGGCGTCGGCGATGAGGCGTCGCTGCCGTTCGCGCGAGGCGGCCAGCGAGTCGACCATGTCGTTGAAGGACCGGGCGAGCACGGCGACGTCGGCCGCCCCGGACACGTCGACGGGCCGGAGGTCCTTGGTCTCGGCGATCCGCTCGACCTCGCCGGAGAGCTGTCGCACCGGACGCAGGCCCGAGCGGGCGACGGCCAGGCCGGTGCCGGCCGCGAGCGCCACGCCCACCAGGCCGGTCGTGGCCACCACGACCAGCAGCGAGGTGAGCACCGCGGCCGTCCCGCCCAGCGGGCGACCCACGACCAGGGCGACCCCGCCCAGCTCCGGCACGGGGATGGCGACGATCCGGTACACGGCCCCGTCGGAGGTCTCGCCCGAGCGCGCCGAGTGGCCGAAGTGCAGCCGCGCGACGGCGAGCTCCTCCGGCCCGAGCACCAGGTGCTCGCGCTCGTCGGGGACGTAGTAGACGCGGCCGTCGGCCCGCACCGCGGCGACGCTGATGTTGCCGGCGCGCAGCGTGCGCTCGGTCAGGCCGCCGAGGTTGCTGAGGTCCTGCGCGGTCGGGGCCGTGAGGCTGGAGGCGACCTCGACCAGCTCCTCGTCGAGGGAGGAGTAGAGGGAGGCCCGCACGCTCACCCAGCCGGCGAGGCTGCTCACGGCCACCGCCAGGGCGACGGCCGTCGTGGTCAGGTAGCTGACGCGCCGCTGCAGGGGGAGCGTCGAGAGCCACTCACGGAACCGCTGGTACAGGCCCGGCCGCCGCTGCCGGACGGGGTCCCCGTGGGCCCGGGCCGGTGCCCGGCGGGCACGCCGCTGCACCGCGGCCTAACCTGCCGCGCTCGTACGCACCGCAGCCGTACGCACCTGCGACGACCTCCTCGCGTCCCGGGGGCCAGCCCCGGGTGGACCGCCGCTCGCCGTCGACCGACCTCGCGGGTCGACCTACGGAGGGGTCTCCCGCAGCACGTAGCCCACCCCACGCACAGTGTGGATGAGCCTCGGCTCGCCGTCGACCTCGGTCTTGCGCCGCAGGTAGCCGATGTAGACCTCGAGCGAGTTGGCCGTGGTCGGGAAGTCGAAGCCCCACACCTCGTTGAGCAGCCAGCTGCGCTCGAGCACGCGGCGCGGGTGCTGCATGAAGGCCTCGAGCAGGGCGAACTCGGTGCGCGTCAGGCTGATCTGGCGGGCGCCCCGCAGCACCTCGCGCGTCTGGGTGTTGAGCACCAGGTCGCCGAAGGCGAGGCTCTGCGTGGACGGGTCGTTCGAGTCGGCCGTGGTGCCCGAGCGCCGCACCAGCGCCCGGAGCCGCGCGAGCAGCTCGTCGAGCGCGAAGGGCTTGGCCATGTAGTCGTCGCCGCCCGCGTCCAGGCCGTCGACCCGGTCGCCGACCGCGTCGCGCGCGGTGAGGACGAGGATCGGGACGTCGTTGCCGGCCGAGCGCAGCATCCGCGTGGTCTCGAGCCCGTCGAGGCGCGGCATCATCACGTCCATGATGACGGCGTCCGGGCGGTGCGCGGCCAGCTTGGCCAGCGCCTCGACGCCGTCCTCGGCCGTGCTGACCTCGTAGTCGTTGTACTCCAGGGAGCGCGCGAGCGAGTCCCGGACGGCCTGGTCGTCGTCCACGACGAGGATGTGCATGCGGTGGAGTCTGTCAGACGGTCCCGGCGTCGTGGTGCACCGCTCGTGGAGTGCGCGGGCGTGTCAAGTTCATGATCAACGCGTGCATGGCCGTCGGGTCGAGCCGACCGGTGAAGAGCGCGCGCTGGTGCATGTGGTCGTGGGCCGCCATCAGCAGGTCGAGCGCGAGCTCGACGGGCATCGTGAACTCGAGCTCGGCGAACTCGAGCGCGTCGGCCACGAGCGCGTGCACCTGCGCCCGGCACGCGTCCACGAAGGCCTCGTACGGAGCGCGCAGGTCGGCCACCCGCGCGGCGTAGAGGAGCAGCTCCTGCTGCGCGAGCAGGCTGGTCCGGTCCCCGTCGCCGCCGAGGTTGAGGCGACCGAGGACCCGGGAGACTGCCTCGGTCGGCGCGAGGCCCTCGTCCTGCGCCTTGAGCTCCGCCACGGCCCGCTCCGCCGCCGCGTACTCCTCGGCGATGCCCTGCTCGATCAGCGCGAGCACGAGCGCGTCCTTGTCGGCGAAGTTGGAGTAGAAGGCGCCGCGGGTGAAGCCGGCGGCCTCGCAGATCTCCTCCACGCTGGCCCCGATCACGCCCCGCTCGGCGAACACGGCGACGGCGGCGGCCATCAGGCGCTGGCGCGTACGGGTCCGGCGCGCGCTGAGCGCGGGGACCGGCGTCGTCGTCGGTGCGGCGGCCGCCTCGGGGAGCGACGTCATGGGGATCACCTTAGCGCTCGTTGCATACACACCTGTATCGCATACAGTCGTGTATCGAGATGAGTTCCTTCCTGTACGGCCTCGGCCGCTCCTCGTACCGGCACCGCCTGCGCGTCGTGCTGATCTGGCTCGCGGTCCTCGCCGTGCTCGGCGGCTCCTCGGTCGCCGTCAGCAAGGGGTTCGACGAGAACTTCTCGCTGCCGGGCACCGAGTCGCAGACCGCCCTCGACTCGCTGAACCGCACCTTTCCCCAGGCCGGTGGCACCACCGCCCAGGTCGTCGTCGTCCCCCGCGAGGGCGAGTCGGTGCGGTCCTCCGCGGCGCGGAAGGCCATCGATGCGAGCGCCGAGCGGCTGCGCGACGTGAGCCAGGTCGACACCGTGTCCGGGCCCTTCGACGAGTACGCGAAGGGCCAGGTCGCCGGGGACGACTCGGCCGCGATCATCAACGTCACCTTCGCGGTGCCCGCCGTCGACATCGGCGAGGCCACCTTCGACGAGCTGGCCCAGCAGCGCGCGGAGCTGCAGGCCGCGCTGCCGGGTTCGGAGGTCTCGGCGGGCGGCGACGCGTACACCGGCGGCACCCCGGGCGTGAGCTGGGTCGAGGGCATCGGCGTGCTGGTGGCGCTGATCGTGCTGTGGCTGACGCTCGGCTCGCTCCGCGCGGCGGGCATGCCGCTGCTGACCGCGCTGCTCGGCGTCGGGCTGACCGTCGCCCTCATCTTCGGCGCGACCGGCTTCGCCACGGTCTCCTCGACCACCCCGCTGCTGGCCCTGATGCTCGGGCTGGCCGTGGGCATCGACTACGCGCTGTTCATCACCTCGCGCCACCGCGACCAGCTGCGCGACGGCATGGACCCCGAGGAGTCGGTGGCGCGCGCCGTGGCCACGGCGGGCTCGGCGGTGGTCTTCGCCGGGATGACGGTGATGATCGCACTGGTCGGCCTGTCGGTGGCCGGCATCCCCTTCCTCAGCATCATGGGCGTCGCGGCCGCGGTCGGCGTAGCCATCGCGGTCATGATCGCCCTCACCCTGCTGCCCGCCCTGCTCGGCTTCCTCGGCGACCGGCTGCGGCCCAAGGCCAAGGAGCCCCGCACCTCGAAGGCCCGGGCGAAGGCGGCCGCCGAGCCGCAGCGCCGCCCGCGCGTCGGCCTCGGCCGGCGCTGGGTGCGCCTGGTGACGCGCGCCCCGGTCGTCACCGTGGTGCTCGTGCTCGTCGCGCTCGGCGCGATGGCCTACCCCGCCAAGGACCTCCGCATCGCCCTGCCGAGCAACGGCACGGCCGAGGAGGGCACCCCGGCGCGCGTCACGTACGACCTCGTCGCCGAGCACTTCGGCCAGGGCTACAACGGGCCGCTGATCGTCACCGCGACCATCGTCGGTTCCGACGACCCGCTCGGGGTCATGGACGGCATGGCCGACGAGCTGCGGGACCTCCCCGGCGTGGCCAGCGTGCCGCTCGCGACGCCCAACGAGGACGCCGACACCGGCATCATCCAGGTCATCCCCGAGGGTGCTCCGGACAGCGAGGAGACCAAGCAGCTGGTCCGCGACATCCGCGCGCTCCAGCCGCACTTCGAGGACGAGTACGGGGTGGCCACCGCCGTCACCGGCTTCACCGCCGTCGGCATCGACATCTCCGACCGGCTGGGCGCGGCCCTGGTGCCCTTCGGGATCCTCGTCGTCGGCCTGTCCCTGGTGCTGCTGACGATGGTCTTCCGCTCGGTCTGGGTGCCGGTCAAGGCGACCGTCGGCTTCCTGCTGAGCGTGGGTGCGGCCTTCGGCGCCACCGCCATGGTCTTCGAGTACGGCTGGTTCGGCTCGGTCTTCAACGTCCACCAGACCTCTCCGGTGATCAGCTTCCTGCCGATCCTGCTGATGGGCATCCTCTTCGGGCTGGCCATGGACTACGAGGTCTTCCTCGTCTCCCGGATGCGCGAGGAGTACGTCCACGGGGTGAACGCTGCCTCTGAGGGGGGACGACCCCCCACACCCCCCGCAGGGGTTCCACTCGCTGGCGCTCGCGAAACCCGCGCCGGCGGCCCGTCCAAGGCGGTGGCCCGGGCGGCCGTGGAGAACGGGTTCGTCGCCTCGTCGCGCGTCGTCGTCGCGGCCGCGGTGATCATGCTGTCGGTGTTCGGCGGCTTCGTCCCCGACGGCGAGGGCCCGATCAAGACCATCGGCTTCGGGCTCGCGGTCGGCGTGTTCGTCGACGCGTTCATCGTGCGCATGACGCTCGTCCCCGCAGTGCTCACGCTGCTCGGCACGAAGGCCTGGTGGCTGCCGCGCTGGATCGACCGCCGCCTGCCGTCCTTCGACGTGGAGGGCGAGGGCCTGCACCACCAGGTCTCCCTGGCCGCCTGGCCGTCGGCCGACGACACCCACCTCGTGCTCGCCGACGGGCTCCGCGTCGGCGGCTGGGACGTCAGCACCGCCCTGCCCCCGGGGGAGGTGCTCGTGGTCGAGGGCCCGGCCGGCCCCGGCCGTAGCGCGCTGCTGCTCACGCTGTCCGGGCGCATGCGGCTGCCCGAGGCCGAGCCCGGCGAGCACGGCGGACACGTCTCCCGCGTCAAGGTCGCGGGGTTCGTGCTGCCCGAGCAGGCCGGCCGCGTCCGGCGGCGGACGGCGTACGTCGATCTCGCCGGGACGACCGACCTGCCCCGCGAGCTGGCCTCCGTGGCCCGCGCGAAGCCGGACGTGCTGTTCCTCGACCACGTCGAGGCGCTGACCGACCCGGGGGCCGACCCCGACGCCCGGGCCGCGCTGGCCCGGACGCTCGACGAGGTCGTCGCCGGTCGCACCACGGCGGCCGTCCTCGCGGTGACCGACCGCTCCGGGCTCGACACCCTCCTGCGCGGCCCCAGCCGCGTTCTGGACCTGCGCCCCCGCCCGGCGCTCGCCCAGGCCTGACTCCTCCCGCACGACCTCTGACAAGGGACTTCGCATGTTCTCGCTGGAACGCGCCGACGGCAGCCGCCGGGTCGGCCTCGCCTCGCTGATCGGGCTCCTGCTCGTGCCGCTGGTGCTGGCCGGCGGCTTCCTGGCCGCCACCTGGAAGTCGACCGACCGCCTCGACCGCGTCCAGGCGGCGGTCGTCAACCTCGACGAGCCGGTCAAGATCGACAAGCAGACGGTGCCGCTCGGGCGGCAGCTCGCAGGTGGGCTGGTCGACGGCAAGACGGGGGACGGCGACGGGGCCGAGCGGGCCGCGGACACGAACTTCTCGTGGGTCCTCACCGACGCCGACGACGCCCGCAGCGGTCTCGACTCCGGCCGCTACGCCGCGGTGGTCACCATCCCCAAGGACTTCTCGGCGCGCGCCACGTCGTACAGCGACCAGTCCGGCGACTCCGCCGAGCAGGCCGTGCTCGACGTCCAGACCTCGCCGGTCAGCGGCGTCACCGACCCCGTCGTCGGCCAGGCCATCGCGAGCACGGCGACGCGCGTGCTCAACAACACCCTGACCGAGCAGTACGTCCAGAACGTGTTCGTCGGCTTCAACGACACCAAGAAGCAGTTCAGCAAGGTCGCCGACGCCGCCGGCCAGCTCGACGACGGCACGAAGCAGCTCGCCGACGGGCTCGACCAGACCTCCGAGGGCACGACCAAGCTCTCCGACGGCCTCGACCAGCTCGCCGACGGCGGCCCGCAGCTCGCGAGCGGGACCAAGCAGCTCAGCAGCGGCCTCGACCAGCTCGCGGCCGGCGGGCCCAAGCTGGCCAGCGGCACCAAGCAGCTCGCGAGCGGGCTCGACCAGTACGCCGACGGCGTCGGCACGCTCGCGGACAAGACCGCCGCGCTGCCCAAGGGCGGGCGGCAGATCGCGGACGGCGTCGCCGGGATCGAGGGCGGGCTGAAGCAGTACCAGAAGGCCCTGCGTGAGCAGGCGGACCAGGCGGCCTCGCTCCCGCAGCCGACGCCACCCACGGAGGCGGAGATCGCGGCGGCGATCCAGAAGGCCTCGCCGGCAGCGCCCACCTGCGCCCAGCTCAACCGGGGCTTCGCCGCGGCCGGTGCCACCGAGCTCGACGCGGCGCAGTGCGCGGTCGTGCTCAACCTGCTCACGCAGGCCGGCACCGACGCGACGACCACAGCGCTGACGGTGGCGGGCGAGCAGACCGCCCCCTTCACGCAGGCGCTGGCCACCTACTCGGGCAGCCAGGGCGCGGCGAAGGCGCTCGACGGCGCGGCCGCCGGGCTCAGCACCAAGGATCCCGAGACCGGCCAGAGCATCATCTCGGGCACCGCCGCGCTCGCCGACGGCGCGGACCAGCTCGCCGACGGCCTCACGCCGCTCGCCGCCGGGATCAAGCAGCTCGACACCGGCGCTCAGGGACTGGCCTCGGGGGCGGGCGAGCTCAGCAGCGGGGTCGGCCAGTACACCGGCGGCGTCACCAAGATCGCCGACGGCGCCGGCACCCTCAGCACCGGCGTCGAGCAGTACACGGGCGGCGTCACCGGCGTGGCCGACGGTGCGCGGCAGCTGAGCACCGGTCTGGTCAAGCTCTCGGCCGGGGCGGACCAGCTCGCCGACGGGACCGGCCAGCTGGCCGATGGGCTCAAGGACGGCGCCAAGCAGATCCCGACGTACGACAAGCAGGCGCGCGAGCGCCTCTCGACCGTCGTCGCCGCGCCGGTCGCGTCGTCCGACGTCACCTCGGTCTTCTCGAACGTCGCCACCACGACCCTGCTCGCCGTCCTGGCGCTCTGGGTCGGCGGCCTCGCGAGCTACCTCGTGCTGCGCGCGGTGTCGGCCAAGGCGCTGGCGAGCATGAAGTCGTCGTGGCGCCTCAGCCTGGAGAGCCTGCTGCCGGCCGCGGTCGTCGCCGCCGTGCAGTCGGTGGTCCTGACCGTGCTGATGACCGCGCTGCTCGACCTCGGCGCCGGCCAGGTCGTCCGGCTCCTCGGGCTGAGCCTGCTGGCGGGGCTGGTGTTCGTCGCCCTGAACCACGCGCTGGTCGCCTGGTTCGGCGGGGTCGGGCGCTTCGTCTCGGTCGTGCTCGTCGTGCTCACCGCGGCCGCCGCGCTGACGTCGGCCGTGCCGGAGGTCTTCGACTCGGTCACGCCGCTGCTCCCGCTGACCCCGGCGCTCCAGGGGATGCGGGCCGTGGTCACCGGCAACGGCGGGGGGGCCCAGGCCGCGCTGCTGCTGGCCTGGCTCGTCGTCGGGCTCGCCGCGGGCGTGCTCGCGACGGCCCGGCACCGCACGGTGCGCTCGAACGCGCTGGTCGCCGCCCCCGCCCGCTGAGCGCTGGCGGGGTGGGGCCCGGTCAGACCAGGGCGCGGGAGCACTGGGCGAGCTCGCCCAGCGCGTCGGTGAGCGGGACCCGCGGCGCCCAGCCCCAGCCGCGGGCGCGGCCGGTCTCCAGCTGGCCGGTCCAGGCCGGCCCGTCCTCCCAGACCGGCTCGACGCCGACCGCGTCGGCGACCGTCTGCAGGTAGTCGCGCTGCGTGGCCGGCTCGCCCGCGACGTTGACGGCGGTGCACCCGCCCGCGACGGGACCGTGCGCGACGTCGGCCTCGGCGCCGATCCGCCCGGTGGCGACGTCGGCGAGCAGGTCCACGAGGTCGTCGACGTGCACCCAGGCGAAGGTCGCGTCCGCGACGCGGTGCCGCTCGGCCTCGTCGTCGCGGATCCCGGTCGGGCGCAGGGTGTTCCAGACCGAGCTGTCGCCCGCCCCGAGGATGGCCGGCGGGCGCACGAGCACCCGGGTGAGGCCGTCGACCTCGGCGAGCGCGAGGTCGACGTCGCGCTTGGTCGCCCCGTACGCGTCCGCGTCGTCGCCCACGAGCGCGGACGACTCGTCGACGTCGCCCACGCCGGGGCTGCGGTCGTAGACGGCGGCGGTCGAGACGTGCACGAGCCGGGCGACGCCGGCGTCGCGCGCGGCCTGCGCCAGGCGCACCGTGTCCTCGACGCCGACGCGCTGCTGCACGTCCAGCGCGGAGCCCATCGGGTGGACCGTGGTGACCACCGCGTCCGCGCCCTCCACGACCTGCGCGGCGAAGGCGGCGTCACCGAAGTCGCCGACGTGCTCCTCGAGACCCTCCTGCGCCCGCGCGGTGCCCGGGCGCCGGACGACCGCCCGCACCGTCGCCCCGCGGCGTACGAGGGCGTCGCTCACGCGCGCACCGACGAACCCGTTCGCACCGGTCACCACCACGACGGGGCCGGGCCCCTGCTCTGACGTCATGACGCCAGCCTGGCACCTGCGTCCGAGCCCTCCCTGGGCCGTACGCCGGTCGGGACCGTCGCTCAGCCGCCCTGGACCTCGCGGCGCTCGTCCAGGGCGCTGCGCCAGGCGCGGAGGTCGCGCGGCACGTCGACCGCGAGCCGCCAGGTGATCATGCCGAGCACGACGGCGGCCGGAGCGCCGACGACGAGGCCCACGACGTCGGCTGTGAGCGGCCGGCCCGGCTCGCCCTCACCGAGGATGCCGACGAGGCCGGACGCGGCCAGGCCGAGCGCGCCGAGCGCCACGAGCCCGCTCAGCACGGCGCCGGGCAGCCAGCAGGTCGACAGGACCTGGAGGCGCCGCGCGGGCACCGGCGTGCGGGGCGACGTGGTCGTGGTCACGACGGGAGCGTAGGCCCGGACGGGTCCACCCGCGCCAGGGCTCAGCGCAGCGGTGCGCCCGAGGTGACGTGGACGTGCAGGTGCTCTAGTCCTGGTAGGCCCCGAGGTTGGTCAGGACGGCGGCTGCGCCCTCGCGCTCCTCGACCTCGCGGGCGAGCCGCTGGACCACGCCGAGCAGCGCGCGCACGTCGGCCTCGTCCTCGTCGACGAGCGTGGTCAGCGAGGCCAGGTGGCGCTTGGGCACGACGACCAGGTGCACCGGCCAGGAGGGCCGGGTGTGGTGGAAGGCGAGCACGCGGTCGTCCTCGTGGACGACGTCCAGCTCCTGGCGCCGCGGGATCGCGACGTCGCAGGAGAAGTCGGAGCCCTCGGACGCCGCCTCGCCCACGACGCCGATGCTAGGCCGAGGGGCCCGGCGGTTCAGCGCGTGCGGGCGCCCAGCCTGCGCACCTCGTCGAGCACGCCGGGGACGGCGGCCTCGACCGCGGCGAGCGTCTCCTCGAAGCCCTCCGGCCCGCCGTACCAGGGGTCCGGGAGCCCGGAACCCTCCGGCGCCTGCGGGTCGAAGTCGCTCAGCAGCGACAGGTTGTCGGCGTCCGGGGCGATCCGCAGCATCCGGTCGACGTGGATCGGCTCGGCGGCGATCACCAGGTCGGCGCCCGCGATCTCGTCCGCGGTGACCTGGTGCGCCGCGTGGTCGTCCGCGCGGTAGCCGTGCGCGCTCAGCACGCGCCGGGCCCGGGGGTCGATGGGCGCCCCGATCTCCTCGCGGCTGGTCGCGGCGCTGGTGAACTCCACGCCCTCGAGGCCCGCGTCCGCCGCCATCCGCTCGGCGACGCGCTCGGCGATGGGGGAGCGGCAGATGTTGCCCCAGCAGACGAAGACGACCCGGACCGGCCCGGACCCCGTGGAACCGCTCGAGGCGGTCACGCCCGGGTGCCGCGCAGGCGGCGCGGCGGCTGGTTGCGGTCGGGCAGGAAGGCGTTCAGCACGAAGCTCACGACCGACACGATGATCGCGCCCAGCAGCGCGGTCCAGAAGCCGTCGACGTACCAGCCGATGCCGATCTGGCCGGCCACCCACGACGTGAGCAGCAGCATCAGCGCGTTGATGACGAGCAGGAAGAGCCCGAGCGTCAGCAGCACGATGCAGGCGGTGACCGCGGTGAAGACGGGCTTCACGACCGCGTTGACCACGCCGAAGATCAGAGCGACGACGAGCAGGACGAGCACCTTGTCACCGGTGCCGGACGCCGTCAGCTGGATGCCGGCGAGGAGCCAGGTGGCGACGGCGAGGGCGGCCGCGTTGGCGACGAGCCGGAGGAGGAAGCGCACGCGACCATTCTTCCAGCCCTGCCCGTCGCCGGACCGGCGTCGTCGCCGTGCTGGACGAGGGTGTCCGAGGCCCCGCGGCGGCCCGCCGCGACCGTGAGGTCGGACGGGCCACCGGGTCTCTCGGCCCCGGCCGGGTCGACTCGGCGTCCCCCGACGCGCGCCTGTCGCCAGGCTGGGGCAGCTCCGTGGACCGAGGTGAAGCAGCGAGACGCTCGTCAACGTACGCGAACCGTGACCGCGAGGGGCGCTTCTCGGGGCGCGTCTCGTCGGAGGGCCTGAATTCACACTTCCCTGCCCCCGCTGGGATCCAGGGCACCGCGGGGGAGCGGTGCAGGACCGTGGGAGCAGCCGCCAGGGGGCCGAGGCCTAGGGTCGAGGGCATGCACATCGTCGTCACGGGTGGGTCCGGCAAGCTCGGCGGGGTCGTGGTGGAGCACCTGCTCTCCCTCGGCCACCAGGTCACGAACGTCGACGCGAAGCCGGTGCCCGACGGGGGCCTCGGCGCGGGCGCGCGGTTCCTGCGGATCGACCTGACCGACTACGGCCAGGTCGTCGAGGCGCTCACCGGGATCGACGACGCGTACACGTCCGTGGACGCCGTCGTCCACCTCGCCGCGATCCCGGCGCCGGGGCTGACGGCCAACGCCGCGACGTTCGGCAACAACGTGCCCTCGACGTTCCACGTCTTCCAGGCCGCCAAGCTGGCGGGCATCCACAAGGTCGTCTGGGCCTCGAGCGAGACGGTGCTCGGGCTGCCCTTCGACGCCCCGCCCGCGTACGTGCCCGTCGACGAGGCCGTGCACGAGCCCAACTCGACCTACTCGCTCGGCAAGGTCGTCGAGGAGGCGATGGCGGCGCAGTTCTGCCGCTGGGACCCGGGGCTGTCGATGGTCGGGCTGCGTTTCTCCAACGTCATGCGCGTCGAGGACTACGCCGACTTCGGCGGCTACACCGCCGACCAGCGCCGGTTCAACCTCTGGTCCTACATCGACGCGCGCGACGCGGCCCAGGCCGTCGAGCTCGCGCTCGCGTACGAGCCGCGGGGCATGGAGGTCTTCGTCATCGCCTCGCCCGACGTGGTGCCGCACGTGCCGGTCGAGCAGCTGCTCCGGGAGCGGTTCGGGGAGGTCGAGCACACCCGCGAGCTCGGCGAGTACGAGTCGCCGCTGAGCATCGACAAGGCCCGTTCCCTGCTCGGCTACGACCCCCAGCACAGCTGGCGCGACCACACGGAGCAGGGAGCCTGACGAGGGCGCTCCGCAGGTGGTCCGCCGCGTGAGGTAGGCAGGAGCCATGGACTACGTGAAGCTCGGCAGCACCGGCCTGGACGTCTCCCCGATCTGCCTCGGCTGCATGACGTACGGCGACCCCGCCCGCGGCAACCACGCCTGGTCGCTGCCCGAGGACCAGTCGCGCCCGTTCTTCGAGCGGGCCGTCGAGGCGGGGATCAACTTCTTCGACACCGCCGACGCCTACTCCGACGGCTCCAGCGAGGAGATCACCGGACGCGCGCTGAAGAAGCTCATCCCGCGCGAGGACCTCGTGCTCGCGACGAAGGTCTTCAACCCGATGCGCCCCGGCCGACCTAACGGCCGCGGCCTGTCGCGCAAGGCGATCCTCACGGGCATCGACGCCTCGCTGACCCGGCTCGGCATGGACCACGTGGACCTCTACCAGATCCACCGCTGGGACTACGGCACGCCGATCGAGGAGACGATGGAGGCCCTCCACGACGTCGTGAAGTCGGGCAAGGCCCGCTACATCGGCGCCTCCTCGATGTACGCGTGGCAGTTCCAGAAGGCCCAGAACATCGCGCTCACCAACGGCTGGACGCCCTTCGTGACGATGCAGGACCACTACAACCTCCTCGCCCGCGAGGAGGAGCGCGAGATGCTGCCGTACTGCCTCGACTCCGGCGTCGGCGTCATCCCCTGGAGCCCGCTGGCCCGCGGCAAGCTCACCCGCGCCTGGGACTCCGAGACGAGCCGCAGCGAGACCGACGAGTTCGGCAAGACGCTCTACGCCGACACCGACCGCGAGATCGTCCAGGCCGTGCTCGACGTGGCGCAGGCCCGCGGCGCGGCCCCGGCGAGCGTCGCCCTCGCCTGGGTCATGCGCCACCCGGCGGTGTCCTCGCCCATCGTCGGCGCCTCCAAGCCTCACCACCTCGACGACGCCCTCGCCGCGATCGACCTCGAGCTCACCGACGACGAGGTCGCGACCCTCGAGGCCTCCTACACCCCGCGCGACAACTCCGGGTTCCAGTGAGCCGCTGAGCCCGGACCTCGCACCCCTTCTCGCTCCTCGCACCCTTTCCGGCTCTTCGCACCGGGTCTGCCCGGTGCGAAGAGCGACAAGGGGTGCGAGGTCGCGTGACACGGGGTCAGGCCATCGGACGGCCGATCGCGAACGCGGCTCGCAGCCGCTGGGCCAACCTCTCCGGGTGATCCAGGTCCATCCAGGTCCAGCGCACGACGACCCAGCCGAGGCGTCGGATCGCGTCCTCGCGGAGCTTCTCCGACCACAGCACCTCCTCCAGGTCGGCCTTCGCGCCGAGCGCGCGCCCGTACTTGACCCGTCCGTCGAACTCGCCCACCACGCCGAGCGCCGCCCAGCCGAGGTCGACGCGCGCGACGAAGGCGCCGGCAGCGTCGTGGAGCACGAGCTGCGGCTCCGGAGCAGGGACGCCGACCTGCGCCAGGAGGACCCGGCTCACCGACTCGCCAGGGCTCTCCGACCTGGCGTCGAGGAAGGCGAGGGCCCGCCGGGCCGCCGCGACGCCGTGGCGTCCTGCCGCGTGCTCGACGGCCCCGACGAGGGCGGCGAGCGGTACGCCCGTGCGGAGGACCGCGTCCCCGAGCGTGACGTTCGTCGTCATCGGATGCGCCCGCGCGACGTCGACGAATGTCCGAGGCACCGTCGTCAACGTGATGCCGTCACGGCTGGTGACCTCGTTCGGGGCCAGGGGCGTGCCGTGGACCTGCACCCAGCGTCGAGCGCGTCCGCCGCCTTCACGGTCGCGCGTCACGTGGACGCGCGAGAGGTCCGCGTACGGGACCGGGAGACCGTGGACGACCGCCGCTGACACGTGGCTGACCACAGCGCCAGCGCCGATCTGGCCGGTCGTCGCCTCGACGAGCCGTCGGTGGGCGGCGGTGCGGTCGAGCTCAACAGCGGACGAGACGTAGGCGCCCCGCCGTACGGGCACGAGCGCCCCGGCACGCCGGAGCCGACGGATCTCGTCAGCCGCGAAGCCGTTCCGAAGGAGCTGGGCGTGGGTCTTGACCTCGGTCACGCGCCGAGCCGACCACGCTTCTCGCTCCTCCGCACCACCCGGAACCGCGACCTGTGGACAAGCCCGGCCCGTTCATCGACCTGTGGATGGCCGGCCGCCGCGCCCTGATCCGGTCGTTGCACCTCTTCTCGCTCTTCGCACCGTGCAGACCCGGTGCGAAGAGCGATAGAGGGTGCGAGGACCGAGAGGGGGTCCGAGGGGTGCGGAACCCGTCACACGTTCGCGCGCTCGGCGCCGAGCGTGGTGTCGTCGCCGTGGCCGGTCTTGACGACGGTGTCGTCGGGGAGGGCGAAGAGGCGCTCGCGGATGGACGCGACCAGCACGTCCTTGTCGCTGAACGAGCGGCCTGTCGCCCCCGGGCCGCCGTTGAACAGCGTGTCGCCGGTGAAGAGCACGCCGAGGTCGCGGGCGTAGAGGCAGACGCCGCCGGGGGAGTGCCCCGGCGTGGCGATCACCTGGAGCGAGGTGCCCGCGACCGCGATCGTCTGGCCGTCGACGAGCTCGCCGTCCGGGTCCTGGTCGTGGGTGAGGTGCCAGACCTCGGACTCGGCGGGGTTCAGCAGGACGGGCGCCCCGGTGACGTGCCCGAGGTCCGGGGCGAACCGCACGTGGTCGTCGTGGCCGTGCGTGCAGACGATCGCCACGACGCGGCGCGTGCCGACCACGCCGAGGATCGCCTCGACGTCGTGCGGCGCGTCGATCACGACGCACTCGGCGTCGTCGCCGACGACCCAGACGTTGTTGTCGACGTCGTAGGTCTGCCCGTCGAGGCTGAAGGTCCCCGACGTCACGGTGTGGTCGACGCGCGCGGTCACGCCCCCACCTCGTCGGTGGCCGGGGAGTTCGTCCGGCCGCCGATCGCGACGGGCGAGGTGTCGTCGAGCACGACCACCGAGCGGAGCACGTCGCCGGTCTTCATCCGCAGGAAGGCCTCGTCGACGTCGTCGATCCCGATCTCCTCGGTCACGAAGGTGTCGAGCGGGAGCCGGCCCTGCAGGTAGAGGTCGATGAGCATCGGGAAGTCGCGGTCGGGCAGGCAGTCGCCGTACCAGCTCGACTTCAGCGAACCGCCACGCCCGAAGACGTCGAGCAGCGGCAGCTCGAGCTTCATGTCCGGCGTCGGAACCCCGACGAGCACGACGGTCCCGGCGAGGTCGCGGCCGTAGAAGGCCTGGAGCCAGGTCTCGGGCCGGCCGACCGCGTCGATGACGACGTCAGGACCGAACCCGCCGGTCAGCGCCTGCATCGCCTCGACTGCGTCGGCGTCCTTCGCGTTCACCGCCTCGGTCGCACCCAGCGCACGGGCGACGGCGAGCTTCCGCTCGTCCACGTCGATCGCGATGATCGTCCCCGCGCCGGCCAGGCTGGCGCCGGCGATGGCCGCGGCCCCCACGCCGCCGCAGCCGATCACCGCGACCGAGTCGCCGCGGGTCACGCCGCCGGTGTTGATCGCCGCGCCCAGGCCGGCCATCACGCCGCAGCCGAGCAGCCCGGCGGCCGCGGGACGGGCCCGCGGGTCGACCTTGGTGCACTGGCCCGCGGCGACGAGCGTCTTGTCGATGAACGCGCCGATGCCGAGCGCCGGGGACAGCTCGGTGCCGTCCTCCAGCGTCATCTTCTGCGTCGCGTTGAAGGTGTTGAAGCAGTACCAGGGCCGACCGCGCCGGCAGGCCCGGCAGGTGCCGCAGACGGCCCGCCAGTTGAGGATGACGTAGTCGCCGGGCTCGAGGTCGCGCACGTCGTCGCCGACCTGCTCGACGATGCCGGCGGCCTCGTGACCGAGCAGGTACGGGTAGTCGTCGCCGATCCCGCCCTCGCGGTAGTGCAGGTCGGTGTGGCACACCCCGCACGTCAGGACGCGGACGACGGCCTCGCCCGGGCCCGCGTCGGGCACGTTGATGGTCACCTTCTCGACCGGCGCACCCTTGCTCCGCGCGATGATCCCCTGCACCTGCTGAGGCACGTGACCTCTCCCTCCGCTGCCGAACCGTCCGGTCATCGTAGGGCGAGGGCCCGGCCGGCCCACGGCGCGCGTGATCCGGTCGAGCACCGAGCGAACCCCGCCGTACGGGTCCGGGCGGACCCCGCGTCCCTTACCTTGGTGCCCCGTTCGCCGGTCGAGGGTCGAGGAGGGCAGTGCGCACCGACCACCCGTTCGCGCGCGCCGGCTCGGCCTTCCTGGGCGACGTCGTCGTCCTCGTCCGCGACACGCTCACCGTCTTCTGGCGGCTGTTCCCGCAGATCATGGCCGTCTTCCTGCTCGGCTGGCTCGGGGACGCGGTCGCCGTCCGGGTCGCCGCGATCGTCGGCGACACCAGCGGCTGGGCCGCGGTGGTCGTCTTCTCGTCGAGCTTCCTCTTCACCCTCGTCGCGGTCGTGGTCATCCTGCGGCTCTGCGGCGAGGAGCTCGGCATCCGGGCACTCGTGCCCCGCACCGCCGACGGGGGTGAGGAGGACGACGGACGCGACCGCAGCCTGAGCCGGCTCGTGGCGGTGACGCTGCTGCCCTTCCTCGGCCTCTACTCCGCCTTCGGCCTCGTCAACGACAAGGCCGGCCAGCTCGCCAACGAGCAGACCTTCCGCGGCGGCGTGCTGAACGGCGGCCCCTCGGTGCTCTCGTCCGTACGCGGCCTGGCGACGGAGCACCCGTGGTGGATGGTCGCCCTGCTCGTCGGCCTCTACGTGCTGCGCCGCGTCGTCGACCACCTGCACGAGCGCACCGGGGTCGGCCTGCTCGGCATCCTCACCGCCGTCGTCGAGTCGTTCTTCATCCTCGTCGTGATCTTCGGCGGCTTCGTGCTGCTCGCCCGGCCGCGCCGCTGGCTCGAGGACCGCGCGGTGGCGGCCTGGTGGTCCGAGCTCGGACGGACGGTGGAGAACGCCCTGGCCGCGCTCCACCTCGAGCTGCCCGCGCTGCTCGAGCGGCTCGGCGGCTTCCTCGCCCGCGAGGCCTGGCCCGTCTTCTGGACCGTGGTCTCGCAGCCGATCATCTGGCTGGCCGTCGCCGCCCTGGTCTACGGGTCGCGGGTCCTCTCGCTCGCCGACCTGTGGCGCCGCGGCCAGCCCGCGGCCGCCCGCGTGGTCGGGGCGTCGCGCTTCGACCGGCGCAGCGACAAGCGCGCGCTCCGCCCGGCGGCCCCGCCCGGGGTGGCCCGCGTCGGCAGCGAGGTGCGCGAGGCGTTCCTCGGCGACATCGACGACAAGTACCTGCCGACCTTCCACTCGATCTGGCTGGTGCTGCGCGCCGGCGTGCGCTTCCTCGGCGCGTTCGTGCTCGTCTACACCGCGGTCCTCGTCGCGCAGAACACCGTGCGCCGCATCTACCTGTCGGTCCTCGGCGGCCACGACATCGACTTCTGGTACCGCCTCGGCCCGGTCCTCGACCTCGTCGACGACGTGCCCTGGGAGCCGCTGCGCCTCTGCCTGCTCGCCGTCGCCTTCCGCCGGTGCCTCGAGCTCTTCCACCAGCGCAGCGACGCGGAGGCGGCGGGTCCGGCCGCGGTCGCGCCCGCGGCACCGGCACCTACCAGCACCGTTGCCCCGGCAGGAGCGGGCGCATGAGCGCGACCCCCGCGTCCCCCCGTACGGGCCCCCGCACCGTCGGGCGCTCCCGCGTCGTCGGGGTCGTGCTCGCGATCCTCCTCGTCACCCTCGCCGCCGTCGCCTACCGCCTGAGCGACCCCGGCGCCTCGGAGCAGTACGCCTCCTCCGACCTCGTGCGCGCCCCGCTCGACGTCGCCACGGGCTACCAGTCGGGCCGCGTCGTGGTCAGCGACGTGCGAGTCGCCTCCGAGCTCACGGAGGGTGACGACACCTTCCGCACGGAGGGGCTCTTCGTCGTCGTCCACCTGGCCGTGCAGGCGCCCGGCCGCGACGAGGTCACGGTCTCGGGCAGCCGGCTGCTGAGCCGCGAGGGGACCACCTACCGGCCGGCCTTCTCCCTCGGCACCATCACCAAGGCCGAGCCCGGCTTCGAGACCTCCCGCGACCTGGTCTTCGAGGTCGACCCCGCCCGCATCGACGGCCTCACCCTCGAGCTGTGGGACCAGGGCCTCACCTACCGCTACTTCGACCGGACCCAGACCCCGCTCGGCATCACCGCGGCCAACGCCGCGCAGTGGCGCGAGGCCGGGACCGGCCGCACGGTCGAGGTGCTCCGCGACGACCTCGTGCAGGCGCTCGCGTGAGCGGCCCTGCGGCCGCGCCGGCTCCCCACTCGTCCGCCGCGCCGCGCGCGGTGCCCGACGAGGGCCGGGCCCGGGCCTGGCTGAGTGCGGCAGGAGCGTTCCTGCTCGTCCTGCTCTTCGTCGTCGTCGAGCTGACCTACTCCTCGACGCACCTGCCGCCGCCGCGCTACCGACCGGTCGCCGCCGGCGCGGTCGCCGAGGGCCCGCACGCCGACTTCCGGCTGCTGAGCCTGCGGCAGACCGAGCGCTGGGGGACCGAGAGCGGCGCGCCGGGCTCGCCCGAGCCCGGGGCGGTCTGGGTCGTGGCGCAGCTCGAGGTCACCCCGCGCGAGAAGCAGGACTACCTGCTCTGCACCATGACGCTCGTGTCGGCCTCGGGTCGTGCCTGGGAGCCCGTCGGGATCGGACCGACCCACGAGGGCGAGTCGTGCGCGCCCGAGCCGGAGGCCGCGGTGGTCGGCACGACGTACCCCTTCGTGCTCGGCTTCGAGGTCCCCGCCGCCGATGCCGACGACCTGGCCGGGCTGGCGCTGGAGACCTACAGCTGGCGGGCCTCGCCGCTGCTGCGGCCGCCGGCCTGAGGTCGGCAGGACTCCGCTGCGGCGGTGCGGGGACGCCAACCCCTTCGGGGCCCTTCGACAGGCTCAGGGAGCGTCAGCCCCGTTGCCCTGCGACGGGCTCGGGGGCGTCCAGCGGGCTCAGTACTCGGTGTCGGGGAGCCGCTCGAGCGGCACGGTCATGGTCGAGGCCTCCGCCGTCGCACGCCAGCCGAGCTCGTCGCTGAAGAGGTAGGGCGTCGTGTACTCCTGCTGGAAGACCGCGAGCAGGATGCTGTCGCCCGGCTCCACCGCGAAGCGGAAGGTCAGCGTCACCGGCACGGCCGGCAGGCCCGGGGTCAGGTTGGCGATCCGGTCGAACCCGCTGCCGTCGCCGATCCCGACGGACCGCACCGCCTGGGACTCGCCCGTGCCGAGGTCCTTGGCGTAGAGGAAGCCGTTGTCACCCGTGCCCGGCGCGATGCTCGTGGTGCCGGTCGTCCGCGCGGTGCCGCGGGCGACGACGTCCCAGGTGTCCTCCGAGGTCCGGTGCTGCAGCGTCGCGGAGGTCAGGCTGATCTCGTACGGGCCGGTGGTGATCACCGAGCCCACGGCGACGGGCGTGATCAGGTCCGTGCGCCGCTCGAACCCGCCGAGCAGGGCGACGACGGCCACGACGACGACCAGCACGGCGGCGACGCCGGCGGTGATCAACCGCCCTCGCCGCAGCCGCGCGCGGGCCTCGTCGGCCTCGCGCTCGGCGTCCACCGTCCCCTCGCCCGGGGCGCCGGCGTCGGGACCGACGTCACGCTGCGGCACCGGGTGGGTCACGGCGGTGAGTCTAGGGTCCGGCGGGGTCGGGCGGGCCGGGTGGCGCGAGCGCCCGCCTAGCTCGCGCCGAGCCCGCCGGGATCCGCGCCACGGCGGCTCTGCGCGGTCGGGCTCCGCCCCCGTACGGGGACCCCCGATCCGGGGTCGATCGTCTCCTGGGCGCCCTCAGGGGCCGCTGCCGCGGACCGGGGTGGTGCTGGACGGCCCGGCGGCAGCCCTCGCTCGTGGGTGAACGGGTAGGATGTGACGTAGTTCAGGACGTCGTCGGTGGGCCACCCGGCCCTCGCGTGACGTCTGCCGCGACGTGCCGAACGAGCCGGGCCCCCAGCCCGGGTCCTCCGCGCGCGCCCGCGGCGATCCTCCGACCCAGGGAGACCTCCGCCAGTGCCCGACCAGGACGACACGCGCCAGCCCGACCAGCCCGAGGATCTCGCGAACGGCCCGCACGTCCTGCCGCCCTCGGCGACCGAGGCCCCGGACGACGACGTCACCGGCGGGCTCAGCGGTGACGAGGACGGCGTCGCCGGCGTCCCGCACCCCGACCTGGCCGCCGACGACGAGCGCTCCGACTTCGACATCGCGCGGCTGCGCGCCTCGAACGTCGACGAGGGCGTGTACGACTCCTCCTCGATCACCGTGCTCGAGGGTCTCGAGGCGGTCCGCAAGCGCCCCGGCATGTACATCGGCTCCACCGGCGAGCGCGGCCTGCACCACCTCGTCTACGAGGTCGTCGACAACTCCGTCGACGAGGCGCTGGCCGGCTACTGCGACACCATCGACGTCGCGATCCTGCCCGACGGGGGCGTCCGGGTGGTCGACAACGGGCGCGGCATCCCGGTCAAGGAGCACCCGACCGAGCACATCCCGGCCGTCACGCTCGCCCTGACCGTGCTGCACGCGGGCGGCAAGTTCGGCACCGGCGGCTACAAGGTGTCCGGCGGCCTGCACGGCGTCGGCGTCTCCGTGGTCAACGCGCTGTCCACGCACCTGACCGTCGAGGTGCGCCGCGACGGCTACCGCTGGAGCCAGTCCTTCTCGCTCGGGGTGCCCGACGGGCCCCTCGAGCAGCACGAGGCGACCGAGGAGACCGGCACCACGGTCACCTTCTACGCCAGCTCGGAGAT